>JAZGEY010000055.1:0-126822 GCA_036478985.1 Rhizobiaceae bacterium
TCTGCTGTCGCCGCCCTATCATTTGTTCAGATAAGCGCAACAG
This sequence comes from Rhizobiaceae bacterium, assembly GCA_036478985.1. GTDB lineage: Bacteria > Pseudomonadota > Alphaproteobacteria > Rhizobiales > Rhizobiaceae > Pseudahrensia. Next base: position 44 of record JAZGEY010000055.1, read on the forward strand.
CGCTTATCTGTGCGGCGAAGGGCCAGCATATCCAAATATGTAGGTGTGTTAGCCAGTGCTAGTATGCGCTGGCCGCCCCCAACGCAACATTGTATTTTTTGCACCACAAAATGATCTGATCGACATCAGATTTTTTGGTGCCAGAGGGCAGTTTGTAGGATTGCGCGCCTTTGTTGCTGCGAAGTTTACCAAGCAATTTTACGCCCTTGCCACCTTGCTTCACGGCAACATAGACATCGGGGCCACCATCAAATTTGAAGTTAGAGCTGAGCTTAACTGTACTTCCCGCAATGCTCGCGCTGCCCGAAGCCTTATGGCCTGATTTTCCGCGCATAGAACCCGCTTCGGCTGACAGAACCATGGTGCTGGAAATCAGTGCGGCAGCGGTGATAATGGACTTCAGTTGCGACAATTTCATTGGGTGTTCCTTGATGCAGTAAGTGTGGTTCTTTGTGCGCTGTTTTGTCATCACAAGAAAGAAAACTTTGCGTGAGCCTGTTAAATGTTATGAGATTGGTAGTTCTTATTGAAGGGATTCCCATGACCGACCGCATCACCACCACCGCAGAACTAGAGGCTCTCTACGGCAAAGCCGCAGGTGCTTCACTCGCCAAGGAAACCCCAGTGATAAACGCGGAATACCGCACCTTGATAGAAGCAGCACCGTTTATGACGATAGCAACACTTGGGGCAGGGGGAATGGATTGCTCACCCCGTGGCGATGGTGTGGGGTTTGTCAAAATTCTCGACGAGCGCACAATTGCGATTGCCGATAGGCGTGGAAATAATCGCCTCGATACCCTGCGCAATATTGTTGAAGAACCCCGCGTTGGCCTGCTGTTTTTGATCCCCGGTTGGAACGAATGTCTGCGCATAAACGGCAAGGCACACATCACAACCGAGCCAGAACTATTGGAGAGTTTCACCGTCAACGGAAAGCCCCCAGTAACCGCGATTGTCATCAACATAGACACAATCTATTTCCAATGCGCCCGTGCGATTAAGAGAGCCAAGCTGTGGGATATGGAAAGCCAAGTAGAGGCAAGCGAGCTGCCAAAAGCGGGGCAATTGGTGCAGTCAGTCATGGCAGAATTTGAAGGAGAAATGTATGATGCCGCCCTGCAAGAGCGGCAGGCTAAGACACTTTATTGAGGGGAGTGACATGCCTAACGGCAGAATGGCTGACATTAGCTCGAGCGAATGACTCGGTACGTTTTATTTTTTAAAGCGTTGTTTACCATTTCATTTAACGAAGTGAAGATTGATATGCGATACTATTTTCGAATGACATTCATTCCAAAAATTTCACTCGAAACTAGAACCACTGCAAGTGGGGGTAATACTAAGGACCTCTGGGTGTTCTATATTATCAGTTGGGCAATCGTCATTTCGTTTGCTGGGCCACTTCTGATTGCTAATGAACTTTATCAAGAATTCAATACCGTCAATGTAACTGTAGAGTGGTGGGAATCAACTATTTTTATGATCGCCATGATGCCGATCCTTGGTATCTTGTGCGCCGTTACGATTGGCTTACCTGGCTTAGTAATAATGTATGCTATGCGGAAAAACTCTATAGACACTTGGTATTCCTATGCTTTTGTGTCAGCCGCGTATGGCTTTTATTGCATGAGCACTCTTATCTCAAAATTCGGTGGAATAGGAGCTCCACCAGCAGTTAGTGAATTTCTCAGTGCTGGTTTTGGTTTCGTTGGTGGATATATTTTTTGGGCACTAACGACGTCATCTGAGACTAAATCTACCAAAGTGGTTGGTCTTCTTGGAACAGGTGTAATGCTTCTGACTTGGTTAGTAAGTAAGGGAAGAAAACGCAGGTTTTGAATAGCCGGACGGGCGAAGTAAAACTTCACCTAAGAGCTCCAAGCCGCCACTCAATCAAGCCAAAAGGACGAGCCTAGAGAGAACAATTACCAACTCTCCTCTTGTCATTCCCGCGACAGCGGGAAGCAATTTTCCCGTTGGTTCGGAAGGTGTTACGGGGTGATAGTTATGCGTTACGGCGATAATCAAAGCCCATGAATCCGTTGACGTATGGATTCCCGCTGTCGCGAGAATGATAAAGTTGTGGGTGTGTCTTAAAGCGGTATTCCAACCAAAATCACCTTAATTCATCAACCCCACCACATGCCGTGCAATCATCAATTCCTCATTCGTTGGCAATACAAATATCCGAACACGGCTGCGGTCTGAGGAGATGATTTGTTCGTTCTTACGGTTGCGGGTCTCATCCAACTCCATGCCGAGCCAGTTCATATCGTCGCAAATTTTCTCGCGAATTGGGGCTGCGTTTTCGCCGATACCACCAGTGAAAACCACGGCATCAAGCCCGCCCAGTACTGCCGCCATTGCCCCCAATTCACGGCGTATGCGGAAGATGAAATAGTCGATTGCTTGGGCGGCTTCGGGGGCATTGGAATCCAACAACACCCGCATGTCATTGGAAATTCCTGACAGACCTTTCAACCCGCTCTCACGATAAAGCATGTGCTCGATCTCTTCGGCGCTCATCGCCATTTGATCCATCAGATACAGCACCACACCGGGGTCGAGCTGTCCGCACCGCGTTCCCATCGGCAGACCATCGAGCGCCGAGAATCCCATGGTTGAACCAACCGATTGCCCATCCCGTACAGCGCACATACTGGCCCCATTACCAAGGTGCGCGACCACAACATTTCCGTCTTGATAGAAGGGTGCGATCTCGTCGAGTTTGGTGTTGATGTATTCATAGGATAGCCCGTGGAAACCAAAGCGCCGAACGCCTTGGTCGTAGAGCTTGCGGGGAATGGCGAACGTGTCATTCACCCACGGGTGAGAGCGGTGGTAGGCGGTATCAAAACACCCAATCTGTGGCGCATTTGGGAAGGCTTTTTGAGCGGCCGCTACCCCTGCCAAATTGTGCGGTTGGTGGAGCGGAGCAAAGGGGGTGAGTGCTTTGAGTTTCGCCAACACTTTAGCATCAAGCAAAACGGGGCCGTCATAGTCCACACCGCCATGGACAATCCTATGGCCAACGGCAGTGATATTCGCATCTGGTGCAAGAGTGTTGATTGTCTCAATTATGACTGCCAACCCATCGCTCGGCGTTTTGGTCGTGGCCTCATCCAAGTCACGTTTGTTGATGATCTCCCCATCGGCTCCCTTCACCTTCATACGGGCATCAGAACCAATCCCATCAACCTGCCCCCTGAAGATTAGAACAGGCTCGGAGGCCGCTTCAAACAGCGCGAATTTAACCGAGGAAGAACCAGCGTTAAGGGTGAGGATCATTTCTTTCATGCGTTTAACTTTGCAATTAAATCGGGCAGTTCCGCAATACTCGGCAAAACGTAGTCGGCATGGGGGGCAAGCTCTTCGGCTTCTGCGCCGCCACTCGTTACTCCAATGACGATTGCTCCAGCAGCACGGCCACTGTGGCAATCGTGGGTGGAATCTCCCACCATCATAATTTCTTCTGGAGCGAAGCCTAAGTGGTCGGCAAACCCCAAGACCATACCCGGTTCGGGTTTAGCCCCAAAGCCGCTATCGAAGCCCGCGATAAAACAAAACCGCTCTGCGACTTCCAACTTGTTTAGATGTGAGTACGCGCCTTCTTCCGTGTCATTGGTGGCAACCCCAAGCGGCAGCCCCATTATTTTCAATTTATCCAATGTGGGCGTTAAAAAATCGAAACCAACAACAGTGCTCAGCGAATGCTCCACATAAAGCGCATTCACGCGCTTGCTCAATTCGGCAACGCTGTCGTATTTCAACAATGGCATGAGCGTTACTGCGATGTCATCAACACTGCCAGCAATTAAAACGGAGGAGGGGGCGAGCGCCACGTTATCAATGTCAAATTTAACGAGCTCTGCAATTTGCTTCGCCAAAGCAGTGTCACCTTCGGACAGGCTCTTAATCACCTTCGACGTTGCCGGAAGAAAGGTCGCATCAAATTGGAGGAGCGTGCCGTCTTTATCGAACAATATTGCTTTAATGGTCATTTATCGTTCGATCATGAATTAGGCGAGTGGCTCAAAACGCTTGGAAGGTGAGGGTGGTCAACGTCCGCTCAATACCTTCAATGTCTAAAATTTTATCGTTGATGAAACGGCCAATGTCTTCGCCCTCTGGCACATAGATTTTTGCTAAGAGGTCAAACTCACCACTGGTGGAATATAACTCGGAGACAATTTCGCGCTTATAAATATCGTCGGCGACATCATAGCCCTTGCCGGGGGTGCAGCGTAGTTGAACAAATACACAATTCATAATCGAGGTTCTCCGGAGCCATAACGGCTTTATTGAGAGAAAACTAATTCAAGATTGAAAAAATTGATACGGCAAAACAAATCTTTCACGGCTATTTGTCTTACCATCGCCACAAACGGAAATTTTAGTGTCACCAATTATTACCAAAATTAATTGTTGGAGATTCACCTTTGTCCCTCATTAAATCAGCGACAATAGCACTTGCCTTAACCCTCTCACCACTGACCGCCGCTAAAGCAGATGAAGCGACAGCTAAGCTTTTCGCTGCACACGCCTATGGGCAAGGGCTGTCTCAAGGGATTACAAAACTAGAAGGGAAGCTCGCTGAAAATTCCAAGAATGGCGAAGCAATTTTTGGCCTTGGCACATTGCAATTTTTTCATGCGATAGAGGGTTTGCAACAGGATTTGTTCCGTTATGGGGTTGGCAATCAAGGCCAAGGAAACGGAGGAATGAGAAATTTCCTCCCTGTGTTACGCGCCCCAGTTCCACCAAACCCTAAAGCGGAAGTCGCAAGCTACAAGAAAGTGAGGGCGATCTTTGAAAAATTCGTGACCCGACTAGAAGCGGCGGATAAGACGCTTTCCAAGATGGGGGAGACACCGGCAAAACTGCCCTTCACTTTGATGAAAGTACGCTATGACCTTGATGGTGATGGAACTATTACTGATAACGAATCCCTTGCGAGTTTATTGAACCAAATGAGCGGGCGAAGAGGAGCAGGCCTTCCTCCTGGATTGCAAGATTTCACAATCGCGTTTGATACAGCCGACGCTCATTGGCTGCGCGGCTATACGAATGTTCTGATGTCTATTGGCAACTTCTTTTTGAGTTTTGATTTTGAGAAAAGCTACGACGCAAGCTTCCATACAATTTTTGGCGATCAGGCAACAAAATTTGGCCGCTCCCTCGGCAACGCGAGAGGCAGTAGTGAAGAGATAGCCGCATTGAAAGCCAAAGTTGAAGAAATAGAGAAGAAAACAGAGGCAGTATTTTCCAGTGAGAATCTTAAGCGCCTGGGTGAAATACGAACGGGATACCGTAAAATTACTCGCGACAAAACTTTATCGAACGCGCAAAAGGATATTGAAAAAGGAAAGACGAAAGAAGAGTTCGACCGCCTTAAAAAAGCACAGCAGGAAAGCCGAGACCTAACCCGACAAAAGCGTCGGTTGGTTGAACAATACTCTGCCCTTGATCCGTCTGCGTCTGATGGTGGTTGGATGCAGGAAGTCTTCGATCCAATCAGTTTCCTCCATTCAATTAGTTGGGATGTGGTGGAGCCAGATCGTCTGAAAACAGTTCGCCAAAACATGCTGACAGTCATGCGTCTTAACCGAACAACTTGGAAGCTCATCCAAGCTGAAACAGACAACGATCGCGAATGGCTTCCAAACCCGAAACAAACGAGCCCGTTTCCCGGTTTGGATGTAACTCAAGAGGTAATCGACGGCTGGCTGAAATCGGTTGATGCCGCAGAGGCTCTACTTGAGGGGAAATTGCTTTCTCCCCATCTGCGATATGGTCGCGGTGTAAATATGAAACGTTTTTTTGAAGAGACAAAACATTTTGATCTCTTGCTGTTTCTAACGGGGCCCAATTCGATTCAACTCGTAGAGGAAGGCCCCATCTGGGACCAAGGGTTGATGCGAACCATGAGCCAACCTTTTGGCCGCAATTTTGGAGCCTATGCGCTTTGGTTTAACTAGGAGCAAGACTTAGTTAGACGCGCATTTGGATAAAAAATGGGTTGTAAGAGATTTTCTTAAAATCACTTCTTGATAAGAGCTCAATTTTCCCGTAACCACGGCCTCGGAGAGGTGGCCGAGTGGTCGAAGGCGCGCCCCTGCTAAGGGCGTAGGCGGGGAACTGTCTCGAGGGTTCGAATCCCTTCCTCTCCGCCAGCAAACAACGCTATTCATTGTAGATGACCGTTGATTGCAAGTTTCTTACCTTGTTTATCAGATTTGCTCGGTTTCTCGGCTGTTGATTGTCGTTCCCGTATGAAAGATGCGCTGAAGCGGTGAGCTTTATTTTGCGACGGCCAATAGGATGACACCTGCCGCAACGACCATCCCTGATAATACGCGCAATTGCCAAGGCCGTTCTTTAAACCAGATTACTCCTATGAGGGCTGCGATAATGACGCTGGATTCGCGGATGGCGGACACTGTGCCAAGGGTGGTGAGGTTCTTCGCATAAATGGCCAAACCGTAGGCAATCGCAGAGACCAACCCGCCGGCAAGCCCTATGGCGTAAACTTTGTTGTTGGCAGATAACAGCGCTTTTCGGCGGATAAAAAGAAAGCCAGCTGCGGGAATTACTTCGAGTAAAAACAACCAGCCAATATACCCAAAGGGAGATTGCGAAACCCGAACTCCCATGCCGTCAACCACTGAATAAGCGGCAATTGTAAATCCTGTTAGCAATGCGGCGAGGAGGGCGGTCCTGTGAATTCTCTTGCCCCGTTCCAACATTAAAATGCTGATGCCAAGTGAGACAATCAAAATGCCAATCCACGCTTGGTAGGAAAGGTATTCCCCTGCAAAGAATTGTGCTCCGAGCGCAATGAGTACTGGGGCGATACCACGGGCGATAGGATAGACTTGGCTCAAGTCCCCAAACCGATAGGCCCAAATTAAAAACCCGTAGTAGAATAAGTGAATGAAAGTTGAGCCTGCAATAAAGGGCCAACTTTCAACGGCGGGTGGTAGATATAAAACCACAAGCAACAGGCCAAGCGCAGCGTGCCCCAAGTTGATCATGCCCATGGTTAGGACACGATCTGATGAGCCTTTGATGAGCGCATTCCAAAGAGCATGAAGGAATGCCGCCGCCAACACTAATCCAATTACAAATGTTGATGGAGCTGCCATATCAAATGTGGTTTAACGCGGCCAAGGTAGGGAGTAGGTTTTGACGTTGGTGAAGAATTTCATTGCTTCCAACACCCCTTCTTTAACGGCATTGCCCGAATCTTTAATGCCGCCAAAGGGTGACATCTCTATGCGATACCCCGGTTGTTCCCAGATGTTCACAGTGCCAACTTCAAGGCCGTTGATGAAGCTGATGGCGCGGTGCAAATCATTGGTGCAGACCCCGGATGAAAGTCCGAAATCGGTTGAATTCGAAATTTCCATAACCGCTTCATCATTGTCAGGAACACGCACGATAGGAACGATTGGGCCGAAGGTTTCCTCCATTACCAATTCGCTGGCGTGGGGCACAAAATCAACTGTGATGGGCGGTAGAAGCGCACCCTTGCGGCCGGGGTCGTAGAGCACTTTGGCTCCAGCTTTTTCGGCGTCATAAACACGGCGCTCAAATGTCTCAGCGGCTTGGGCGTGAACAACGCACCCAAGTTGTGTTTCTGGATCCATCGGGTCGCCAAATTTAATCTCGCGGGCTTTCTTCTCCACCATCGGCACGAAGCGGTCGGCTACAGATTCTTGAACCAAGATTCGCTTCACCGCCGTACACCGTTGCCCAGAATTTCCGGTTGCGCCAGCGACAGCAATGGTCGCCGCCTTTTCCAGATCATCATCATTCAAGTCGTTCAAAATGATCAGCGGATCATTGCCGCCAAGCTCCAACGCCGTGCGCTTATAAGCCGCTTTTTGTGCAATCATTTTCCCAACAGGAACACCGCCAGTGAAAGTGATGATGTCTATCTCATCATTGGTGATCATCTCGTCACCAATGTCCGCAGGCATGCCCGTTACCACTTGGAACATTTCATGGGGAAGGCCAGCATCATACAATATATCAGCCAGCGTAATCGCGGTGAGGGGGGTGAGCTCTGTCGGCTTACACACCATGCAATTGTTGGTGGCGATGGAAGGCGCAATTTTGTGCGCGACCATATTCAACGGATGGTTAAACGGGGTGATTGCCGAGATAACATTCACCGGTTCGCGTTTGGTGTAAATCTTGCGATCCTTGCCGTGGGGGGTCAAATCGCAAGAGAAAATTTGTCCGTCATCAAGAATAGCGAGTTGCCCCGCGAGCGTGAAGACATCATAAGCGCGACCAGTCTCATAAAGCGCATGTTGTTTGCAGATACCCAATTCAAGGGTCAGCCAATGGGCGATTTCTTCACGGCGCTCAATAATAAGTTCCCCCGTGCGCAACAGAATTTTCTGCCGCTCGTAGCGGGTGAGTTTGGGCTTGTATTCAGCCGCAATCGCAAAGGCTTTAGCCGCGTGTTCACTGGTTCCAGCTGGAACCGTACCGATCACTTCATCGGTGTAGGGATAGCGAACCTCAACAACATTCTTAGTGGTGATTTTCTCACCACCAATACGCATAGCTTCGTGGCGAATTTCAAATTTACTCATGGGTTTGTTCTCGTATTTAAAGCGCTGCCGCTTGTGTTGCATAATAGAAAGCATCGAAATTACGAAGCGTTGGTGCATCTGGCAAATCGGCCATAACGCGGTTGACGATGAACGGAACCACTTGCTCAGTCAAACCGCCGTGAGAACGCAACGGCTCGTTAAGGGCGGCCAAATCGTGGCGGTGTTCGCTGGTTCCCAACGTCATGTTTTCACCAGAAATAATCACCAAATCTCCCATGCGGTCTTCTGGCAATTCAAACCGTGCGCAGGCATCTTTTCTGTTGGCGACATAGATGATGTCATCCATGGCCTCGAGCTTGGCGATCAGCCCAGCTTCATCGGCTCCTTCAGGAAGGTAAGTGGTGGCAAATGCCCCAAGTGCGCCATGGTGCACAACGTAAGGATCGGTGATCGGCAGAATAACGCGGGCTTTGTCCTTGCCCAACCATTCATCGAATTTGTCTTGCAGGTAAATAACGGAAGGCGAACCATCGGCCCCGTGCTTTGGTTTCATGCCGTGATCACCTGTAATAACAATCGCAGCTCCAAGTGCATCCAATTCCGTTAAATGCTTGTCGAACATTTTATAGAACGCATTGGCCTCAGGAACACCCGGCGCATATTTATGCTGCACGTAATCGGTGGTGGTGAGATACATAACGTCTGGGTTTTCTTCCTTGAGAAGTTTCACGCCAGCAATAAATACGAACTCAGACAATTCCGCCGAATAGACTTCTGGAACAGGAGTATCGAGCCATTTTGAGGCGTTATCTACGCCGTGTTCAGCAACCGTGGTGGTGTCTGATTTTTCGGCTGAGAAACAAAATGCGCGGCCCTCGTCGAATTTCAATTCAGCACCGAGGAGCGAGCGGAGCTTGTCTTTTGCGGTGACGATGGCGACTTTTTTGCCAGCATTATAAAAGGCGCTGAAAATTGTTGGGGCACGAAGGAACTTCACATCGTTCATCATTACTTCTTCGCCCGTGTCCGGGTCGATGAGGAAGTTGCCGCAAATGCCGTGAATGGCTGGCGGGCGGCCTGTGGCGATCGAAAGGTTGTTGGGGTTGGTGAAGCTTGGGATCACGCTATGGGCGAACCGCACAGTGCCTTCTTCTTTGATGCGCTTTAGGGTCGGCATCAACCCCGCTTTGATAGCTTCGTCAAGGTAGGCTGGTTCGCAACCGTCTAGGCAAATTGAGATAGCGCAGGTTTTTGGCATTGCGTAGTTGCGCTCGTTTACTGTCAGTGAATTTGTCATTTTGTTTCGTTCCAATTTTTGAATTATTGTGACCGCAGGGCGGCAGGTTTATGCGGCGAGTTTTGCCCGTTCCACGAGCGCGGAGGAGGGCGGGTCGGCTTTCTCGACCCCCATTTGTTTTAAGGCTTGGGCGGCGGCTTCCACAACACGCTTCATTATGGCTGCATCCATTTGTCCAATACATCCCACCCGAAAGCTATCGGCAACGGTGAGTTTCCCGGGGTATATTATAAAGCCACTCGCTTTCATCAATTCATAGAACTGAGTGAAGTCGAACGCAGGATCGGCAGGATTGAAGAATGTGACGATGATCGGCGAGAGCCAGCGGTCTTTCAACAAGGTTTCAAACCCAAGATCACGCATCCCGGAAACCATCACGTCACGGTTTTTGGCATAGCGAGCGCCACGGGCTGCAACGCCACCTTCTTCGCGGTGAAGCCGCAGAGCCTCTAAGAAAGCAGCAACCACATGGGTCGGCGGGGTGAACCGCCATTGGCCTGTTTTGTTCATTGTCGCCCATTGATCGTGGACATCAAGGGATAGCGAATGGCAATTGCCTTTGGCCGCTTCAAGTTCGGTTTTACGTGCCATGATGAAGCCAAAGCCAGGAACCCCTTCGATACATTTGTTTGCAGAGGATACCATCGCCTCATAACGAACGTCAGAAACCTCAAGCGGGATCGCTCCAAAGGCACTCATGGAATCGATCAACAACTTACGGCCAGCTGCATAGGTCGCTTCGGATATTTCCTTGATCGGGTTCAATATGCCCGACGATGTTTCGCAATGGACAACAACCACATGGGTGATGTCCGGATCAGCCGCTAAGGCTTCTGCTACTTCCGTTCCCCGTGGCGGCATGTAGTCGCCCTTATCAATAACCACACAATCACGGCCAATGTGTTTAAGGGTTTGGCTGGTGCGCTTACCATAGGCTCCATTGCTGAGAACCAGCGTTTTACTATTGCGTGGTAGAAACGAACCAAGCATCGCCTCAACCGCAAAGGTTCCACTGCCCTGCATCGGTACGCAATCAAACTCGTTGTCGCGATCGCTTATCAGAGACAACAGCTCGGAACGTAACCGTGCTGTCATTGCTCGAAACTCTCCATCCCAAGAGCCAAAGTCCTTCAGCATTTTCTCTTTTACACTGTAAGCAGTGGTGAGCGGGCCGGGAGTGAGGAGGAAGGGCTCCCCCATTCGAGGTTTCTCAATTTGCGCGGTCATTTTACATCCGTGGATCAGAAGTTAATCACGAAGATGAGGTAGCATGTTGCCAGTATTTGAATAATCGTTAATATGACTATTATTATAAGTTTTATTGATACATGGAGCTTCCATGCGGTATGTCCAATTGCGCGCTTTTCACCATGTCGCCTCGCAGGGGAGCTTTTCCCGCGCAGCCGAAAGCCTTCATCTGACCCAACCCGCCATTTCAGATCAGGTTAGGAAGTTGGAATCTGAGTATGATGTTCGTTTGTTTAACCGGGCAAAAAAGCAAATAGCTGTAACGCCTGAGGGCGAAAAATTGTTTGAAATCACCAGACGTATGTTTGAGGTTGAAGGGCAGGCGTTGGAGTTTCTGACGGAGACACGATCTGTAAAGACGGGCCAGCTCAACATTATGGCTGATTCAACCCATCACGTAATTGATATCCTAGAACCCTTTCGCCAAAAGCATCCCTCAGTTTTTGTTTCCCTGCGAGGAGGGAACACCAAAGCCATTGTTGCTAGTCTTCTGAACTATGATGCGGATATTGGGGTTTTGGGCGATTTACCCGAAAGCCGTGACTTCGATGTGATTAAATTGAATTCGACACCTCTGGTCGCCTTCGCGGCTTCAAGTGGCAAATTTGGTCAGATGAATGATATTCCTTTCGATAAATTGGCCGCACTGCCTCTGGTAATGCGGGAGCCGGGGTCAATGACCCGTGCAAAATTAGAAGAACACGCGCGTAAGGTAGGAGTGAAGCTTAAAACGCAAATTGAAGTTGAAGGCCGTGAAGCCGTAGTTGAAGTTGTGGCCTCTAGCGACACCATCGGTGTTGTCTCCCAAGCAGAATTCAGCAATGACCCCCGCCTCGTTCAAATTCCAATCACTGGAGTTGAACTCACCATGGACGAAGCCCTTGTTTGCCTGCGGGAACGCAAAGAAAGCCTATTGATCCGAACTTTCATGACCGCCGCGCGAATGAGTGTGGGAGTTGTTGGGGGATAACTAGCGGGTAATCGAATATCTGTGTTTAACCTTGGATTCCCTTTGTTTTGAAATGAGGAATTGCTTATCACCGCAACTGTTTCATGATGGATGAAATTATTCAAAGGACAGACCGATGATTCCGAGTGCTTTTCCAGATCGCAAATTGATTGCCGAGATGACTGCAAAAATGTTGCTAGAAATAGATGCTGTCCATTTCCGTACGGACGAGCCTTATATGTTGACCTCTGGCCTAGCCAGTCCTGTCTATATTGATTGTAGAAAAATCATTTCCTATCCGCGCATTCGAAACACCCTAATGGATTTTGCCGCAGGTATTTTGGCCGAAGACGTAGGCTTTGAACAATTTGATAGCATCACTGGCGGTGAGACCGCTGGCATACCATTTGCCGCTTGGCTTGCTGATAAGTTTAACTTGCCGATGCACTATGTCCGTAAGAAACCAAAGGGCTTTGGCCGTGATGCGCAAATCGAGGGCAACTCAATTGAGGGCAAGCGGGTTCTTCTTGTTGAAGATCTAACAACGGATGGCGGTAGTAAGGTAAAGTTCTGTGAAGCCATCCGCGAGGCTGGCGGCGAAATTTCAGATACGGTTGTTGTCTTCTTCTATGATATTTTTCCAGGCTCCATCGAGAACATGCAAAAGGTTGGCCTTAATCTCCACTACCTAGCAACGTGGCGTGATGTACTGGCAGTCTGCAAAGACCAAGGCTACTTCGACAAAGAAACCTTGGCGCAGGTGGAAAGCTTTTTAGACGACCCACTGACTTGGTCGGGCAAGAACGGCGGCGTTACCGAAATCTCTTCTTAGTCTGCACTCACGGCAGGTTTGCTTTGCAAGCCGCCTGCATGAACGCGCGAAACGGTTCGCGGTCGCTGTTCGCTTCTTGGTAAGTGCCAATTTCTTTTCACCTACTTAACTCCAGCAGCCTCTAAGTGCTTGCCGAGGGTTCCTGTTACCCAATGGAAATACATGCGGAAGTCTGAATAGAGCGACCAGAATGGGTAGGTGAAGGTTGCGGGGCGGTTGTGCTCTACAAAGAAGTGGCCAATCCAAGCAAAGAAATATCCCGCGATAACGCCAGCTAACAGATACCACCAGTTAAAGGTCGTGAGTAGCAGGATAAGAAAGACAATTGAAATTGTCGTGCCAACATAATGCAATATCCGCGTACTTACCTTGCGATGCTCTCCAAGATAGTAAAGCCAGAATTTTTCGTAGGTCTCGATTTTATCACTCATTGTATGTCCTCCCATTATTTATGCGCCAATTTAGCCCACTGAACCGCGCGGTGGCAAACATTATCAATCGCGCGGTGCAAACATCACCTTATCCACAATACACTTGGTGAAAACCACTTCACCTAAGCGTTTTTCAGGCTCACGATTCGTATTATCTGATATGTAATGTGCAATTCGCCCAATAAATCTATATATATCAACCTGTTAAAGGTGATTCAGTTTCTCATCTTATCCGCTCAATACTGCTGCTTGATTCTATGTTTGCCCTCATTTACCTAGAAAATCTCCACTTCTACATCTTGGAAAATACAATTTGATCACGAAAATTAGCACTTTGTTAACAATAAACGGGGGGTTCGTGATCGAAATCGTGTCATTTGTGCAACAAGATGTCGGCATAACAGGTTCATACCCCCAAAATGAGCCTTGCAGCCATTGTGTTCCGCCACCAGACGGGTAGGTTCAACTCAGGACAGGGCGCATATGTGTCTGACCTACATCGGGGCATTAGCTCTATCAAACAAGGCTATGTCCTTATTAAATTGGTTATTACTGGAGATCAAAACCATGACACTTAAAGCTCTACTTTTGGGTTCTGCTGCTGCAATGATCGCAGTGTCCGGCGCACGCGCCGCTGATGCTGTTGTTGCTGAGCCAGAAGCCGTTGAATACGTAAAAGTTTGTGACACATACGGCTCAGGCTTCTACTACATCCCAGGCACTGAAACTTGCCTAAGCATTAACGGTTATGCACGTGTAGAATACATCTACACTTCAACCAATGCTGGTTCTACTGGTGCTTTCGTTTACCGTGCACGCGTAAACTTCGACGCACGTAACGAAACAGACTACGGTACATTGCGTTCGCAAATCCGTATTCAAGGCGATGGCGCAGGCCGCTCGCTCACTACAGACAGTGGTGCTGACACTTGGGGCAACGGCGATGCAAATGCATATATCGACCGTGCTTTGATCAGCATCGGTGGTTTGCAGTTCGGTTATTCCGACTCATTCTTCACAACAAACCACGGCTACGGCTGGCAGCGTGCTGCTAACGATGGTTACTACAGCTACGATCAAGCGATCATGTTGCAATACACATACGCAGCAAACGGCTTCTCAGCTACTGTTGGTATCCAAGACTCTGTAGGCAGCACTACCCTTTTGGGTAACGGCGCTGAAAACCCAGATCTTTATGTTGGCGCATCATATGCTGCTAGCTGGGGTCGTGTTGCAGCAAGCTACATCCACGATACATTCAACGACGCTAGCGCATGGAAAGTTTCTGCTGACCTAAACGTTATCGAAGGTGTTGGTATCCACGGTTGGTACGCTGGTAACAACGGTTCACGTTTCGCAACTGGTTATGTTGGCACAGCTAACGACTACGAATTCGGTGTTGATGTAAGCTACCAAGTTTCTTCAGACCTTAACGTATGGGTTGGTTATACCGACGCAGACCTAGCTCCATCAGCTTTCGCAGTTGGCGCTCACTGGAACCCAGTTCCTGGTTTGTCAGTTCGTCCAGAAGCAGTGTTCTTCGACAACGACACAAACCAATACCGTCTACGCGTAGTACGCTCATTCTAATCAGTTAAGTCTGATTTAAGAATACTGAAAGCCCGGCAGGCAACTGCCGGGCTTTTTGTTTGCTGCTTTATAATTTCTCCCTGGATCGTACAGGGCCGTTAATTTGAAACGCTGGTGACATTCCTCAATACGTGGAGTTATTTTCTTCAAGGGGTGAAGAAAAATACACCGACGCGATTTTTCGTAATAATAATAACTGTTTAAGACGATCAATATATCAACAGATGCCGCTTGATATTTGTTTACCTTTGGGTAACTATATAAGGAATGCTAGTTGATCATATGTGCCATGGGGATGTGGCGACGGATCGTCTACAGATTTCAGCACTAAATCATAGTGCATGTTTTTTCTGTAGGTTCCTCTCTCACTCCTCATAAACGTTGGCCAACTCGTTGCAGTGAGTTTTGCTTTGCCATCTTTCCATGAGATCATGGAAATGGGTAGGGCGGGCTCGTTGATTGTATTTTTTAGGGAGCTATATTTTATGTGCCATTGGAAAAAATGGATTTGGCCTGGTATTTTAACCGCGCTTGTCCTCTCTGCCCTCGCCCTTTGGATGAAGACAGACATTATTCAAGACGATCTAACCGCAAAAGCCGAAAGCGCCTTAGTTGCTGGCGGCCATACGTGGGCAAATGTTGATATGGAAGGCCGCGATGCCGTCATATTCGGAGATGCCCCAAGTGAAGCTGCTCAATTAGAGGCAGCTCAGCTAACCGACGGAGCCTATGAAGTTCGTGTCGTTGATAACCAGACGGAACTTCTTGTTGCCCAAAGCCCTTACATTCTTAACGCAAAGCGCGATGGTGATGCGGTTGAATTAACAGGCTTTATTCCAAACGAAGGAATGCGTGGCACTATTGTTGCCGCTGCAAAGGAAGCTTTTCCTGGTGCCAAGGTAACTGAATCTATGACACTTGCGCGCGGAGCCCCTGCGGGGTTAGCGGCGATGGCTGGTTTCGGGTTTAGTCAATTGTCGGGCCTCACTAAAGGTGAGATGGGATTGAGTGATACAAAGCTAACTGTAAAAGGCGCTGCAAAAGACCGCGACACTTATACTGCGGTAAATTCAGCCCTCGATGGAACGCTACCGGGCGGTGCAACTTTGGCAATGAAAGCCATTACCGCTCCTACCGTTTCACCCTATACTTGGTCTGCAGACTATGATGGTAACAAAGTGATCTTGGGTGGATATGTTCCATCAATGGATGTTGCAAAATCAGTCGTAGCTTCAGCAAAGTCAGCTCTGCCTGATGCAGAGATTGTTGATAATCAATTGGTTGCCCCTGGTAATCCTGATGGTTTTGATGGTGCTACCACCTACGCATTGCAACAATTGCCACGCTTCAGTAATGGTAAAGTTGGCCTGAGTAATTTGGATCTATCTGTTTCAGGTGTTGCCAAATCCTCTGGTAAATATACAGCGGCTCTTGGCGCTATTGGTGCTGCTGCATTGCCAGCTGGCATCACTTTAGCTAAAGCTAACATTGTGCCCGCAACGGTTTCTCCTTATATTTGGGGTTCAAGCTATAATGGTAATGATGTGACACTTACTGGGTTTGTGCCTGATGCGAAGGCTCGTGCCTCTGTTTTGTCGGCAACGAAAAAGTCTTTGCCAACAGCAAAGATCACCGACGAAATGCAAATTGCTGCTGGTGCTCCAGAAGGTTTTGTAAATGCAGCACGATTTGGTTCAAACCAATTGACCCGCTTTTCAAGTGGTCTGGTGTCATTGTCCGATCGGGCTTTGGCCGTCAAAGGTGTTGCCAAAACTGCTAAAGACTATACCGCCGCGAAAACCGCCATCACAAGTGGTCTTCCAGGTGATATGACTTTGGCCAGCGAGAATATCGTGCCGCCAACAGTTAAACCCTACACTTGGGGTGCTAAGTATGATGGCAAAGCCGTTGTGTTGAGTGGTTTTGTACCAAATAACGAAACTCGTGCTGCTATCGTAGCGCGCACCAAGAAGGAGTTACCTGGTGCAGCAATCACCGATCAAATGTTGATCGCCGCTGGTGCGCCTGCAGGTTTCCAAGGATCGGCTGAAAAAGGTGTTTCACTAATGCCTGGCCTTGCTACAGGCGATGCGCGGATTACCGATACGCATTTGATTGTGAATGGGACTGCACGAACTGTGAATTCCTACGATACAACAGTTGCCGCCAAAGGTAACATCAAAGGTAAAATCAAACCTGCGATGATGGATCCCTATTCTTGGTCCATCGTTAAGGGCACTGATACGGCTGTTATTAGTGGGTTTGTACCAGACCGCGCGCTTGGCACTCAAAACCAAGCGGTTGCTAAAGCAGTCTTGAGCAAGCCTGTTGAAGACAAACAGCGAATTGCTTCTGGTGCGCCTGCTGGCTTTAAAAATGCAATCGGTTCGCTGATTGCAGGTGTTAACCGCCTAGATAACAGTAGTGGTAACATCACTGGAACCAACGCCTTTATTCAAGGCCGCGCTTCTTCAAAGGCAGAGGCTAAGCTGATTGGCGATGAAGTCGGGGCGTCACTGCCTAAGAATTTCAAGTATCGCAAGCAGATTTCTTATCCGCTACCTAAGCCAGTACCGGCGCCAGAGCCACCGGCTCCTGAGGTGAACCTGATGAAGGTATTCGTACCTGCACCAGTGCCGGAAGCTCCTGCTCCTAAGGTTGCTTTGATGAAGAAATTTGTTCCTGCTCCTGCGCCAGTTAAGGTTTGCTTGGTTGACTTCCCAGCGTTGTTCTATGGTGAAAAAGTTCACTTTGATACGGCTCGCGCCGTTATCAAAGAGGAATCTTTCCCCTTACTTAAACGCATCGCCGCGGGGCTCAATGAGTGTAAAGACTCAACGATCGAGGTTGGTGGTCACACCGATTCACGTGGTAGCGAAGGCTATAACCAAGGCCTAAGTGAAGCACGCGCCCAAGCAGTCATTGATTACATGTCAGCGAAAGCTGGTGTAACGGGTACTAGAATGGTCGCAAAAGGTTACGGGGAGCTGAAGCCAATTGCTCCAAACACCCGTAAAGAGCGTAGCAAAAACCGTCGCATTGAGTTTAAATCTCTTAGCCGATATTAAGTTAACCGCGCGCCGTTGAGTAAACGGCGCGCTAATAGCTCACCCCATGGTTTTCATGGTCAGAGCATACAAAACAATAAAAGGAACACGTCATGTGGTACCTCGTCGAACAATATATCTGGTTCCTCCTGATCGCATTCATCATTGGTCTCATCGTTGGTTGGTGGACGTCTGAAAAGCGTAAACACAGCTAAGTAGAGAGAAAAGGGAGCAAAACCAATGCTAAGTTTAATTCTTCAAACCCTATTATTGATGGCAATCGCCTTCATTCTAGGTGCAATTCTGGGTTGCCTCTTGCGCAACCTATTCGGTTCAGCAAATGCTGAGATACCGACCGCCGTCGGCTTGGGAGCCGCAGGACTAGCCGCAGCGAAAGTTGCAGCGCCTGTTGTACCAAAACCACCAATTCCAACAGCGCCTTTACGCCCTGTTGAAAAACCAAGGGTGGTAACACCTGCAGCCCCATTGGTTTCAAAACCAAAGGCCGCAGCTAAATCAAAAGCCAAGCGCGCTCCTGCAAAGCCGCGTCCAAAGGCTAAGCGAGACAATCTCAAGCTTATCCGGGGTATTGGCCCGCAAAACGAAGGCCGCCTAAATGACTTGGGCATAAGCCGTTTCGCGCAAATTGCTGCTTGGAAAGCAAAAGACACTGAACACTACGGTGATGTTCTTGCCTTCCCAGGTCGCATTGAGCGGGAAGAATGGGTTGGCCAAGCTAAAATCCTAGCCAAAGGCGGCGCAACAGACTTCGCAAAACGCGTGAAATCTGGCGACGTTGGCAGCAGTCTTGGTAAAGCTAAAGCCAGCGATATGGGTAAAAAGCCTAAGGGCATGATGCGTGCAGCACGCGGCGGTAAGGCAGATAATTTGACCTTGATCGACGGTGTTGGTAACGCAATCGAAAAGAAAATGTTCAAATTGGGAATTTATCACTTCGATCAAGTTGCCAAAATGTCGAAATCAGAGCTTACCTGGTTGGGTAATGCTGTTGGCTTCCCGGGCCGTCCTGAACGTGAAAATTGGGCTGGAGAGTCTAAGATTCTTGGTGCAGGTGGCACAACAGAACATGCTCAACGTGTTGAACGCGGTCAAATCAAAACCAGCCGCAAATCGACTGACGGCGAGAAATAATATTCTCAATCGTTATTGAATAAAAAAGCCCGCCCTGTGAAAGCAGGGTGGGCTTTTTATTGTAGGATTGTTGAAGTTAGAACGGTCAGAGGATCAGCGTTGTTTTTTACTTCTCTACCTTCTATCAAAAGCCAATTTCGCAGCGAGGCCGAAGAAGAGTGTTCCTGTAACCCGCTGGAACCAGGCGCTGAGACTTGGGTTGCAAGTGAATATTTTTCCAAGCCGACCACCAAGAAGTGCAACAATTGAATTTACTGTTGTCCCCGTTATATTAAAAATTGCACCGAAAATCAAAAACTGAATGAGTGTCGATCCATGTGCTGGGTCAACAAATTGAGGAATGAAGGCTAAAATGAATATGGCGACCTTAGGGTTGAAGAGATTTACAATCGTTCCTTCTCGCCAAGCGCGATACATAATCAGCCTTTTTACTTCACCGTTTTCTTGAGCGTGAGACGTGACAGTTTTAGTTGAATCAAAAGCTACACCATTACTCTTAATCGCTTGAATTCCCAACCAAATTAAGTACCCAACACCTGCCCAACGAAGGACTTCAAAAGCCCATGGAGTTGCGGCCAACAGGGTAGCGAGGCCAAAAGCAGCAAGCAAGGTATGGATGATTGATCCGGTGGACACACCAAAGCTTGCAGCGACCCCCGCCTTCGGGCCCCACTTTATGCTTTGCCCCAGGCAAAATAACATATCCGCCCCTGGTGTGATATTCAGCGCGAGAGCTGCAGGAATGAAGAGCAAGAGCTGCGAGGTGTCGATCATGCTCAAACTATAAATACATTTAGACAAACAAAAACCCCCGGCTGTTAAACAACCGAGGGTTTTGACTGGATCGTATGGGGAGGGGTTTTACAACCGCACGCCCAAACGTTGGAGAGTGCTCAATGTGAGACCACCAGTTGGAAGGCCGTTATCCTGTTGGAAACGGCGGATGATTGATTGTGTACCAGGGCCTAATTTTCCATCTGGCTCAAAACCAAGGTTGTAGCCAGCACTTACTAGTGCGTTTTGAATGCGCTTGATAACGCCCGGCGTGGTGTTGGTTTCGCAAAGAATCTGGCGCCATTTAACAGACTCACCAGAAAGAAGCTTTTTCTTTTGGATCGTTGCAAAACGCGGTGGTGTTTCTACAACTTCAAATGCTTCAGGAGTCACCAGCTCTTTAATAGTGATTGTGCGGTATTTTGCAGGAATCACGCGCTTAGTTGTTGAAGGCGGCACTTTCATGACCCGACGCTCAACTGTTGCGTACTTTGCAGGAATAACCTCTTCCTTTGTTTGAGCAGGCTGATTAACAACCTGTTGCTCAAAGTTCTTATAAACCGCAGGGATTTCAACACGGCACATTATTTCGCCCGTTGCTTGATCTACTTTTTCATAAGCACCACGACCAGCTTTCCATTCCACGCGGGAAGGGGAGATCATAATCTTTTTCGTTTCTGTGCGGAAAGTTGCAGGAACAACTGATTTGATGATTTGCTCAGGTTGCACAAGAACAGTTTCAGATACAGTTTCATATGTTGGCGGTACTGGTACAAGCTCATAGCTTTCTTCTTGCAGAAGGATTTGCTTTTGCGAAGTTTTATAAACAGCAGGCGTCTTTTTGAAAGACGAGCTACCAGGTTGAACCATAACTTCTTCAGGTGTTGAGTCATACTTCGCAGGAAGTAGAACCTTTGCGTAACACTCGCCCGCTTTTGCGTCTGCCGGTGGCAGTGATTGCGCAAATGCTGAACCAGCTGAACCCGCAAGAATGAATGCTGCTGTTGCCGTACCAAAAAATTGTTTCATTATTTTCCCCTCCAAGTAGGAAAGCGACTAACTAAAAACTTCCGGACATGGCCGCGCATGAGTTTCCGGATAACAGCCAAATCTTCCTCGGGAGATTTCCCTATAAGAAATGGTTTACGATAGGTTAATAGGATAACAGAACTGGTTAATCTGGCGACCCCCATTCCGTTGTAATGGTTAATTTCACGCAGGAAATAATGAGAAGGCCGGCGTAATCTGTTGATATTAAACGAATAAAAAACTATTCACCCATCATTCAATTGTGTGTCATGGTGGGACTCGATGAATGATTTTAAACCATCCCGCGCCGCCATAGAGGCTGGTTGTACAACTCTAGGTGAGTTGTTTTCAGCTCGCGTTAGCACCTGTCCAAACCAAAATGCTGTGGTCGATGGGGAGAGGGCATTAACTTACAACGAGCTTGATAGTCGCACCAATCAACTCGCTAATTTCCTATCCAAGCAGGGCTTAAAACGCGGCGATCGAGTAGCGATCTATTTACGAAACTGCCAAGAATACCTCGAAATAGAATTAGCCTGCGCCAAGTTAGGCCTCATCGCGGCTGCTCTGAATTGGCGTTTGGCTAAAGACGAATTGGCTCACTGCATCAAATTAGTAACTCCGAAACTACTAATAACCGACGAGGCTCATAGACAACAATTAAATGACATGGGGTTGTTGAGTATTCCATCGCTCATCGTTGGGGTGGATTATGATGCACAACTTAAAAAGCAATTTGATACATTCTCTACGCAAGAAGTCGTGCCTGAGGACGGCTTAATAATTCTCTATACAAGTGGCACAACTGGCATGCCTAAAGGAGCTTTGATTAGTCACCGTGCAATGATTGCTCGTGCAGCCAGCTTCGTTTCTGAGCTTTGCTTGCCTACGGATGCAGGTTTCATAGCTTGGGCCCCATTTTTTCATATGGTTTCTACCGACCATGCCCTCGCAACGCTTTTGCGTGGTGGGACCGTGTTTGTGGTGGACGGATATCAGCCACAACAAATGATGGATATTCTGGAGCAAGAAATGATTGGCTGGTTCGTATTGATGCCGGGCGTTGTTGGTGAATTTGCAGAAGCCTGTTTTGAGCGGGAACTAAAGACCAAACATATTTATACCTGCGGTGCGATGGCCGATCTTGTTCCGCGCCAACAAATAGCCAAAGTTACGCGCGCTCTAAATGCTCCCTATCTCAACACGTTTGGATCAACGGAAACGGGGCTAGCTCCTGCATCAGGCAACACCTTAGCAATCGGCAAGGAGCACAAGGATTTATCAAAAAAGCAGAGCGCTTTTTGTGAACTACGCTTAGTGGATGCGAATGACGAGGATGTGGCGAATGGCCAGCCGGGGGAGGTGGCGCTACGTGGTCAAACGCTTTTCAGTGGCTACTGGAATGCGCCTGAAACCAATGCGCATGACTTTCGCGGCGGTTGGTTTCATATGGGAGACGTGCTGCGGCGCAATGAAGATGGCACGCTGGATTACGTTGACCGCGTCAAATACATGATTAAATCCGGAGGTGAAAATATCTATCCTGCTGAAATTGAACAGGCCATCTTGAAAGACAAGCGGGTAGAAGAAGCCGTGGTGGTTAGAAAGAGCGATGCAAAATGGGGGGAGGTTCCCGTTGCGTTTATTGTAGCTCGCGACAAGGTGTTAACAGCTGAAGAAGTGGTCAAAATCTGCAATGAGAACCTATCGAGCTATAAACGCCCACGAGAGATTAGGTTCATAGAAGCTGAAGAACTTCCACGTTCTACAACAGGTAAAATTCAACGCCACCTCTTGGAAGAACGCATCTAACGCACCAACTCGCCCACCAAGCCAAGCGCTCCGTCACTGGACTTATTGTCGGGCATGTAGCCCATCGGATTGTCATCATAGGATACTGCGTGAACTTGCACGGCTGTAACTGATTTCAAGAAACTGCTAATAGGGCCTTTTACCTGTCCAACCAACTGCACCTTAATTGTCAATGAAACCTTGGAAGGCTTGGCTTGCCCCGTGGATAAAACGATTGCCGCCATCGGCACATTTTTAAGATACTTCAACGCCGCTGTTTGTGTAGCCACCCCCTCCAAAACAACAAAAGTATCCACCGCTTCTAAACGCTGCCCTTTGATTTTTTGGTAGGCCACATCTGACAAGTAGGCCTTAAAGTCTGCTCGGCTCGCAGCTCTCAAGACCCCGATTTCATGGGGGTGATCTTGAACGCCGCCAACGGCAGTCATGTCGACGATACGTGAGCGCAGCAGCACTTGCATTTTGTGTTTTTTCCAAATGGGTGATACGGCTTTTAGGAAGCTATCATATTGCGTTTGCTTGCCTTTGCTGATGGTTGCGACGCTGATAAAATAAATCGGTTCCGCTAAGGCGGGCAGGGCAAGGCCACAGGTGGTAAATAACAATATCAAAAAACGGAACATGATAATCCCTCTTGCTTCATTTAGGTTTTCAGCTTAACACAAATGCATGAAAACATGCGCACTCCTTCTGAATCCCGACCTACTGCTTATCAGCGGCTGTCGGGTTGTGCGCACTTAGGGGCGCCCGGCAGTCGAGAATATCCTGCTACTGCCCCTTCATAATCCCAAAGATAAACTGGCAAAACGGCACGCGAAGCGTTATGCAGTGCTAAGCCAAAACAAGAAGGATGACTTCCCATGTTGATGGAAGCCGCCAAAAAATATACCGCCTATAACCAAGTGAAATTGCACGATCGCACTTGGCCTAGCAACACTATTACCGGAGCACCGATATGGTGTTCCGTCGATTTACGCGATGGCAACCAAGCCCTCATCGACCCGATGGGCCACGAGCGCAAGGCGCGCATGTTTGCGCTTTTGCTCGATATGCAATTCAAGGAAATCGAGATTGGTTTCCCTTCCGCCAGTCAAACTGATTTTGATTTCGCGCGATGGTGCATTGAGGAAGGCAACGTGCCTGATGATGTGGATTTGCAGGTGTTGGTGCAGTGCCGACCAGAACTTATCACTCGTACTTTTGAGAGCTTAGAAGGGGCGAAAACCCCTATTGTACATTTTTATAATTCAACTTCTGAACTGCAACGCCGCGTGGTGTTTGGCAAAGACCGTGATGGTATTAAAAACATTGCCCTTGATGCGGCTAAGATGATTGTTGATATGGCCAGCGCGACTAAGGGTGGCAAGAACAGCTACCGTTACCAATACTCGCCAGAAAGTTTTACCGGAACAGAACTCGATTTTTCTCTGGAAATTTGCAATGCGATGATCGAGGTTATCGACCCATCCCTCGAGCACAAATTGATATTGAACTTGCCGGCGACAGTGGAGATGTCCACACCGAATATCTATGCCGATCAGATTGAGTGGATGTGCCGAAACATCGACCGCCGTGACAGCGTGATAATTTCTCTCCATCCTCACAACGATAGAGGAACGGGGATTGCCGCTACCGAACTTGGTTTGATGGCAGGCGCAGATAGGGTGGAAGGTACTCTGTTTGGAAACGGCGAGCGTACCGGAAATGTGGATGTCGTGACATTGGCTTTGAACATGATGACCCAAGGTGTAGACCCAGAAATGGACGTACGCGATATCGAGCGTATCAAGGGGGTTTATGAATATTCCAACCAATTGCGCATTCCAGAACGCCACCCCTATGTTGGTGAATTGGTTTACACAGCTTTTTCGGGCAGTCACCAAGACGCGATCAACAAGGGCATGAAAACGCTGGCGAAAGCTAATAAGGATATGTGGGAAGTGCCGTACTTGCCTATCGACCCGCAGGATGTTGGCCGCTCCTATGAGGCGATCATTCGCATTAACTCACAATCTGGTAAGGGCGGAGTCGCCTATGTGATGGAGGCAGATTATGGGCTTAAGTTGCCACGTAATTTGCAGGTTGAAATGCGAGATGATGTTCAGCGCATCACGGATGAAGAGGGCAAGGAGCTACCCGCTTCACAAATACATGACCGTTTTCTGGAACGCTATATCGACCAACCCAAGGGACGCTTAAAGTACATCGACCATGCGACATTCACCGACCCAGATTCCACGGGCCGCGTTGTCGAAGTAACCGTGACCGATGGCGGCAAGGAGGCCGTGATAAAAGGTAAGGGCAATGGTCCCGTTGATGGCTTTGTTGCAGCACTTAATTCTGCTTATGGCCTCAACCTTTCTGTTGCGGACTACTCGGAACATTCGCTCAATCAAGGCAGCGATGCGACGGCTATTTGTTATATGGAATTAGAGGACAGCAAGTCCGGTAAAAAATGGTTTGGCGCTGGTATTAACGCCAATATTGTTGCCGCCAGTTTAGAAGCACTGGTTAGCGGTGCTAACCGTGCGTTGGCGGGTGATATCTAGCGATGCGCCTTCATTCTGTCGAAATTGATAACAGTAAGAGTGCAACGCACCCCGTCATTTTTCTTCACGGGTTTGGCGGGGTGGCAGACCAATGGCACGGCTTGCAAGCCTCTCTTTCATTCTACGCACCAACTCTAGCATTTGACTTACCTGGCCACGGCAAGAGCCTTGATTACCCAAATGCTGGACCCCCAAAAGTAGCAGCCAAGGCAGTGTTAGAAGAAATGGCGGCGCGCAACATTGAGAAGGCGCACATTGTCGGCCACTCGATGGGAGGAGCCATTGCCAGCCTTCTCGCGCTCTTTGCACCAGAAAAAATTGCAAGCCTTACACTCCTAGCGCCGGGGGGATACGGCGAGGAATTCAACCATCCATTACTCTTGAAGTGGGGCGCGGCCAAAACCCGTGAAGAATTACACTCGGTCATGCTCGCTTTCTTTAGCGCAGACTACCAAATCCCTTCAAAGGTCTATGATTTCCAAACGGCGATCCGTAACCAACCCGGCGCGGTAGAATCCCTCTCAGCAATTGCAAAGGGTATGTCGAGCGATGGCAAACAAGGGATGCTACCGATAGATGCCGTTGTCGCGACAGACTGCCCAATCACCGTTATTTGGGGGCGTAATGATGAAGTGTTGCCAGTGACTCAGGCCGAACAATTGAAGGGCAAGGTCAATTTGCACATCCTCGATGGCGTCGGACACTCCCCCGCCGAAGAGGCAACGAAGTTTGTAAATGAGAAAATAAAAGCCCAATTGAAATAGCTGCGTCTCGGCAGTGCCGCAGTTTGGATTCATGTTTGGGTTGCCGATTAAGTAAGCTAAGGCTTGCAGATATGGACAATCATACTGGCGGTTCCATTGCGTAATCGGTACCACTCATGACTTTAGTAAACGTTGTGCTCCATTGGCCATTTTCGATATTGTACAGTTTAAATTCTCCGTCTACGTCATAGGCGCGTGAGGTTGTGTTCACCCAGCCATCGGCCCATTTGACGGATACCGTATTGGCGGCATCGGCAATGGTCATCTGGCCAAAATGGTGAGAACCAACATTGTTAATGCCTTCAAGGGCTCCGTCGGTGTTAATTGTCATCATGTATTTGTACGCGAAGGCGAAGTCACCCAGGATTGTATTGCCTAGCAATCGTTGTCTTAACTCCTGACTGGAGATTAGTTTGCAGCCTTTTTCAACCATCAAAGCTTCGGTGGAACCCATATCTCTATACATGCAGAGCCTGCTTTGCACAGTTTTACGTCGAGCTTAAAGTCTCGTTTTCGCGACGCGACCTTCAACGTATCAACCACCCTTCCGATCTTTTGTTGGCGAGAACTTAACAAGAGCATACATCGCTTGCAACATTCCTTGGATTGGTGAGTATGCCTCATTACCCGAATCCAAACCGCTTCACTCCCTACATTTCTTAACAATTGGGCTTTTGCCTCGATGGTGCTATTTTTAGGCGAATCGCTTCATCCGGAATCTCAATATGCGCTCCATACTATCTGCCCTCTTTGCCACTTCTGTTTTTGCGTTTTCCTCTTTCACCTTCCAATCAGCTTCTGCCCAAACGGTTGATATTCTTAGTGGGCTGCTGGCTAAGAAGAATGTCAAATATTCTGACCGTTCTTTTCCCACGCGGAATATGAAAGGTTTTTATGCGGCTCGTGATTACACCCCCATCTGGCTTACAGCGGGTCAGTTGAACGAGCAGGGGCTTGCGCTTATGGACGAGGTTGGAAACTCATATCGAGATGGATTAGACCCCTCGGAGTATCTGGCAGGGTTAAGTGGTTTTTCTGATATAGCAACACAAGCAGAAGCTGCTCGCTTAGAGCTGGCTTTGAGCCATACGTTTTTGACTCTCGGTAGAGATTTGTTTTCAGGCGTCACCACACCATCTGTTACCGACCCCAATATTATCATTAAACGAAAAAAAATGGATTCGGCTCAATGGTTGGAAGGTGCGGCGAACACAGGTGTAGTTTCTATGCTGCGTACCCTTCGTCCAAGCCATCCGCAGTATGCACAACTGCGCCAAATGCTTGGTGGGTATCGCTCGCTATTACTGCGCGGCGGCTGGCAAAAAATTACTAAAGGCCCAACTCTAAAGCCGGGAATGACCGACCCACGAGTTAATAATATGCGCGAGAACCTTATGGCAAGAGGATACGACTTGGGCGCGGATGATCCAAATTTTTACGATGAAGGTTTGGTCGAAGCCATGAAGCACTTTCAAATGCGCCATGGCTTAACGGCCGATGGAGTAGCTGGCCCTAATACTTTCAAAGCCATGAGCGTCTCAGCGGAAGATCGTGTCAACCAATTGGCCATCAATCTGGAACGTTGGCGCTGGTTGCCTCGTAATCTTGGCCGCTCCCATGTGCTAGTTAACCAAGCAGGCTTTGAGCTCTTTATGGTCAAGGGCGGTAAAACTGTTGATAATCGACGGGTGATTGTTGGTAAACCATTCCACCAGTCTCCCATGTTCTCGGGTAATATTGCCTATGCCGAATTTAACCCGACGTGGACTGTGCCGCTTTCTATAGCGGGCAAGGAAATGTTACCAAAAATTAGGAACAACCCAGCGTATTTGAAAGATAAAAATTACCTCATTTATAAGGGGTGGGGAGCGAAGGCCAAGCCGATCAACCCTTTCGCGGTTGACTGGAGCGCTGTATCAGCCAGCAAATTTCCTTACCGCATTGTCCAACAGCCTGGGCCTCGAAATGCTTTGGGGCAGGTGAAATTTATTTTCCCGAACAAGTTTAGCGTCTACTTGCACGACACCCCATCGCGGAATTTGTTTGCTCGTTCCGGCCGTGCATTTTCCCATGGTTGCATCCGCGTTGAAAAACCTCTCGAATTCGCAAGCTTGATTTATTCTCTGCAAGGCGGACTTAACCCAAAAAAGATACAGGGAATAATCAAGAGCAAAAAACAGACACGCATCCGTTTGAAGAACAAATTACCAGTTCACTTGGCTTACTTCACAGCTTGGATAAACGAAGATGGCGTGCCTTTGTTTTTCGAAGATGTGTACAAACGGGACAAGTTGGTGAGTAAATATTTGTTCTAGGCTGGCTTTCCTCTCGTCTGGGTTTTGCCACCTTTATGTGGTAAACAAAGTCTTAACGAAGTTCTGTCTCACTCAGGGGACCCAACTTTAAGCGGAGGGAATGTATTATGTCGAACTCTACCCATGGCGGTCCGAAGCTGGTTGGCAAGACTCGCAGTCTGAAAGAGGCCTTGGATTTTGCAAAAAACAGAGAGGCTGACCGCAGCGATGTTGTGGTTGATATGAAAGCTGCAGAGCAGGCGCGGCTTGAATTGCTGGCCAATGAATTACGTCCTTTGCTTAACGAAATAGATGAAACCGACGAGCGTTTTGATTTTGCCCTGACAAAGGGAGAACGCCCGCGCCTATGGATTGATATGACCTCATTCGTGGTGATGGGCCACGACAAGCGTAGCTATCGTTTCTTGAAAGATACCCGCATGGGGCGGATGGTACTGGCAGAAACTCACGACATGGATAAGGCCGCAGACATCGTTTCAGAATATGTTGCAGACAAAGTATTGGAACGGGAACGGGCCATGGAGGGTGAGTGGGAATCTCTGAAAAACTCCACAGCGCTAACGAAGGATGTTGAAGGCGGCGCGCTCATCAATACCTCTAGGGTTGGAAGTGCGAAGACAAAGCCAAGCATTTGGAAAAGCCTCGGTTGGTTTATATTTGGTGCTTTTTGTTGCGTTGCAGCTTTAGCGGCAGTTGCATTTGTACTGGTCCCAGACGCGTTTTAAGTTTGATCTTCGTAAATATCGAAGCTCCCAAGGCCTGAAATTTCGCGCGCACAATCTTCGTAACCAAATTGATTCATCGTGCAAGACCAGTTGTCCTGTTCACCTGAAATCTCAAAGAGGTTGTAGCGTGCCCCTGGTTTGTAGTGCTTTCCCATGGCATTTTGAGGCGGCGCTTTGCTGGCAGAAGGAACCCCAATCACGGGTACTTTGTTTGTTTGACCTTCTATCCATTCAAAACTCTCGATATGGGTGTGCCCATGAAGAATGAGTTCTGCGCCGCAACGCGCAATAACAGATCTGAAGAGGTCATCACCGATTAGTCGCTTTGACCATTGGGTCGCATTTTCGAAGGGGGGATGGTGGATCATCACCACGCGAAATTGCCCTTTGGTCTTCGCGTCATTTAGATGGCTTTCCAAGTCAGTCGCCTGTTGCTTGTCGAACAAGCCTGTTGCCATGAAGGGCAAGGTGGGAACACCGGAGTTTGCACCAATTATTGTGACTTTGCCGCGATCTCGCCGATAAGGGAACGGAGAGCCGCTCTTGGCTATATCGCCTTCCATGTAGGGCCGCCAAGCGTTCATTGTGGGGGTTACTGCACTTGCAACATAGGTGTCATGGTTGCCAAGAATAACTGACAATTGCTCTGCGGGCGCTAGTCCATCAAGCCATTCACGCATCCGCGTAATTTCTTCTGGTAGCGCTAGGTTTACCAAATCGCCTGTTAGGGCAATGTGGTCAGGAGTTGCATTTTTCATGTGCTCAATAAGATCACCCAAAACATTTTTCTGCATGGAAGCTCTACGATTAAGCTTCCAATTCATGTACCCAGTGATCCGCTTCGACATAAGCTGCCAGCGGTTGAATGGGGGGAGGGGCCCGAGATGAATATCTGAAATATGTGCAAGACGAAACATGTCTTGGCCTAACCCTTAGCACCCCACTTCGCAAGCCAGATGGTTAGTGATATATTCTTCTGATGATAAATCGCATACCCAGCCCGATCCGAAAAAAACTATTTGTCCTTTATGCGCTCCTCACCCGCGCCATGACGTTGGGGGTGCGAGCCGTTGTAGTTGATGAAAAAAATAGAATATTATTAGTTCGACATACCTATGTGGAAGGCTGGTTTCTACCAGGTGGAGGGGTTGAGCGCGGGGAGACCTTAATTGAGGCTGTCACCAAGGAGTTGCTGGAGGAAGCGAGTATTATAGTGACAAGTCGACCGAGACACTTCCATGCATACTTAAATTTCAAAGCAAGCCGCTTTGACCATGTGTCGCTTTTTATTTGCGATAAGTGGGAGCACGGAAAGCCATGGGTCCCGGATATGGAAATTGCAGAAATTGGCTTTTTCGCACTGGACAATCTGCCAGAAACAACGACAAAAAACACCAAAACAAGATTGAACGAAGTGTTTGAAAATCACCCCTTAAACGATAATTGGTGACAGGAGTTCTGGACAGGCAAAAAAATGCGTGTTAGCCAAACCCTAGTTATTACGAAAGACATTCAAATGACATTGGCCGCACAACTACGACGACGAATCCTCTAAGCCGCCACGGT
Source organism: Rhizobiaceae bacterium (assembly GCA_036478985.1). Classification (GTDB taxonomy): domain Bacteria; phylum Pseudomonadota; class Alphaproteobacteria; order Rhizobiales; family Rhizobiaceae; genus Pseudahrensia. Next base: position 30,694 of record JAZGEY010000055.1, read on the forward strand.
TCAGTATCCGTGGGCGCAATCGTCACGTCTTGTTTTGCAGGAAAATAATTGTAATCCACTGTCTGGATATCCTATGTCATCATCTTCTATTTCTGTCCGGCTTGAAAAAGCCGATGATTTTACAACCATTGAAACTTTAACTGCCACCGTGTTCGGTCCCGCCATGTTGACCCGTGCAGCCTATGCATTACGTGAGGGGGTTCCCCATGAGTCCAGTCTCTCCTTCGTTGCTGAGCAGGCAGGAGAGATTATTGGCAGTGTACGACTTACAAAAATTATGTGGGGCAATACCCCCGCGTTAATGCTTGGCCCTCTCGGCGTTCTAAGGAAATATAAAAGCCAAGGCACTGGTAAAGCGTTGATGGTTGCTGCTGTCGAAGCGGCAAAAAATGAGTCTCAAAGTGGAGGGCCTGCTGTTATCGTGTTGGTCGGAGACTATGACTATTATGCTCCATTCGGGTTCAAGAGTATTCCCAACGGTCAGATAAGCATGCCACGCCCAGCTGATCCAAACCGTATGTTAGTTTACGAATTGGTCGAGGGAAGTTTGCTGAAGTTTTATGGCCCGGCAAACCGCTTTGTTGGTTAGGGGCTAACGCCCCTCCCGCGCCCACATGCCTGCGAGCAACAGAAGCAGTATTCCAAGCCCCATAAAACCCGCGAGTAGAGGGACTTGGGTAACGCCTTTAAGGACGCTCGCATTCGTGGTTCTAAAGCCCATCCAGTCCTTACCAGAAGTGGCCCCTTTCCCTCGTACGGGAACGATGCGCGGAATGGTCTGCCCAGGTTTATCTATCCCCATTCGTTTGATCATACCGCCAGTTTGACCAATGAGTGGCGCAAGCTTTGCCGTGGTGGAAACAATTTGGGAATATTCTCGTGGATTAGCTGGCCCAATATGGGTGAGAGCCGTTAGCTCACCGTTCGCAACACGATAAAGACCTAGTGTTCCTGCCTTATGTTCAGCAATAAAGAGGCCATCCCCCTTGCTTGTAAATTCAAGTGATAGTGATTTTCCTGATGGGGTGATAAGTTTGAGTTTCCCAGGGTTATCCCCCATGGTTTGCCGTTCGATAATGACCTTGTTGCCAACAGATTTCGCACGAAGTGCTTCCTCGTCCAGTTCTGGCTCTTTCATGAGCCAATGGCCAAGCCGCCGTAACAATTTTGTGTGTGGGCCTCCACCTTCAAACCCACGTGCCCACAGCCAAATATGATCGGACATCAACATTGCGATCCGGCCCTTGCCGGGGCGGTTTAGGATAAGCAGCGGTTTGTTATCGCCACCTTCCATAACAACGTCTCCTTGCGGATTTGTGCTCTCAATCAAACGAAACCATCGGCTCCACTCTGGCGGAGTTTTAGAATCGAGCGACTGCAAACCCGGTAAACGACGGGTGACGGGATGCCGCCTTCCAGCTTCTGAAACCATGGGATAAAATGGGCCAGTGCTAATTTTACCCGTCGGCTCAACGGGCAATACATTCGCAAGCGGAGTTCTATGGATGCTTGCAACATCAGCATGTTCCGGCCCTGCCGCGATAAGAATAGCGCCGCCGTCAGTGAGATAGCGGGCGATGTTATCAAAGTACAGTACTGGCAACACCCCGCGTCTTTGATAACGGTCAAAAATAATCAGGTCGAATTCGTCAATTTTTTCGATAAACAACTCACGGGTAGGAAAGGCAATAAGCGAGAGTTGGTTTATTGGTGTGCCATCTTGTTTCTCTGGCGGCCGTAAAATGGTGAAGTGAACAAGATCAACTGAGGCGTCAGATTTCAAGAGGTTTCGCCATGTTCGCTCCCCTGCATGTGGTTCACCTGATACAAGCAATACCCGTAGGTTTTCGCGGATCCCATCAAGCACAGTAAAGGCTTGATTGTTGGCTGTTGTGATTTCACCTTGCACTGCACCAACTTTTAATTCGATAACGTTTTTTCCGCCGTGAGGAACATCGAAAAAGAAGCTGGCCTCTTCTCCAGGGAGAACTTGTTCGACAGAGATTTGTTCACCATCAATCGAAACCCTTACTTCTACTAACCCATCTGATCCTAGCCGCGAGGGGTCAATATTTGTGTCCTCAACGGTGTAGAGAATCTCTTGATTGCCACCAACAATACCAAATCGGGGTGCGCGTTTGATAATGATGCGGCGATCACTGTCACTTTTCTTGCCGCTGACCAGAGCATGTACGGGGGCGTTGAATCCAAGGGCTTGTATGGTTTTAGGAATGTCATGAACCTGCCCGTCGGTCAGCAAAATTGCCCCGCCGACCTGTTCTGGAGGAACATCTTGCAGACTGGTTTTAAGTGCCTCGAAGAGTGCCGTTGAGGCATCCCCCGAATCGACACCGCCGTTGCGAGCTATAATTTCGCGAACATCGTATTGTGGAAATCGTTTCAGGAATTTCTTCAGCGCGACGCGAGTTTGGGTTGTTTGTTCATTGCGGCCATCAAATCTTTGGCTGTCCGTTTCATCGACAACAAGTGCGACAATCGTTTTTAGCGGCTCCCTGTGCTCTTGTATTAAGGATGGGTTCGCAAGAGCCAAGGCTAAACAGGCCCATGCAGTAAGCCTTAGCCAACCACCTCGCAATTTTTTGAATATGCCAAAGAGTGACAATAGCCCTGCTGCAACAGCAATTAGTGCGATGATGAGCCAAGGTAAAAGCGGCGCAAATGTAATGGACCAACCACTCATTGCCCAAGCCTCTCAAGCAGCGCTGGGATATGAACTTGATCCGATTTATAATTCCCCGTCAGAGTGTACATGACGATATTTGCACCGGCACGGTAAGCATAAACTCTTTGGGTTGGGTTCGGTGGCACGATTGGCAGGGAAGGCGCACCACTCGCTTCAACCGCCCACGCACCTGCCATGTCATTTGAGGTGATCATGATAGATGATACGCCATCTCCTTGTCGCGTTGGGCGTTCAGCATTGCTTTCTTTAGTCTCCGAAGTCTCCACCCAGAGTTTGCCGTTTAAATAGCGACCAGGAAATACATTGAGCAGGTAGAATGCTCTGGTCAGAACATGGTTTTCTGGAACAGGTTCTAGCGGCGGGATATCAAGTGCTTGCAATATCTCCCGTAACTTCTGGGTTTCAATGGAAACTTGTCCACTGCTGAACCCTCCAGAAAGCTGATCGCGAGTATCGAACAATACACTGCCTCCTTTTTTCATAAAGGCATCAATACGCGCCATTGCCTCGGCTGTGGGAACGGAAACATTTGCCGAGATTGGCCAATAGAGCAGGGGATAAAATGCCAGCTCATCTTTGGCTATATCGACCCCAACAGGTGGAGCAGGCTCTAATGAGGTCCGCGCGGCAATGAATTGAGTAAGCCCCGTTAATCCCTTTTTACTCAAACTATCCAACCGTTGATCGCCTGTAATCACATAGGCAATACGCGTGCGTAAGGTGTGATCGAAATCAATTTCCGCATCCTGTGCATAGGCTCTATCGGGAGATACTATCAGCAGTTGTGCCAATAAGAGGCTCGCTAATGCTCCACGAGGAGCGCGCCGCAATGCGCCAGCCATCCATAAAACCGCGAGGCAATCGAGGGCCAGTAATAGTAGCGCAAGACTCAAAAGCCATGGCTTTATCGCTGTTGCTTTTTTAGCAATATAGGCCCGCTGAAGTGTTCCAGAAGGTAGCAGGTCTTTACTTATTGGTTTCAGGCCTGCGGGGCCATTAAACAGGTTCAATGCAACAAACGCTTCTTTCGTGCCATAGGTTCCGGGCGGGTTCTCTAAGCTGACCACGGAGGCCGCGCCAGCTGTGACCTTGAGCGGGCTTGTATTAGCGTTGGGAGAAACCAACTGCCCGAAGCCATCCAGCATACGAAGAGGGGGCATTGTGATTGTGTTCTTATTTACTGACTTTGCACCCGTGCCGCTGCGGGCACGATCAGCTGCAATTGCGCCATTAGAAACCGCTACGATACGGCGCAGCATGTCAACGAAGGTTCCCGAAAGAGGGAGGTTTGACCAGTTTGAGTCCGCAGTTACGTGGAACAATACAATCCAGCCTTCGCCCCTTTTGCTTGCTGTCACCAAAGGAGTGCCGTCAGTCAAACTTGCCCATGTTTTTTCCGCAAGATCGACGCCAGGCTCGGCTAATACCTGCCTTGAAATAGTTACGTCTTTAGGAATGGGGATACCTTGAAAGGGGCTGCTTTCTTCAAACGATGCTAATGGTTGCGGCGTTCCCCACGTCAAGGTTCCGCCAAGGCTGCGACCGCCCCGACGAAGTTCAACGGGTACGAGGGTATCATCTTTTGCCGCCGCTAACCGTGGCCCAGCAAAGCGAACTAACATGCCGCCTTTTTGAATCCACTTTTCCAGTTGCTTTGACGTACCATCTGGTAGAGTGCCTATATCCGCAAGAATGAGGGTAGAAATTTTCTCTTCTATGAGTTCGGGCACAGCTTTCGTTATGTTGGCCGCCCTTGCCGCACGAACTTCGCTAAAAGGGTTTAGCGCACGAGAAATGTAATACAGCGGCGATAGCAAAGGCTGGATCTGATCTGCCTTACCCCCAGAAATCAACCCCACGCGGCGACGACGAAACCGTTCGTCCAATAATTGTACTGCACCAGCGTTTTGTGATTTATTTATGGAAATTCGCGCCACTTGATTGCGTAATTCCACCGGCAAGACAAACTTTGCCGTGGCGATTTGCTTCCCATTAGTAAACTTGAATACTGCTGATGAGATTGATCGTCCCTTTAGATCAAAGGCTGTAACCACTCCTTCTTTAGTGCCGTTTTTAGTGGCTCTTTCGACGATAACTTTGAGCGCGTCGGGAGAGTTCTTAACCTGCGAAATAATTTGGGTCTTTGAGAGGTTTGGTGAGAAATAGAGGGTTTGTTTAACCCCTATTTTATTGGAAGCTTCAATCAGTGCTGTTGTTCCAACAAACTCAAGGCCGCTGGAAAGCCAAGCTAATGTTTCGAATGCGTCGCTGGGGTGTTCACTCAATTTTTGTGCGATACCTTCCAGATCTCCGTGCAAAGGCTTGGGTTCCGCCGCACTCAATTGTTTTCGTATGACACTCGCAAGGGCGCTATTCAAATCAGCTTTTGCCCCTTGGCTGGTTAAGGCAAGAGCCACAGGTCGTCCAGCGGCCTCGGCCTCATCAATTAAACTCATGGCATTAGACTTACGAAGCGCCCAGCTATCGCCTGCGTTCCAACTGTCGTCTAAAATAACCAGTAAGGAGCCATCCCCCGCAAGGCTGTTTTCTTGAGCATTCCAGACGGGTTCTGAAAGGGCAAACACAACAAAAGCCGCCATTAACAGCCGCAACATTGTTAGCCACCAAGGACTTTGAGCAGGTGTTTCTTCACGCGGGGCTATGTCTTCTAAAATCCGAGTAGGGGGGAACACCTCCTCTTTCGGCTTAGGCGGGGTAAGCCGTAGCAACCACCAGATTAGCGGTATGGCGAACAGGCCAAGGAGCATCAATGGTGAGGTAAATGATAGGGCTAACGCACTCATGATGTTGCCTCACCAGAAAGGTGCGTGTGAAGGGTAACAAGCGCTGTCGATGCAAGTTGGTCTGTGTGGTGGGCGAAATAGTTCCACCCTAGCCGTTTGCAGTGATCAGCAAGTGTCTCACGCCTCGCCGCAAACAAGGCTTGATAGTCCTTCGCTAGATTTTCTGCCCGCCCATAGGTGAGTTTTGATCCTGTTTCTGGATCAAGAAATTCTGTCCGGCCCGTGAAGGGAAACTGCTCTTCGGCGGGATCTATGATGTGTACTAAACTACCATGCACGCCTTGATGAGCCGTGGCGTTTATTTTCTCAATGGTTTGATCAATTGGCTCAAGAAAATCTGAAAAGATCACCAGTTCTGACCGATTTTTCATTTGGCTTAGCGGAGGGAAAGACAAATCGTTTTCTGAGCTTGTTGCCATCAATTCCGCAGCTATCCGTTCAGTTGCATTTCTGTTTGAAAGTGCGTTTGTAACACCTGGCCACCCCACCCGTTCTCCGCTTTTCGACAGTACTTCCATCAATGCCAGTGCTAAAACCAGCGCGCGGGATTGCTTTGAGACAGCTGTAGTTTCGCTTTTGTAGAGCATTGAAGGGGAGTTGTCGGCCCAAATCCAAACGGTGTGAGCAGCCTCCCACTCCTGATCTCGCACAAAGAGGGTGGTTTCATCGCGGGCAGAGCGCCGCCAGTCTATCTGCGCCATGCTTTCGCCGCTGTCGTAAGGGCGAAATTGCCAAAAGGTATCACCGGTCCCGCGCCGCCTTCTGCCGTGCCAACCGCTTGTAACTGTATTAGCAATACGTTGGGCTTCCACGAGTAAATCTGGAACGAGGGCCGCCCGCGAGCGTGCTCGTACGAGAACATCGCCTCCTGTTTCAATGGGTGAAGCAGAGCCAATACTGGTGGAAGAAAGAGCCAAAAGCGCGCCCTACATCCAAGCCTGTTTTAATTCGCCAATGACTTGGCGAACATTAATGCCTTCTGCCCGCGCGGCAAAATTGAGAGCCATACGGTGTTGCAGAACAGGTTCCGCAAGAGCCAAAACATCATCCACAGAAGGAGCCAAACGGCCATCAAACAAAGCACGAGCCCGAACTGTGAGCATGAGGGCTTGGGAGGCACGGGGCCCAGGGCCCCAGGCAATATGTTTGTTACTGTTATTTTCATCAGGACGAGCAGAGCGAACCAACCCTAAAATGGCTTCAACAACGCTTTCGCCAACCGGCATACGCCGAACGAGGTCTTGTATTGCTGCAAGTTGTTTCGTGTTCATGGCAGCTTTTGCGCTGGCTTCATTCGCCCCAGTTGTTTCCATTAAAATGCGCCTCTCCGCCTCTAGTTCAGGGTAGGGCACATCAATCTGCATCAAGAAACGGTCAAGTTGCGCTTCAGGCAGTGGGTATGTTCCTTCTTGTTCAAGTGGATTTTGGGTGGCCAACACGTGAAAAGGGGAAGGAAGGTCGTGCCGTTCACCTGCGATTGTTACGTGATATTCCTGCATCGCCTGCAAAAGCGCTGACTGGGTGCGCGGCGAGGCTCTGTTGATTTCATCTGCCATCAGCAGTTGCGAAAAGATGGGGCCCTTAACAAAGCGGAAAGAACGTTTGCCTTTTGCATCTTGATCAAGAATTTCTGAGCCCAATATATCGGAGGGCATGAGGTCGGGGGTGAATTGAATACGGCCACTGTTCAGCCCTAATACAGTGCCTAATGTCTCCACCAACTTAGTTTTGGCAAGCCCCGGAACTCCGACAAGTAACCCGTGGCCTCCAGCGAATACGGTGATAAGCGTGTTTTCTACCACCTCTTCTTGCCCGTAAATGACTTCGCCAATAGCTTTTCGCGCTTTAGCTATTGTAGCAACGGCCATTTCGGCTTCTTTTATGATCGCTTTTTCGGTGGTAGCAGGTGTCTTACTCATATCGCTCATTAGGGACTCACATATCGTTTTAGACTTTTGTTTATTTTGGCATGCTGACAACATAAGCAATAGCCACTATTTCGTGACTATACCCAAGTTTGAGCGCATGATTAACTGGTTTCAATGTAAAGAAGAATGTGGCTGTAAAACGCCTTCATCGAAGAGCCGCCTTGAAAGAACGATATGAGCGATAAATATTCACCATCTGATAGTCCAACCGGCGCACTTGAAGCGCTGGTTGCTCGCGCCAAACATGCGGGTGATGGCCTGCCGCCTGTTCACCTTTGGGAACCAGATTATTGCGGCGAATTGGACATTCAAATTAAGCGCGATGGCACTTGGTTTTACATGGGAACCCCCATTGGCCGCGCTCCACTCGTGCGCTTATTTTCAACTGTTTTACGCAAGGATGAAGATGGTGAAACTTACCTCGTAACACCAGTTGAAAAAATCAAAATTGAAGTTGAAGATGCCCCTTTTGTTGCCGTAGAAATGAACGCCACAGGGGAGGGGGATGAGCAGGTGTTGACCTTTAGGAATAACGTCGGTGACTTAATTCAATGTGGAAAAGAAAATCCACTACGCTTTGAAATAATTGGAGAAACAGACCAATTAAAACCCTATGTTCTAGTGCGAGGGCGATTGGAGGCTCTACTGGCGCGCCCTGTGATGTACGAGCTAATTTCCTTTGGCGAGGAGCTGGAAGTGGGTGGAGTGCTAATGTTTGCATTGCGTTCCAACGGTGTTGTTTTCCCCGTCATGCCAGCCGACAAATTAGTCGAATTGAGTGCCTAGATTTTGGATCATTTAACCCCCGATATTTATAGCTCAAGTGCGTTTCGTGAGCGGGTTTTAGAACGCTTCCAAAGCCGTGCTGATGTGCTTGCGGCGGTTGGCGGCGACCACATTTTGAACCCACACTATGGGGAAGAACTAACGAGTAAAACTTTCAAAGAAGCCGCCGTTTTAATTCCGATTATTGATCGTGATGGAGAAGCCTTTGTGTTGCTCACCCAACGCACCGAGCACCTTTCCAGCCATAGCGGTCAGGTAGCATTTCCCGGTGGAAAAATAGACGAGGGCGAATCAAATGAGCAAGCGGCCCTGCGTGAGGCCCATGAAGAAGTGGGGTTAAATCCCGCTGACGTGGAGGTTTTAGGAACCTTCGGCACTTATTTTTCAGGCTCAGGCTACAGTGTTGCGCCAGTTGTTGGCATGGTTCGCGGCATACCCAAGCTAAATATCAGCGAAGATGAGGTGGCCGACGTCTTTGAGGTCCCGCTTTCCTTCTTGATGAATGATGCCAACCACATTCCAGAAACTCGCGAATGGAAAAACAAGGAAATCACCTATTACACCATGCCTTATAAAGACGAAAACCTTGACCCGCCGGTTGAACGGCGCATATGGGGGCTTACGGCGGGTATAATTCACATGGTGCAAGAGCGCCTTTACGGGGCGGCGAATATCTAATGAGCGAACGAATAGAACAAGAATGGGTGAATAGCCCGAGCCTGCAAGAATTGCTGGCGTTATTGAACGCGGATGGCGGAGAAGCCCGTGTTGCTGGCGGCGCGGTTCGCAATGCGCTTTTGAACCAACCGATCAGTGATGTTGATATTGCCACCACGCTGGTCCCCCGCGATGTGATTTTACGCCTAAAGGCTGCGGGCCATAAGCCAGTGCCAACGGGCATTGAGCATGGAACAATCACCGCTGTGATGGGAGAAGGACAAACTTACGAAGTAACCACCCTGCGCCAAGATATTGAAACCGATGGCCGCCATGCCAAAGTGTTTTATGGAACAGACTGGACTGCAGATGCTAAACGCCGCGATCTAACCATGAACGCGCTTTATATGGATGCAGATGGCAAGGTGTTTGACCCGCTCGGCGGCATGGAAGATGTATTGGCGCAAACCGTGCGCTTCATAGATAACGCCGAAACCCGCATCCGTGAAGATTACCTGCGTATCCTGCGCTTCTTCCGCTTTTTTGCATGGTACGGCAGCTTCCGCCCCGATGCAGAGGGCTTGAAAGCTTGCACCCGATTAAAAGATGGTTTGTCCGATTTATCAGCCGAGCGCATTTGGCAAGAACTCGCCAAATTACTCGCCGCCCCAGACCCAAGCCGTTCTATATTATGGATGCGAACAACTGGGGTGCTAACTGCAGTACTGCCTGAGTCCGAGAAATGGGGCATCGACGGATTGCAGGGGCTTATCCGCGCTGAACAAGCCAACAATTGGAACCCCGATGCGCTATTGCGCTTGATGGTGATACTCCCGCCCCAAGAGGAGCGGGTAGAAACACTGGCAACCCGCCTCAAGCTTTCCAATAAAGTAAGAGACCGTTTGAAGGCGTGGGCGAATACGCCTGAGCCAGATGCAAGCTTGAAACAGGACGGGTTTGAACAATGGCTCTATTGGCAAAACGCCCAAGCCGTAAACGACCGACTGCACCTAGCAATCGCCCGCGAAGGCGACAACACCAAAAAATTCATCCGCCAACTCAAGTGGCTGGGCAGATGGGAAAAACCACGTTTTACTGTTCGGGGAAAAGATTTGTTGGACAACGGAATGAAGCCGGGGCCAAAGGTTTCAGAGCGATTGAACGAGCTGGAAACGAGATGGGTTGAGAGCGGGTTTAAGCTTGGGAAGAGTGAGTTGCTGAGTGGGGTTGGCTAGATTAAAAATATGAGTTTACAGCAAAACCACGATCTGAACTTCCGCTATGTGGACATCACCGATATAGACAGCATCAAGTATGAGATTCAATATGGCAGTGTATGAACTCGCGACTTTCCCACCAAACTCATTGCGGAGTGACTATTTGGAAAACCTCGCGGAACCGCAGGAATGGTTTCTCGAGGAATTGATACAGAGTAGCCAAACATGGACCATGCCGTCAGTTGCATATGGCGTGATTTCATCTCAAACTCTCGTGGAGTTTTTTGTTGCGAAAAAATATTCACATCAGGCACCGCAGCTTTTTGATACCCTTCGCCAGCAGACCAATTTTAATAAAGTTCTGGCCAAGTCATTTGACCATCAACTTATGGAACTAGCAAAAATCAGTGGAGCAGTTCCTACCAAGACCGGCTATCTGTTTCGAAATTTCTCCCTGCCCTCAATCTCGGCTCTGGTTGCTGTAGGGCTAAGGCAGAGCACGTTGGGTGATTTACCTGAAATCTGGGAAATGAACGACGATTTTTTCGATGTGTTTGATGAGATAACGCATTTAGATAGCACCGATAATTTGTGGGTGCTTGAAAAAAACGGAGAGATCCTTGGATGTGGTGTTACAACTCGAGTGATCAAGGTCATGGATGCCGTTGATCTAGGCATGATGATATCGCCCAAACACCGTAATCAGGGATATGGTTCCTATCTGGTTTCCACGCTTGCAAAACGGGTCATTGCCTCAGGCCTACGGCCTATTTGCGGTTGTGCTGAACACAATATCGCTTCGCGTATGACACTGCAAAAGGCTGGTTTTATTTCGAATCACCGGTTGGTTAGCTTTAATATAATGTAGGTTCAACTACGATCGGTAAGGGCCTGAGCTGTCATAAGTATTTCTTACAATCCAATTGCAACAATCAAGTCGGCTTCCCAGTCTCATCTACCATTTGCTATTTTTCCGATCTAATTACTTCTTTGATTTTTACGGCCTTTTCAAAATGGTCGAAGGCATGTGTTTTTATCCACCACTCGGCGGCTTCCATGAGTAACTCTGGATTGTCGTTCTTGTTGGCAAAGAATGCGTAAAACGAAAGACCTACAGTCTCCCCCTTTTTTGCAATCTTCTCATCGCACACCGCAATGGCTTTGGCTCTCAGGCTTGGTCTCATCGCTATTCTCTTTGTTTGGTGTTGTTATCGGTAGAAGGGTATCAGTAACCCATCAAGGAAACTTCACCGTAGGTGGCATGGAGCTTAGAATTGAGTTTACGTTGCCGCCTGTCTTTAGGCCGAAGATTGTGCCTCTGTCTTGCAGTAGGTTGAATTCCACATAGCGCCCGCGTCTTATGAGTTGTTCATCACGGGCCGCTTCGTCCCATTGGGTTTCCATATTACGGCGCACCAGTTTGGGGTAAATGTCGGCGAACTCGCGGCCTATGTCTTGGATGAAAGCAAAGTTTGCGTCCCATTGGTCGTGTTTTTCGCCAGAGTGGAGATAGTCGCAAAAGATGCCGCCAACGCCGCGCGGTTCGTCTCTGTGGGTGAGATGAAAATAGTCATCGCACCAAGATTTATACTCGGCGTAATCAGCAACATCATGTTTGTCGCAGGCGGATTTCATGGCCGCGTGGAAGTCTTTTGTATCAGGGTCTGTTTGGGTTCGTCGCACATCCAACACAGGGGTCAAATCGCCACCACCACCGAACCATTGGGTGCTGGTCACCACCATGCGGGTGTTCATGTGAACGGCTGGAACATTGGGGTTTTGTGGGTGGGCGATGAGCGAAATTCCTGATGCCCAAAAGCGCGGATCATCGCTGCCACCGGGCATTTGTTTGCGGAATTCTTCGGAGAACTCGCCATGAACTGTGGAGCAATGAACGCCAACTTTTTCAAACACGCGCCCCGCCATCATCGACATAACACCGCCGCCACCATTGTTTTTGCGCTCCCAAGGGGTGCGTTTGAAACGACCCGGTTCGCGATCCGATAGCGGGCCTTTTACGTCGTCCTCAATGGCTTCATAGCTCGTGCAAATTTCGTCCCGCAGTTTTTGGAACCAAGTTTCAGCAATTTTCTTCTTGCCTTCAATATCATCGGGCAGGCCAGCGGGGAGGGCATTTCTATCGCGCATAAAATCAATTCCAAACTAAATTCTTGAAGTGATGAATGTCATATTCCCCCATCGTCATGCAAGGTGCTATGAAGGAATCAGTAAATAAATATTTGAGCTTTAATAATGAAAATCACGATTGCCACGTCCCCTGAGGCAAAGGCACTTTGCTATCGTTTGCGCCATATCGTTTTTGTCGAGGAACAAAAGGTTCCAGTTGAGTTGGAGATTGACGATCACGATGAAAATGGCGCTATCCATTTTTTAGGACGTGTGGAGGGCGAGCCTGTTGCTGCATCCCGCCTTTGCCTATTCGGTGAGGTTGCAAAAATTCAACGGGTGGTGGTGCTAAAAGATTATAGATCGAAGAATTATGGCCGCGAAATTATGCAGCACATGCTGGACTACATTCGCAAAAACAAAGTCGCCCCGACAATTGCCCTCGATGCGCAAACCTACGCTTTACCATTTTACGAAGGGCTTGGATTTGTAGTGGAAGGCGACGAGTTTGATGACGCAGGTATTCCCCATTCCTACATGAGCCAGCCCGCTTAACCCAACTGGCGTAAGGCTTCGCCCGACACCATTGCAACGCTCAAAGCGATGTTCAATGAACGCCCGCTTTCTTGCATGGGGATAATCAATTCGGTATCGGCGGCCTCGTGCACGGCCTCGGTCGCTCCAGAACTCTCGCGGCCAAAAATGATGCAATCATTGGAACAGAAGTTGAAATCAGTATAGCTCTTACTGGCTTTTGTAGAGAGCAAAATAAGACGGCGCTTTTCACCCGCCCGCCATTCTTCAAACGCATTCCAATCCACATGGCGTTGCAAAGCGGCGCGGTCGAGATAATCCATACCAGAACGTCGAAGCGCCGTATCATCCAACCGAAAACCCGCCGGTTCAATGATATCAACCGCCATCCCCAAATTGGCAGCAAGACGCAAAATCGTCCCAGTGTTGCCGGGGATGTCCGGTTGGAAAAGCACAATGCGCGGGCGTTCATTCATATTGCTCTTCTTAATACTGGTCATGGATTCAAAACTATGTTTATCCTTATCCATTCCAAATCAACAGAGCAAAAATTATGCGCCGCATACTCACGTGGTTTGAAAATTTAATAGAGCCATTTCCTGTGCAGGAGCCAGAGCAGCCTCCGCAAGGTTTTTTTGCGTTTTGCTGGCACTACTCAAAAGGCATATGGCCATATTTGGCGCTGATTTCTTGCATGAGTGTAATATTCGCAACGATGGAAATTGTAGTATTTTCGTTTCTGGGTAATGTGGTCGAATGGCTCTCCACAGCAGACCGCGCAACATTTATGGAGCTCAATTCCAACAGGTTGTTTTGGATGGGATTGCTCGTGGTGTTCATCCTCCCCTTCACAGAACTGATTTTTGGTTTGATTGTTCATCAAACGATTCTAGGGAACTTCCCCATGCAAATTCGGTGGCAAGCTCACCGTTATATGCTGGGTCAATCTATGGGATTTTACCAAGATGAATTTGCTGGGCGGGTTGCAACCAAGGTGATGCAAACCGCGCTTGGGGTGCGTGAAACGGTGATGAAGATCATGGATATTTTCGTCTACGTGATTGCTTATTTTATCGGGGCGCTGGTGCTGATCGCCACTTTTGATAAATGGCTGATGATCCCCTTTGTTGTTTGGCTGTGCCTCTACTCATTGACGATGTATTTCTTCTTGCCAAAAATGGCAAAAATTTCTCGCTTACAAGCTGATGCGCGTTCGTTGATGACAGGGCGAATTGTCGATAGTTACACTAATATTTCCACCGTCAAACTCTTTGCTCATGCAGGGCGCGAAATTACCTATGCCAAAGAATCCATGCAAGGTTTTTTGGACACGGTTCATCCACAAATGCGTCTTTCGACGGGCATGGGGTTTGCCCTCGTTACTCTCAATAATCTACTGCTGTTTTCCGTTGGCGCGATTGCAATTTATCAATGGTTGAACGGCGCTGTAACGGTGGCGGCGGTGGCTGTCGCCGCAGCATTGGTCACACGGTTATCTGGTATGTCGCGCTGGATCATGTGGGAAATGGCTGGCTTGTTTGAAAATATCGGCATGGCGATTGATGGCATGAATACAATCGCCCGTGCCCGTGCTGTGCAAGATGTGCCCAATGCGACTGTCTTGAAAGTTGATAAAGGGGAAGTGATTTTTAATGATGTGACTTTCAATTACGACAAACACGGCAGCATCATAAAGGCTATGGATTTGACCCTTGCGCCGGGCGAGAAAATTGGCCTAATCGGTCGTTCGGGTGCGGGCAAAACCACGATGATGAACATCCTCCTGCGGCTTTATGATATTGATGAAGGCAGCGTTACAATTGATGGGCAGGATATCGCAAAGGTGACGCAAGAAAGCCTGCGTTCGCAAATTGCCGTGGTTACACAAGACACGTCGTTGTTGCACCGCAGCGTACGCGATAATATTGCCTATGGTCGCCCTGATGCCAGTGATGAGGATATTGTAGCCGCCGCCAAGAAGGCCAATGCCCATGACTACATCATGGAGTTGGAGGACAATGACGGGAACAAGGGTTACGATGCCAAGGTCGGTGAGCGCGGCGTCAAACTTTCTGGCGGTCAGCGGCAACGCATTGCCATCGCGCGCGTGTTCCTAAAGGACGCGCCAATATTGATATTGGATGAAGCGACCTCGGCACTCGATTCAGAAGTTGAGGCCATAATCCAAGAACAATTGTTTAGCTTGATGGAGGGAAAAACCGTGTTGGCCATTGCCCATCGGCTTTCCACAATTGCCGATATGGATCGTTTGATTGTGCTCGACCAAGGCAAGATTATCGAGGAGGGGAGCCATGATAAATTGGTCAAAGCCAAGGGCCTCTACGCTTCTCTTTGGTCCCGCCAAAGCGGTGGGTTTTTACAAACAGAAGATATAGAGGCCGTCGAGTAGTTTTTCTAATTCGTCACCTCAATCGTCTTGGTGACTAAGATCGCCCCGTTTTTGTAGTCCTTATAAAACAACTCATAGGTTCCTGATTTCTTGGGTGACATGAGTGTGACAGTGCGTTCATCTGGGTCTTCATGGTTGATGTATTTAGAGCTTATTATCTTGCCTTTTTTGCCAACCTGCTTGATGCCCACAGTATCACTCTGATTGGCGGGCCCATTCCATGTTACTTCTAGCGGAGTGCTGGCAGCGACTTGTGCTGGGGCTTCAAGGCTCACACTGATTGGGGTAATTTCGATGGGTTGGGAGTAAAGGATTTTCTTGTTTTTATAATCCTTGTAATAAAGTTCATATTTCCCCGGCTTCGCAGGAGCCACGAATGAGACGGTTCGTTCATCCTCCTCTTCATGGTTGATATATACAGACCTTATCAGTTTTCCTTTTTTACCAACCTGCTTGATGCCGACAGTATCACTTTGATTAGCAGGTCCATCCCATGTAATTTCTAGCGGAGTGCTTGCGCCAGATTGCGCTGGGGCTTCAAGACCAATCTTAATTGGGGTGATTTCGATGGGTTGGGTGTAGAGGATTTTCTTGTTTTTATAATCCTTGTAATAAAGTTCATATTTTCCCGGCTTTGCAGGAGTTACGAATGAGACGGTTCGTTCATCCTCTTCTTCATGGTTGATATATACAGACCTTATCAGTTTCCCTTTTTTACCAACCTGCTTGATGCCCACAGTATCGCTCTGATTGGCAGGCCCGTTCCACGTAATTTCTAGCGGAGTGCTGGCGGCGGATTGTGCAGGGGCTTCAAGGCCAACCTTGATTGAGGTGATTTCGATGGGTTGGGAGTGAAGGATTTTCTTGTTTTTATAATCCTTGTAATAAAGTTCATATTTCCCCGGCTTTGCAGGGGCCACGAAAGAGACGGTTCGTTCATCCCCCTCTTCATGGTTGATATATACAGACCTTATCAGCTTGCCTTTTTTGCCAACCTGCTTGATGCCTACAGTATCACTCTTATTGCCCGGAGCATTCCATGTTACCTCAATGGGGTGGCTCGCTTTGGCTTGAGCTGGAGCATCAAGGCTTACTTCGGTAGCGATAACCTCAAGGGCTTGGGCAAAAATAATTTTACTGTTTTTATAATCTTTATAATAGAGCTCATACTTCCCGGGTATTGCGGGAGTCATCACCGTCACCGTGCGTTCATCGGTATCTTCGTGATTGATGTACTCAGAAGTAATGATTTTGCCCTTTTTACCTGGGCGTCTAATTCCCACCGAGTCAGATTTATTGCCCGGAGCACTCCATGTTACTTCGATCTGGTGGCTGGCTTTCGCCTCCGTTGGGGCATCAAGACTTATTTCAATCGGCGTGATTTCGATTGGTTGTGATGCAATCACTTTCTTCGTTTTATATTCGTAAAAATACAATTCATATTTCCCCGGTTTTGCAGGGGCAACCAGAGTGACAGTGCGGTTGTCGGGATCGTCGTGGACGATGTAGGCGGATGTTATTCTCCGCCAAGCTTTCCCTACGGTTCTAATCCCAATTAAGTCTGACTTATTACCCATCCCATCCCATGCAACTGTGAACTTGCTGCTGGCACTGGTTTGCGCTGGGCCTTCTATAATCATTTCTTTGACAGCCTCTTCAACTTTTTCCTTAACGGGAGGTGGTGGCGGAGGAGGGGCAACCGCCACAGTCTCAGTCAACGCTTCACCAAGTTGGTCGGCATTTGCTGCATCAATATATTTGCCACCTGTTTCGGTTGCGAGGCAGGATACTTTCGCGGCTTCTTCTTTCGTGAGATCAAAGCCAACTACATGGGCGGTGAAATCTACACCTGATTGTTCAAGCTCACGACCCAAAGCACACGGGTCTGCATTACAGGTTTCCAGTCCATCGGTGATGAGAATAACGGTGGCTTTTTCCTCGGTGTATTTGAGGCTTTCAGCAGCCTTCAACACGGAAGCCGAAAGAGGGGTTTTCCCCTTCGGATTGATTCCACGAATGGCATTGAGGATGTTGGAGCGCGTTCCTAGTTCTGGTTTAACGAGGAGTTCAATATCGCTGCAAACGCCTTTTTTGCGATGGCCGTATGCCATCAAGCCAAGCTCCGTTGCCTCGGGCGTGTTCTTCACAACCTTGGAGAGCGCATCACGGGCAATTTTGATTTTTGGAACGCCGTCAATTTGGCCCCACATTGAGCCAGAGGCATCGAGAACAATAATTGCTTTTTCTCCCGCAATTGCGATGTTCAGGTTTAACAGGCTGGCAGCTAGAATTGCTACTGTCGATAATGTTTGGAGCTTTTTCATCAAGGTTCTCGCTAGTGCGTGTTGAAATAACAAACGAACCCCTCGTGTAACCAAGCACCTTTTTTTTGGATGTGCAAACACGCACTACTCAAACAAATTATTACCTATGCTCATCGGCTCCATACTCTATTCTATTTCCATGGACCGTTTTTTCCGATTCTTTGAAAGCTTTGCAAAGCCGTTTGAACTGCCAGATCCTGGCCGTCCGCCGGCGGGCGGTATTGCGTTTATCAAACACTTCGCCAAACAGGTGAAGAGCGGCTTTCTGGCAATGCTGATTTTGGGTGGACTGACAGCATTTGTCGAAGCTGCACTTTTTGTTTTTGTAGGCAAAATCGTCGATATGATGAATGACTCAACACCCACCAGCTTCATCAATGATAATTGGCAAACGCTGGTGGCGATGGCGGTGTTAGTGGCGGTGGTGAGAGTACTCATTGCTATTGGTACGGCCGTCGTTGAGGAGCAAATCGTTGTGCCAAGCTTCTTTACGCTCATTCGCTGGCAGTCCCATCGCACTATTGCCCGTCAGGATATATCGTTCTTCGACGATCAATTAGCAGGCAAAGTCTCTACCAAAGTATGGCAAACGGGCCATGCTGTTGGGGATGTCATGATCTCCCTCTTGCAGATCATTTGGTTTATCACTGTTTTTGCCACCACCACGCTCATAATTGTAGCTGGGTTGAATTGGCGCATGTTAGTACCAGTGGTGATTTGGCTTGCTGTTGTGGGCTTAATTGCCCGACATTTTGTTCCCCGCATCAGAGATGTTGGCCGTTCTTTGGCCGAGATAACGACTGTTCTTACTGGTAGAATGGTGGATGGTTATTCCAATATTCGAACCATCAAATTGTACGGCGCAGAAAATACCAACGACGAATATATCAAAGAAACATTTGTTGACACGTTAGCTGAACTTCGCCGCTTTACGCGCATCGTGGCTGCTATGCGAATAAGCAACCAGACATTCTCCAGCTTCATGTTGGTGGTTATCGCGGGGATGGCCATTTGGTTTTACACTAAGGGTGTTCTAACAGCAGGTGAAGTGGCCATCATTATGGCTCTGTGTTTGCGGCTGAACCTCTTACTTGGTCGTCTTTTAGGACTGCTGAATGGCCTGTTCCGTAACTTTGGGACAGTGCAAAATTCTGCCGAGATGATCTCCAAGAAACCGTTGGTCAACGACACACCAGATGCGACCGTCCTTCCTGTTGCAAAGGGGAATGTCGAATTCAATAACCTGAGGTTTTCCTATGGCGGTTCAACCGCCGTCATTGACGATTTGAATCTAAAAATACCAGCTGGTCAGAAGGTAGGTATTGTTGGGCAGTCTGGAGTGGGCAAGACAACTTTGATGAACTTACTGCTGCGTTTCCACGACGTGAACGGCGGCACTATTTCGATTGATGGCACGAATATCAGCACTGTCACGCAACACTCTTTGCGCGCTCAAATGGGCATAGTGTCTCAAGACACTGCTCTTCTGCACCGTTCGATCAAAGACAACATCGCCTATGGCCGTGAAGGTGTAACTGATGCTGAAATTGAACGAGCAGCAAAGCGTGCGAAGGCCCATGACTTTATAGCCGCCTTAGAGGATGTTCGGGGGCGGAAGGGCTATGATACATTTGTTGGAGAGCGAGGCGTAAAGCTTTCAGGCGGTCAGCGTCAACGCATTGCGCTCGCCCGTGTATTTTTGAAGGATGCTCCTATCTTGCTGCTTGATGAAGCCACATCCGCTCTTGATTCCGAAGTGGAAGCGGCAATACAAGAGCATTTGGAGGAGTTAATGAAGGGCAAAACTGTGATCGCTATTGCCCACCGTTTATCGACAATCGCTCACCTTGATCGTCTAATTGTTATGGAAGGCGGGCGCATTGTTGAAGATGGCAATCACAAGACGTTATTGGCCAGTGGTGGACAATATGCTCGCTTGTGGAAACGCCAATCTGGCGGCTTTTTACCGAGTAAGGATTGATTATTTTTCGAGTGTTTTTTGCAAATCAGCGAGGGATAAAACCAGCTTGCGGATTTCTTGCGTCCCGTATTCGGCTTCAATCTTAGCATAGACTTTCTCAGACTTCGGCGCCATGGAGTCGAATATCTTCTCTCCTTTTGAGGTCAATTTAATTAATTGCCGCCGCCTATCTTTGTTCAGCTTTGTTCGCTCTAAAACGCCGTCTTTTTCGAGGGACTTCAGCATCCGCGAAAGGCTTGGCATCAAAATGCAACAATGCTCTGCTAGACTAGTGGCATCCACTTCATTTTGTCCTTGAACCACGCGGATAACACGCCATTGTTGGTCCGTTAGTCCATGCTCGCTAAGGAGGGGGCGAAACCGCGCCATTACGGCTTCACGGGTGCGAAGCAGTGCGATTGGTAAAGCCTCTTCATAGGCTCGAATAATGTTTTTATCGCTCAAGAATAACTCCGTTCTTCAATGTGCCAACACCTTCCACGGTGACTTCGATGACATCACCTTCTTTAAGCCAAATCGGTGGATCAAATCTCGCACCTGCGCCTGTTGGAGTGCCTGTCGCGATGAGATCCCCAGCTTGTAAGGTGGTGAAGGTAGAAACATATTCGATGATACGGCTAAAGGGAAAGGCCATGGTAGCCGTAGAATCGCTCTGGCGTAATTCACCATTGACCCGAGTTTCCACCTGCATGTCATTTATGTCGATGCCGCTAAGGTCTGTTTCTATCCAAGGGCCTATGCCGCCAGTGCGATCGAAGTTTTTGCCTTGGGTCACATTAAATTTTGCATGGCGCACCCAATCGCGAATAGTACCTTCGTTCATGATTGTTAGCCCAGCTACATGGTCCATTGCCTTTTCTTGGCTGATCCGACGGCCAGGCCGCCCAATAACCAAGACAATTTCGCCTTCATAATCGAGCTGCTCTGACTCTGGCGGAATAACGCAGGGTTTTCCGTGAGGAACAAAAGAGAGGGGGCCACGCATGAAGATTGATGGATTCTTTGGTGCATCGCTCCCGTCCTTATACTCAGCGTTCCGGTTACCATAGTTCACGCCTATGCAGAATATACGGCCCGGATTTGGAACTGGCTGGTCGAGCTGATAATCGCTAATTGGGAGCGTCTTTCCGCTATCAACGAGTGCTTCCGCGTCCTTGATGCGCCCCGATTCTAACAACTCGCGCATGGAAACAATACCAAGCCCCTCACTTAGATCATGCAGCGCATCATCAATCATTGCGCCAATGCGTGTTTCAGAATGGGTGGAAGATGAGTAGCTAACAAGCCGCATGATTCTTTTCCGTAAGTGAGAAGTGCTTAACTTGTTATGTATCGTCTTCTGCATCCAGAAGGAAGGCTAAAATTTTCTTCGAGAATCCATCCACTTGCAATAGCGGAACGTGGCCTTGGCCTTTTGCAACCAATATTTGAAAATCATCCATGTGTTTTGCGAATTTTTCAGCAATTTCAATGTTCATCAGAAGCGAGTTTTCGCCTCGTATCAATAGTACTGGGTGCAAACGAAATAGCTTGAGCTCATTCCATACTTGCAATTGCTTTTCGTCATAATTAGCCGCATTCGATTGCCGGCTAAGCCCAGGCTGGATGTTCGGGGTGAACTTGCCTTTGTCCTCATGCCAAATCGTTCGGACCAATGTGTTCCAGTGCTTGTCTGTTAGTTTGGGAAAGCTTTCTGCCTTTAATTGCTTCAAGCTTTCCATTGCATCTTGCCAGTTGGTGGGGAGCGATTGCCTTTGTCGCAAAGCCGTCAAGCGAGCAATGCCCACATTATCAAACTCAGGGCCACCGTCATTGAATATGAGCTTACGTATGAGGCTAGGGCGTTTAGGTGCGGTTAAAAGAACACAATAGCTAGATCGCCCACTCACTAGAACGTCGATACCATGAAGCCCCATTGCATCGCAGAAGCTGATTAGATCATCGGTATCTGTATGGACACTGGAATCATCTCCCTTGCCCAATTCAGAACGTCCGCGACCTCTTAAGTCCAGCGTATAAATTCGCTTTGGAGCACCGCTCTGGACGGCCAGCTCTAGGGCAAATTCGTGATATTCCGCTCCGTTACCAAGCTCTGTAGGAATACATAACAACGCAATAGGCGAAGCTGGTAGCATATAACGGCCACGGGCAGGGGGTGTCTCGCGCTGGTAATAGTAACCACGCAACAACGCTCCATCGACCATTGAGGCCTGAACAGGATGTCGAAGGACTGTTATACCGTTTATCTCGAAACGGGTGGGTGTAGTATCATCTGTGGACAAATAACGAGTTCCGTTGCCGTAAATTACGCACGGGAACCTTACAAGAGGAATATAGATTTTTGAAGAGGCTAATTAGGATCGACCCTAGCCCCGTGTACCTTTTCGCAAGTCGCGACTGATGGTGAGTTGCCCACCCTTTAAGCGCTTTTTGTACACTTGGTAATTTTCCATCACTCGTTGCACATAGTTACGCGTCTCGGAATAAGGAATTTGTTCCACCCAATCGACAACCTTGTCGAGTGATTGACCTCGGGGGTCGCCAAAACGTTGTACCCATTCTTGAGCCCGCCGGGGGCCGGCGTTATAGGCCGCGAATGTGAGGATGAAGGAGCCGCCAAACTGTTTCATCTGTTGGCTTAAGTAGGCCGTGCCGAGGCGAGCGTTATAGCTGGCATCGCTCACCAACCTGTGGCGCGAATAGCGAACACCAATTGAACGGGCGGTGCGTTTAGCTGTTGTTGGTAAAAGTTGCAACAATCCCAAAGCGTTAGCGTGTGAGCGAGCATCAACTTGGAACGTGCTTTCTTGACGAGCAATCGCATAGGCCAAAGGCAATCCGCTGCCGCTGGTCTTCGTGTTACGCGGGATCGCCCCAATAGGCCAAGCAAGATTATCAACATTGCGGCCGCGAATAAACGCGGCTTTGCCTACCTGTAGCGAGAGCTGGTAGTCTTTCTGCCGCTCTGCTTGAGCGGCAAGAAGGGCAAGTTCGCCAGGCTTTTTCATTCTGCGCGACATAAAGCGATATATAGTTCTTGCTTTGCGATGTTGTCCTGCAGATTCCAGCTTTTTGATGGCTTGTACAAGTTCGTACTTAGTAAACTGCACGCGATCTGTGCGCGTTGGGCGCGCCTTAGAAATCGCAATGGATTTGCGCCCCAATTTCACGGTTGCCAACTGGCCGTAGTAGGTGGTGTCATAACGAGCCGCCGCCGCATAATGCTTTGCAGCGCTTTTCTTCTGCCCAGATTTTGACAGGGCTCGCCCCATCCAATAATGCCCACGGGAACGGCTCAATGGTGTTTTGGCCAGTTTCAAAAGACGGCCAAAATGCTTTGATGCCCGGCCAGGGTTTTTCAGTTTGCGAAGGGCAATCCAGCCAGCGTAAAATTCAGCATCAATGCGTTTGGTGCTAGATTTTGCAACATTACGGGAAGCCAAACGATAGGCCAGTTTAGGCGAATTTTTCTCCACCAAATCTGAAGCCAGTATCCGTTGCTCTACCCAAAATTGATCGGCAGCATTGCTGTGTATTTTAGACGGAGAGGCAGAAAGCAAAACCTTGGCGGCACTGGTGATTTTATTAGCGCGGCGCAGATACCGCGCCTTTGATAACAGATAGTTGGCATCATTACGTTGGAACGCAGGAACTGCCGCAAGTTTTGAGTGCGCGTTTTTTTGTTTACGTTCAACTGCCGCACGTGCGCTCACCAAACGTGTAGCGCCTGCAAGACCTGCTATACGTTCCGCCGAACGGATACGACGTTTTGTGAGTAAGTATTCAACACGGCCACGATGGTCTGCGCGTGTGAGCACCCCACGGAATTGCTTTAAAACTTGTCGCTCGAGTCCCTTTGTCAGTTTTTGAGTTCGCCAAATGGGGGCAATAAGCTTGTGGGCTGTTTTTTTGTTTCCAGCGCGCAATTGAGCAACGGCCAAGGCAATTGTTGCTACTTTGGATTCAGGTTGGGATGCACTAAATGCAACCCGAAGGGCATCACCGTTCGCCTGTTTCATCAATGCGCGTTCTAAATTATTGCGTATTGTTTTGCCGCCTGGCCAATGGGCTAAGTCCTGAGAAATTTTACTCAAGGTGGCTACATCAACTCCGCGGCCATTCATTGCGATAGCCCAAGCCATCACCTTGCGTTCCAGCGAGCCGCTGCGCAATTGGCCACGTGCCACTAAAGCGGCTTTCATTCTATTCTTACCGAGCGCTTTTAACCCACGTTTCAATATGGCTGAAGCTGGAGAAATATCTAGCCGAGAGGCATTTCGCCCGCTTTTTGCAAGCGAGGCTGAACTGGCGTAGCTACTAACGCTACCCGTAATCCGCATGTCTTTTTTGCCAGCGCTATGGGCAAGCTGTGGTAGAACCACGGCACAGGCTAAAGCTGTAGAAAGGCCAAGGCGGATAAGGCTAGGGGAGGACGGTATAAAGATCATAACGGCTGGAACTCTATTCAAAACAGGGTGGCCAAAGGAGCTGTAAAACCCAGATCCCACGTGAAGCTACTAGATATATAAGAAACTGGTTTAGGCTCCGTTAACGAAAGGTTACTGCAATTGCTCCAAATGGGCTTTTCGAGCTTGCTCAAATGCCCGTCCCCCCTTATGTTGCCGCGCAGTTCTAACATGCTCAATGGGGCAGATTATGGCGCTGGGCATATAGCCAATTTCTAAGCGCTTTCAGGAGAAAATAACGTGCCGCACTCGATGTTCAACCGTTCCAACACGGCCCTTGTCACCCCGTTTAATGCGGATGGTTCTATAGATGAAAAATGTTTCGCAGAGTTTGTCGAATGGCAAATTGACCAAGGAACCAACGGGCTTATCCCTATGGGAACCACTGGTGAATCCCCGACTGTGAATCATGCGGAACATAAGCGGGTGGTAGAGATTGCCGTTGAGGTTTCAAATGGCCGCGTTCCAGTGATGGCTGGTGCTGGTTCAAATGACACAATGGCAAGTATTGAGTTTGCTAAACATGCCGCAGAAGTTGGTGCTGATGGTGTACTCGTCGTTACTCCTTATTATAATAAGCCAAACCAAAACGGTATGAAGGCTCACTTCAAAGCAGTCGCGGAATCAATGAACCTGCCAGTTTACATCTACAATATTCCTGGTCGTTCGATTATCGACATGACCCCACAAACTATGGGCGAATTGGTCCGTGCCCACGACAATATTGTTGGTGTGAAAGATGCGACGGGTGATGTTACCCGTGTCACGTCGCAACGCGCCACATGCGGAACTGATTTCATTCAATTGACCGGCGAAGACCCATCCGCATTAGGCCACTACGCCCATGGCGGTGTTGGTTGCATCTCTGTCACTTCCAATGTTGCTCCAGCATTATGCGCAGAATTTCAACAGGCATTGGCAGATGGCAATCGCGAAAAGGCCCTCATTTTGCAAGACCGCTTGATGCCTTTGCACAATGCGCTATTTGTTGAGCCCAACCCAGGCGGCGCAAAATATGCTTTGGAACTCCTTGGAAAAATGAAAAACCACCAGCGCTTACCATTGGTTCCAATTGAAGCCTCAACAGAAAAACTCGTGCGCGATGCAATGGTGCATGCAGGTTTGATAAACTGAGTAATTCGTAACCATGGCCCCTAATAAAAAGCCGAATACTGGCGGCAAAACAATCGCGGAAAACCGTAGGGCCCGCTATGACTTTGCTGTGGAAGATACAGTGGAAGCCGGGCTCATGCTGTTAGGGACAGAAGTAAAATCCCTGCGGGTTGGTAAGGCTAGTATTGCGGAGAGCTATGCCAGTTTTGAAGACGATGCCATGTGGCTCATCAACAGCAACATTCCCGAGTATTTGCAGGCGAACCGTAACAACCACGAACCCAAACGCCGTCGGAAGTTGCTGCTGTCGAAACGCGAAATCGCTAAGATGTCGATGGCCATTGCACGAGATGGCATGACGGTTGTTCCATTAAAACTCTATTTCAACGATCGAGGTATAGCTAAACTTCTTATCGCATTGGCAAAGGGTAAGAAGAACCACGACAAGCGACAAACTGAAAAGAAACGTGACTGGGATCGTGAAAAATCTCGAATCATGAAAGAGAGTGGGTAACGTCGTTACACCGCTTCGATAATCACAAATGCTTGGGCTAGGGGATAGTCGTCGGTGATGGTTACATGAATGACTGGCTTCATACCTTCGGGAATGATTTTCTCTAAATGAGCAAACGCTCCGTTGGTCAGAGCCATGGTAGGTTTGCCGCCGGGTAAATTGACCACCCCCATATCGCGCCAATAAACACCTTTGGCTATGCCTGTCCCCAATGCTTTCGAACAGGCTTCCTTTGCAGCGAAGCGTTTGGCGTAGGAAGCGGCTCGTTGATTTCTGCCTTCAGATTTAGCCTTTTCAATATCGGTATAGATGCGGTTGATGAAACGATCGCCATATTTCTCAAGCGATTTTTCAATTCGCCGAATATCAATTAAATCACTGCCAAGCCCGATAATCATGCCCGTTCTGCCTTGCCATCAATTTCAGTGCGCTCTGCGAGTTGCTTGGCTTTGTCTCTAAGCTCGGTTGCCTTTGCCATTAGCTTGTTGCGGCGGGTTTCTCTGAAAACTCCTGCGGCACGGCGGGTCAAAAAATAGATCGGCAGGGCAACAAGTGGCCCAACAATCAAGCCACCAACGAGCATCGGGTAAAGTATAGGAAACCAAATGTCCCCAAGAGCCGCGAGTGCAGCTGAACCATCAAAGCTCATGCAAGCGCTCATCACATCCTTCATTGCAGCACCCAGTGCTGGCGGTTCAGCGCCATGGGTTTGGGTTTGAAGAACGAAGTGGCCTGTTTGGTAAGTAGCGGCCCAGATGAATGGGAATGTCAAAGGATTGCCAACAAATGTACCGAGCGCTGCAGCGATCATATTACCGCGTACAACCCATGCAAGAACGAAGGCCAATGCAAAGTGAAGTCCCATGAAGGGGGTAAAAGAGGTGAAAGCACCAACGGCAACACCTGCGGAAACTGCGTGGGGCGTTGCGGTTAATCGCATTATGCGCTTGGCTACATATTGTCCAGAGCGCAACCACGAACGGCGC
Source organism: Rhizobiaceae bacterium (assembly GCA_036478985.1). GTDB lineage: Bacteria > Pseudomonadota > Alphaproteobacteria > Rhizobiales > Rhizobiaceae > Pseudahrensia. The sequence continues at coordinate 57,245 of JAZGEY010000055.1, forward strand.
GGCCATATCCAGACCCTCAAGCTTTCCATCCATGTTGGCGGTTTCCGCCGTTTCATCAACATTACGCGTTACTTCCAATTCGTGCGGCCCACACCGCACTCGAAATACGAACTCAAGCGTTCCGATATTCGAACAGCTTATCACCAGTCTGTTAACATTGGGTTTGTGACATCACCGTGACCAACAGCACTAACTGTTTTGTCTTTCCACATGACTGACCACTGCGAGAGAGCGAATTTCACGCACAACGCGGTTCAGGTGTTTGATGTCCCAAACCTCAACTCCAAACACCATGTTCGTTAGTTTAGAATCTGGAGATTCAATCAATACATTGATGATATTAGAATCGGCTTTTGCTATTATCTCAGTGATTTCAGCCAACGTTCCAGGGGCATCAACGGCAACGACCTCGATTTTTGCGGGGAACCGCTCGGGATTGTCAGTGTCAATATCCCAACGTAAATCAAGCCATTCATCGGCACTATCTTCGAATTTTCGTAAGGCCTCAGATTGGATTGGATAGACAGTAACCCCTTCACCAGGAGTTAGAATACCCACAATGCGATCACCAGGAACTGCACCACCCACGGGATCAAGATACACCGGCAGATCGCCTGCCGCGCCGCGAATGGGAATAGCATCGGATAGTTTCCGCGCCGCTTCAGCATATTTTTCGCGTCGCCTGCCAGGAATGCGGAACATGAAGTTGGCAACACCTGAAAGGTTGAACCAACCATCTCCAGAGATGCTTTTCTTGGCCGCCCCCCGTTCTTTTTGGTAATCTGGATAGACCGCCTTGATGACATCTTCGGGTGGCAGTTCACCTCGGCCAACGGCTGCAATGGCATCATTGGTTGAGGAATGGGCTAGCTTATTGAGGACAGCGGTTAAGTACTCCGGATCAAACTCGCGTTTTGCATGTTTGAAAGCGGCGGTGAGTATTTTCTCTCCAAGGCCCAAGTATTGTTTTTCGCGCGCCGCTTTCGTTGCCCGCCTAATTCCTGCCCGCGCTTTGCCTGTCACCACCAAATGTTCCCAAGCCGCAGGTGGGGTGTGGTTTTCTGCGCGGATAACGTGAACTTCATCCCCGTTTTTTAACTGGGTCACCACCTGTTTTGCCTGACCATTGATACGACAGCCAACGCAGGTGTTTCCCACATCGGTGTGAACGGCATAGGCAAAATCAATCACAGTTGCCCCATAGGGAAGTGCAATTAACCGCCCTTTTGGCGTAAAGCAAAACACTTGGTCATGGAATAGATCCAAACGTGCATGTTCTATGACCTCATCTGGATGATCTCCATGCGACAATGTCTCAACGGTACGACGGAGCCAGTCGTAGGAGCGCGATTCTTGCCGACGTTCCTTAGCTCCGCCCATCCCACCTTTTTCGCTCTTTAGCGGTTTCACAACATCTGGAGCACTGTAAACACCGTCTTTGTAGAGTGTGTGCGCCGCAATACCCTGTTCAGCGATTTCATTCATAGCGTGGGTGCGAATTTGCATTTCTACCCGCTGGTGATGAGGGCCCACCACAGTGGTATGAATAGAGCGGTAGTCGTTTTGTTTTGGGGTGGAAATATAATCCTTGAACTTACCCGGGACTGCCGGCCAGCGCGTGTGAACAACGCCGAGAGCAGCGTAGCAATGCTCGATTTCATCAACAATGACCCGAAACCCGATCACGTCGGATAATTGTTCAAAGCTAACCATGTTTCGTTCCATCTTACGAAACACAGAGTAGGGGCGTTTGTTGCGGCTTTTTACAGTTGCCGTGATATCCGCGGCAGCTAAATTTTCAATGACACGTCGCTCAATTTCTGAAATCACCTCACCAGAATTTTTGCGCAGTTCAGCCAACTTAGAATGAACGGTTGAATAGGCTTCAGGATGGAGGTTCGCGAACGCCAACTCCTCTAGCTCATCGCGTATATCTTGCATCCCCATACGGCCAGCTAAGGGCGCATAGATATCCATAGTCTCTTGAGCAATGCGCTGGCGTTTTTCAACGGCTACGTGGTTGAGTGTTCGCATATTATGCAAACGGTCAGCAAGTTTCACCAACAACACTCGGACATCGTCAGCAATCGCCAAAAGCAACCGCCTTAGATTCTCTCCCTGCCGGGTTTTCTTAGAGACTAGATCAATGCGTTTTAACTTCGTTAGCCCTTCAACCAGAGCGCCAATGTTCGGCCCGAACAGGCCGTCAATTTCTTTGCGGGTGGCATCAGTGTCCTCGATTGTATCATGCAAAAGAGCCGCTATGACACTGTCTTGATCGAGCTTAAGGTCGGTAACAATGGCTGCAACTTCTAACGGATGGCTAAAATAGGGATCGCCAGAAGCTCGTGTTTGATTACGGTGCTTATGCATTGCGTATACATAGGCACGATTCAACATGTCTTCATCGTAGTCAGGGGTGTAGCTGGCCACCCGCTCAACAAGTTCATTCTGGCGCATCATGCGCAAAACACCCAATTATTATAGCAGATTCAATAATGGTTGGGTAAACCAGTTCAATCAAGCAAAATGAGTAAGGGGAGCAATATTTTGACACAAAAAAGCCGATAGCAGTTACCCGCTACCGGCTTTTGAATTGATAATTAAACTAACGGCTTAATAGTCGTCTGTTTTTTCTGGAGCAACAAGACCTTGGATACCAGCCAGAAGGTCTTCTTCTGATAGGTTGTCGAAGGTAATAGCAGCTGGTTGTTCTGGCGCGGCCTCTTCGCCTTCTTCAACGATGACTTCCTCTTCAGCCGCTTCCATCACGTCTTCTGGCTCGTCCACTTCAACATGCTTTTGCAAAGAGTGGATCAAATCTTCTTTAAGATCACCTGGTGAGAGCTGCTCATCTGCAATTTCGCGCAGGGCAACAACGGGGTTTTTATCATTGTCACGATCAATTGAAATCGCAGATCCCCCAGTAATTTGGCGTGAGCGATGGCTCGCCAAGAGAACGAGTTCAAAACGGTTTGGCACCTTGTCGATGCAATCTTCCACGGTAACGCGGGCCATGGGCGGCTCCTGAATCTATGTTTGCGGGAATGTGTTCAAGGCTGAGTAAGGCTTATTGCTACAAAATTCAAGACTATTCGGCATGTTTGATGTCGATTTACTGTTTTTTTCGTTGATTGGTAAAATTCGAGCAATTATTGAAAGAAATCCTAGTCACATTCTACATATTCTGAACACAACATCTTGAAAGGCTGCGATGAATTGCCATCTGTCTGCCATGGGTGCTTTGAGATAGGCTTGGTCCAATCTCAAGACTAACATAACGAATCTGGAGGGGGCATTTCCAGGGAAAGGCATATTTTGCCTAACCCACGTAACCTGAAAGATATTTAAATGTTTGATGAACGCGAAAAAGTGGTTCTCCTCATTGATGGAGCGAACCTTTATGCCACATCAAAGGCTCTGGGTTTTGATATTGATTACAAACAGTTATTGAAGTCATTCCAGCAGCGCGGCTATTTATTACGCGCCTATTATTATACCGCTATCATTGAGGATCAGGAGTATTCTTCAATTAGGCCATTGATTGATTGGCTAGATTACAATGGTTTCACTGTGGTCACGAAACCCGCCAAAGAATTTACAGATTCAGCCGGGCGCCGCAAGGTGAAAGGCAACATGGATATCGAACTCGCTGTGGATGCCATGGAATTGGCTGCGACTGTCGATCATTTCGTTTTGTTTTCTGGGGATGGTGATTTCAGGTGTTTAGTTGAAGCACTCCAGCGGCGGGGCAAAAAAGTCACGGTTGTATCCACTACCGCAACCCAACCCGCCATGATAGCAGACGATTTACGTCGCCAAGCAGACCATTTCATAGAGTTGAAATCGCTAGAAAAGGAACTTGGCCGCGCTTTAAGCGACCGTCCTGTCCATGCCCATGAAGAGGATGGCGATTACGGGGATGGCGACGACGAACGATAACATCTTTGTAGGGTGGATTTTGCGCCGCTTAAGCCTCTTGAGTTTTAGAGTGCCTTTGAATCTGCACTGTTGCGGAAGTCATGTCGCATGGGCTATTCGTTTCACCAAAGCATTACTTACCAAATCGAACTTGGCCAAAATAATACCAAAATTCACCTGACATATGCGAATTACAACTTTCGCCTTGCCCATGACGGAGGCAAACGTCATAAACGCCCAAGAGAACAGCCTAAGATGGTATTTAAATACAAAGGATTGGTTTTGAATGACCACAACGACAAAAGCTAAGGAAGAAAATGTAGTTTGGGAAACCGTCTCCGTTGTCCTTCAAGCCCTACTACTTGCGCTGGTCTTGCGCTCTTTTCTATTTCAGCCATTTAACATTCCATCAGGCAGCATGAAGCCTACTTTATTGGTGGGCGATTATATTTTTGTAACAAAATACAGCTACGGTTTCAGCCGTTATTCTTTCCCCTTTGGCCCTAATCTTTTTAGTGGCCGTATCTGGGGCAGTGATCCTGAGCGTGGCGATGTGGTCGTCTTTAAATACCCACCTGATCCCAGCAAAGACTATATTAAACGCCTGATTGGGCTGCCGGGTGATAAGGTTCAGATGAAAGAAAGCGTTGTCTACGTCAACGGAAAGCCATTGTCCCGCACTGAGCAAGGAACGTTTACCGACGAAGGTTCAACGGCCAAAATTCCGGTGATGGTTGAGAAGGCTGAAACGGGGCGAACTTATAACACAATAGATCTTCGCCCAGGCAGTGAACAAGATACGACAATCGTTTTTGTCGTACCTGAAGGGCATTATTTTTTCATGGGTGATAACCGCGATAACTCGGCCGATAGTCGATACGATGTTGGTTTTGTTCCGGCGGAAAACCTTGTTGGTAAGGCCCAAGTTATCTTTATTTCTCTAAAAAGCGGTACTCCTGCGTGGCAATTCTGGAAATGGCCTTCAGATATGCGCTGGGACCGCATTTCTACAGGGCTTTAATAAATGGAAGCCGCACGTGTTTCCGCGCAAAAGATTGCTGAACTTGAGGAGCGTATTGGCCACAGCTTCAAAACCCATGAACGGCTTGTGCGTGCGCTCACTCATTCCAGCGCGACAAAAAAAGCTGGAGATATTTCTCACTACGAACGGTTGGAGTTTCTCGGTGACCGTGTTTTGGGGCTTTGTGTTGCGGAATTATTGTTTTTTGAATTCCCCCAAGCCCGGGAAGGGGAGCTTTCAGTTCGCCTCAATGCCCTTGTAAGTGGCAATACATGCGCCGAAATTGCTGACGAGATCGGCGTTCACGTGTTTATTCATGCGGGTGCTGACGTGAAACACATCGCCAGCAAGCGTATGAGAAGTGTGCGTGCTGATGTTGTAGAATCACTAATCGCAGCAATTTATCTCGATGGCGGTTTAGAATCAGCCAAGAAGTTTGTTAGTAAATACTGGCAATCACGCATCCACGAAGCAGGGGCGGGTATCCGCGATAGTAAAACCGCATTACAAGAATGGGCACATATTGAAGCTTCTTCAACGCCCCTTTATAATATCGCCTCTCGCGCTGGCCCAGATCATGATCCGATTTTTACCGTCGAGGTTGTAATTGAAGGAGCAAAAGGAGCCACTGGATCAGGCCGTTCAAAACGCTCCGCAGAACAAGATGCGGCACAAACAATTTTGTTGCGAGAAGGGGTTTGGATTCAAACTGCTGATGGCACGATAAAGGAAAATAATAAGTGAGTGAAACCACAACAAATATTGGCTTACCAATGGACGATAAACAAGCTGGCCGACGCGCTGGATTCGTTGCATTAATTGGAGCGCCAAATGCAGGCAAATCGACCCTGTTGAATAAGCTTGTCGGTACAAAAATTTCTATCGTTACCCACAAAGTTCAAACCACCCGCGCGGTGGTACGAGGTATTGTTGTACGCGATAAAACACAAATAATTTTCGCCGATACTCCGGGTATTTTTCAACCCCGTCGCCGACTCGACCGTGCGATGGTTGATGCTGCTTGGGGTGGCGCAAAAGACGCAGATATTTGTTGCCTACTGATTGATTCCGAGCGCGGTATTAAGGGTGATGCTGAAAGAATTTTAGATAATCTCAAAGATGTAAAACTCCCCAAAATTTTACTGCTCAACAAGATTGATCGTGTTCCCCACCAAAAGCTTTTAGCCTTGGCAAAGGAAGCCAACGAACGGACAAAATTTGATCACACGTTCTTTATTTCTGCTTTAAATGGTGAGGGTTGCGATGATTTCTTGAATCATCTTGCGAAGGAGCTTCCCGAAGGACCATTTCTCTATCCCGAGGATCAAGTCTCAGACTTTCCCGTAAAACTATTGGCAGCAGAAGTGACCCGAGAAAAGCTATTTTTGCGCCTACACCAAGAGCTCCCATATTCTGCCCACGTAGAAGTTGAAGGCTGGGAAGAAGTCAAAAAAGGTGGCTTGAAAATTTCTCAAGTCATCTACATTCAACGCAGCGCTCACAAGAAAATTGTCATCGGTAAAGGTGGCGAAACCATCAAGGCCATCTCAACAGCCGCACGTGCCGAGTTGACTGAAATGCTGGGTCGCCCCGTGCATTTATTCTTGTTTGTGAAAGTGCGAGAAAATTGGATCGACGACCCAGAACGCTACCGCGAAATGGGCCTTGAGTTCCCCAAGTAATTTGATGCGGATTTAACCCATGGAATGGAGTGATGAAGCGATTGTTTTAGGTGTGAGGAAACACGGCGAAACGTCCGTAATTGCCGAGCTCCTAACCCGCGATCGCGGTCGTCATTTAGGACTAGTCCACGGCGGCCGCTCCCGCAAAATGCGGCCTGTTTTACAACCAGGAAACTCGATCAATGTTACGTGGCGTGCGCGCCTTGATGAACATCTAGGGCAATTCAAAGTTGAAGCTGAAAATTTAAGGGCGGCGCGGTTAATGGAAACGGCCCACGGTATTTATGCTTTGCAGACTTTGACCTCCTATGCGCGTTTACTACCAGAGCGTGATGCCCATTTGGGCCTCTATGAAACCTTAGGCATTGTACTTGATAACTTAGATCAACCCGCCATTGCAGCTGAAATGGTGGTGCGCTTTGAATTGGCCATTCTCAATGAATTAGGTTTTGGCCTTGATCTATCTGCGTGCGCGGCCACGGGAACACAATCAAACCTGCTATATGTGTCGCCAAAATCGGGTAGAGCTGTGAGTGGAGACGCGGCAAAGCCTTATCTCGATAGAATGTTGCCCTTGCCAACATTCTTGCTAGAGCGAGACATGGACCGCATAGATAGCGCCCCACTAGAGGAAATTGAAGCTGGCTTTTCGCTAACGGGCTTCTTTCTCCATCTACACATCCATGGGCCCCGCGAAATACCTCTTCCACCAGAACGAGAAAGCCTGATAAAAGCTGTGGCTCGTAAACTTAATCAGGATTAGATGAATGGTTGAACAGGAATTTTTGGATGGGCAATTGCTGAAGCGTGGATTTGGCGTTGCAACAGTTGAAGAAATACGTGCGATTTCGGGCTTGGAATATTTAACTGGTGTAATGGAGGGAAAATTCCCTGCGCCAACCATAGGTCGCACCTTGCAATTTAGGCTATGCGAAGTTGCGGAAGGCTATGCTGTTTTTACGGGTATCCCAACTGAAGATTATATGAACCCTATTGGAACGGTTCATGGTGGTTATGCAGCAACACTGCTGGATTCTGCTCTGGCTTGTTCAATCCACACCTTATGTCCTGCGGGTTATGCCAGTACGAGCGTTGAGTTAAAGGTCAATTTTGTGCGCCCAATTACCCCTCAAACAGGCCGCGTATTTTGCCGTGGAACAGTCATTCACCCCGGTCGCCAATTGGCCACAGCCGAGGCTAAATTGGTCGATGAAGCGGGCAAGCTCTACGCTCACGGGACGCAAACTTGCTCGGTGTTCAAACTGCCTGAATAGGCCGCTCGATCGGCTTTTCTTGAATTGGCCAATGAACGATCGCGGCAAACAAGCCAAGCACCACACCAAACCACCAGACAATATCAAAAGTGCCATAAACATCCCGTAGATAACCACCAAAATAAACCCCCAAGAATGACCCCACCTGATGGGAGAAAAATACAATCCCGCCCAACAGACCCAGATGCCTTGTCCCAAACATGATCGCCACCAGCCCATTTGTTGGGGGAACAGTGGAGAGCCATAATATCCCCATCACAGCGGCAAAAATGATAACGCTTGTTGGGGTTTGGGGGAGTAAGAGGAAAGCCGCAACGGCAATGGAGCGGCCAATATAAATCAACGATAGAAAATTAGCTTTGGAATATTTTTGCCCAATCACCCCCGAGGCTAAAGCGCCGAAAATATTGAAAAATCCTATAAGGGCAATGGCGTATCCAGCGTAGGCCGCATCAATACCAATATCGTTGATATAGGCAGGAAAGTGGGCCGTAATGAAGGCCACCTGAAAACCGCACACGAAAAAACCCGAGATCAATAGGAGGTAGGATTTGTGCGCGAGCGCCTCTTTCATAGCTTCAAGGGCAGTTTGTTTGAACTCTGATGAAGCTTGCGGGGAGCTTGCCGCATTGCCGAATAGTGGAATTGCTAACAGCGGCACAATCAGCATCAAAGCTGAAAGCAAGATCAGTGTGTGTGACCATCCAAATTTGGAAATTAAGCTCACCGAGATTGGCGCGAAGATAAACATCCCAGCAGACCCTGCCGCTGTTCCTATACCAAAGACAAGACTGCGTTTTTCTGGCGTAACATGGCGCGCAAACACAGAAAGAATAATGCCGAACGATCCAGCCGCAATGCCAAGGCCAACCAATACACCCCCTCCTATATGAAGGCCGAGGGTAGAATCCGTAGTTCCCATTAAATACAGGCCAGCCGCATAGATGACACCGCCAATGGCAAGCATCCTCCACGCTCCATACTTATCTGCAATGGCCCCAAAAATTGGTTGCCCAATCCCCCATGCTAAATTTTGGATGGCCATGGCGAGGCCAAATGTCGTGAACGACCATCCCTTATCGGCCAAGATTGGGGCTTGAAAAAAACCCATCGCGGAACGTGGGCCAAATGCCAACATGGTGATGGTGCAGCCACAGGCAACGATTAGCCAAAGCGGTGGTTTCCAAGTGTTTTTGGATGGGGTTGCGATCGAAGAGGGAGGTGTCATTTATAGTTTTCCTGTTTCCTCAACTTAATTCTTTTTTGGGTGTTGCACACCATAAAATTTAACTACAACGGTGAAAAATATTGGTTGAATTGGATCATGTAATGAACATCAAAGAAATGGCTTCTGAAATTGCCAACGCACGCAAGGCGCAAGCTCAAACAACAATGGCGTGGCCAACGCCCGCGCCGACCCGTGAGCAAGCAATGGAAATCCAAACGGCGGCTTTTGATTTATTCGGTTCCCCAAGTGTTGGTTGGAAAGTAGGGGCAACAGCAAAAGCGGCTCAAGAAGCTTTCAAAATTGATAGCCCATTTTACGGGCCCATGGCTAAAGCCTGTGTGCTAGAAACGGGCGCTAACTTAAAAAAGACCGCCTGTGTTGGTGCTTGCGAGCCAGAGTATGCTTTCAAAATGAGCCGCGATTTCCCTGAAAATGGCGAGGTCATCAACGCAGAAAATATAGCTACGGCAGTTGCCGACGTTCATATCGTCATTGAGGTGATCGGCCGTTGCATCGGCAACCCTGACTACGCGAATGGTATAGGCGTAACCATGGATTTCGCGGGCAATGCCGCCTTCATTATCGGCCCCAAGGTAAACGATTGGCAAAACCAAGATTTAGCCAACACTGTAGTTGAATCAAAAGTCGATGGCGCTGTTGTCGAGACAGGCAACGGCCTGCCAGTCATGGGTGATCCGATAAACTCGCTGGTTTGGATGGCCGAGCAGTTAGTAGCTTCTGGTCAAACCTTGAAAACAGGGGAATGGGTTTCAACGGGCACGTGTACAGCGGCAGTTCCTGCAGTAGCTGGAACAACCTACACGGCTACATTCGGCAGTTTTGGTGATGTAAGTGTGAATTTCGTTTAGAAATGCCGCTTCGGGTGGGGTGGAGGTCGCGTTTATCTTGCACCGCTTTTCCCTGTGTCGTAGGTTACTGTAAATATTGTAACGCCTTTTAGTAGGCAAAAGACTTGTAGGAGACAATCATGCAAACAGGCGAGATTGCAACAACAGAGATTACCACCTCAACAGGCCAGCGCTACAAGCGTCTTGAAAGGCCTGCCTTGGAATATACAGAGGAAGTCGCCCGTGTGACGGCCCCTTTGTACCAGAAGGTGAAGCATCACATTCCTGAAATCGAGTGGCCAATCCATGCGCCCTATGTCTATGCGATTAACAAGCTGAAGAAAGAGCGTAACGCCGCTATTCTGGCACACAATTATCAAACACCCGAAATCTATCACTGCGTGGCTGATATTGCTGGAGATTCTTTACAACTTGCCATGGAAGCGGTGCGGGTTGAGGCTGATGTGATTGTGCAATGCGGCGTGCATTTCATGGCGGAAACCTCAAAATTATTGAACCCAGCGAAAACGGTTCTCATACCTGATATGAAAGCTGGCTGTTCCTTGGCCGAATCCATCACAGGAGACGATGTGCGCCTGTTGCGGGAAGCAAACCCCGGCGTGCCTATTGTTACCTATGTAAACACCTCCGCAGATGTGAAAGCAGAAAGCGATATTTGCTGTACCTCTTCAAATGCTGTGGCGGTGGTGGAGAGCTTTGGCGTTGATACGGTTCTGCTTATTCCCGATGAATATTTAGCTCAAAATGTTGCCCTACAAACGGATGTAAAAATTCTCACTTGGAAGGGGCATTGTGAGGTGCATGAGCGGTTCACTGCCGAAGAGTTGTTGGCTTACAAAGAAATTGATCCAGCCATTCAAATTATAGCTCATCCTGAATGCCCTGTAAGCGTAACTGCAGTTGCGGATTTCACGGGTTCAACAAAAGGCATGATAGAATATGCGCTTGGGCAAAAGCCCGGCGCTAAGGTGCTGTTGGTTACCGAATGTTCTATGGCCTCTAATATCCAAGAGCAGGCCCCTGAAGTTGAGTTTATCAAGCCCTGTAATTTGTGCCCGCACATGAAGCGTATCACCTTGCCAAAAATCCTCGACAGTTTGTTGGAGATGAAAGATGAAGTGGTGGTTGATCCAACGATGGCAGAAAAAGCGCGTCATGCTGTTGAGCGTATGGTCAATTTGAATAACTAGTGGGTCAACTGACCGATATCTTTAACGGGTTTGCATGATGTCTGAACAACTTTCTTTTTTACGCCCGGTTACCTGGAGCGGCACTGATGATGTGGTTATCATCGGCGGTGGACTGGCGGGGCTCTTTTGTGCGCTCAAGCTCGCACCGCGCCCTGTTACCGTATTAACAGCGGCCTCTCTTGGTCGTGGTGCATCATCAGCATGGGCACAAGCGGGGATTGCCGCGGCTGTTTCTGAAGGTGATACAGTCGCAAAGCACTTAGCCGATACAGTGGAAGCTGGGGCCGGCATTGTTGATGAAAATGTTGCAGCCATGATGGTTGGTGAAGCCGCAGACCGCATTCGTGATCTACTTGAGTATGGTGTGCCGTTTGACCGCGACTTAGAAGGCCGTTTAGCAACATCGCGTGAAGCGGCGCATTCTGAAAACCGTATTGTACGAGTAAAGGGGGATTTGGCGGGGCGCGCTATCATGGAAGCCCTGGTCGGAGCAGTGCGTGATACTCCTTCAATACGTGTTCTCGAAGGCTATGTGGTTCAAGAAATTTTGACCAAAGGTAAGTTTATTGATGGTGTGATTGCCCGCGATGAAGCCGGTAAAGGCCCCAACAAAATGAAGCTTCCAGCCCGCGCCGTTGTTATGGCTGCTGGTGGAGTTGGTCATCTTTACGCTGTGACCACCAACCCCTCTGAAGCTCGTGGCGGCGGTATTGGCATGGCGGCGAGAGCGGGTGCGATGTTGGCAGATATGGAGTTTGTTCAATTTCACCCCACCGCCATAGATGTGGGTAAGGACCCATCGCCATTGGCAACTGAAGCTCTGCGCGGTCATGGCGCAACATTACACAACAGTGCCGGTGAGCGCTTTATGGTCCCACTACACAAGGATGCAGAGCTTGCTCCGCGTGATGTGGTTGCACGCGGTATTTTTGAAGAGGTGAAACAGGGCAGGGGAGCTTTCCTAGATTGCACCAAGGCTGTTGGTAAAAGTTTCAAAGATGATTTTCCAACTGTCTACGATTACTGCAAAGACTCGGACATTGATCCAGTAAAAGACTCAATCCCCGTCATTCCAGCAGCCCATTATTTCATGGGAGGAATACTAACAGACATAAACGGCAGATCGTCCCTCGACGGCCTTTGGGCCTGTGGTGAAGTTACCTCAACAGGTGCTCATGGGGCCAATCGGTTAGCGTCTAATTCCTTGCTTGAAGCGGTGGTATTCTCGGCGCGTATTGCCGAAGATATTAAACAGCTCCTGCCAGAATCTACGGTCAATATGTGGCCACAGGAATCTCTTCCCAACGATCCTCATGATGATGTCGAGCCGCCAGAAGATACGGAGCTAATGACGCGATTACGCAAAACAATGAGCGATGAGTTCGGCGTTGTTCGTACACCCGACGGCATGTTGGCAGGTTTGAAAACAATTCTTGAAATTGAATCAGAAAACACACGCCAGCGATTTGAAAACGCGCTAATTACCGCGAAAATGATTGCCGTTTCGGCTCTGGTGCGCAAAGAAAGTCGAGGCGGTCATTACCGATTAGACTTCCCAGACGAGAATCCAAAAATGGCGAAGCGTAGCTTTTTGTCTCTTGAGGAAGCCAATAAGCTAGCCGCCGAAATGGTTGAAGCTTGACCTAAACCGTAAGCGAAAATGCCTTGCCTTCGAACGCATCAGCCCCGCGTCCGATATTAGCGACAGCCGTGATGAGACGACCTTCCAAATTCAATAGACCATCACCTAAAGCAATCATGCGGCTGTTTGGTGTTGCCATGGGAGATTTTTCTCTCAAAACTTGCGCTAGCTTTTCCATATCCTGCTCGGGATTGAAATGAGCGGAAACCAAAAGCGCCGCAGCCGTTGAGCGACTAATCCCCATCCAACAATGTATGAGCAAAGCCTCTTGTTTGTTCCAACGGTTTGCAAAATTAAGCAACTCGATAATGTGGTTTTGCTGAGGTTCTACAAGGCCATCCTGCTCTCTAGTTATATCGTGAAATTCTAGTGCTAGGTGCCCGCCACTAATTTGTTTCATGCGTGGTGGGCTTTTATCTGGCGCAGATAGACTAACCATCCACTGCGCTCGGCTTGTTTCCAACGTGTTATCCAAAGCGGAAAGGGGGCAGACAATCAGTTCGCTCATGGGAGTTTTTCTATTCCCCGCACCCGAGCAATGAAAGTGGCTTCAGCTACGACAGCGGGCATCGGTTCTAAATCTAGTTCCTCAATCGTAAAGCCTGATGGTCGCCGAAAATACTTCGCAGCCTCTCCAGCCTCAAACCCTGCAAGCTGTGTGGCTTCAAAATACGCAACAATACTGTCGGCCCGCTTGATCGTCTTTTTTAACGCGGGAGAAGGATGGGCTGGAAGGCCGACGCGTAGGTGAATTGCGGCCTCTAACCGTGCTTCCACTTCCTTATATTCCCCCCCAACCACGGCTTTAAATGGCGATATCATGTCACCAATTACGTATTCCGCTGCATCATGGAGGAGAGCGTATAGCCGCTCGTCTCGGGTTGGGCTTTTAAGCAATACGGCTGTCACCTGTTCAACAAGTAAGGAATGCTGCGCCACGGAGAATGCAAAATCTCCATAAGTTTGCCCATTCCACCGGGCCACCCGGGCTAGCCCATGGGCAATGTCTTCTAACTCGACATCAAGGGGGGAGGGGTCGAGCAAATCTAAGCGTCGCCCTGAAAGCATCCTTTGCCATGCCCGCGGAGGCGTGCTCTCTTCGCTCATAGCGGCCACTCGTAGTTTGCAAACTGCGGGCGCGAAAATATCAGCGCCATTCCTGAAACCGTGATTTCAGTGCCTGCTTCAGTGGCCGTTTTCAGCCGATCGAGACGTACAGTCGCGAGGCCCTTGTTATGGGATGCGCTGCCCATTGTTCCAATTGTGCGATCATCAGCAAGCAGTTCTGTTCCAGCGATTGGCAGCGAGCCTCCTGTTCCTTCAACACAGACAACTCGGCTTCTGGTCGTTCCGCGATGGTGCATGCGAGAAACAACTTCTTGGCCGACGTAACAGCCTTTGGTGAAATCGACGCCACCAAATTGATCCATTAAAACCTCATGGGGAAAGGTTGAGCCAAGCTCAAAGTCCAAACCAGAATGGGGCATGCCAACCGCAATTCGCATGGTTTGCCAATCTTCTTCAGTTGCGGTGGTCGTTTGGTTGGCTGAATAGATCCTTGTCCCCAACAGAGAGCTGCGAGGATCAATAAAACCGTTCTGATTTTCACCAGCCCAACTTGCGGAAACTAGTTTATCACTATTCTTAATGGAGACATCGGCGCGTAGTTTGTAAAACATCAACCGTTTGGCCAAGTCGTCACGTACCTCACTATCCACATCCAGTAGAAACCCATCTTCATTCCGCAAGAGAAAAAAGTCGAAAAGAATTTTTCCTTGGGGGGTTAATAATGCGCCAAATGTAGCTTCGTTTGCCTTTAAGCCTTCAACATCACAGGTCACAAGATTCTGTAAAAATGAAACGACTTCCCCCCCGCTTAATTCAAGTAGGGCGCGGCTTTGTAATGGAGCGATGAATGTCATAGCTGCTTCCAGCCCTTAATCGCCAGCAACAAAGAATGCCCACTGGCCGTCAGGTTTGATGCCGACACGATAGAATATGTAGCGGCCAGAATTCTCAGAATCTTCCACATCACCAGCAGTTAACAGGCGGAACAGCTCAACTCTTTGCTCTGGGGCGAGTTTGTCTAACGGCCATGCGAAAAAATACGGCCAGACATAAAGCTCTTCTTCTTTACCTGCGTCTAAATGAACATAACCTGCCTCTAGGACATCGACCAATATTGCGAGAATTTCATAGCCTTTGCTGTCGCCAGAATTCCCCATGAGGTATTCGATAGGGTCGCCGTCGAGCCCGCCGATAGAAAGTGTTGTGGCCGTTTCGCCTATGCCCACCAAGGATCGCAAGGCTTCGATATCGCCTTTTTTTGCAGTTTTTAAAATGAGCTCCCGCATTCTTTGTACAGGTTTTGGTAGCTTGGAGTAATCTCTTAGCACCTTAGGCAAGGGAGAATTGTTCCGGGTTTCGTCTGCACTTTTATCCGTATCCGGTTCAGTCTTTTCCTCAACTGTCGGAGTGGTGCTTGGAAGAGCGTCTAAGGGAACCGCAGAAGGGGATTCAGTATTTGTTTCGTTCGACTTTTCGTCAGTGGGGGCAGGCTTTTCTTCAGGTACGATAACTCTTGTCGTGGGGACTTTTTTTGCGGCATGGCCAGAAATTGGCGCGAGCGCCAGCAAACTCACCATGAAGAGTATGGTGAATAGTCTTACTATTAAGGGTACTGTCAGTGTCATGGCTGTAAATTACCACGCTTTATTCACGAAATGAAGGCGTGATATGGGGGTATTTATTGCAAGCTACGTTCAGCGTCAAAATGGCCGCTCTCAAACCGAGCTGGAAGGCCATCTAAGAGCTTGGAAACAGATGGTTCTCCGTCATAACTATGCAATTGGGTAAGGGCTGTAATAAGTGCTGTTTCGGCGAGGATTGAAGGTTCAATCCCTTCTTGTATCGCCATATTCCACGCATCTTGGAAAAACTCTAGCGCAACCCGGTGTTTTTCTTCTTTGATCAGGGTGTCGAGATTGTCTGTCGTTTCCGTATGCATTTATTCTCACCCTAAATTTTATGAACACAGGCGTGTTCTGTATTTCCCCACGCACCATAGGGCGCAAACGGTGGAAAATAAACAGGCTGGAGGGTTTTCCCTAGTAAATAGGTTAACGTCCGTAACGCCTTGCGATTTGATTTGCGAGCAAAGCACCTTCTTCGGTATAGCGTTCGGAGGCAAGAAGGGCTGAAGCTGTACAGCTTGAGTAAGTGCTATCGAAGGCATGGTAGCCGCGATTAAATCGAGCGATGAGTCTTGCTTTTCTATTTGGGCCAGGTTTTTCAGCTGCAAGCAGTTTACTCATGACATCACGCCATTTTGACTCTTCCTCCGCGCCACAAAGAGCGCGCAGATAATGAATCGAGCCAAGGACTTCAGAAAGGCGCAACATTTTAACATCGTAAGGGGCCTTAGATTCGACTGTCGCAGCCACAGCTGGCGGTTTTTCTTTCTCGTCCTTCTTTGCTTCTTGCGCAGTGGCGCTAAGAGGTAAAAGAATGAAAACAAGAAGGGTCAATGTTCTAAGCATGAGATGTACTTAGCCCATGGAGAGAGGAAAGCAATCGACTTACTTTTTCCTTATGGTCGCTTTGGGATGAAATGCATGGGCAACAAAGGCAAATGTTACATCATAGGCCACGTCTTTCCCATTGCGGGTGACCGATATTGTTCCAACATCACGGCCTGAAGCAATTTTTTCGGTATGAAGGGCAGAAGCTTGCCCCGCCTTCCAAGATATTTGAAGCCCCTCGGTATTGATGGTAATTTTTTTGCGCACCGCTGCCATAGTGATAACCAGCGGCTCTTTATTATCGCGCCGCACAACAACCACCCGCGCCATAGGGGGAATGCCTTCCGGCATGGAGCCATTATACAAGAATGGTTGAGCAGAAATGTCATAGTTCACATAGGGATTGCGACCATAGCTGCGCATATTCTCATTGTTGGGAACCAATACTTTGCCATTTGGGTGACGTTTTTTGAATTCACCCCAGGCCTCTAGCCGTGAAGGAACGAGTTTGAGTTTCTTGTCCGTGTACTTCCCTGCTATTCCTGTTCCTATAAATTGCTGCCACCAGCTTTCGGTTGCACGGTCGTACATAATAAGATCGGAGTTACGTAACTTTCCGGTTGTACCAAAGGTGAGTGCCTTACCGTCAACTTCTGCATCAAATACAATCGCAGCATTGCACAATGGGCAATAGGTTATCACCACCGGTTTACCGCCGACTATATCGTTGGCAATCTCATGCCAAATCATCACTCGCAACGGATAAGCTCTTGCATCCCCGTTAATGGAGAGGCCAATGACCGGAGTAGTGTCAGCTAGATCCTTAGCATTTTTAACAGAGGTGAAGCTTGGCGTTTCAATAGGCGGGATGCCGTCTTTGGGTGGGCCACCGCTGAGTATTTCACTCGCTTTTACCGAGAATTTGCTGAAGTCCGTTTTCCACCCTTCCGCCTTCCAGCGGGCAGGCTCTGCGAACGCATTGGCGCTGAGCATCCCAAAAACAAACAAGGCGATGAAGTTCCGCATGACCAACTCCTTTTATGGTGATACAAAAATTATGAGAATAACAAAAAAAGATCAAAACACGTTAGGGTGAGTAAGATGTGCGGGCGTTTTTCATTGGATACGAGTTGGGAGGAGATTGTTGAACACTTCAATCTCGAACGCCCCCAAGAGATGGGGCCAAAAATGCCGCCTCGTTATAATATAGCTCCCACTCAACCAATTATCATGGTTGGTAATGGTGATGATGGAGTGCGCGAAGGACTGCTCGCTCGCTGGGGGCTTATTCCGTCTTGGGTAAAAGACCCGAAAGAGTTCACGCTTTTGATCAATGCCCGAGCTGAGACTGCGATTGATAAACCAAGCTTTAAAACAGCAATGCGCCATCGCCGCATGTTGGTTCCCGCCAGTGGGTTTTACGAATGGAAACGCTACGGCAAGGGGCAAAAAAGCCAGCCCTTTTGGGTGCGGCCTAAGAATGGTGGCCTGGTCGCTTTTGGAGCGCTGATGGAAACTTATGCTGATCAAAATGGTAGTGAAATTGATACGGGATGCATCATTTCAACCGATACCAATGAGACTTTCAAAGCTATTCACCACCGCTTACCAATGGTTGTGCATCCGCAAAACTTCGACCGCTGGCTTGATTGCAAATCCCAAGAACCGCGTGAAATATTAGATTTAATGCAGCCGGTTGATAACGACTATTTCGAGTGTATCCCAGTGAGTGATGCAGTGAACAAGGTTGTCAACACGGGTGTTGAAATTCAACAGCGGGTTGAACCGATCAAGCCGCTCCCCAAGAAACCGAACAATCAGTTGTCGATGTTTTGACCACGTCTAATTTATTCTTTCCCGCGCTTGAAGGCTTTGCCTTGGGCGGTTCGCTCATCATTGCTATTGGCGCACAAAACGCTTTCATCCTACGCCAAGGCTTGCTCCGCGAACATGTTTTTGTGCTTTGTTTATTCGCCGCGATTGCCGATGCTCTGTTGATTTTCTTAGGTGTCGCTGGCTTTGGCGCGCTGGTGCAATCCAACCCAACATTCCTGTACTGGGTAACAATCGGTGGCGCGCTTTTCCTATTTGCCTATGGCTTGATTGCATGGCGCAGGGCGTGGAAACCAGACGTAATGAAGGCAAAATCTGATGCCCCCGCCAGCCTTAAAGTAGCCCTCGCAACCCTTTTCGCTTTTACTTTCCTCAACCCCCACGTCTACCTCGACACAGTTATTTTACTCGGCGGGATTTCTGGCCGACATCTAGGTGATGCCCGTATTGTCTTTGGGGCAGGGGCAATGCTCGCGTCTTTTGTTTGGTTTTTCTCATTAGGCTACGGGGCAAGGTGGCTAACCCCCATTTTTGAAAAACCTGCCGCTTGGCGAATATTGGATGGGATTATTGGCTCGATTATGTTTGCTATCGCTATTTCCCTTCTCTTACGTGCGGCTTGACCAATGCAAATTAAGGGCAGATAAGAACGGGATGAAAACGAACAAACCAGTTTTGAAATCACACATTGCGCTTGCCGCAATTTGTATTTGTTCAATTATTATTAGCTAGCGAAACCGCTGGTCTGGTCGTTCCTGTCTTTCCCAAAATGATTGAACGCTCAAGCCAGCAAAGGCTTAGGCCACTTATGGGATATTCATTGTGACGACGACCGAAATCAAACTCTACAACACGCTCACCCGCACTAAAGAGGCGTTCACGCCGATTGATGCCAAGAATGTGCGCATGTATGTCTGCGGCCCAACCGTCTATGATTTCGCTCATATTGGTAATGCGCGTCCCGTCATTGTGTTTGATGTTTTGTTCCGTCTGCTGCGCCATGTTTACGGTGAGAGCCACGTGACCTACGTGCGTAACATCACCGATGTGGACGACAAAATTAACGCCCGTGCCGTGCGCGACTTCCCGAATATGCCGCTGAACGAAGCGATAAGAGAAGTTACAGAAAAGACCGCCAACCAGTATCAAAAAGATATGGCAGCACTTGGTTGCCTAGACCCGACCGAACAGCCCCGCGCCACAGAATACATCCCGCAAATGGCGGAGATGATTCAAACTTTGATCGATAAGGGCCATGCCTATGTCGCCACAGGTAAGCAGGGCAGGGAGGTGTTGTTTCGGGTTGGTTCAATGAAAAACTACGGCGCGCTTTCTAACCGCAAGCTTGAAGATCAACAGGCCGGCGCGCGTATCGCAGTTGAAAGCCATAAGGAAAACGCGGGCGACTTCGTGCTATGGAAAGAGAGCGCCGCCGATGAACCGGGTTGGGACGGCACATTTGATGGAACCACAATTCACGGTCGCCCCGGTTGGCACATAGAATGCTCTGCCATGTCGAAAGCCTTGCTTGGTGAAGTCTTCGACATTCACGGTGGTGGCCTAGATCTAATCTTCCCCCATCACGAAAACGAAATAGCCCAATCCTGCTGCGCCCACGACACCGAAAGAATGGCCAACATCTGGATGCACAACGGCTTTTTGCAAGTTGAAGGTAAGAAGATGAGCAAGAGTGATGGAAATTTCATCACGGTGCATGATGTGTTGGAGACAGAAAAAGTGGGTGGACGGAAATGGCCGGGGGAAGTCGTTCGTTTGGCGATGTTGATGACCCATTATCGCGAGCCAATTGATTTCACGGTCAAACGTTTAGAGGAAGCGGAGGCCGTAAGAGCTAAATGGATACGGTCAATCATAAGTGCTAGTGGATTTACTACATCGGCAGAAACACAATCCTCATGGAATTCTCATGATAATTATTGGGAAAAATCAATTGCTGCTCTGAGTAATGATTTGAACTTCTCTGTGTTTTTTCGGGAAATTAATTTGTTATGCAATTCCGCGGATCATGATGTAGCAGCTAAATTATTTGCCACATTAAAACTCTTTGGTCTTGTTGAATTTAATGACATCAGAAGTCTAACCATTGAAGAGGCCGCAAGTTTACTTATTCCTACTGAAGACGAAATAAGCGGACTTATCACCGAACGCCTAACCCATCTATCCAACCAAAACTGGGCAGAAGCTGATCGTATTCGCGATGAACTTATTTCTCAAGGAATCCAGCTAAAGGATTCAAAAGACTCAGAAACTGGCGAACGCATTACCACTTGGGAAGTAAAACGATGACCAAATCCTACATCACCCTTTTCGATACAACGCTCCGTGATGGGGCGCAGACTCCCGGTGTTGATTTCTCCGTCGATGACAAAATTTCTATCGCCAATATGTTGGACGAGTTCGGCCTTGATTACATTGAGGGTGGCTACCCCGGTGCGAACCCGACCGACACAAAATTCTTTGAATCACCCCGCACCAAAAGCGCTAATTTTACAGCCTTTGGTATGACCAACAGGGCTGGCGTTTCTATTTCCAACGACCCGGGAATTGCCGCGCTCACAGGTTCTGCTGCCTCGGCAATTTGCTATGTGGCAAAGGCATGGGATTTGCATGTGAAAGTGGCGTTGGGTTGCACCAATGAGGAAAACATCGACAGCATAACGGCATCCGTGAAAGCCGCAATTGATGCGGGAAAAGAAGCGCTCGTGGACTGCGAACACTTTTTTGATGGCTATAAAGCCAACCCAAGCTACGCGCTTGAATGCGCCAAGGCCGCCCATGATGCGGGTGCGCGCTGGGTGGTGCTTTGCGATACCAACGGCGGTTCTCAGCCAGAAGAAATACGCGAGATTGTGGAAGCTGTTTGCAAAATCATCCCCGGTGAGAATGTCGGCATCCATGCCCACAACGATACCGACCAAGCGGTGGCCAACTCACTGGCCGCGATAGAAGGCGGTGCGCGGCAAGTGCAAGGCACAATTAATGGCATCGGCGAACGGTGCGGTAATGCTAACCTCATCAGCCTTATACCAACTCTTGCGTTGAAACCTCACTTTGCGAAACGGTTCGAAGTTGGAATAACGGAAGAAAAACTAAAGACGATCACCCGCCTTTCTCGTGCTTTTGAAGAGTTGCTCAACCGTGCTCCTCACAGCCAAGCACCCTATGCGGGGTCGTCTGCTTTTGCGACAAAAGCTGGCATCCATGCTTCAGCTTTGATTAAAGACCCATCTACCTACGAGCATGTGAAACCTGAAAGCATTGGCAATGTGCGGAACCTTATGGTGTCCGACCAAGGTGGAAAATCCAACTTCATCGACCAACTTTCCAAACGCGGAATTGAGGTGTCAAAATCTGATCCGAAACTCGATACGCTGATCTCTATTGTGAAAGAGAGGGAAGCGGCGGGTTACGCTTATGAAGCTGCTGAAGCGAGTTTTGAATTGCTGGCGCGGCGTACTCTTGGCACGGTTCCAACATTCTTTAACGTCGAAAGTTTTCGCACCACAGTCGAACGACGTTTCAATGCGCTGGGCGAGGTGGTCACCATGTCAGAAGCGGTGGTGAAACTGCTGATTGATGGCGAAAGTTTCATGTCGGTTGCAGAAGGCATGGGCCCTGTGAACGCACTGGATAAAGCCCTTCGGACGGACCTTGGGAAATATCAAAAGGAAATCGAAAGCCTTGAGCTCGTGGACTTTAAGGTACGAATTTTGAACGGCGGTACGGAAGCGATTACGCGGGTGTTGATTGAATCTACGGACAGCAGCGGCGAGCGCTGGTGGACGGTTGGCGTATCTGACAACATCATTGATGCCTCATTCCAAGCCCTGATTGATAGCCTTAATTATCGGCTCGTTAAAAGCGAGGCAGGGGTTTGAGCGACGACGCGTACTCCTCCCGCAAAGGCTTTTTCTACGCATTAGGGGCCTACGGATTGTGGGGCTTCTTGCCGCTTTATTTCCGTTTGCTCGACCATGTTCCTGCAGCTGAAATGATTGCTCACCGTATCCTCTGGTCTGTACCCATTGCCTTGCTTGTGATCGGTTTTCAGCACCGGTTAGGTGAATTGAAATCGCTTTTCTCTGATAAGCGTATTTTCAGTATGATGGCCATTACTGCCGTTCTCATCTCACTCAATTGGGGCATTTATGTCTGGGCAATTTCTGTTGATAGAACGGCTGAAGCCGCCCTTGGTTATTACATAAACCCGCTTCTTACCGTTGTGCTTGGTTTTGCACTTTTGGGTGAAAAACTTACTCGTTTACAATGGGCGGCGGTTGCCATTGCTTTGGCCGCAGTTGTTTTGCGGACTGTCGCTGGCGGGGTGTTCCCATGGATAGCAGTTTCTTTAGCCGTCCTATTCGCGGCCTATGGCTATTTCCGAAAAACGGTAGCAGTTGGACCAACCCAAGGTTTTTTGATGGAGGTGGTCATTCTTTCTCCCTTCGCACTCGCCTACATTGGGTGGTTGGTTTTCCAAGGGGAAAGCCATTTCACATTTGCAAATACCGACGGCGGTTGGATGATGTTTGCGGGGGTGGTGACCGCAGTTCCACTTATTTTCTATGCCTATGGGGCCAAGCTCTTGCGGCTAACGACACTTGGTTTGATGCAATATATAGCGCCGAGTATGATTTTCCTCATCGCAATTTTTGTGTTCAAAGAGTCAATGGATTTTTGGCAAAGCGTTACATTCGCCATGATATGGTTTGCGTTGGCGCTTTATACGTGGAGCCTGTTTAAGCGGGGTTGAGTAGGGTCGGTATGATCTCGCTGGCATCCGTGAATACCAACGGCATTACCCGATCAGGATTGTGTAAAAAGCCCGCGCTGTTCATGTGTTCAACCAGTTCCACGTAGGGCGACCAGAAGTTATTCACATTCAAGAGCGCAATGGGCTTCGTATGGCGGCCAAGTTGTGCCCAAGTCTGGATTTCGACCAGTTCTTCTAGCGTGCCAATACCACCGGGCAGGGCCACAAAAGCATCGGCCTTATCAAACATCATCTGCTTACGTGTATGCATGTCGGGCACGACAATCATCTCTGCTTCGTCCATGCCAAGCGTGCCGTTTGCCTGTTCCATATCCCGTAAGAATTCTGGAATAATCCCCGTTACCGCTCCGCCACCCTTTAATGTTGCGCGGGCAACAGTTCCCATGAGGCCTCTATCCCCGCCGCCATAAACAAGGCGGATGCCGTGGGCGGCGATACTGTTGCCAAGCTTTTCAGCTTCTTCAACAAAGCGTGGGTCAGCCCCCGGTGAAGAGCCGCAATAAACACAAAGGGAATTTATCATGGTGGCGCAATTCTGTATGGATGATTTTATAATCCCTACGTATGCCCAATATGGCTAGTAACCACAAGATACCTTCCTTATATGCAAGCTGTCAGATAGGTGATCTGCGGTAGATATGTTAGGTTATATGCAGGTGGTTAATGGGGTAGTGCTGATGGTTGGTCAAAACCTACGGCGAGAAATAGGCGGACGATGACAAACAAGCCAATGAGATATGGTATGTACACAGCCTTAGGAGCTGTTGCAGTTTTAGCGGGAAGTTTTGCCTCTGGGTTGGTGAAGCCTAAAGAAGTGCAGGCTGTTTACGAGAAGGTTCAGCCGATAATTGCTAAAAAGCTTAACCCAAAGAAGCCTGTAAATAAAAAACTGCTTGAGACGACGGTAATACCAAATTCTAAATCCGTCTCAAAAGAAAAACCCGTTCTGACCGTCAAATTTATTAAGCCAACCTTCGATGTTCTTCGCGTAGAAAAGAATGGGTCAATTCTTGTGGCAGGTAGATCTGGTTCGGAGCAGACTGTCGAACTTGAGATGGTGAACGGAACAATATTGGGCTCAACAGTTGCAGGTACTGGAGGAGATTTTGTCATTCTACCCGCTAAGCCATTAGCGCCAGGCGATTATGTCTTGAGGTTGAAAACATCTGACAAGTCTGGAAAAACTGTAATCTCAGATGAAACCAGCATTATTCATGTGCCCAAAAAAGGCGGCGAAGTTCTTGCAATGATCAGCCGCGCCGGTAAGGCGACACAGATCACGGTTAAGCCTAAGAGCATGGTCAAGAAAGAAGATACGGTTGCAGTGAATGACCCCGCAAGGAAGTCTGCTCCTGCCATAAAAGATAAGCCGAAAAAGGCAGTAGCACCACGCATCATTCTTGAGGCGGTCGAAGTGGAGGGCGGTGAAATTTTTGTTGCTGGCGAGGTGCCTCGTAGGAAGCTGGTTCGAATATATATCGACAATCAATTTATTGGTTCCGCATTTGGCACTTCAAATAACCGTTTTCTTTTGACAAAAAAATATAGCCTAAAAGCGGGTGAGCATATTGTTCGAGCAGATGTTGTTGAACGAAAAACTGGGAGTGTTTTATCACGGGTGGAAGTTCCGCTGCGCCATGAACTACCTAAGCTTGCATTAGCAACGGCAAAGCCTGCTAAAAAGGCGGAGCCAAGAAACAAACAAAAGAAGTCCGTTGAAGGTGAGCAAGATATGGCTTCTAGGGAAGTGCCAGCTCTCACTCCAAAAAAAGCCCACAAAGATGACAACGTGCGAGCACCAGCACTTGCCCTTACCAAAGAGCCCAAACCAATACGCACAGGCACAACCGTGATTATTAAGCCGGGTGATAACCTATGGCTTATTTCGCGACGCACCTATGGGAAGGGTATTCGTTACACGACAATTTATAATGCCAACCGCGATCAGATCCGCGACCCTAGTCGAATTTTTGTTGGGCAGGTGTTCAAAATACCTGAAAAAATGGATTAAACGTATAGCGGCTCTTGCCACACGGGGCAGGAGAGGTTACATTCATCGTAATATTACGATGATAGGAGAATCTAATGGCCTGCTGTTCCTCTCCAGATGATACAAGCAAAACTAAAAGCCCAGATAATGAAAAGATGGCAACTGTATTTGCAGCTTTATCAAACCCTGCACGAATAGACATTTTGCGCCATATTGCCAAACATCGCCATTGTGGTTGCAAGGACATCACTGAGGTTCTCCCGCTCGCCCAATCCACTGTTTCTCAGCACCTTAAGGTGCTCATTGAGGCTGGCATTATTATTGCGGAGGCTGTTCCGCCTCGCTCCCAATATCAAGTAAACGAAGAGCTGTTAAAGGACATGGCGTTCACGACCAGCACATTTCTTGATTCCTGTTGTACTAGCAAATGCTGTTAGTTGTACTCACTTTGAAAGCCTGATTTGACCGATTCTAATTCACCAAAAGCTGATAAATCGACCCTCTCAACAATAGCAAACCTATGGCCATACATGTGGCCATCAGACAGGCCCGATTTAAAAATGCGTGTGCTTTACGCCGCGTTTTTTCTCGTAATAGCTAAGCTAATCACGGCAGTTGTGCCGTTCTTTTTTAAATATGCGACCGATGCTTTAGGAAATATCGAGCAGGAAATCTCATGGCTCCCCGTAGCGCTCACCACCCCAATAATGTTGGTGGTTGGGTTCAATGTTGCGCGGGTGGTAATGACGGGGTTCAACCAGTTGCGCGATGCATTATTCGCAAGGGTAGGGCAGCATGCCGTACGTCAACTTGCACATAGAACCTTTGTTCACATGCACCAACTATCGCTACGGTTTCACCTCGCGCGCCGTACTGGCGGTCTTTCTCGCATAATCGAGCGGGGGACCAAAGGAATTGAGACGATTGTTCGTTTCACAATTCTAAACACCTTACCGACGATTTTGGAATTCGGACTATATGCTGGAATTTTTGCTTACTACTTCGGCTGGATTTATGTGGTGGTTATTGCACTCACTGTTTGGGCTTACAGCTGGTTTACCATTAAGGCGAGTGATTGGCGCATCCAAATTCGTCGCGACATGAATAAATCAGATACGGAGGCAAATTCTAAGGCCATTGATTCGTTGCTGAATTTTGAAACGGTAAAGTACTTCGGTAATGAGGAAATGGAGGCAGAGCGGTTTGATGAATCCATGGCAGGCTATGAAAAAGCAGCGACCAAGACGTGGACTTCCTTAGGCTGGTTGAACTTTGGTCAAACCGTAATTTTCTCTATCGGCATGCTGGCTTGTATGGTTCTCTCGGCCATGGCCGTCCAACGGGGAGAGCAAACGATAGGCGATTTTGTCCTGATCAACATGTTTCTAATGCAACTATCTATACCATTGAATTTCATTGGTTTTGTCTATCGCGAAATTCGTCAAGGACTTACCGATATTGAATCAATGTTTGATCTTCTTGATGTGCCGCCAGAGGTTATTGATAATCCTAATGCTGCCCCTCTCGTTATTGAGAAAGGGACCATTCGTTTCGAGAATGTGAATTTTCATTATGACCCTGAAAGACCCATTTTAAGAAATGTTTCATTCGAGGTTCCCGCTGGAAATACTGTCGCAATTGTTGGCCCGTCGGGGGCCGGAAAATCAACAATCTCGCGCCTCCTATTTAGGTTCTATGATGTCCAAAGCGGGGCTATAACTATTGACGGGCAGGACCTGAAGGACGTGCAACAAAAAACACTCCGATCTGCAATTGGAATGGTTCCGCAGGATACTGTTCTGTTCAACGAAACAATTGCCTATAACATTCGTTATGGTCGGGTGGATGCATCAGAAAAAGAGGTGCAACTCGCTGCGGATAGAGCCCAAATTGGTGATTTTATTGCCCGACTTCCCCAGGGCTTCGATACTCAAGTTGGTGAGCGTGGCCTGATGCTTTCTGGTGGGGAAAAACAACGAGTCGCCATTGCCCGCACCTTACTTAAGGCTCCGCCAATATTGATTTTGGATGAAGCAACCTCCGCTCTTGATACCCGAACAGAGCAAGATATAAAGCAAGCGCTCGATATCGTTTCGACGGACCGCACAACGGTGGTTATCGCGCATCGTCTCTCAACTATTATTGACGCGGATGAGATCATTGTACTTGAAGCGGGTGAAATCGCCGAGCGCGGCACGCACCGCCAGCTGCTCAAGCTGAATGGCCTCTACAAAACCATGTGGAACCGCCAGCTTGAAACCAGTGAGGCTGAGCAGCGGCTAAGGGATGTCCAAGAAAAGGATGAACTTAGTGAGGTGACTAAATAACCCGCATTAGCATTAAAGCCTTTGCAGGCTTGTTCCTAGAGAGTATAGAACCAACGACCCTTACAGGAAGATGACAATGTCTATAGCAAACTCAATTCGCGATGCCATGGTTCCCATCCATAAGGAGGGCTATCGTTTTATATCGGTCTTTGCGTTTGTCACTTTAGCATTGGCATTTGTCTGGCAGCCCCTGTTCTGGATTGGCTTGATTTTGACGATCTGGTGCGCACTGTTTTTCCGTGACCCGCAACGGGTTGTACCCATCAGCGATGACTTGATCATCAGCCCCGCCGATGGCGTTATCTCTAGTATCGGTCTTTTTGTTCCCCCTACAGAATTAGAGATGGGGGATGAGCCTCGTATGCGCATTACGGTTTTCATGAATGTGTTTAATTGCCACGTGAATCGTGCCCCTGTTCGCGGTAAACTGCTGGTGTCAAAACATCGCCCCGGCAAGTTTTTATCTGCTGATTTGGATAAGGCATCAGATGAAAATGAACGTCATTCTCTCCTTATAGATGGCCCCCATGGCCCTGTTGGAGCAGTGCAGATTGCGGGCCTCGTTGCTCGCCGTATTCTTTGTTGGAGTGATAAGGGGGATACAATAGGGCAGGGCGAGCGGTTTGGTCTTATTCGTTTTGGTTCTCGTGTTGATGTGTTCATTCCAGAAGGAGCCACACCTCGTGTCGCCCTTGGTCAAACGATGATTGCAGGCGAGAGTATTCTTGCTGCCCATGGGGATACAAATTTCACCAGCCCAATCCCAAAAACTATTTAGGTTGGTTTGAAGTGAAACCGCCATTCCCAGAATTTATCCCAAAGGATGATGAGGACGAACAGGAGCTTCCAAATCTGTTCGATGGTGAGGATCTCAACGAGCCGATTTCGCGTTTACGAGATGTGCCGTTTCGTATGTTGGTTCCAAACCTGATAACCCTCGGTGCAATTTGTTCTGGTTTGACGGGAATTCGTTTGGCTGTTGAGGGGCGCTTTGAGCTGGCAATTCTTGCCGTTGTATTTGCAGCAATTCTTGACGGGCTTGATGGCCGTGTTGCGCGGTTTTTAAAGTCCAGCTCTTCCTTTGGGGAGCAGATGGATTCCCTCGCAGATTTTGTTAATTTCGGCGTAGCCCCAGCTCTTATCTTATATTTTTGGACGCTCAAGGATGCCCGTTCTATGGGATGGATTGTCGCTTTGATTTTTGCCATCTGTGCAAGTCTACGGCTGGCCCGTTTTAATGTGATGTTGGAAGACCCTAACCGCCCACAATGGCAGGTTGATTTTTTTACCGGCGTACCTGCACCAGCTGGTGCATTGATCGGCTTACTTCCTGTTTACCTGGGGATATTAGGATTAGAGCGCGGTCCATGGATGACTTGGTTTTCTTCTATCTATCTTCTGTTCATCGCCTTCTTATTGGTTTCAAATCTCCCAACTTGGTCTGGTAAACGTGCAGGAAAGCGCATCTCGCGCCGTTTAGTTCTTCCGTTCATGGTCGGTCTGATGTTGGCAATTGCAATGCTATTCAGTTACCCGTGGTATGTACTTAGCGGTGTTAGCCTTTTGTATCTTGCATCAATTCCACTGAGTTATCGTGACTGGCTAAAGAGAGAAGCTGAATAGGGATAGCGACAGGCAGCTCTTTCATTCAGCGGCACTAGCAATCGGTTCATTATCATTGCCAATTTTCAACCGTGCTGGAATTGGTAAGACACTCGCATCTTCGGGGTGTCCTTTATTTTCTTCAATAATTGCGTTGCCCTCAAGTTTTTCATCTTGTTGAGTCTGTTTTTTATTCCAGCGCCAGCGAACCACCGCCATGAAGTTTGCAGGCATGGCCAGCATGCTTGGAATAACCACGAGGGTGAGAACTGTTGAGAAGGCCAGACCGGAAATAACGGCAGTCGCCAATTGAACCCACCAAACTGAAGTAATCCCGCCATAGGAAATTGTACGGGCGAAGAAGTCCATATTGATTTGCAACGCCATTGGCACGAGGCCCAGAATGGTTGTCACAGTTGTGAGCATGATCGGGCGCAGTCGTTGTGCCGAAGTTTTCAACACGGCTTCACGGGTTTCAACCCCTTCTTCACGTAGGCGGTTGAATGTATCTATGAGAACAATCGCGTTGTTGACCACAATTCCGGCTAACGCAACAACGCCTGTGCCTGTCATGATGATTGAGAATTTTTGCCCCGTGACCATCAGCCCGATCAACACACCAACAACGGCGAGAATGACTGTCGAGAGGGTGAGAATGGTTTGGTAGAACGAATTGAATTGCGTGACCAAAATAATGAACATCAAGAACAGTGCAATGGCTCCTGCCTTGGCAAGGAACTCACCTGATTTTTTCTGTTCTTCATCACCACCCTTGTGCTTGAACTGCACTCCAGCTGGCCATTGTTGTTCGGCTAACCATGTGTCAATTTCTGCAACTTTATCGTTCGGCGTGATCGCTTTTCCGTTAGCTATAAAGCCTGGAATAAGGTTGGCTTTAATTTCCATCGAGTAGAGACCATCCTTGCGGGTGATCGAACTGACTTGAGCTCTCGCGGTACGGGTGACGAAATTCGATAGTGGTACTTGCCCATTTTGGGTTTGAAGTTTCAGCTTGTCGAGGGTCTCAAAACTGCGCTCAGCTTTCGGAAGGCGTACTGGAATATCTAGCTCATCTTCAGAATCATCTGGCCGATAAGTGCCAATTATGACCCCAGTGGTAACCAGTCGCACCATGGCGCCAATTGCAGCAATACCAGCGTTATAACGCCCCGCTTCTTCGCGGTTCACTTTTAACTCCCACTCGATGCCGGGGAGGGGGAGGCCATCTTCAATATCTTGGATACCTGCGATTGTATTAAATTGCGTGCGTACTTTTCTAACAGCATCGGCAACTTCATTATAATTGGTAGATTTCACCTGTAGGCGCAAATCCTTACCCGTAGGCGGGCCGCCTTCAATTTTACGAACTTCAACTTTAATGCCGGGAATAGAGGCAGTTTTCTCGCGAATTTCTTTAAAGATTTCCACTGCAACACGGCGACAACAAAAGTCTGTTAGCTCCACTTGCAATTCCCCCACCACATCGCGGGGCTTATCTGTTACCCCACCAATAGGGCTGCCAACACCACTACCGCCGGGGGCGCTTGCGGTCATGACTGAATTTTCAATTCCAGGAATAGTGAGAATAATTTTTTCAACTTCGCTCACGATGCCGAGGGCTTGAATGGCGGAGAGGTTGCCCCGTGCTGATACGAGAACAATGGCTACATCTGGTTCTTCATCAACGAAGAATTCCACACCGCTGTTGTTAGCCGGGAAGGCCTTGAACATTACGAAATAAGCCACCCCGAGCACGGTTGCGATTACAACAAAGTTACTGATCAAATTGCCCGATGTTAATTTGAGAAACTTGAGATAAGCTCCCATCGCACCAGGTACTTTCTTGATGTCTAGCGCTTTACGGCTGGTGAACATTAAGCTGACGGCTTCAGCTTCTGAATCCTGTTTGTCTCGCCATTTTAGGAAACCAAGAACAAATGGAAAAGTGAAGAACCCAACGGTTCCGCCAACGATTAACGCTGTCACTGTCTTTATCGGCCATTCGGCGAGGAACCCACTAACAGGGCCTTCAATGCTATTAACTAGGGCGCCCAAACCAAGGTTCAGTCCACCATCAGTCAATGCAAATGCTGCGAACCCAAGCATTGACGAGGTGACAATCGCTGAAAGCATAACGCCGCCTTTACGCCCAATTTTATTAGCAATCCAACCTGTCATCGCCCCAGTCGTTGGAAGAAAAATTAGCGCTGTCATTAGTGATGCACTGAGAACAATAATCACCATTATCGGCAAAAAGGACATGAATTCGCCGGGAACCCCTGGCCACATTAAGAGCGGTAAAAAGGCTGCAAGAGTGGTGGCGGTGGAGGAGACAACTGGCCAAAACATCAATTGCGCCGCACGGGTGTATGCCTCGTTTGAGGGCATGCCCTCAGCCAATTTCCGGTCAGCGTATTCAGTAACAACAATAGCCCCGTCAACCAACATGCCAACGGTCAGCACCATACCGAATAGCACCATCATGTTCACGGTCATGCCGGCAATGGCTAAGATTAGAAAGCCAACGGCGAAAGAGACGGGGACAGATAGGCCAACAAGCAAGCCAGAACGTAAGCCGAGAGAAGCTACAACAACGATCAACACCAGGGCGATAGCTGTCATGATTGATGCTTGCAATGAGCCCTGAACTTCGTCAATAAAGCTCGATTGGTCGAGCAGGTAATTGATTTTAATCGACTTCGGCCAGTTTTTGGAAAAGTCAGCAACGACCTTACGAACGGCAATGTTGTTCTCGATAATGTTTGTCCCGATCCGCTTTACAACTTGCAGCGCGATCGCGGGCTCACCGTTCACACGTGTATAGCCAGATGGATCTTTGAAGGTGCGGCGTATTTCTGAAACATCGCCCAATGTTACCACGGCTTCGCCATTTTGCTTGATGGGAATTGAGTAAACATCCTTGGCGGATTCAACCAGACCGGGAACCTTTAGATTGAAGCGACCCTTGCCATTATCAATATGTCCCGCCGCTACCAACTGGTTGTTTTGACTAAGCGCAGTCAGCAATTCTGTTTGTGTAATATTGTAGGATTCAAGCCGAGCGAGATCGAGAACGACCTCGAGCATTTCTTCACGGTTTCCTGAAAGCGTCACTTCGCGAACAGTACTGATCGCTTCAATCTCATCCTTTAGCCGTCGGGAGAACTGGAAGAGAGTGCGTTCAGGGACTTGCCCCGATAAGGTCACGATGATCGTCGGTTGCAGAGCGAAATTGGTTTCTGCAATGACAGGTTCTTTTGCATCATCGGGTAATTCTGCTTTTGCTTGATCGACCTTATCGCGGATGTCAGCCAGCACTTTGTCTTTTTCGGTATCAATATTGAATTCCAACACAGCTATAGCGCTGCTTTGGGAGGCAACAGTTGTAATTTCTTTCAAGCCTTTTAGGCCGCGCAACTTGCTTTCAAGCGGGCGTACCAACAGTCGCTCAGCATCGGTTGGAGAAATTCCTGGTTGAACGACGGAGACGAAATAGACGGGAACATCAATGTCTGGCTGTGCTTCCTTGGGGATACTTATATAGGACATCACGCCCGCAATTATCATCACGATCATGATCATTAAGACAGACTTTGGTCTGCTTAATATGAGGGCGAGAGCATTGGTCATGTTTTTGATTTAACCTTTGTATTCTTCTCGGCCTCTTCCAGCATCTTCATCTCTTCTGCCGTGACGGGCACTACTTTCACCCCTTTAGAGACATAGTTTTGCCCGAGGGTTATGATCTTCAACCCTGGTTCAAGCCCGCTAACCCACATAGTTTTTTGATTTTGGGTGAGAATGTTTACAGGATGAAATGACACTTCGTTGTTGGAGGTAACGGCTCTAACACCGATGGTTCCATCATCGGCCAAGGTCAGCCAACTGGCATCTAGCTCATAGGCACTGGTTGGCTTGAGGGGAACGAGGGCCGTTGCTGTAAGCCCGTCACGAATATTGCCCTTTCCATTTGGCAGCATGATTTCAATCGTAAACGTTCGGGTCTTCGGGTCAGCCACAGGTGAGATATAACGAATTTTTCCTTGGACAACCGTATCCGTTATTAAGGTGACGTTGGCCTTCATACCGGTTGTTAGTTCGCCGATACTACGCTCAGAAACTTGACCAGTGAATAGCATTGGATCTGGGTTCATTAAGGTTGCGCAGATGCCGCCAGGGGTGAGATTGTCGCCAATTTCAGCAAGCGGTTCTTGCACAACGCCAGCAGTGGTGGCGCGGACTTCGGTGCGTGCGATATCTTGCTGTGTAGTTGCTAATGCAGCTTTCGCCGCATTAAGGGCCGCCTTCAGTTGGCGTAGCTTTGACTTCGTTGCGAACCCACGGCGAACCAGCCTTGTGGTTGCTCTATAGTCTTCATCGGCTTGTTCTAATTGTGCCTTCGCCTGATCAAGACTGATACCTCTCACTCCGGGATCGATAACACAAAGCAGGTCACCGGCTTTTACAAGCTGGCCTTTATGGATAGGCCGCTCCTGCACGGTTCCGCCGGTCTCTGCCCGAACGCTAACCATTGCATCAGCCTTTGTTCGGCCTCGTATGTTCAGGTTAGATAGCTGTTCACTTGGTTGCAGTTCCGCAATACGAACACGGAATGCCTTAGTGGTGCGCTTTGCTTCACGCTCCACTATTGTTTCTGCATTTGGGTCTGCCTGCCCACCTTCAATCAGATTGCCAGTGAACATCCAGCCCCCAATGGCGGCCATGATGGCTAATGAAACAAGATGTGATCCACGTAATTTCATGTTCTGTTATTCCTATTCCGCGGCCGTAAGAGCACTGAGTTTTTTAAGCGATGTTCCTGCAATTTTTTCAAGCTCACCTCTGTGCTGTTCGAGATATTTCAACCCCTCGCTAAGGCATGAGCGCCCATAGTTCGCCACCCAATCAGCCCCTTTCATATCCACGTCTCGCACACCTGTATCAATGAGTGTTAGTTCTGCTCTAACCTCGACAATCTGCTTGTCGATGGCGCGCTTAAGGTCTGCTGGATGCATCAACTCGGCGCACATGGCGAGCAGGAGAAATGGGCTTTTGTATTTGTCTTTTTGGGCAGGTTGTGACAGCGCATTGAGGAATTCCAAACGGCCTGTATCGGTCACGCAATAGACCTTGCGGTTTGGTTTCCCATCTTGTTGTTCTTCGAAGCTTGTAACCATCCCATCTTGCTCAAGCTTGTTGAGTGCGGGGTAGATTGATCCGTAGCTGGCATCAATAAAATGGCTGAAGTGGCCATCTGACACGAGCTTGCGGATTTCATATCCTGTGCTGTCCATACCATTCAAGATGGCGAGGCAGAGGGTGCGTACATTCATTGGTCATTCTCGTTTGATATATGATGGTCGGGTATATGCTTGACCGCCATATATCAATTAGGAATATAAATATCAACTAACAATATATGTAAAATTGTTTAGTTCATTAGAGCTATCCGCCGAATTTTACTCGGTTGACCCAGCGTTTCGGGCGGCCTGTGCGTGTTTCTTTTTCACCCATCAAGGAACGAAGCCGTTTGAGGCGTTCTGTCATCTCAACGAGATAAATATCATCCCCAATGATATTGGTTTCCCGTGTCAGATTACTACTCGTAGTTTCACTTGTTGTTGACATAAGACCATACTCCTTACAGATACGGTCCTAAATATGGGCTGACATGGTTAAGATAGTTTGAAAGAAATGCCTATTGTGGGGCCCATATGAGATTTGGGAAATCGTACAGCCTGCCATTTTCCTTCGTGGATGGGGAAGCCAGTTCGACCAATGTTGGAACTATTTCTGCAGGAAGCGTGACAGTTTCTGGATCTTCACCGGGAGCGTATTGAGCCCGCATTTTGGTCCGTAGTGTCCCAGGATCAACTAAATTAACATTGAGGTCGTTCGACTTGTTTTCGTTCGCGTAGGAGTAAACCATGGCTTCAAGGGCAGCTTTTGTTGCCGCATAGGGGCCAACGAAAGCGCGCGCACTGCGGGCTGCACCTGAGCTGATGAATATCGCGCGCCCTGCATCTGAGCATTGTAGCAATGGATCAAGCGAGCGTATGAGACGAAAATTTGCTGTAACATTCAACGCAAATATTTCGTCGAACAGGCTTGGTTTCATTTGTGCAAGTGGGGTTAATATACCGAGCGTTCCCGCATTTCCGAGTAATATATCCAGCTTTCCCCAGCGCTCGTGAATACTAGCGCCTAGCCTATCGAGTGCATCAAAATCGGTTAGATCAACAGGAACCAATGTGGCGCTCCCACCAGCGGCTTTGATCTCATCATCCAGCTCTTCCAGCCCGCCAACAGTTCGAGCTAGGGCAATAACATGGGCCCCAGCCTTGGCGTAACCAAGGGCGGCTTGGTAGCCTAGCCCTCGTGAAGCGCCTGTTACAACAGCAATTCGACCTTCAAGCGGTTTTTCGTTCTTAGAAATAATCACGTTTATCGGCCACCAGATAATAAAGAAATTGGGCGCACATTGTCGTCACTTGTCCCGTGCCCCTCACGGTCTGTCAGTTGGGTCGGATATTCCCCAGTAAAGCAGGCATCACAGAATTGCGGTGACTCATTGTTGCGAGATGCTTCACCCGCAGCGCGGTAGAGGCCATCAATAGAAATGAACGAGAGGCTGTCTACTTTTATGAACTCGGCCATATCTTTGACACTCATTCGAGAAGCCAAGAGCTTGCCTTTTTCTGGGGTGTCTACTCCGTAATAACAGCCCGACACAGTCGGTGGGCTGGCGATACGCATATGGACTTCCTTTGCCCCAGCATCGCGTACCATAGCGACAATCTTTTGGCTGGTTGTTCCGCGAACAATTGAATCATCCACCAGTACGACTTTTTTTCCTTCAATCAAACGGCGGTTCGCATTGTGCTTCAACTTCACCCCCATGTGTCGAATCTGGTCTGTAGGGGCAATGAAGGTTCGGCCAACATAGTGATTGCGGATAATGCCAAGCTCAAAGGGAAGGGCGGCTTCCTGAGCAAAGCCAATTGCAGCAGGTGTTCCTGAATCGGGAACCGGGATGATTAGATCTGCATCAACAGGGGCTTCGCGCGCCAGCTCTTCACCAATACGTTTTCGAACACTATAGACATTTTCTCCGTGGATCGTTGAATCTGGCCGTGAGAAATAGACATATTCAAAGACGCAAAACCGAGGTTTTACTTTTTCAAACGGGAAGATGCTTTCAATACTGCTATCGTTGATGACCACCATCTCTCCAGGCTCAATATCACGCACAAACCGCGCTCCAATAATATCGAGGGCGCAGGTCTCTGAGGCCAACACGTAAGCACCCTCAAGATCACCCAACACCAGCGGGCGAACGCCGAGGGCATCGCGGCAACCAATTAGCTTTTTTCCAGAAAGAGCAACGAGCGAGAATGCTCCTTCAAGTTGCTTTACTGCATCCGTTAGTTTTTCCACTAATTGCGCTTCGGAGCTCATGGCAATGAGATGTAAAATTACTTCTGTATCGGAGGTAGATTGAAAAATTGCGCCGCGTTGCTGTAGCTGGTCACGAATACTGGCAGCGTTCGTAATATTACCGTTGTGAGCCACTGAAAAACCACCGCCCGAAAGGTCAGCGAAGAAAGGTTGCACATTGCGCATACCTTCACCACCAGTTGTGGAATAGCGATTGTGGCCAATAGCATGCTTACCAGGCAATCGTGCGATCACGGCAGGCTTGGTGAATGTATCGCCAATTAGGCCGATATGCCGTTCTGCGTGGAATATTTTACCATCAAAGGTAACAATTCCTGCCGCTTCTTGCCCTCTATGTTGCAAGGAGTGAAGCCCAAGTGTGGTTATTGTCGAGGCATCGGGATGTCCAAAAATACCAAATACACCGCATTCTTCGTGGAACTTGTCGGCATCCATAGGATCTGATTTCCTGTTATGAGTAGATTTGCAACGAAAGGATCAGGATTTTTGATCTGTTTCCTGTTCGCCAACTTTCTTATCGTCGGTTGTCTTTTCGAAGTAGCGCTTAATCAGCCCTTCGAGGTTTTCAGGTAAAGCGTTTTGAATATTGGTTCCAATAGCAAGCAACATTGGTTTGGATTTCGCATTTGCAACCCAGTCAGGCTCGTTTTCGTTTGCAAGCCAAAGGAAGCCCATCAGTGTAATTATAACGAGTAACGCGCCCCGTGCTGCTCCGAATATAAACCCGAAGGTCCTGTCGAGCGGGCCGATGCGGCTGTCTATGATGAAGTCCGCCAGGAGCATGGTTAAATAACTCACGACAACCAGCACAATGAGGAAAATTACGGCGGCAGCAATACCTTTTTGAACAAGCTCATTGTCAGGCATTTGTGGGATCATATTCGTGAGCGTTGCAGCCATTTGTTGGTGGAAAAAGAGCGCTGCAGCGCCTGCGACAATCCATGAAACAATAGAGAGAATTTCGCGCGAAAAACCACGGATCATAGCAAGTATGGCGGAGATTAACATGATGACAATCAAGATGCCGTCGAGCAGTGTAATAGACATGGTTTTTTTCTCGTTCTTCTAATGCGCTCTATGTGCCAGTATCCGCAGCTTGCCGCAAGGCTTCATCGCCCCCAGAAATAAGTTCTACAACAAGATCTGCGAGTGTGGATATTGTATTCATCCGCAATCCGGGCTGTTTGAGGGTTTCGCTTCCCTTGGCGTAGGTAGCCTCATCAAATCCTAGCTTACAGGCTTCTTTTAATCGCCCTGCAGCCTGCGCAACGGGCCGTAAATGCCCAGAGAGGCTCACTTCTGCGAAAAACACCGAGTTGTCTGGCAATGGCTTGTTGGCTAATGAGGAAACGAGCGCGGCAGCAACGGCTAAATCTGCGGCAGGTTCAGTAATCCGAAACCCCCCTGCAACATTTAGATACACATCGTGACCACCTAAGCGCACCCCACAATGGGCTTCAAGCACTGCGAGTATCATTGCAAGTCGAGAGCTGTCCCACCCCACAACTGCGCGACGCGGTGTGCCGAGTGACGATTCGGCCACTAGAGCCTGAATTTCAACCAACACGGGGCGGCGACCTTCCATGCCAGCAAATACGGCAGCGCCAGGGGCGGCTTTATGCCGTTCGCCCAAAAACAGCTCGGAAGGATTGGCCACTTCGCGCAGCCCTAAATCGGACATCTCAAAGACACCAATTTCATCTGTCGGGCCAAAGCGATTTTTCACCCCACGCAAAATGCGGAAGTGATGCCCACCTTCGCCTTCGAAATACAACACCGCATCGACCATATGCTCAACCACACGTGGCCCTGCAATTTGTCCATCTTTTGTGACGTGCCCCACCAGCACAATTGCTGCACCAGATGCTTTCGCATAGCGCACCATTGCCTGAGCGGAAGAACGAACCTGTGTCACCGTTCCAGGTGCAGATTCAACGGTATCTGTCCACAATGTTTGAATGGAATCAATAACCACTAAGGCAGGTGGTTGTGACATCGCTTCCAGCGTTGTCACGATGTTTTCCACATTGGTTTCAGCCACCAATTGTACATTACTCTCAGCTACTTTCAGCCGCTGTGCCCGTAGTCGCACCTGCGCAACAGCTTCTTCGCCAGAGATATAAACGACCCCATGGCCGGCCTGTGCGAGCGAAGCAGAGACTTGCATCAGCAAGGTAGACTTCCCAATACCTGGATCGCCGCCAACAAGCAGGGCAGACCCCCTAACAAGCCCACCGCCTGTTACCCGATCGAACTCGCTGATCTTTGTGATAATACGCGGTTCTTCTTTGGTATCCCCATCCAAGGGTTCCATTTGAATAACGCGGCCCTTTTTGAGCTTACGGCCAGGCCCAGAAGCAACACCCGTGCTTGGTGTTTCCTCAACAATGGTATTCCATTCGCCGCAGGCATCACAGCGTCCTTCCCATTTCGGGTGGACGCTGCCGCAGTTCTGGCAAATATATTGAATTTTGACCTTAGCCATTCGAGTGTATTAGCCCTTATTTCAGATAGGTTCGCGAATAGCGCGAGCCTAAACCTGTTAGCAATTCATAGCCAATTGTACCTGCTGCCCGCGCCACATCATCCACTGGAATTGTCGGTCCAAACAATTCAATCCAATCGCCCGCCGTAATTTCATTTTCATCAATCCCACTAACGTCAAAGGCACTAATGTCCATTGAAATACGGCCAACACCGTTGATGATTGTGCCGCCGAAAGCTGCTTTCGTTGCGGGCGCAATCAAACGCATCGCCGTTCCCATGTTACTAGAACCGCGATGATACCCGTCGGCATAACCAACTGAGACATAGGCAACTCTACTGTCTTTTTTGATTGTTTCTGCGCTACCGTAACCAACGGTTTCGCCCGCTTTAACTGAGCGAATTTGAATGATCCGGCCCTCTAAGGTAACCACAGGTTTCATCGGGTTAGGCACGTCGTTTAACGCCTCTCCACCGTAGATCGCAATGCCGGGGCGCACGAGATCAAAGCTGTGATCATCGGCCTGCAGTATGGCTGCTGAATTGGCCGCCGAACGTGCAGCTCCAGGGAGCAGATAAGAGGCTTGAATAAAGGCTTCCCGTTGGGTTTCCGTTTTTGGATGGCCAATATCATCGGCGCAGGCATAATGAGTCATAAACAACTGCGGCTCGATATGATCCATTAAATGATCGCTGGCGATCAGCCGCTCCAGCTCCCGCTTGCTCATGCCTAAACGTGTCATGCCGCTGTCCATATGTATGGCGCAGGGCAGGGCGGCATCCTTCTGTTTGGCATAATTTGCCCAAGCCTCCACCTCTGGCAGGCTACCCAAAATTGGTATTAAACCAGCCTCTTCGTAGTGGGGGGCAGCTTCCGGGAATAATCCATTGAGCACAAAACAACGAGATTCTGGAGCAACCCGTTTTACCCGTTTGCCTTCTTCGGCAACGGCCACAAAGAAGGTTTTGCATCCATCTTTGTTGAGGGTTTCAACAACAGGCTCAATCCCACAGCCATAGGCGTTGGCTTTCACCACGGCTCCGCATTCTGCGTCACCCGTATTTTTCGCAAGTAATTTCCAGTTGGAAACCAAAGCCCCAAGGTCAATGGTCAAGCGCCCACCTGCTAGGTCGGGGTGGGGTATTTCAACCATCGCTTAATCGAACCGTTCTGGAATACGGTCGTCGTCCAATAAGTCAGTAAAACGGGTGAACTCTGCTTGGAAGGCTAGCCCTGCTGTTCCTGTTGGTCCGTGGCGCTGCTTGGCAATGATGACATCGGCTTTGCCTCGGTAAGTCTCCATTTTTGTTTGCCATTCACCATGCTCTGTAGAGCCAAATTCGGGCTCTTTATTTTGCAGGTAATATTCCTCGCGATACACAAACATCACTACATCTGCGTCTTGCTCGATGGAACCAGATTCACGAAGGTCTGAGAGTTGTGGACGCTTATCATCGCGGTTTTCGACCTGACGAGAAAGCTGGGAGAGGGCGATTATCGGCACATTTAATTCTTTGCAGAGGGCCTTCAAACCGGTGGTGATCTCGGTAATTTCCTGAACACGGTTATCGGTGCGTTTGTTACCAGTCATCAACTGAATATAGTCGATAATCAGCACGTCCAGCCCCCGTTGGCGCTTCAATCGTCGCGCCCTTGCTGCCAGCTGACCAATGGAAATACCACCCGTTTGGTCAATATAGAGCGGAATACGGTGCATCATTTGCGAACAACCAACGAGCTTTTCAAATTCTGTATCGTTGATTTCCCCACGGCGAATTTTTGAGGAGGAAATTTCGGTCTGTTCAGCAATAATACGAGTTGCCAATTGTTCCGCTGCCATCTCCAATGAAAAGAACCCAACAATTCCGCCGTTTATAGCTTTTGAAGTACCGTCAGGCTGAATTTCTGGCTCATAGGCTTCAGCAATATTAAAGGCGATGTTGGTTGCAAGCGAGGTTTTACCCATAGCAGGACGACCCGCAAGAATAATCAAGTCAGAAGGCTGTAGGCCCCCCATTTTTGCATCCAATGTTTGCAAACCTGTTGCAACGCCTGAAAGATGCCCATCGCGCTTGAAAGCTTCGCTGGCCATATCAATAGCGCTACCAACCGCATCGCCAAATTCAGCAAAGCCACCACCGTAACGCCCTGTTTCTGCGAGTTCGTAGAGCCGCCGTTCGGCATCTTCAATTTGCACATTAGGAGCCATATCAACGGGGGCATCAAAGGCGATGTTGACCATGTCCTCGCCAATCCCAATCAAATCCCGCCGTGTAGCAAGATCATAAATTGAACGGCCATAGTCTTCAGCGTTGATGATCGTTGTGGCTTCAGCCGCAAGGCGTGCCAGATAGGACGCAACGGTCATGTCGCCAATGCGTTCGTCCTCTGGCAAGAATGTTTTTATGGTCACAGGGTTGGCGCGTTTAGCGGCACGGATCATCTCTGCCGTAACTTTGTATATTTGGCGATGAATGGGTTCAAAGAAGTGATCCGCTTCCAAAAAGTCGGACACTCGATAAAACGCATCGTTGTTGACCAAAATAGCGCCCAGCAACGCCTGTTCGGCTTCCATATTATGGGGCGCGGCGCGGTAGGATGCGGGCTCGGAACCCGGCCCTTGGACAACATTATCTGCAGTATCAGCCATTATTTCTTCGTCGAGTTGAGATGGATATGATTATCATCGTCTCACGTTCAAGCTTTCGTTGGAACAGCAAGAATCAGCCAAGTGATATATTTTTTTAATCATACAAGGGTGTTGATAATGGGGACAACCGATATCTGCGACAAGAAAGGTTCTTGACCTACCTGAAAGAGTGCAAGCTAGGCTATGTTTTAGAGGTATCACCACCCCGACCGTTGGGGCAGGGGTGGCGATCGCATTGCATTTTAGTGCTTAGACTTCAGCAGCCATTTTAGCAGCAAGGTCTTGGTCGACTTTCGCACGTGGTGGCTTGCCGTCCTTCATTTCTTGAGCTTGAGTCTTCCACTCTTTAGTTTCCCACTGGTCGCCAGCGCCAACTTTTTCGCTCAATGCTGCGAGATCTTCGTCAGACATATCCAAGATTTGAGTGAGGGTAGTAACGCCTTCAGCTTCAAGAGCTTCTGTTGTTTTTTCACCAACACCATCAAGTAAGACTATCGCATCAACGAATGGTGTCGCTTCAGCTGCTGGCGCTTCATCAGAAGCTTCTTCTGCATCAGCATCATCGCCGTCACCAAGTTCAACGTCATCTGGGTTCTCGAAGATATCGTCGAGGTTCAACTCGTCTTCTTCAGCTACTTCGTCGTCTTTATCGAATGCATCACGGCTTGTGAGGTCTTCACCAGCAGCTTGGCGTATAGCTTCGTCTTCAGAACGTGCAACGTTCATTGTTACGTTGGCTTGAACTTCAGCGTGTAGGTTGATGGTTACAACGTGCAGACCGATAACCTTGATTGGCGCTTGCAGCTCAACTTGGCTACGTCCAACAGAGAAACCATTCTCTTCAAGAGAAGTAACAACGTCACGCGCTGCAACTGATCCGTAAAGTTGGCCAGTTTCACCAGCAGAACGAACAGCCACATAGATGCTGCCATCAAGTTCTTTAGAAACAGCTTCAGCTTCAGTTTTACGCTCAAGGTCGCGGGCTTCGAGGTGGGCGCGTTGAGATTCAAAGTGTGCCATGTTGGCTTTGTTGGCGCGCAATGCCTTGCCCTGAGGCAAGAGGAAGTTACGAGCAAAACCGTCTTTTACAATTACTGAATCGCCCATTTGGCCAAGTTTGGCGATGCGTTCTAGTAGAATAATTTTCATTTTTTAGTTCCTTTTGTTAAAGTCTAATGTGTTGAATTTCGGCCAGCCGCATAACGAGAACGCAACTGGAATAAGGTTTCCGCGACACCAAGAACCGCCAATATCGGCGCGATGATACGGGTGAAGAGAAGAGCGGCATAGGTGAGCCCAAGCATAAAACCACGACCGGGCAAGCCGCGGGTCATGTAGTGAGTTGTGGCAAGCCCAACGACAATGAACGCCGCACCAAATGCACCCGCCACCACTTTGGCAACAAGGCCAGCAGGGCCGGTAATAAAGATCGCGGCAGCAATTGAAGCGATGAAGACACTGACAGCAATTAAAGGCAGCCCAACCGCAGTTGGCAGATCGTCCTTAGGGCGTAATACCCAACCCTGCTTGCGGGCAAAGCGTTCGCCGAGCAGGAGGTTGATCACCAACAATAGGAAGATTGAAGCAGGGAAGGCGATGGGGATGATACGCGCCATCGAATTTGCTTGAGTTGTTATTTGATCTGCGCTCAACATTGGTGCGGTTTGGGCGGCCTTCGATTGAGCTCCGATAAATTGGGTGATGTAGGTGTTGATTTGCTCAACCGCCATTTCAGTTGTGAACCCGCTCGCATAGCCCATGACAATTGTGATTACGGCGCTGATTGCCGCCATGCGCACAAGTATTGTGGATATGGGGAACCATTCGGCTTCCCCATCTTCGTCCCGTGCAAGCCCCGCCATGTGACCAACCCAAAGTGTTGGTCCAAGGGTGAGGAGCGCGATAACCAACGCACCCCAAGGTCCGAACATGATGCCCACAATAAGTGCGGCCACAGCACCGCTGATCAACCCAGCAGTTGTGCCAAAGCCGAGAACCGAGACGAACAACGGAAATGCGGTGAAGGTAGAAAGGATTGATCCCATAACCCCAAGCGTAATTTGGCCGAGAAACAGCACAGCTGCTAATAGACCGCATAGAATCGCAATAAGAGTAGGGTTGGG
Organism: Rhizobiaceae bacterium; assembly: GCA_036478985.1. Taxonomy (GTDB): domain Bacteria; phylum Pseudomonadota; class Alphaproteobacteria; order Rhizobiales; family Rhizobiaceae; genus Pseudahrensia. The sequence goes on from JAZGEY010000055.1 coordinate 100,856, forward strand.
TTTCATATTTCTCGCTGTCCTGTCATTTCGACAGTTAGAACCAAGACGGAATTGCCGTGGCTCAACTCGTTGACCCAATATAAATGGCTCAACTCATTCAAACACCGTTTCGGAACCAAGGCTCCGAAACGGCTTATTCAATATCGCTTACTTAATAACGTAAGGGATAAGCGCGAGGAAGCGAGCGCGTTTAATCGCTTTCGCTAGTTCGCGTTGTTTCTTCATGCTCACAGCTGTGATCCGTGATGGTACGATTTTACCACGCTCAGAAATGTAACGCTGCAACAATTTAACATCTTTATAGTCGATTGTTTGTGCGTTTTCGCCTGTGAATGGGCATGTTTTACGACGGCGCTGAAAAGGCCGACGTGCTGGTAATTGTTCAATAGCAACCATGGTCTTGTTCCTTACTCTGCTGCAGCTTCATCAGCGGCAGGCGCTGGAGCTTCTTCTGTTTTAGCGGCTGGCGCTGGCTTGTCGTCACGCGGTGGGCGTGAAGGACGGTCGCCACGATCACCACCTGGCTTGTCGCCACGGGGACGACGATCTTCGCGATCGCTCTTACGAAGCATGGCGGATGGGCCTTCTTCGTGCGCTTCAACTTTAACAGTCATGTAACGCATAACGTCTTCATGGATGCGCATTTGGCGCTCCATTTCAGCAACGGCTGCTGAAGGCGCGTCAATGTTCATCAAAGCGTAATGAGCCTTGCGGTTTTTGTTTACGCGGTAAGGCAGGGTTTTAAGGCCCCAGTTTTCGATCTTCTCGACCTTGCCGTCATTTGCTTCCAAAACACCTTTGAAGTGTTCAACAAGCGCATCAACTGCCTGAGACGAAATGTCTTGGCGAGCCATAAATATGTGTTCGTAAAGGGCCATGAGCCACCTTTCTTTATGTTTAATTCAATCAAGCTTCCTGCGCTAAGCCTCTTCGACGCTATCCAAAGCCCAAGAGGGGCAAGAAAGGCGCGATTAGAAGTGTCGAGAGCGGAAGCACGGGAGGACGGTTTACCTATGTAAACCTGTGTTCAAAAAAAACACCCATCCGTTCAGCCACCAGCCGGAAGCCCGACATTCATGTGCGCGGTTGATATAGACGGTCTGTGAGATAAGGCAAGCGGTTATTTTGGGGTGGGGATTGCATAATTATTGTTGTCATTCCCGCCACAGCGGGAATCTATCTATCAGTGCATTCAAAAGGGGTTTTATTCTTTGCCACTGGCAACCCCCTTGCCACAAATCAACAAATCAGATTCAATAGCCAAGAGGAAACCGCGCGGTGCTATGCGCAATACAAACGGGGCTTTATTAATGACTGCGACGAACATTAAAACATCCGATTTAATCAACAAACAATGGCTTCCCATTCCACCCTCAATCGAGGGTAAGTCATGAGCCGAGGTAAAAAAACACTACTGGTGCTTGTTGGCATCCCCTTGCTGCTTTTCGGAATGTATAAGCTGGCCTATCCCAGCTACAGCTGGCACCAGAAGATAATTGTTGTGGTTGAAACCCCGCAGGGGCTTAGGACTGGTTATAGCGTGTCCAGTGCTTACGGCGGCCCTCATAATTATTTTAGCGCAAGGCCTCGGGTATGCGGTGAAATCGGGCGCTTCGGGTGAGGCGGTGGTGGTTGAATTGCCAGACAAGCGCTATTTGTTTGCCCTTGTCCGCGGCGGCCCATTTAATTCTGGTATTAATGTCATAGCCCACAATGTTTTTAGCGATAAATTGCCTAGTGATCCCCGAGGTCGTTATGGAATGCTCTCTAGGTTGCGCGAAAGCCGTCCGGTTCCCCATGATATGTATCCCATGCTTGTCACCTTCGCCGACATCAACGACCCAGCGAGCGTGAAAAAGGTCGATCCGGATGATCTGGCGGCAAGTTTCGGGGCGGGGTATTCGCTGAAAAGCATTACGCTGGAGATTACGGATGAGAAGGTGACTGAGGGGGTGGTTGAGGCGGTGTTGGGGTGGATGGAGAAAAATAACAATACGTTAGATAAGATTTGGCCCAGCCTCTCAGGCGAGCAGCATGATTTACTTAGTAGCTCAGTGTGGCGAAGAGGGAAATAGAAATGTCTTCCACAAAAAACTTACTATTAGCGATCCTGTCAATGGATTCATATAATCGAGGTTATGGCACTGGAATAACGGGGCTGACAGATGACATTGATACGCAAATTGGAACTGCGAGAGTTACCAAGAGACTTAAAGATGTGTCTACTTCCTTTGCTTCCCAAGCCGAAGCCGCTGGTTTTTACGCAATCTCCTACGACACAGACTTCGGCAAAGTCATTGCCTATCGCGGCACGGATGAAAACATTCCCCAAGATGTGAACAATGGATATGGAATATCTGTGGGCCATGCGGATGGCAATCAAGCCAAAATGGCAGCAAAATTTTACCAATCAGTGAGTGGTGGGGCGCTCTATGACACGGGCATTAATGTAACAGGAAATTCGCTAGGCGGTGGTTTGTCGGGGTTTGGTGGGATTTAATTCCCGCAGTGAGCGGGGATGGCAAGGGGAGGGGTGCCCCCCCATCAAACAAACAGCCCCACCTTCTCAAACGTCCGCACATCTACCAGTCCAATATCCGAAATCCGTAGCTCTGGTATCACCACCAACGCCAGCAACGAGTGTTGCATGTAGGCGTTGTTCAATGTGCAGCCGCATTTTGCCATGGCGGCTACTAGGTTTTCGGCTTTGGCGGCGACGATTTCGCTGCGCTCGTTCGACATCAGCCCCGCGATGGGCAGTTCTACCATGGCTAACTCTTTGCCCTCATTGAAGAAACAAACGCCGCCGCCAACTTCTCTAAGGCGGTTTGCGGCCAGTGCCATGTCTTGTTTATTTGTGCCGATGACGATCATATGGTGGCTGTCGTGGGCGACGGTGGAGGCCATGGCGCAGGGGAGGTTGTAGCCGAAACCAGAGACGAACGCGTTGACCACGCCGCCAGTGGCGCGGTGGCGTTCGACCAGCGCGATTTGGCAAATGTCTTGAGCAGGATCGCCAACCGCGAGGCCATCAGTAACAGGAAGTTCGGCTTCCAGTGCTTTTGTCGGGGCTTGGTTCTCTATCACTCCGATAACACGCACCTTAACCGTGTTCACCCCCTCAGGCGCGGTAATATCGAAATCATTCGCCACCAAATCCCGCTTCATATTGATGGTGTTCTTGGCACTCTCGGGGTAGGGGAACGCGGGGAGATCAACGGCGATACCATCGCTATTAGCAACAGCAACGCCACGGGCATAAACGTCTGTAATCTCTAGGGTTTCAAGCTTATCAACCAGCAGAAAATCTGCCAATCGACCCGGCGCAATAGAGCCTAATTCGCGCTCAAGACCAAAGTGTTGGGCGGTGTTCAGGGTTGCCATTTGAATTGCCGTAACAGACGGTACGCCACAATCAATGGCGTGTTTGACGACGCGGTTCATATGGCCGTCGTTCACAAGGGTTCCAGAGTGAGAATCGTCGGTGCAAAGCACGAAATTGCGCGGGTCTAGCCCGTCCTCGGTAATGCCGCGCACCTGCTGTTCAACATCGTACCAAGCTGAGCCAAGCCGCAACATGGCGCGCATCCCTTGGCGCACCCGTGCCATTGCGTCCGCTTTTGTTGTGCCTTCGTGGTCGTCGGCGGGGCCACCTGCGGCGTAGGCGTGGAAGCTTTTGTCCAACACGGGGGAGGCGAAATGACCACCAACGGTTTTATTAGCCGCCATGGTCGCCGCCACTTCGCCGCTCATGCGCGGGGTGTTGGCGGCAACGCCCGGAAAATCCATCACTTCGCCAAGTCCGATGATGTTTTCCCACGTCAGCGCCTCGGCAATATCGTCTGGGCCAAGCGATGCGCCGCTGTTCTCTAAACCCGGCGCAGAAGGCACGCAGGAGGGCATTTGCACATGAACATTAATCGGCATCGCCAGCGCCTCATCGTGCATCAACCGCACCCCATCCATGCCCAGTACATTGGCGATCTCGTGGGGGTCGATGAACATGGAGGTCGTACCGTGGGGAATAACCGCGCGGCAAAATTCGGTGACGGTGACCATGCCCGATTCAACGTGCATATGAGCGTCACAAAGACCCGGAACGAGAAACCGCCCTTTGGCCTCAACCACAACCGTATCAGGCCCGATGCAATGGCTGGCATCCTCGCCGCAATAGGCAAACCGACCGCCTGAAATGGCAAGATCAGTATCAGGAATGATCTCCCCCGAATAAACGTTGACCCATTGGCCGCCCTTAATAACCAAATCCGCAGCAAGCCGCCCCATAGCCACATCAACAAGCTGCGGCGCCATTTCTGCCCACGGTTTTGGTTTTTGATTGGTCATTCGAATCCACCTCTTTTTATATGAGCAATTGGTGGCTGATTTAGCTCAATCCCACAAGCCTTATGATGCCGCGTCTAATGCACCTGATACCTTGCGGCATAGCTCGATATATTTCGCCGATAGCCGAAAACCTGAATTGCGTTTGGTTTTTGGTGCGGTTTTGATTTCTGCAACAATTTTACCGGGGCGGGGGGACATAACCGCCACGCGATCGGAGAGATAAACGCTTTCAAAAACACTGTGGGTGACAAATAGAAGGGCAAAACCTTCCTGCGCCTGTTGCTCCAACAACATATCGTTGAGGCGAAAGCGGGTGATCTCGTCCAGCGCCGCGAAAGGTTCATCCATCAATAACAAAGAAGGGCGAGTGATGAGGGCGCGGGCGATAGATACCCGCATTTTCATCCCACCAGAAAGTTCGTGTGGGTAGCTATCGGTAAATTCGGATAACTCAACACGGGTGAGCATCTCGGTGACCCGCGTATCAATTTCACCTTGCGCCACATCCGCTAATCCAAGGGGCATGGCTATGTTCTTCGCAACGGTTGCCCAAGGCAATAGGGTAGGGTCTTGGAACACGAAGGCCAATGCGCCTTGGGCTGGAAGCTCATTTGAAACAACGCCCGTCGTCGCTGTTTCCAGTCCCGACAATATCCGAAGCGCCGTCGATTTCCCGCAACCGGATGGCCCCAACAGGCTCACCTTTTCACCCGCCGCCAAGCTGATGTTGAAACCAGCCAGTGCCTCTATTCCATTGGGAAAACGTTTTCCCACATCTTTAAGGGATGCAATTGTCATAATTTTCCCCTCAAAGGTGAACGGCGGTTGAAGTATCTGCTATCATGCTTTAGGCCAACGGCTAGCGTGATGACAAGATGTTCTCAAAGAAGAACACTTTTAGCGGGAGGTTAAGGCATAATGGGAAGCCATGATTAGAGTTGAAGGCATTTCTAAGCAATTCGGTGGTGTTCGCGCCGTTGATAATGCAACGCTGAACATAACACGCGGTTCTATCACAGGGCTGATTGGCCCCAATGGCGCGGGTAAAACTACGCTATTCAATATTATTGCAGGTCTATTCCCGCCGACCGCTGGCACGGTTTATTTGGATGGCGAGGACGTAACGGGGCTTCAACCTCATGAGCTATTCGGCAAGGGCCTACTACGTACGTTCCAAATCGCCCACGAATTTTCAACCCTCACGGTTTTGGAAAACCTAATGATGGTTCCTGCAGACCAAATGGGCGAGCGGTTGATGAACACTTGGTTTCGCCGAGGAGCGGTGCGGGATCAAGAAGAAGAAATTCACGCCAAGGCCGAGGACGTTATCAACTTCCTCAACCTCACCCATTTGATGGATGAGAAAGCGGGCAACCTATCTGGAGGTCAAAAAAAGCTACTGGAGCTTGGCCGCACGATGATGGTTGACCCGAAGGTAGTGCTGCTCGATGAGGTTGGGGCAGGTGTTAACCGCACATTGTTGGCTGAAATTGGCGATGCCATTTTGCGCCTTAATAAAGAGCGCGGCTATACATTTTGCATGATCGAGCACGACATGGATTTCATCACCCGCCTTTGCGATCCAGTAATTGTTATGGCTGAGGGCGCGGTGCTAGCTGAGGGAACCGCCCTAGAGGTGCGCTCTAATGAGGCGGTGATCGAGGCCTATCTGGGACGCGGCTTGAAGAACAAGAAGCTCCAATCAAAAACCAAACCGAAAAAGAAAAAGCCCAAGAAGAAAAGCGAGAAGTCATAGATGTATCTCGTTGGTGAAAATCTTACAGGCGGTTACGGCGGCCCCGATATTCTCAAGGGTTGTACAATTGGTGTAGAACTTGGTGAAATTGCCGTTATTGTTGGCCCAAATGGCGCGGGTAAATCCACCGCCATGAAGGCCATGCTCGGTATGTTGAGCATCCATACTGGCTCCGTGAAACTGGATGGCAAAGACATCACAGATCTTTCGCCACAAGATAGAATTGCCGAGGGCATCTCCTTCGTACCGCAAACCTCCAATGTGTTCACGGGAATGAGCGTCCACGAGAATTTGGAAATGGGCGCATTCCTTCGTGACGACGACTTTTCTGATACGATCAACGAAATTTACGACCTGTTCCCGATCCTGCGTGAAAAGCGCAATCAACTGGCTGGGGAGCTTTCCGGCGGTCAGCGCCAACAGGTTGCGGTAGGACGCGCACTTATGACCAAGCCTTCAGTCTTGATGCTAGATGAACCAACGGCGGGCGTTTCCCCTATCGTTATGGACGAGCTGTTTGATCGGATACTCGAAATTCGTGAGGCTGGTGTTGCTGTTTTGATGGTAGAACAAAATGCCCGCCAAGCTTTAAACATTGCCGATCGTGGCTACGTGCTCGTGACGGGCGAAAACCGTTTCACTGACACGGGGGAAGCGCTACTCGCCAACCCCGAAGTCCGCAAAAGTTTCTTGGGAGGCTGATGTGATTGATTTTCTAAACGCCATTGTCTTGTTCGCCAATTTTGTTCTGATCCCTGGTTTTGCCTATGGCTCACAGCTTGCCCTTGGGGCTCTGGGGATTACACTTCTCTACAGCATCCTGCGATTTGCCAATTTCGCCCATGGCGATCTGATGGCATTTGGCACGATGATTGTGATTTTGATTACTTGGTGGTTGCAATCAAACGGCATCACATTTGGCCCATTGCCCACAGCCTTATTGGCTGTGCCGATTGCGGTGGCAATAACGGCTGCATTTGCATTGCTGACCGATAAGCTTGTTTACAAACATTACCGCGAAATCAAAGCCCCCCCAATCCGCATGGTTATGGCATCTGTTGGTGTGATGTTCGTTATGAATGGCCTTGTACGCTTTATAATTGGGCCGAATGATCAGAATTTCTTTGATGGCGAACGGTTCATTATTAAAGCTCGGGCATTCAAGAAGATGACGGGGCTGAACGAGGGGCTGGCGATTAAGTCGTCACAACTCCTGACCGTTGTGGTCGCTATCATCCTGGTCACCTTGCTGTTTTGGTTCTTGAACCGTACCCGCACCGGGAAATCCATGCGGGCGTTCTCCGACAACGAAGATTTGGCTTTGCTTTCTGGTATCTCGCCGCAAAAAGTGGTGATGGTGACTTGGATTTTGGCTGCCGGCTTGGCAACAATTGCTGGCACGCTTTATGGTCTAGACAAAAGCTTCAAACCGTTCACCTATTTCCAATTGCTGCTACCGATGTTCTCTGCCGCTGTGGTTGGTGGGGTTGGTAATCCAGTAGGTGCAATTTTGGGTGGCTTCGTTGTGGCGTTTTCAGAAGTCACCGTTACCTATGCCTACAAAAAATTCCTCACCTATCTACTGCCCACAGATTACGCCCCCGAGGGGCTGATGCAATTGCTCTCGACTGATTACAAATTTGCCGTGTCGTTTATCATACTGGTGGTCGTCTTGCTTGTACGACCCACGGGCCTGCTGAAAGGGAAAGTGATATGAGCCTTACCTCTCGCGCCCTTTTGGGCTTTGGCACAATGGCCGTGTTGCTCTTTTTGGTTGGCTACTACCAGTCATGGAACGTCATGCTCGCAATTTTCAACCTCTGCTTGATCTCTGGTATCATGGCGCTGGGGGTGAATATCCAATGGGGGTATGCGGGGCTTTTTAATGTTGGGATTATGGGCTTTGCGGCCATGGGCGGTGTTGCCGCCGTTCTTGTGTCACGTCCGCCCGTTATGTCAGCGTGGCAGGCAGGCGGTACAAATCTGCTCATTTCTGCGGTGGTAACTGTCGCAGTTATTGGAATCGCAGTTTTTGTAGCGCGCTGGAAACGCTCTGGCTGGCTCAAATCGTTGCTGATGCTTGTTGTAATTTTCGGCGGTTATTTGCTTATTCGATATTTCTACGACCCTGCTGTGAACGCGATTGAAGCGGACAACCCTGCTAAATCTGGCTACCTCGGTGGCCTTGGTTTGCCCATCATTTTCTCATGGGTAATTGGCGGTTTATTCGCCGCAGGTGCAGCTTGGTTCATTGGTAAGGTTGCGCTTGGTTTGCGCTCTGATTATCTCGCGATCGCCACCTTGGGCATCTCCGAAATTTTGGTTGCCATGATGAAAAATGAAGACTGGCTTACCCGTGGGGTTAAAAATGTTTCTGGTCTTACGCGCCCTGTTCCATACGAATTGGCATTACAAGATAGTCCGCGCTTTGCGGAATGGGTTGAGTGGTTTTATTCAGGCCGTTTGGCGGGGCTAACGGGGGCCGAAGAGGCTAGTTTATTACGACAATTGATCGTCGAAAGCTCCAGCTTGTTTGTGAAGCTGTGTTATTCAGGTCTTTTCCTTACGGTGTTGCTCATCGTTTTGGCTCTTTGCGTTTATGCGTTGGCTTCCCCTTGGGGGCGCATGGTGCGCGCCATACGTGACAACGAAGTCTCTGCCGCTGCGATGGGGAAAAACGTCACCCGCCGCCATCTGCAAATCTTTATTCTTGGGTCTGCGGTTGTTGGTATTGCGGGCGCGATGCTCACGACCCTTGATGGGCAATTTACCCCAAGCTCCTATCAGCCATTGCGGTTCACATTTTTGATTTGGGTCATGGTGATTGTGGGCGGTTCGGGCAATAATTTGGGCGCGGTGCTTGGTGCATTCCTTATCTGGTTTATCTGGATTGAGGCTGAACCTGCAGGCAATTGGCTGATGGGAGTTCTTACCTCCGTGTTGGATGATAGCAGTGAACTGCGTAAACATTTGATCAATTCCGCTCAACATATGCGCCTGTTTATTATGGGAATTGTTATGCTGACGGTGATGCGATTTAGCCCCGGCGGTATATTGCCAGAAAGTACAGGGCGAAAATAACAAAAAATTGCTGTTGCCTTGCATCGCAAAGTGAGCAAAAATAATATTCGAAGGCAGGGTACTGCCCGAAGATTAACGGGTACTACCCCATAAAAGACTATAAATCTCAGGGAGATCAAAATGAAAAAACTACTTCTCGCATCGACCATTCTTGCAGGCCTTACTGGCGCTGCATTTGCGGATGGCCACGAAATTAAAATGGGCATCATTATGGGCTTTACTGGTCCAATTGAATCCCTAACACCAGACATGGCGGCAGCTGCTGAAATCGCAATGAAAGAAACTGCTGGTCAGGTTCTTGATGGCAAAACAGTTGTCTCTGTTCGCGGTGATAGCACTTGTACTGACAGCGCGGCTGCAACAGCTGCTGCTGAACGTCTCATTACTGCTGACAAAGTTGTTTCAATCGTTGGTGCTGACTGCTCTGGCGTAACAACAGCGATTGCCAACAATGTTGGTATTCCAAACGGCGTAACAATGATTTCGCCATCAGCGACATCACCTGCGCTTTCAACAATCGAAGACAAAGGCTTTTTCTTCCGTACAGCTCCATCTGATGCCCGTCAGGGTCAAGTTATGGCTGACATCTTGAAGGACAAAGGCATTACTAAAGTTGCTGTGACCTACACAAACAACGACTACGGTAAGGGTCTTGAAGCTTCCTTCAAAGCAGCCTTCACTGCCGCTGGCGGTACTGTTGCAATCTCAGCTGCACACGAAGACGGCAAAGCAGACTACTCAGCTGAAGTTGGTGCATTGGCAGCAGCTGGCGCAGAACACCTTGTTGTATTTGGTTATGTTGACCAAGGCGGTAAGGGCATCATCCAAACGTCTCTTGATACTGGCGCATTCGACAAGTTCATCCTTGGCGATGGCATGATCGGTGACACATTGATCAAGGCAATCGGTAAAGACCTCGAAGGCACAATTGGTACTTTGCCTGGTTCGCAATCAGAAGGCGCAAAGAAATTTGCTGCTGTTGCAACTGCTGGTGGATTGAAAAAAGTTGGTCCTTTCACTCCTGAAAGCTACGATGCTGCGGCATTGATGATCCTTGCAATGCAAGCCGCTGGTTCATCGGACCGCGCTGCAATCCAAGCAAAAATCATGGACGTAGCAAACGCACCGGGTGAGAAAATTCTTCCAGGTGAGTTGGTTAAAGCCCTTGGTATTTTGAAAAAAGGCGGCCAAGTCGACTATGAAGGCGCATCAAACGTGACCTTCACCGAAGTTGGTGAAGCAGCTGGTTCATACAAAGAGCTCGTTGTAAAAGACGGCAAATTCGAAACAGTAAAAATTCGTTAAGTCGGGTTTCTACTCGAAATTCAAATGCCCGGCTGCGAAAGTGGCCGGGCATTTTTGTTTAATCTAACATTATATGGAACACTCCCATGGCTAAAACTGGTGCACAATTGCTCGTCGAATGTTTGCTGGCCCAAGAGGTCGAAATTGGCTTTGGCGTGCCGGGTGAGAGCTACTTGGCGGTGCTTGATGCGCTCCATGATGTTCCAGAGAAGTTCAAATTTGTTGGTTGCCGCAACGAGGGTGGCGGGTCATTCATGGCAGAAGCCTATGGCAAGCTAACAGGCAAGCCCGGTGTGTTGTTTGTTACCCGTGGCCCCGGCGCGACCAACGCCTCAATTGGTATCCACACGGCAATGCAGGACTCATCTCCCATGGTGGTTTTTGTCGGGCAGATAGAGACTTCCATGCGCGGGCGCGAAGCCTTCCAAGAGGTGGATTATAAAGCCTATTTCGGCTCAATGGCGAAATGGGTGGTAGAAATTGATAGCGCTGACCGTGTTCCAGAATTGGTCAACAGAGCCTTTGCAGTGGCGCAATCTGGTCGCCCTGGCCCCGTGGTTGTGGCGCTGCCTGAAGACATGTTGGTGCAAGAAACAAATGCTTTACCCCGTGGCAAAGCCGTGGCAATCCGTCCAACCGCAAGCGAGGGTGCGATCGTTGAGCTGATGGAGAGGCTCGCGAAAGCCGAGCGTCCTGTGGTTGTCTCTGGCGGTGGCGGTTGGAGCCGCGATGGGGAAGCGGCACTATTAAAATTCGCTGAGGCCAACGAACTTCCCGTTATAGTTTCCTTCCGAAACCAAGATGTGATTGATAATGCATCTCCAAGTTATATCGGTGACGCAGGTTTTGGCCTCGCGCCAGAAATACGAAGCTTCCTCGATGAAAGCGATCTACTCATCGCTTTCAATGTGCGTTTTGGAGAGACGCTAACTGATGGATATAAGCTGTTTGATCCCGCTACCTTTGATAAGCAATTGGTGCACATTCACGCAGGAGAAGCGGAGCTGGGGAAAATATTTAATCCTGACCTCGCCATTCTGGCAGACCCGAACCAAGCGGCTGGAATGTTAGCTGCCGCAAGTCCCGTCTCCACACAAAAATGGAGCGAGCGCACAAAATCAGCCCGCAAAGCTTGGGTGGACGGTTTGCAAGTGCCCGCTCAACCGGGCAATGTCGATATGGGTGAGATCATGGAATATCTGCGTGACGTATTGCCCGATGATGTGATCATCACCAACGGCGCCGGCAACTTCTCAATCTGGTGCAACCGCTTCCTCTCTCACGGTAATGGCAAGCGCTTGCTTGGCCCCCAAGCGGGCGCGATGGGGGCAGGGGTTCCCGCCGCTGTGATGGCTAAGATTGTTGACCCTGATCGGTTCGTCCTTTGTTTTTCTGGTGATGGCGACTTTCAAATGAACTGCCAAGAACTGGGAACAGCTCTGCAACAGGGCGCGGCCCCCGTAATTTTGATCTTGAACAATGGAACCTATGGCACAATTCGAATGCATCAAGAGCGTGAATACCCAGGTCGGGTAAGCGGAACGGAAATCGTGAACCCTGATTTTAGTACTTTGGCGAAGGCCTACGGGATGCATGGGGTGTTGGTAACAAAAACTGCTGACTTCAAACCCGCCTTCGAACGCGCCTGTGCTTCCCCCACGGGAGCAGTATTAGAATTAACAATCGACCCTGAAGGAATTGCCCCCCGCACAACTATTTCAGCGCTAAGGAATGCGGTTTAAATTGGTGGATGCTAACTGGCCTGGACAATCTGAATTTTAGTTGCATAATACAACTATGGCTAATTCTCTAAATATAGCTCAAATCGACGAACTGCGAACTTCTGCCAGACAGATTGTTCGTGAACTTGGTTTTATGCAAAATCAGCTGGCAGGAACTGAACTTTCACCATCTGCGGTACACACCTTGATCGAATTGGGTCGCGGCAGCGTGACAGACGCTAGCGCTTTACGTGATTTGCTGCACCTGGAAAAATCGAGCATCAGTCGATTGTTGATGAAGCTGGAAGCTGATGGGCTTGTGAAAGTTGAAATTGATCCAAATGACAAACGGGCTCGAACGATTGTCTTAACGCCAAAAGGCACTATTCTGCTTCGCCAGATTGAAGAGTTTGCACGTGGGCAACTCCACGCCGCCTTAAGCCCACTTTCAGAAGCTGATTTGCGATCTATTGAATCAGGATTCTCCTGCTTTGCAACCGCATTAAGCTCACGCGATAAAGAGTCAAAAGCCATCGAATCTAGAATAGACATCCGAGAAGGCTATCAATCTGGATTGATCGCGAGTGTGACGGAGCTACATGCCTCTTTCTACTCAAAGAACTATGAATTCGGGTCAGCATTTGAACGAAAGGTGGCAACGGAACTATCTGAATTCATTGGCCGAGTTGAGCAACCAATGAATACCATAATCTCAGCCTACGCGGGCGATCAGTTGCTAGGTTCAGTTTCTCTCGATGGTGAAGATCTTGGCGGAGAAACAGCTCACCTTCGCTGGTTTGTTGTCAGCCCCACCGCGCAGGGTCTTGGAATTGGGAAGATGTTGTTCGAAAGAGCAACCACCTTCGTCGATGAGCAAGGTTTTCAGCAAACACATCTTTGGACATTTCAGGGTTTAGATGCCGCACGCCACATTTATGAGCGCTCAGGTTTCAAGCTTGTGGAGGAGAAGCCTGGAACGCAGTGGGGTACAAAAGTGATGGAACAGAAGTTCATTCGCAAAAACCTCGGTGAAGCCAATCAATCCGTATGAGCTTCTCGCCCATTATTACCGCATAGCCATTAGGTTGGCGATTAGTATATTGCGTTTTTGATCCATTTGTTCTTGGATTTTATGGGCTAGATCAGCTTCTGGGCCGCAGCAAACGATAGCAGTTTCCTTTAACTCGCGGTGCGTGCGACTAGAAGAGTCGAGCATCCCCCGCTTGACGATATCCAAAATCTCTTTCCGTTGAGCCGCTGGGATGTCGGTAGAAAGGGCTTTGTCTAACTCTTTCGTCACACGTTTCGTAAGTTTTTCGAGGTTCATTCTGTATTTCCCGTTTCTGGTCAGATCAAATAGTTGTTTGCCGTAGTTACACGGACTAATGGCAAGATTAGGCACACTAATGACGTTGTGACAATGCGAAACTCAGCTTTCGCAAAGGCCAAGTAGCCATCCACACTCTTTTCAAGCCGAGTTCTCCTCTTTAGTCGCCACCGCCTTGACGTAACCGTATTTTATTAGCAAGCAAGGGCATTGTTTATTTATAGGATTTTTCCATGCTCGCACTGACATTCCCCGGACAGGGTTCCCAAGCCATCGGCATGGGTAAAGAACTGGCTGACTCTTTTCCGGAGGCCAAGGCTGTTTTTGACGAGGTGGATGAGGCGCTGGGGCAAAACTTGTCGAAACTCATGTGGGAAGGCACCCAAGAGGAGCTAACCCTGACAGCGAATGCCCAGCCCGCTTTGATGGCGGTAAGCCTTGCGGCACTGCGCGCTATGGAAGCTAAGGGCTTTATGGTCACTCAAGCCGCCTATGTAGCGGGCCACAGCCTTGGCGAATATTCGGCCCTTGCCGCTGCCCATGCGCTTTCGATCGCTGATACAGCCAAGCTGTTACGTATTCGTGGCGATGCCATGCAAGCCGCTGTTCCTGTGGGCATAGGCGCAATGGCCGCAATTATTGGCCTCGATAAACCGACAGTTGAAACGATTTGCGCAGAAGCCACCAAAGGCGACAACGGCTGTCAAATTGCTAACGACAACGGAGGCGGTCAATTGGTAATCTCCGGCCATAAAGAAGCCGTCGAGCGCGCCATGGAGGCTTGCAAGGAAGCTGGAGCCAAACGTGCTTTGCCTTTGCCTGTTAGCGCACCTTTCCATTCGACCCTCATGCAACCCGCCGCTGAACGCATGGCAGAGGCGCTCGAAGCTGTGGATATTAAAGCCACCATCGTGCCACTCGTTTGCAATGTTTTAGCCGACCCAATTTCGCACCCAGACGACATAAAAAAACGCCTGATAGAACAAGTGACAGGGCGCGTGCGCTGGGAGGAAAGCGTTCAGTATATGCACAAAGAAGGCGTGGGCCGTATTTGGGAAATTGGCGCTGGTAAAGTGCTCACTGGTTTGGCGCGGCGTATTGACCGAGACTTGCAAGGCGCGGCTATCGGTAAGCCAGATGATATCGCCCCAGCACTTGAATCAATTGCTTAAGGCCTTAAACCTCAAGATCAACAACGCGAATCAAACTACGAGTACTTCAACGTAAGCGATTCAAATGACTCATAGAATTAAAACGGAGAATTTCATGTTCGACTTAACTGGTAAGAAAGCTCTGATCACGGGAGCCTCTGGAGGTATTGGCATTTCTATTGCCAAGGCACTGCACGCCCAAGGTGCAACTGTTGGTTTGCATGGAACCCGCGAAGCGCGGCTAAATGAAATTGCTGCAGAGCTTGGCGACCGTGTCCATGTTTTCCCTGCCAATTTGAGTGACGGCGAACAGGTGAAAGCCTTGGCCAAAAAAGCTGAAGAAGAAATGGAAGGCATTGATATCCTCGTTAACAATGCAGGCATCACCAAAGACGGCCTTTTTGTACGCATGAGCGATGATGATTGGGACGCGGTTCTGGATATCAATTTGAAATCTGTGTTCCAACTGACCCGCGATGTTGTCTATCCAATGATGCGCCGCAAGGGTGGCCGCATTATCAATATCACCTCTATTGTCGGTGTGACGGGTAACCCCGGCCAAGGCAATTACTGCGCTTCAAAAGCTGGCATGATCGGCATGTCAAAATCACTCGCAATGGAGATCGCTAGTCGTAAGGTTACGGTCAATTGCGTGGCTCCCGGTTTCATCGAAACACCAATGACAGATGCTTTGAACGACAAGCAAAAGGATGCGATTCTCTCCACTGTACCGGCAAAACGGCTCGGAACAGGCGAAGAAGTGGCCAGTGCCGTGGTTTATTTAGCTTCTGATGAAGCTTCATACATCACCGGACAAACCGTGCATGTGAACGGCGGAATGGCGATGATATAGGCAAAACGCCTTTATTTATGGGGTTTGTTGGGGATATTTTAATAAAAACCGCCATTTTCCCGAAACCTTCGGGCAATGAGGTGGTGAGTATTTTTGTAAGAGTATAAGAATAGTACTTGAATTGGACGTTTACCTTAACTAGGTAGGGGCAACTGTCCATTGGTCAAACTTGGAGAACCAATATGAGCGATACTGAAGACCGCGTTAAAAAAATTGTAATTGAGCATCTCGGCGTTGAAGGAGACAAAGTCGTTTTGAACGCGTCTTTCATCGACGATCTAGGCGCAGATAGCCTCGATACCGTCGAGCTTGTTATGGCTTTCGAAGAAGAATTTGGAGTTGAAATTCCTGATGACGCTGCCGAAACCATTCAAACGGTTAAAAATGCTGTCGAATACCTCGACAAGCACAAGGCTTAGTCCTTATCGGTGCTTCTGCATGAAGCACCGAATTTGGTGGGGGAGTGAGTTTCTCCTCCCCGCCAATTTGCTCTTTTTAACGAAGAGCCTTCCCAATATTTCAGCCCAACAGGTGTGCATATGAGATGTGTCGTCGTAACCGGAATTGGCATGGTGTCGCCGCTTGGTGGTTCAGCAGAAACCACTTGGGCAAATGTTCTTGCAGGTAAATGCGCTACAAAACGGGTAACCGATTTCGAGGTCGATGACCTGCCAGCGAAAATTGCTTGTCAAATTCCCCGTGGCGACACGGCTGATGGTAATTTTAATCCAGACGATTGGATGGAAGTTAAAGAACAACGCAAGGTTGACCCTTTCATCATCTACGCAATTTCTGCCGCCACCCAAGCATTGAACGACGCCGATTGGCATCCCAAAACAGATAAAGATCAATGGGCAACGGGCACAATGATCGGCTCCGGTATTGGTGGCTTGCAGGGCATCGAGCAAACATCGCTGTTGTTGGCTGAGCGTGGCCCCCGCCGCGTTAGTCCGTTCTTTATTCCAGGCCGTCTTATCAATTTGGCATCTGGTCAAGTTTCCATTCAACATGGGCTTAAAGGTCCATGCCACTCTGTCGTGACTGCGTGTTCAACAGGCTCCCACGCTATTGGAGACGCTGGCCGCATGATCGCCCTTGGTGATGCTGATGTGATGGTAGCAGGCGGTGCAGAATCTCCCGTTTGCCGTATTTCGCTCGCGGGTTTCGCGGCATGCAAAGCGCTGTCCACCCAATATAACGACACCCCCGAAAAAGCCTCCCGTCCTTGGGATGCTGACCGCGATGGGTTTGTTATGGGCGAGGGTGCAGGCATTGTTGTGCTGGAAGAATACGAACACGCAAAAGCCCGTGGTGCAAAAATATATGGCGAATTGATCGGCTATGGCATGTCTGGCGATGCATTCCACATCACTGCGCCTGCTGAAAACCACGAAGGCGCATACCGCGCCATGGAAGCCGCCGTAAAACGCGCTGGCATTGATGCGTCCGAAATTGATTACGTCAACGCCCACGGCACCTCGACCATGGCCGACACGATGGAACTCGGTGCAGTTGAACGGTTGATGGGCGATGCGGCCTCCAAACTCTCCATGTCGTCAACAAAATCGGCCATCGGCCATTTGCTTGGTGCAGCTGGTTCTGTAGAGGCCATTTTCTGCTTACTTGCCATGCGCGATAGCAAACTGCCGCCAACGTTGAATTTGGATACGCCAGACGCTGAAACCAAAATTGATCTTGTTGCCCATAAATCGAAGGACAAAGAGCTGACGACTGTTCTTTCTAACTCCTTCGGCTTTGGCGGTACAAATGCATCTTTGGTGTTTACCAAAGCTTCTTAAATTACCAACTTTATTTGTATCACGGGCAAGTGAACGCTATCATTCCCCTGTTTTGCCACAATGATTTGATTCCCTATTCAACATGTTGGGAAACAACAATTTATAGTACGCCGTAGAGGGTTTTGATTACGTGACTGACGAACCAAGAAAATCAACGTTTGGCCGCCAACCCCAACCAGGGGAGGCCGTGCCTAATCAACCGCAGCAGCCCGCAAGCGAATACGCCTTGCCGCCGACTACGCAACCAACTGCCCCTCCTCAATATCAACAGCAAGAAGCTGTAGATTATGGCGATGAAATTATGGCAGATCCCATTGAGGCAGCTGAAGAAAACTTTCAGCCCATAGAATCTGCCCCACCAGTCTTGCGATCTAAAAAAGCGCGGGGAACTTTTGTTCGGATTTTTAATTTTCTGATGACTTTAGCTTTCCTCGGCGCAATCGGATTTGTCTCCAGCGTCTGGTACACAAAAACTCAGTTTGAGACGAAGGGCCCCCTTACTCAACAGGCAACCTACGTCGTGCGTAAGGGAGCATCTTTTAATTCTATTATTCCAGGTCTAGAAGCTAAGGGCATTATTCCAAAACAAGGCGTAATGCGCGTTTTCAAGCGCGGCGTAAGCACCGCTGGAAAATCTTCCGCGCTTAAGGCTGGCGAATTCGCATTCACTCCGGGTATGAGCATGCATGAAGTCATGATGCAGTTAACGGAAGGGCGTTCCATAGAATATTCGCTTGGTTTTCCAGAAGGCTGGACTTCCTACAAAATGATGCAGCGTATTGCCGCTGATCAAACTTTGACGGGCGACATGCCGCCAATGCCAGCTGAGGGTACGATGTTACCCAATACCTATTCATTCCAAAAAGGTATGACACGGGCTCAATTCGTTCAATTACTTAAGGACAACCACCAAAAAACCGTGCGGGATATTTGGAATAGCCGCGCTCAGGGCTTACCGCTAAAAACGGCTGAAGAAATGGTAACGCTCGCTTCCATCGTAGAAAAGGAAACAGGTATTTCTGGTGAACGGGCGCGGGTAGCCTCTGTCTTTATCAATCGTTTGCGTAAACGAATGAAACTACAAACCGACCCCACGGTTATTTATGGCCTGTGGGGGGGCGAGGGTAAGCCAAAAGACCACGGTGGTTTGCGCCGCTCAGAACTGAAAAAACAAACGCCCTACAACACCTATCAAATACCTGGATTGCCACCTGGACCAATTGCAAATCCAGGTATTGAAGCATTGAAAGCTGTAGCTCATCCGGCACAAACCAATGATTTGTACTTTGTTGCCGATGGCACAGGCGGACACGTATTTGCAACATCGTTGAAAGATCATAATGCCAATGTGAAAAAGTGGCGCGTTATTGAGGCGCAACGTAAAAAAGATGCTGCAGCCGCTGAAGCTGCAAGCCAAACGTCAGATGGGGCAACAACTGACGGGACAAGCGGAAATTGACCTTCAACAGCATGACCGGTTTTGGCCGTGCTGAAGGCTCTTGTTCAAACACAGGTTGGACATGGGAAATACGTGCTGTAAATGGCAAGGGGCTTGATGTTCGCCTCAAACTTCCAAACGGAATGGAACGGCTAGAACCGTTGGCGCGCAAACTTTGTACTGCAAAATTATCTCGAGGTAATATTCAAGTTTCCCTCACCGCGCGTAGCACAAAAGGTGGAGCAGTACCGACTGTGAATGATGCAGCCCTTCAACAGGTATTGAACCATCTTGTTGAAATCGAGCGAGATTCAGCTGTTCAACTTTCTACTGGAGCGCAAATTTTGGGCCTTCGCGGGGTTATGGAACTAGCCGAACCAAAGATGAGCGATGAGGAAAGCGCTGCTTTGGAACAGGATGTGCTGGCGGGGCTTACGGTCGCACTTGATGCTTTGAACGACCATCGTGGAAACGAGGGGAGCGCTCTTGGCGAAGTTCTACTGGGGCATCTGACAACAGTAGAAAAGCTAACAGCCCTTGCCGAAGCAGACCCCGCCCGCTCCAGTGAGGCCATAGCTGAGAAACTACAAGCACAACTAACGCAACTTGGTGAGTTAGCCGCAGGAATTGACCGCGACCGCCTCTACCAAGAGGTTGCACTGATGGTAACCAAGGCTGATATCCGCGAAGAATTGGATAGACTTGCGGCCCACACCATTGCGGCCCGCGAACTAATCTCTATGGGTAGCCCAATCGGTCGCAAGCTTGAGTTTTTAGCGCAAGAGTTCAACCGTGAAAGTAATACGCTTTGTTCAAAGTCTAATTCGGTGTCACTTACAGAGATAGGTCTTGAACTTAAAGTCGTGATAGATCAGTTTCGCGAACAAATATTGAATGTGGAATAAAGTTTGAGCAAACAACACCCGACCTTAAATCGTAATTTAGCTTCTGACCTTAACCGTCGCGGTTTGATGTTGGTTTTGTCGTCACCATCGGGCGCGGGAAAATCAACTATCGCACGAAATCTCTTGTTGGACGAACCAGAGCTTAGCTTGTCTGTTTCAGTCACCACCCGTGAACGACGTGGCAGTGAAATTGATGGCAAGGATTATCATTTTATTACCAAAAAAGAATTTGAGATTATGCGCGATAATGGTGGTCTTTTAGAATGGGCAGAGGTGCATGGTAACTACTACGGAACACCATTTGAGCCAGTTCAAAAAGCCATGAACGAAGGCCGCGATATGCTGTTCGATATTGACTGGCAGGGCGCGCTACAGATGTTTGAAGTTGCCCGTGCTGATATTGTCAGCATTTTTATCCTACCCCCTTCGATGAAAGAGTTACGCAATCGCTTAGAACGTCGTGCCGAAGATACAAGCGAGGTGATAGACAAACGTTTGCTCAATTCTAAAATTGAGATGAAACATTGGGGTGAATACGATTACCCGCTTATCAATGATGATCTCGATGAATGTTTTGCCAATGTTCAGGCGATACTAAGAGCTGAACGATTGCACCGCGACCGGCGGACAATTGCCATGACGGATTTTGTCAACGGACTGTTAGACACCTAAAGCCTATTGGCCTGTGCCAATCTGATTGGCAATTTTTACAAAATCTTCGACGGCTAATTCTTCTGCCCTTGCTGTACCTTTGATGCCGCAACTATCGAGTAGAGCGTCTCCCCCAATTCCCTTTAAGCTTTGGCGCAGCATTTTCCGCCGCTGCCCAAAGGCTGCCTGTGTCACCTGTTCAAGGCGCTTTAAATCGACCGGTAATGGTTCAGGCCGCGGTTGCACCATGACAACAGAAGAAGTGACTTTGGGGGCCGGTGTAAAAACTTCCGGCGGAAGATCAAAGGCTATTTGCGTTTGTGTTCGCCAAGAGGAAAATACCCCAAGCCGACCCCAAGCTTTGTCTTCAGGCGTAGCGGTAATGCGCTGGGCAACTTCTCTTTGGAACATCAAGGCCATACCTTCCCAATAGGGGGGCCAGTGATCGCTGCCTATCCAGCCTGTGAAAAGCGGCGTTGCAATATTGTAAGGAAGGTTTGCTGCTATCTTTATTCGATCTTTGTCAAGGTCGACCCCAGCCTCTTGCAAAATTTTGGCGTGATCAAGCGCTAGCGCATCGCCACAGACTGCATACAATCGACCATCGGTTGCTTCGCTTATTTCAGCAAGTGCTGGAAGGCAGCGTTCGTCGCGCTCAATTGCGACGACTTTTTTTGCGCCGCTTGCCAGTAGCGCTCGGGTTAAACCGCCGGGGCCTGGTCCGATTTCAAGCACAGTCACGCCATCAAGGTTGCCCACCGTACGGGCAATTTTCATAGTAAGATTCAAATCGAGCAAGAAGTTCTGCCCAAGGTTTTTTTTAGCCGCCAACCCGTGTCGGTCGATCACATCTCTTAGCGGCGGTAGATCGTCGATATGGCTCATGTTGACATCTCATCTGCCATGCGAAGGGCAGCGAGAGTGCTAGACGGGTTGGCTGTCCCAAGCCCAGCTATGTCGTAGGCAGTCCCATGATCAGGGGAGGTACGCACGAAGGGGAGGCCAAGGGTCACATTCACTGTCTCATCGAATGCAAGTGCTTTGGCAGGTATAAGCGCCTGATCGTGATACATACACACTGCTAGATCATAGCGTTCGCGGGCCGCTTTGTGGAACATCGTGTCTGCGGGTAGGGGGCCGAAACAATTTATGCCTTTCGACTGCAAGGACTTAATGGCCGGTGCGATTATTTCGATATCTTCCATGCCCATTGCGCCTTCTTCACCTGCGTGAGGGTTCAAGCCAGAAACTGCAATTCGTGGTTTTTCAATACCAAACCTCTTGCGCAAATCCCGCTCTGCAATTGTCACTGTTTCAATGATGCTGTTAGTGGTGAGAGCTGCTGGAACGTCTTTTAGGGCGATGTGAATGGTAACAGGAACCGCTCGGAGCGCAGGGCCAGCTAACATCATTACCGGTTTAACGGGGGGGAGTGCTTGCGGCCATTCTTCTGAAAGCGCGCCCAAAAATTCTGTGTGGCCAGCAAAGTCAAAGCCTGAGTTGTAGAGTGATTTTTTATTGATTGGTAAGGTTACAATCGCTCGCGCCATACCAGCTTGAATTTGCTCGACACCAGTTGAAATGGCCTCGACGACACCAGCAGCATCTTCTTTGTGAGCTTTTCCCGGTCTTCCCTTGAAGGTATTCTTCAGTGGCCAAACTGGGAACTCACCATGGCGAACTATCTCGGCCCATTCACTATGGCTGGTATATTCTTGGAAGCTAAAATTATAGCCAAGCAATTTTGATCGTTCTGCAAGATGTACCGGATCGCAAAGAAGATAGAAAGGTGGGAGCGCCTCACCTTTTAGACGCTCCTGCCAAAGCGCTAGAATTACATCAGCGCCAATACCTGCTGGCTCCCCAATAGTGATCGCTATGGGAAGAGAAGAGGTGATTGATGGGGCTGGCTTACTCACGGCTTAAACCTAAATTCAATTACCTACGCTTGATAACTGCGCGTTTTGTTAATTCAGCTAGATATTTTTTATCAAGCGCACTCGCCGCTTTTTGGAAGTTTTTACCCGCAAACAGATCGCCATTGGCCTTTGCTGTAGCACTACCGATTACTTCACGCTTTTTACAAACAGCTAACATTTCTAAACCGCGCTGGGTATCTTTCACGCGGGTCACTTTCCCAACACCAAGAGTAAGCAATTCTTTTTTCCAAAGCGGCGGAAGGCCGGATTGAAGGATGCGTCCGCGGTCAAGCACAGTTACATCACGCAACCCTGATGCCAATGTTCTGGCGTTTGAGCATCCGCGCATACGATTGCGGAAGTTCTTGGCTTGAGCCCGGCGTTTATTTAGTTGTGAAGCCCGTTTTGCCTTTGGAACAATGAAGACAACTTGTTGGATGGTGAATTCTTTTTCTTTGGTAGAGCCTGCATCTTTGCTTGATAGCCAAGCTTGTGTTGAAGGCGCGGTTTTTGGGCCTCCACGGCCCGAGGCCTCAGCCTGTAGGCGTGCAGATACAGTGCGTTGCCAGCTGATTTGCGCTCTGATGTAGTCTTTAAATCCGCGCTTTGTAACGCCTCTTTTGTTCAGAATTTTGGTCAAGATCTTTGGCGGCATCTTGTTGCTTTTGGCAAAGCGTACATAAGCTGCATCAACATCTTTTTGAGAGGCTACAGCGCGAATGCGTCGGGCTTCTTGCATTTTTATGGCTTCATTGACTAATTCGTCGCTAGCAATTTTCCGGCTATTGCCTTTCATACGACGCAATTTCACAAACGCAGCACGGCGCTTGATGTCGTTGCTGGTTATTGGTCGATCATTGACCAATATTGCAATTTTTGTTCCACCCTTGGCCGTAATTCTAGCGATTTCGGGAGCGCCCGTGGCGAGTGGTTGCTGTATGGCAACCTGCTTTTCCGCTGAATTGCTCTTGAGACCAGACGAGCCTGATGTGCAAGCTACCGCCAGCATGGAAAGCCCAACTAGTGATCCTGCTTTTAGGCATTTAGAGAAAGATATTTTTGCCAATTTCAACACTTCTAAAGTCTCCGTCGCCCGTTTTGGTAGGGGCTCTACTAATCATTTATGCACAAAATACGTTCAAAGCTTGTTGGTTATTTAGCTTTATCCAACGAATTAAAAAGTATTCCCGCTCGATAGTTCTTCAAGGTCGTCGCCACTAAACCCGCCTTCAAAATCTCCAATTGTTCGCAATCCGATTTTAAAGCTAAACGCCTGTGAGGTTTTTGCTCCAGGGCTTGTTGAACGGCGTTCTGAGAACGCTAATGAGAAAGTAAAGCACTCATCTGCGTAGGAGAAGCCAACTGAATCGCTAATCACTGTATCTGATTGAATGTCGTATTGGGCTGCTCCGTAAATCGACCAGTTGTCTGTAATTTTATATCGGCCAGATAAACCAACCTGTTGACGGTCACTATTGAAACCATAATCTGGTTGGGCGGCGATGAATGTGTAATTACTGCTCAGGCTAATTTTGTCTTTGCTGAAGGAAACATTGGCTTCAGCTCTTTTCACATCAAAGTTATTCTCGCTAAACCGTGCTTGGGTGTTGAGCGATAAACCTGTCGTCCCTGAAATTGCAAAGGAGGCAACATAATCAGAGCGTCTAGTTTCTAGTCCAGACTCTTCACCTGTATTCGTTAGATCGTCTTCGCGAGCATAGGGGTTTTGCCCCGCAAGATGGTAGCTTTGACCAACAAGCGCATTGAGTGAAATACCATTGTTGAATTGGCCAGAATAGCGAAGGCCGACGTTCGCTCGTGTTCCACCTTCAATTCGGTCGTAGCCCGAAAACTTGTCCCGTTGGAATAAAGTTGAGGCATCAAACACAAGGCTTTGGGCGTCCTCGTTCGGCGCAACACCCGTGAAATTCAAATCAGGACGAATGAATACTTGGGCAATGGGCTCAAACACATGACTACCATTGGCTGTGCGCGCGAGAATTGGATAACTAACTTCTAAGCCTGCCGTTGGCATAAAGCGAGTGTAGGTTCCCGTTGTAATTGTGTTGCCAGGAGAGGCTATTCCATTAGCACTCGTCCAATCCCCTCTAACTGAAAGGGAAGGGGTGATCATGAGACCACCTGAGGTAACAATCGTTTTTTTCCAGCCAAGGTCAGCGCTCACCCGGGTCGTTTCACCATCAAACCCGTGGGTTCTATCGTCACCAGATGCAACCAGCGTCGTGCTAAGTACATTGCGTTCAAGGCTGGTGATATTCACGTCGAGATTGATCTGGCCACCACTAGCTTCTTCGGTGGTCACATAATTATAATCAAGCACAGGGCGAATAAGTGGCTGATTGCTCGTGAACTGGAAGGCTGTCCCCGTACCAGTAACCGTATTATTTTGGATCAGATATTGTTTTGCTGAAAGATCAAAAAAGCTACGGTTATGCAATCCACGCAGGTAAACCTCATTGGTGATATTGGAACCAGAATAGCCTTTAATTTTATATGTTCTTGAGAAGTTGTTGTCGGTTTGAGCAAGAACCTTCCATCCAAATGTCCAGCGCGGGTTAATATCGAATGCACCTTTCGTGCCGATCATACCCCGTTCTTTGACGTTTTTGTCGGGAACAGTTGTGAAGGCATCAGGGGTCATCTGACTAATGCCCGCAACTTTTACTGAGTAAGTTCCGTTTTCCAACTGGTGGCGCCACGCAACCTCGCCCAGCGCTCCTTGTTTGGTGAAACCGGTCGCATTGAAGGTCAAATCGTGGCTGTCGCCGGTAACCAAGAAATATGATTGGCGATACCAAAAGCCAAATTTATCGGCATAGCCAACGGTTGGTATAAGGAACCCAGATTTACGTTTTACAGATTGGTCGGCGTGGCTAAAATACGGTAAGTAGGCGATTGGCATTCCGAATAATTCAAAAGTCGCCTTTTCGTAGGAAATTGTCTTGGTTACCCCGTCGATGGTAACTTTTTGCGCCTTTACTTGCCAGATTGGGGCTTTGTTTGGCTTTTCTTTGCAAGGCTCGCAAGCTGTGTAAACACCATGATGGAAGACCGTCTTTCCATCTTCAAAACGTTCAGCGCTCTCTGCTGCAAATCTTGTGTTGTCGGGAGTCTCCACCCGTAATGCGTTGATAAAACCTTGCTTGAAATCGTCCGTTAGGTCAATTTCTTGAGCATAGATACGGTTTCCATCAGGCTCAACAATCTCAACATTGCCAAAGGCTTTTACACGGCCTGTTTTTTGATTGTAGGAAACTCGATTTGCAACGACATTATACCCGTCGTAGTCCAATTGCACATTGCCGCTGGCAGTCACTGTTTCAGCATCATTGTCGTAGGTCAGCTGATCTGCTTTTAACAGGAGCTGTGCATTGGGATCGCGTTGCTTGAACTCTTGCGCTTGGGCTGGTTTTAAGTCTGGCACGAATGCGGGAGCGATTGAGCCACCCAAGGCTGTCGCTGCTATGAGAGCGAGGCGCAGTGTTTTGGAGGGCAAAAATTTGGGCGCGGCAAAGCGTTTGCGCCGAATAGGCACACAAATATTATCAGCTGAAAAACGGGCCATTTAACCGTCCTCCTGATGTAATAAAATTGTTACACTTATCAAACTTGCCACTAGTGCTGGTGACCACGCTGCGATGAACGGTGCAACCAACCCATTGCTCCCAAAAGTAACCACGAGTTTCGTTAGAACGT
>JAZGEY010000056.1:0-68780 GCA_036478985.1 Rhizobiaceae bacterium
TACTGGAAAGGTAAGCACGCTGGCTTCTCACCTTTCACAGCTATCCCATTCGGTATGACTTATACTGAAATGGACGCGTGGATTAAATACGGTGGTGGTCAAGAGCTTTGGGACGAGTTGAGCGCAGAGTTCGGCTTGAAAGCATTTGCTTCTGGTAACACAGGCGTACAAATGGGCGGTTGGTTCAACAAAGAAATCAATTCTGCTGACGACCTTAAAGGTCTGAAAATGCGTATCCCAGGTCAAGGCGGCGACGTTATGGCTAAATTGGGCGCTTCCCCAGTATCGCTTCCAGGCGGTCAAATTTATGAAAACCTTGTATCAGGCGCAATCGACGCGACTGAGTGGGTTGGTCCATACAATGACTACTTCATGAAGTTCTACGAAGCAGCGAAATACTACTACTTCCCAGGCATGCACGAGCCAGGCGCTCAGGTTGCTATGGGCATGAACAAAAAGTGGTGGGATTCTTTGGGCAAAGTTGATCAACAGATCATCAAAGCTTGCTGTAACGAAGAAAACGCTCAAATGATGGCTGAAACAAACGCAAACAACGGTAAATACCTCGACAAACTCGTCAAGGAAAATGGCGTTAAATTGCGTGAGTTCAATGATGACGTTTATGACGCATTCGGTGGAGCCGCTAAAGAAGTGTTTGAAGAAGCACGTGACCACAGCCCATTGGCTGCTAAAATTCTTGATGCCGCTGCTGCAGCGCGTAACGAGATTGGTTCATGGACTGCGAAATCAGACATGGCTTACGTTGTTAAACGTAACCGCGTTCTTGGCATCGAGTAAGCTTTATAGCTTTCGCCTGTTTTCACAGGTGTAATGAATTGAAGGGACGGGGCATTGTTGCCCCGTCTTTTCATCCAAAGACGGTCTTATAAGATCGCAAATATTCCGGCCAACTTAACAGAGCCGTGATTTACCGCATGTTGGGAGGCATCGGGCAAATATGAGTTTGAGTGCGACAGTCGGGGATACCCCGCTCGATAAGACAAAATTCATCACACGCGGATTCGGTTGGGCCATGCTCGCCACCTTGGTCGTGTGGAATTTCAATAATATTTTGAACCTCACATTTGGCTGGCCGAGTGCGCGCCCCTTTGTTGATGGTGGATTTTTCAGCGATGATGGGTGGCGTTCGGCTTTCCAATTCGCATTATATGCTTTGGGAATAGGCTTGGCTGTTGGTTGGGTTTATTGCAGTCAGCATAATTCACTGCGCTATGACGCTGGGCGTATTTCTAATTTCAACAGATACCTTGTACGTGGCGCTTTCTTTGCTGTGCTGTTCGTTGGGCTTGGCGATCTCGTTGTTTCCTTCCTTCGGGTTGAGGGAATGTTGCAATCAATTGCTGGTGAAGATTTAACCCGCTCTCTTGGCCGTTCGCAGTTTCGTGGCCCGTGGCTTCATGTACCCTTGATGATTTTGGGCATGTTGGTGGCCTTGCGCGCCAAGACGTTGGGTTTCCATTGGTTGACGCTTTTGATTGTTATCGCTGAGTTGGCGATCGTTATTACCCGTTTTGTTTTCTCCTACGAACAGGCGTTCATGGGAGACTTAGTGCGCTTTTGGTATGCGGCACTGTTCCTGTTTTCCTCGGCCTATACGTTGCTCGAAGAGGGCCACGTGCGGGTGGATATTTTTTATGCGGGTATGAAGAATAAAACTAAGGGCTTTATCAATGCTGTTGGTTCTTTGCTGCTTGGTATGACGCTTTGTTGGACAATTTTAGTTGTCAGCCTCGGTGGGAAAAGCGCGATTGTTTATGGGACGGTTCGGAATTTTGAAATATCCCAATCGGGCTTCGGCCTTTATGTGAAATATTTGATGGCTTTGTTCTTGGTGGTTTTTGCGATCACCATGTTGATTCAATTTGTGAGCTACTTGATGGAATCGGTTGCCGATTACCGTGAAGAAGAAGGCACACGGTTGAATCGCGAAGTCGCGATTGATTAGAGAAATAGGGCAGTAAAAAATGGAACTCGTATTTCTCGGACTTTTGGTAATTCTCATGGCAACAGCCTTGGGCTCTGGATATCCAGTGGCCTTTGCTTTGCCTGGATCAGCTATTCTCTCCATCGCAGCCGCCGCTCTTTGTGGTTGGTTATTTGCTGGTGATATGGATGCTTATTTTGCTCAGGGCGGGCCGGACCAATGGCTCTCGGCGGGGGTGACAAACCTTCGAGGGGTTTATTGGGAGGTTGAGCGAGATACGTTGATTGCCATCCCGTTGTTCATCTTTATGGGCATCATGTTGCAACGTTCTAAAATTGCTGAAGACTTGCTTTTGACAATGGCGCAATTGTTTGGCCCCGTGCCGGGCGGCCTCGGTGTCTCCGTGGTATTCGTTGGGGCGTTGTTGGCCGCGACCACTGGTATTGTGGGCGCCACCGTTGTGGCAATGGGCTTGATCTCGTTGCCGGCGATGTTGCGCAACAACTATTCTAAATCATTGGCGACTGGCACGATCGCGGCGTCTGGTACGCTTGGGCAAATCATTCCGCCCTCTATTGTTCTTATTATTCTAGCAGACCAATTAGCGTCCGCTTCCGACCAAGCCTCAACAATGCGTAAGGCCCTGCACAAATCTGCAACGGGCGAATTGTCGATGCCATCACTTTATGATGTGACGGCAACGTCGGCTGGCGAGATGTTCTTGGGCGCTTTGATACCCGGCATTTTACTGGTTATTTTGTACATGTTGTACATTTTGATTTACGCATTTTTCCGCCCACAAGATGCTCCGCCAGTGCAGAGTGACGGCAAGTTGAACGGCGAGTTCTTCTTCAAGCTTGGTCTAGTTCTCGTTCCACCATTGGCGCTTATTTTTCTTGTTCTTGGCTCTATCATCACGGGTATAGCCACGGTGAACCAAGCTGGTGCTATTGGTGCTGCTGGTGCTTTGCTGATGGCGAGTTACCGATTAACTGACGGTAAAAAAGGCTCATTCACGCCGGCATTATTAGCCATGGGCGCGCTGGTCACCATCGGCTTCGTTGTCTCCAACTTTAATACCAATATTAAAGCCATCAACAACTCATCGGACATGATGGGTGTAACAATTGCGCTGGCCGCAACAGCTGTGTTGGTCTTGGCCTTGGTTTGGAGTGCGTGGCGTTGTTATAAAATTGAGAACACGCTGCATGAGGTGATGATCGAAACGGCCAAGGCAACTTCTTTGGTGTTCATCATTCTTCTCGGTGCTGCGATGTTGACCG
Source organism: Rhizobiaceae bacterium (assembly GCA_036478985.1). Classification (GTDB taxonomy): domain Bacteria; phylum Pseudomonadota; class Alphaproteobacteria; order Rhizobiales; family Rhizobiaceae; genus Pseudahrensia. Next base: position 3,229 of record JAZGEY010000056.1, read on the forward strand.
CCGCCTTCCGTGCCTTTGGTGGCGAAGAGCTGGTGAAGCATTTCCTTGAGGGAATTCCAGGTGGTTTCTGGGCTAAGTTCATTACCGTTATGGCCGTTATTTTTGTCCTTGGGTTCTTCTTGGACTTTATCGAAATTGCGGTTGTTGTGGTGCCAATTGTTGCGCCAATTTTGCTGGCTGATCCATCAGCAAATGTTACCGCAGTTTGGCTTGGCGTGATGATTGGTTTGAACATTCAAACCTCGTTCCTCACCCCGCCGTTTGGTTTTGCCCTATTCTATTTACGAGGGGTCGCGCCGGCGATTGTGAAAACAATCGATATGTACAAAGGTGTGATTGCGTTTATTTGTTTGCAAATTGCGGCTCTAGTTATTGTCGCTAATTTCCCGCCGCTGGTGAACTATCTACCAAACCGTGTTTCGTTTTTGTCGGAAACTGCACCACCGCCGCGCAATCCACGTATTCAATATTGCATTGAAGAATACATTGGCCAAAGATTTGCTAATGATGGTGGGCAGTTGGCGAGTGCTGTAACTGCTGCGAAAGGCTTGGATGCAAGCTTCTTGCCTAAGTCGTTGGCCAATGATTTCCTCGGCAGTTTCAAGGGAATTGACGATGCTCAAAATCTGTTGAACAAAGCTAAAGTTGCTGAAGGAGCTATTGAGAAAGCCTCAGGTGCTTATCGTCCGACTCATTCGCGGGTGAGAGCGCTTGAACGTGATGCGCGGGTATTCGGCGGGAAAATCAAAGAGCTTGAAACGTTGGCTTCTCGATTGAGAGGCGATGATAATGCTGATGCTCTTGCCACTATGAAGGCGCAGATTGCAGTTCATGAAAAATCACGCGATGCGCTGTTGGCACAAATTCCGGCAGGCTGGAAAGACATGCATACGACTTTCGCAAAGCTGACGAAGGAAGAAACTAAAATTCGCGCCCAATACCGTCGTGCAGCTGATGGTGCTTATCAAGGGGTGAATACTCTTTCAGCAACGCTGGCAGCAACGGCAGACTATAAAGCTCTTGGTGCAACATTTACTAGTTTGCGTGCTGAGATTACGAGCAAGGAGCCGAAGGATACATTCGCGCTTGTGGGCGCGTTCGCTAATAAATTTAGTGGACTCGAAGGGGCTTCAAAAATCAAATCAATGCTCGGTAAAGTGCGCCGCGATTTGAAAAATAAGAAGCCGAAAAAAGATCGCGCCTTGAAAACTCTCGATAAAGCCGAGGCTCTTTATAAAGAGCAGCTTGGGTGGCGTGGGCAGGCAGAAGGTAAGTTTACCGAAGGTGTTGCGGCGTTTGAAAAAGCACTACGCCCAACAATTGGCCTTCGCCAACAATCCCGTATGACTCGTGCGCAGGCGCTTTCAGTTGCGTCTTGCCAATCTGGTCACCGTGATGTTTCTTTGAACTTCTAATAGGCAAATATTGCCATTTTATTTAACGGGTTCCCAAATGACTGTTTGGGAACCCGTGATGCGTTTTGCCGCAGATGCTGTATAGGTTTGCAATGGCTTATTATCTTATTATACGGGTTGGGAAAATTTGCGGCTGGATGCTGATGGCGTTGGTGATTGTGCAATTCAGCGTTGTATTGGCGCGCTACGTTTTTGGCATCAATTATCTGTGGGCGCAGGAGGCTGCGATTTATCTCCATGGCGCTATTTTCATGCTTGCCAGTGGGTGGGCGCTTTTGACGGATAGGCATGTGCGGATAGATTTATTTTCGAGCAGGTTCAGCCCAACCAAACGACGGGCACTGGATATGTTTGGCGCGGTTTTCTTATTGCTACCGATGATGGCGGCGATTGTTATCACGTCTCTTGGGTATGTTAGCGAGAGCTGGATAATCTTGGAAGGTTCACCAGAGGTCTCAGGGCTTGGCGGACGTTATCTGTTTAAAACCCTCGTTCCACTATTTGCAGTACTCATGGTTGTTGCAGGTATCACAAAGATTGTGCGCGGCTGTGAGTGAATACCTCGATGTCATTTTTCTAGTTGTAATTCTCTTGGCGCTGTTGCTGGGGTATCCCGTGGCAATAACGCTTGGTGGCGTTTCCGTTTTATTTGGCTTGTTTGGATGGGCAATTGGGGTGTTTGACCCTGTTTTGTTTTATGCTCTACCTTCGCGGTTGTTTGGTATCATGACCAACAGCGTGTTGGTGGCTATTCCGCTTTTTGTATTTATGGGGTTGGTGCTTGAGCGCTCACGGTTGGCTGAAAATATGGTGCAGGCAGCGGCCCATTTGTTCCAGAATAAACGGGGTGGTTTGGCAATTTCCGTTACCATCGTTGGTATGCTTATGGCGGCTTCAACGGGGATCGTCGGGGCGAGTGTTGTTACTCTTGGGTTGCTGGCGTTGCCGACGCTTTTGAACAATGGGGTGAGACCTTCTTTGGCTGGTGGTACGGTGGCGGCCGCTGGAACCTTGGGGCAAATCATTCCCCCCTCAATTGTGCTGATCGTGCTTGGGGATCAGATGTCTAATGCCTATCAACAGATGCAGACCAAGGCAGGAAATTTTGCGCCTGACACGGTTTCCGTCTCCGATCTTTTCGCAGGAGCTTTGTTGCCTGGGCTTATTTTGGTTGCGTTGTTCGTTGCCTATCTTTGGTTTGTTTCAAAGCCTGTGGATGGTAATGCGCAGGCGGTAGAAAAACCTGAAGGTGAGATTTGGCGCAGTTTTCTTCCACCGCTCCTGCTTATTGTTGCCGTTCCAGGTTCAATCCTTGCAGGTGTTGCAACCCCATCAGAGGCGGCGGCGGTTGGTGCTGTTGGCGCGCTACTGTTGGCTTGGGGTAAGCTGGACTTTGAAAAATTCAAATCAGTATTAGAAGAAAGTACGCACCTTATCTCGATGATATTTCTCATCGTTATCGGAGCTTCAATATTCTCTTTGGTTTTTCGTGGGCTGGGTGGAGAGGAGACGGTGGTTTCGTTTCTTTCGGATTTACCTGGTGGAACCTATGGTGCGTTACTGATTGTGATGTTGGTTATCTTTGTGCTTGGGTTCTTTTTAGATTTTTTGGAAATCACATTTGTAGTCGTTCCGCTGGTAGCGCCTGTGCTACTGGCTTTGCCGATGGCGGATGGTACGGCTATGAGCCCTGTATGGTTGGGGGTGTTGATTGCGCTTAATTTGCAAACTTCATTTCTCACCCCACCTTTTGGGTTATCGTTGTTCTATTTACGCAGTGTGGCTCCAACTTCGGTGACGACGCTTGCCCTTTATCGCGGGATTGTGCCGTTTGTTGTTTTGCAGTTGATTGCACTTGGCGTTGTTATATCAATACCCAAGCTTGCAACATTTCTTCCCCAATTTCTGTATGGTCAATGATGCAAGCACGAAATACGGGTAACAGAGCAATTGGACGCGGTAATCGCTTTTGCTTTGTAATAATTGCGTAATAATCTTGCAAATATAGAAGATTGGCAGTGAATTGCATTGCCTAAGCTCAAACGCTTTGAGACACTCATTGCAATCAAATCAGAACACACCTTGTTCTAGGAGCGAACGTCATGGCCGTTGAAACTGGAAATGTTAGAAAAGGTAAATCGAAACTGCCTAAGCTCAAGGCTGTGCATCTTGATGATAAATACGATCTTGATAAAGAGCAGGTTTTTATCACTGGCAACCAAGCCATACTACGTATGACGCTGTTACAAAAAGAGCGGGACCGTAGGGTGGGGCTGAACACCGGTGGTTATATTTCTGGCTATCGTGGTTCTCCAATTGGTGGTTTGGATCTAACACTTTGGAAGGAGCTACCGCTTCTTAAGGCTAACGATATTGTTTTTGAACCGGGACTAAATGAAGATCTTGCCGCAACAGCGTTATGGGGAACGCAACAGGCTGAAATGCGTGGTGAGGGTAAGTTTGATGGGGTCTTTGGAATTTGGTACGGTAAAGGGCCTGGGGTTGATCGCTCTGGTGATGTTTTTCGTCACGCGAATTTAGCGGGCACATCAAAATTTGGCGGTGTTTTGGCATTGATGGGGGATGACCATACTGCGGAGTCTTCTACCACAGCACACCAATCTGAATTTCACCTCCTGGATTTGAAATTTCCAATTTTATCTCCTGCAGGTGTTCAGGAACTCTTGGATTATGGCGTATTTGGTTACGGCCTATCGCGCTATGCGGGAGTTTGGGTTGGGGTGAAGTGCGTGAAAGACACGATTGAATCTACCGCTGTTGTTGATGGGCGTGTTGATAGAATGAAATTAGTGGAGCCGAAAAAAGACAGGCGGCCAAAAGATGGATTGAATATCCGTACCAGTGATCCGATCTTAACACAGGAAGAAAGACTGCACGTTTATAAACGCGATGCCGTTGAAGATTATATTGCTGTGAACCACATAAATCAGACAATTCTGGCAGGCGGAAAGAAACCTAAAGTTGGGGTTATCACGGCTGGTAAGAGTTACCTTGATGTGCGCCAAGCGATGGATGATTTAGGCATTGATGAAGCGCGGGCTGCAAAGCTTGGGTTGCGACTACGAAAACTTGGTTGCGTGTGGCCATTGAGCACAAAAGAAATACGCGATTTCGCCAAAGGTCTCGATATGATTATCGTGGTGGAAGAGAAACGTTCGTTGATTGAAGTGCAGGTTTTAGAAGAGCTCTATGGGACCAAAAATCAGCCAATCGTGGTTGGTAAAAATGATGAAAAAGGCGAGTGGTTGTTCCCAATTCATGGCGCCTTGGATTCGAACCAAATTGCGATTGCTATTGGTGAGCGGTTAAACCGCTACACCAAAGATCGTAAACTTGGGGCGCGGGTGAAACATCTCAAAGAGGCGCAAGCGACACTGAAAGTGACTGAAGGGATTGCCATGCGTATCCCTTATTTTTGTGCAGGTTGTCCGCATAATTCATCGACTCATGTGCCTGATGGAAGCCGCGCTTACGCAGGTATTGGCTGTCACTACATGGTCCAATGGATGGATCGTGAAACTGAAGGTTACACCCAAATGGGTGGCGAGGGTGCAAACTGGGTTGGGGAGCACCATTTTTCTAAACGTGGACACGTGTTCCAAAATTTGGGCGATGGAACTTACAATCATTCTGGCTATCTTGCTATCCGAGCAGCGGCGGCTTCAAAGGCAAATATTACCTATAAGATTTTGTTTAACGATGCCGTTGCAATGACAGGTGGGCAGCCAAACGAGGGGGAGCTAACCCCTTGGATAATCGCGGCTCAAGTTGCGGCGGAAGGTGCAAACCGCATTGTCGTTGTTAGCGATGAACCCGACAAATATGCTGGGAATATCAGTTGGCCATTGGGCACGACATTCCATCATCGTTCTGAGTTAAATGCGGTGCAACAGGAGTTGGCTGATATCGAAGGTTTGAGCGTGATGATCTATGATCAAACTTGCGCCAGCGAGAAACGCCGCCGTCGCAAACGTGGCCTGTTTCCCGATCCAGACAAGCGGATATTTATCAATGAGCAAGTTTGCGAAGGCTGTGGTGATTGCGGCGTGCAGTCAAACTGTGTTGCAGTTGGTGCAGTAGAGACAGAATTTGGCCGTAAGAGGCAGATTGATCAAGGTTCATGCAATAAAGACTACTCTTGTATAAATGGGTTTTGCCCAAGTTTTGTAACAGTCCACGGTGGCGTTCTGAAAAAGGGGCAGGGGGTTGTGGAGAGCATGGGCTATCCAGAATTACCAGAACCGCTACTGCCTGAGCTCGACGGCTCCTACGGAGTGATTGTAACAGGTGTTGGCGGCACGGGGGTTGTAACCGTAGGCGCAATTTTGGGTATGGCTGCACACCTTGAAGGCAAGGGCACAGCAATTATTGATATGGCTGGATTGGCGCAAAAAGGCGGCGAGGTTGCTAGCCACTTGCGTATTGCAAAGTCACCTGACGATATTAAAAGCATCCGCATTGCAGCATCCGGCGCGGATTTAATTTTGGGTTGTGATATGGTGACGGCCTCCACTCAAAAAGTGCTAGGCTCAATCGAGCAAGGACGTACGCGGGTTGTCTTGAACACCCATGAAAAACTGTCTGGCGAGTTTACTCACAATGTTGATTTTTCATTCCCAACCTTGCGCATAATTAAGGCCTTACAAAAAGCCGCAGGGCAGGGAGCTACCACAACAATTGATGCTCAAAAAATGGCTATTTCTTTGTTGGGAGACGCTATTGGCGCGAATATGTTTATGGTTGGGTTCTCGTGGCAAAATGGCGGGTTGCCGATCTCACGGGAGGCTATTGTAAAGGCCATCGAAATGAATGGTGTGCAAATTCCTATGAATTTGGCAGCGTTTGAATGGGGGCGCGTGGCTGCCCATGATGTTAGCCTTTTGCCAATTCGCGAAACGAAAGAGAATGCCTTACTCGAACATCAAACCTTGTCTGAAAATCTTGGTGACATAATCGAGCGGCGCGTTAAACAACTAACGGAATATAAAAACGCTGCATACGCAAAACGCTTTGCAAATCGCCTCGAGCTTATTCAAGCAGCTGAAGCCAGGGCAGGGCGAGGCTCAAAGCTGAGCGAAGTGGTGGCGCGTAATCTCTATAAATTGATGGCGATTAAAGATGAGTATGAAGTGGCGCGGCTGTTTTCAAACGGCAGTTTTAAGGAGCAATTGGCGAGCCAATTCGAAAGCTATAAAAGCCTCGAGTTTCATCTAGCGCCGCCCTTACTTTCTAAGCGTAACGACAAGGGTGAACTTCAGAAAAAAGCTTATGGGCCGTGGATGATGAAAGCTTATGGCCTGTTGACAAAAATGCGGTTCTTGCGTGGTGGTATCTTTGACATTTTTGGCTACACCGCAGAACGGAAGATGGAACACAAATTGCTTGCCGACTATGAAATAGTGCTGGATGAAATTTTAGCAGAGCTCTCTAGCGGTAATTTGAAAGCGGCAATTAAGTTGGCTGATTATCCCGATCTCATTCGAGGTTATGGTCACGTGAAGGAGCGTAATGTTGCCAAGGCTAAGGATGCACGCATGAGCCTGCGAGCTGGATTCAAAAATGTCGGGGGGCTTGCAGCACTAGCAGCGGCTGAATAATTCTTCTTAGGTGGGTTGATTGCCAGTAAAAGTAGTGGTGAACTTATTTTGCGGATAAGCCAAAAGACTCACTTGCCATTTTGTCTAATTCGTTTGAGACTAGTTACAGAAGACGGGCTTGTTTCGATAATTCTGTAACATGTTGGGTAGCTGGAAAGTTACCCTTTGGGCGTTTGGGAGGACGTTGTATTAATGTCGAATACTAACAATGAACTTGATACATTCCCCAAATATCTGCTGCGCAATGCTAAGGTTTTTTCTGCGCGCCCAGCCATGCGTCACAAAGATTTCGGCATATGGCAAACTTGGACTTGGGCAGAGATGTTCGAGGAAATTCGCAGTTTCTCACTTGGCCTAAAAGAAATTGGCTTAAAAAAAGGCGATAAGGTCGCCGTTGTGGGATCAAACCGCCCGCGTCTTTATTGGACCTTTGCTGCGGTGCAAGCTTTAGCTGGTGTGCCTATTCCCGTTTATTCTGACAGTGTGGCGGAGGAGATGGTTTACGTTTTGCAACATGCCGAAGTTCGCTTTGCTGTTGCTCAAGACCAAGAGCAGGTGGACAAACTTCTCTCAATTAAAGATCAGCTACCAAAGCTTGAATATATTATTTACGATTGGGAGCGCGGTCTTGGGGACTACGAAGAGCCCTTCTTGTACTCGGTCATAGATTTGCAAAGCAGGGGGCGGGCGGCTTTAGCTACGGGGGAAGCAAATTGGCTTGCGGGTATCGAAGCAACCAAAGGGAAAGACCTTTCGGTCATGCTTTATACGTCTGGTACAACGGGTAAGCCAAAAGGCGTGATGCTGTCCTACGATAATTTAGTTATCTCTTCGAGAAATGCCAATACGTTCGACAACTTTGATGAGCATGATGAGATTATTGCCTACCTGCCTTTAGCATGGGTGGGAGATCATATTTTCTCCTACGGCCAATCAATGACGGCAGGATATTGTGTTTGCTGTCCAGAGAGTCCTGAAACTGTAACTGATAATCGCCGCGAAATTGCGCCGACATATTTCTTTGCGCCCCCGCGTGTTTTTGAGGGATTGCTGACGGACATCACAGTGCGGATGGAAGATGCGAGCCCGTTGAAGCAAAAAATGTTCAAGTACTATCTTGAGGTTGCTAATAAAGTTGGCGAGCGGATTTTGAATGGCGAAAGCGTCTCATTCATTGAGCGCATCAATTATAAGCTTGGCGAATTTTTGGTCTATGGGCCGTTGAAAAACCGCCTTGGCATGACTCGCATGAAGGTTGGTTATACAGCGGGAGAAGCAATTGGACCGGAGATTTTCCGCTTCTACCGCGCGCTTGGAATGAACTTAAAACAGCTATACGGCCAAACGGAAGCCAGTGTTTACATTACGGCACAACCTGACGGTGAAATTTCTGCGGATACGGTGGGAACGCCTTCAATTGATGTGGAAATTGATATCGCTGACAACGGCGAAGTCATGTACCGCTCTCCTGGCGTTTTCATGGGTTACTATAAAAATAAAAAGGCCACCCAAGAGACCAAAACCAAAGATGGCTGGGTTCACACTGGTGATGCAGGGTTTATTGATGCTGATGGCCATTTGCGGATTATCGACAGGGCAAAGGATGTTGGTAAACTAACCAATGGCTCTATGTTCCCGCCGAAATATATCGAGAACAAATTGAAGTTCTTCCCGAACATCAAAGAAGCTGTGGCGATCGGCGATGGCCGCGACTATACGGCAGTGATGCTGAATATTGATTTGCAACCGGTGGCAAACTGGGCTGAGCGTAATAATATTGCTTATGGGTCCTACCAAGAATTAGCCAATCATCCGTTGGTTTACGACATGATGAGTGAACATGTTGATCAGGTGAATAAAGACTTGGCTGCTGAGGAGCGAGTTGCAGGTGCGCAGATTTCACGCTTCCTCGTTTTGCACAAGGAATTGGATGCCGATGATGGGGAGCTCACCCGCACTCAAAAAGTGCGGCGGTCGTTTATCAACGAGCGTTACGCGCCACTGATTGAGGCTCTCTATGATGGTTCTGAAGAAAAATATGTTGAGACGGAAGTGGTGTTTGAAGATGGTCGTAAGGGCAGTATTTCTGCGACTGTAAAAATCCGCGACGCTGTTACCCACGCTCCTAGCTCGATGAAAGAGGCTGCGCAATGAGTTCTCACGCTACAACACTTCACGCGCCAGATGATGGCATCGCGTCAGGGGCGGAGTTACTCAGTGTTGATAATGTAACCCTGCGGTTTGGCGGAGTAACGGCTATTCAGGATATCTCGTTCAACATCAATAAAGGCGAAATTCGCGCGATTATTGGGCCGAACGGTGCTGGAAAAACCTCGATGTTGAATGTCATCAACGGGTTTTATCATCCGCAAGAGGGGACAATTCGGTTTCGCGGTGAGACACGTCGCAAGATGAAACCCTATGAGGCGGCGGCATCAGGTATCGCGCGGACTTTCCAAAATGTTGCGCTGTTCACGGGTATGTCGACACTAGACAACATTATGTCTGGTCGTTCGCTGAAGATGAAAAAGAATTTTCTGGCGCAAATGTTTTATTACGGCCCGGCGCGGGATGAGGAAATTGAGCATCGTAAGCGGGTAGAGGAAATTATTGATTTCCTTGAAATTCCCCACATCCGCCGTCAGCCAGTTGGGAAGTTACCCTACGGATTGCAAAAGCGTGTCGAACTTGGGCGGGCGCTGGCGATGGAGCCAGACCTTTTGCTTTTAGACGAGCCAATGGCCGGGATGAACCTTGAAGAAAAAGAAGATATGAGCCGTTTCATTATTGAGGTGAACCAGCAATTTGGAACAACGATTGCGCTGATTGAACACGATATGGGTGTCGTGATGGATTTGGCGGATCGGGTGGTTGTTCTCGATTACGGTAAGAAAATTGCTGATGGCACCCCGAGTGAAGTGCAGTCGAGCCAAGAAGTTATTGATGCATATTTGGGAGTTCCCCACTAATGGAGAAATTTGATGGACTTACTTTCGAGCTATCCACGAGCAGTTTCGATGTTTCTGTTGGGAGGGGGCATCGCGTTAATAATCGTTCCAAAATGGATACGGTGGGCCATTGCGGTGGTGATGATTGCTATGGGGCTGGGGGAATTGTTTCCCGAGCTACTAACGAACGGAACTTAGAATGGATATCCTAAACCAAATATTCATTGAGCCATTTGTTTTAATGGCGGAGATACCTGATTTGTTTTTACAAACCCTTTGGGAAGGGTTTGTATCCGGTATTTTGTATGCATTGATCGCTCTTGGGTTTGTGTTGATTTATAAGGCATCAGGCGTATTCAACTTTGCCCAAGGCATCATGGTGGTGTTTTCGGCTCTGGCACTTGTATCTATTCATGCCATGGGGGTTCCAGCGTGGATTGCGCTGTTTATCACCATTGGCATTATGGCCTTGCTCGCCATTGGCATCGAAAAAGTGGTGCTGCGAAATTTGGTCAATCAAAACGAGGCTATTCTACTGATGGCCACCATTGGCCTAACGCTCTTTATTAAAGGGGCGGGTGAAGCCATTTTTGGCGGCGAGCCAAAATCAATGATTACCGAAGAACTGGGTCTGCCCACAGGGGTAACAGATTGGGAAGTATTTGGTGGGCGCGTTTCGTTTCAACATTTGGATATTGCAGCCGTTGTTATTGCAGCGCTCATGGTGCTTGGGTTGGCTTTGTTCTTTTCAAAAACACGAATTGGTCGCGCGCTAAGGGCTGTTGCAGATGATCACCAAGCTGCACTCTCGGTTGGTATCTCGCTTAACCAAATTTGGGCCATCGTGTGGTTTGCCTCAGGCATCGTTGCTTTGGTCACGGGTATAATGTGGGGCGCTCGCTCGGATGTTTCGTTCGCGCTGGAAGTTATTGCGCTCAAGGCATTGGCGGTTCTCATTCTCGGTGGATTTACATCAATCCCCGGCGCCATTGTGGGTGGCTTGATAATCGGCATCGGGGAAAAAGTATTTGAAGTTTATTGGGGCGGCTTATTCGGCGGTGGTGTCGAAGCTTGGTTCGCCTATGTGTTAGCCCTCATATTCCTACTGTTCAGACCACAAGGTTTGTTCGGCGAAAAAATCATCGAGCGGGTGTAGTTACGATGGTTGAGACACTCACAAAACTTGGTACTTGGACGAATGTGTTTGGTCGCCGATCTAAGCTTGTGAATGAAATCGCGGACGATCTGCGGGCGCTTATTATTGGTCTGCATCCCGACACTGTTGAAGTGCCGCGAAAAAATGACAAATCTGTTTCTTTTGGCTTTGGCGAGAAGAAAATGAGCGAAGCATATTGTTACCTCATGCCACAAACGGGATATGTGAATTTAGGAGTGTATTGGGGGGCAGAAATTGATGACCCCAACAGCCTTCTTGAGGGGACGGGGAAAAAATTACGCCATGTGAAAGTACGCGATACAGAAACCGCGTTAAGCGCAAAAATTGCTCACCTCGTTTACATGGCCATGGAAGAGCGCAAGGCCAGTTTAGATAAATCTGAAAAAGAAAAAGCTAAAACTGCCAAGGCCAAAAAGAAACCAACAGCGAAGAAAACGCCTGGTGTAAAGAAGGCTGTTGCGAGCAAAAAACCTGCGGCAAAGAAAAAGCCCGCGGTGAAACGCAAAACGACGAAGAAGGAAAAGACTTAATGTTTTATCGCGAAGCGGGGCAGTTCAAGACCTCCTATAAGGCCGATCAAGCGATCTTCCCGATACTCCAAGACCGTATTGGCCTTGGGTTGATTGTGGCTGTTGCAGCCATTGTTATTCCATTCTTTGCCAATGATTTCTTTTTGAATTCGATCATGATCCCGTTTTTGATTTTTTCTCTAGCGGCAATTGGTTTGAATATACTGACAGGTTATTGCGGCCAGCTTTCGCTAGGCACGGGGGCTTTTATGGGAGTGGGGGCTTATTCTTGCTATAAGCTGACTACTATTTTTCCTGATGTGAATATTATAATTCATTTCTTATTGTCGGGCTTTTTTGCTGCTGGCGTTGGCGTAATATTTGGCTTGCCATCTTTACGGATCAAAGGTTTGTATTTGGCGATCACCACACTTGCGGCGCAGTTCTTTCTTGAGTGGTGCTTTATTCGCATCCCTTGGCTTTATAATTACAATGATTCAGGTGCAATTGATTCAACGACACGCAAACTATTTGGCCTTACAATTGTTGGTGCGACCGCCGAGCCAGTGACAAAATACTTTGTTGTCTTGGCTGTCGTTGTGCTGATCACATGGATTTCCTCAAACCTCATTCGCGGCCGAATTGGTCGTTCTTGGATGATGATCCGTGACATGGACATTGCGGCGGAGTTGATGGGTATTAAACCACTCAATGCAAAACTATCAGCCTTCGCAGTTTCATCTTACATCTGTGGTGTTGCCGGGGCGCTTATGGTGTTCATGTGGCTGGGTTCCGCAGAAGTTGAGAGCTTCAATATTAACGTCTCATTTCAAATATTATTCATGGTAATTATTGGTGGCATGGGGAGCCTTATTGGCTGCTTCATGGGGGCGGCGTTTATATTCGTTTTGCCAATCGTTATGCGCTCCATTCCTGATCTCACGGGTATCGCCATTAGCGCGGCCATGTTGGAACACGTGACAACGATGCTCACTGGTGCATTGATCATATTCTTCTTGATTGTAGAACCCCATGGCCTCGCGCGGCTTTGGCAGATTGGTAAAGAGAAATTACGCAACTGGCCGTTTCCATACGGCTAGGGCTAGACAAATTGGTGTTCTGCTGTTGCAGTGGAGCACTTAGAGGGGGGACGAGACGAAACCGCGTTCCATCCGAATAATATGGTTTCAATGGGGTGCCGAAAGGTGCCAAAACAGGAGGAAGACAATGAGACTTAAATCACTCATTCTTGGTGTTGCAGCTACGGCAATTGCAGTAACGGGCACCATCACTACCGCGCAAGCGGAAGAGCTATATATTCCATCACTTAGCTATCGTACTGGCCCGTATGCGGGTGGTGGTACACCATTTGCAAACGGCTTTGCGGATTACTTGAACATGCTGAACGCCCGTGATGGCGGCATCGGCGGAATCAAGATCAAAGTTGAAGAATGCGAAACAGGCTACAGCGCGCAAAAAGGCGTTGAGTGCTATGAAGCAACAAAGGGCAAAGGCGCACTTGTTTATAACCCGCTTTCAACCGGTATTACGCTTCAACTCATTCCAAAAGCACCCGTTGATAAAATCCCTGTACTATCCATGGGCTACGGCCTTTCAGCCGCTGGCGTTGGTAAAACATTCCCTTGGACTTTCACATATCCAACTGGATATTGGAGCCAAATGTCATCAATACTTAAGTTCATCGATAGCAACGGTGGATTGAAGGGCAAGAAAATTGGTTTCCTTTATCTAGATGCTGGTTATGGCCGTGAGCCTATCCCATTACTTGAGAAACTCGCACCGAAGCTTGGCTTTGAGTGGGTTGGTTTTCCTGTTGCAGGTAAAGACATGCAGAACCAAGGTTCTCAGTGGTTGAACGTTCGTAAGGAACGTCCTGACTGGATGATCATGTGGGGCTGGGGTGCGATGAACTCTACCGCCATTAAAGAAGCCGCAAAAATCCGTTTCCCAATGGATAAGTTTATCGGCAACTGGTGGTCTGGCGCTCATGCTGATCTTGATGCTGTTGGTAAGCTTGGTAAAGGTTATCTCTCCGCAAACTTCACTGGTATCGGTACTAGCTACCCTGCTTTGCAAGACGTGAAGAAACTTGTTGTTGATGCTGGTAAGAGCCAAGTTGACCCAGCTAAAGTTGGAGACGTTCTCTACAACCGCGGCTTGTTCAATGCTGTTCTTGTGGCTGAAGCCATAGCAACTGCGCAGAAAATGACTGGCAAGAAAGCAATTACAGGCGAAGACATGCGTGCTGGGTTTGAGAATTTCAACCTCTCCGCACAACGTCTAAAAGAGCTTGGCTTGGAAAACTTCACGGGCCCAATCAAAGGCGATTGTTCTGACCACGAAGGTGGCGGCTCAGTGTTTATCCAACAATGGCAAGGTGATGACTGGGCGCGGGTGAGTGATCTTATCCCGCCAATGACAGACATCGTTCGTCCTTTGCTTGAAGAAGCTGCTGCGAAGTACACTTCTGATAAGCCAGACTGGAAAACCCAAACTTGTGGGTAATGCCTAACTAATAAATTGTGGGCCAGAGACTCTTCTGGCCCACTTTTCTTTTCTAATTTTATGAGATAGCCATGAGCACCGCAGCTGAAATTGACCCTGCAGATACCATACTTGAAATCAACAATATCGAAGTGATCTACGATCACGTGATCCTTGTGTTAAAGGGCGTGTCATTGACAGTCCCACGCGGCGGTATCGTTGCTATTCTCGGCGCTAATGGTGCTGGTAAGACTACAACGCTGAAAGCGATTTCTAACCTATTGGGTGCAGAGCGCGGTGTTGTGACGAAGGGCAACATTCTTTTAAACGGGCAAGAAATTCAATCCCTTTCTCCCAATGAATTGGTGCGACGTGGCTGTATTCAAGTGATGGAAGGGCGCCATATTTTTGGCCACCTCTCGATTGAAGAAAATCTCCTAACGGGGGCCTTTACTCGTAAGGATGGAGCGGCCGCCATCAAAGCTGACCTAGAGATGGTCTATAATTATTTTCCTCGCTTGCGCGAGCGACGGACTTCACAGGCTGGATATACGTCTGGCGGAGAACAACAAATGTGTGCAATTGGTCGCGCACTAATGTCTAAACCCGAAATGATTTTGTTGGACGAGCCAAGCATGGGGCTTGCGCCGCAATTGGTCGAAGAGATATTTGAAATCGTTAAAGAGCTGAATACCAAGGAAGGTGTTTCATTCCTTTTAGCCGAGCAGAATACGAACATTGCTCTTCGGTATGCGACCTACGGTTATATTTTGGAATCTGGCCGTGTTGTGCTGGATGGGAAGGGATCCGAGCTTCGTGAAAATGAAGACGTAAAAGAATTTTATCTCGGCGCTGGCGGCGAAGGTCGCAAAAACTTCCGTAATGTTAAGCAATATAAACGCCGTAAAAGATGGCTCGCTTAAGGGCGAATATCTTTTACAATTCGGCCGTCTTCAAGGGTTATGATGCGATCTGCTAACCCCAATATTCGATCGTCGTGAGTAACGAGAATAGTAGTGGTTCCTCGTTGTTTGCCTAAGTCTTTCAACATTTGAACAACATTTAATCCGCTTTCTTTATCAAGGGCAGCGGTAGGCTCGTCGGCAAATACAATCTCTGGATTATCAACAAGCGCGCGAGCAACAGCGACCCGTTGCTTTTGTCCGCCAGATAGATTTTCTGGTAGGTAATCCATCCGATCGCCTAAGCCAACAAGCTTAAGCATATGGTGGGCTGCTTCGAGGTAGGCTTTTTGGTTTCTGGTTTGACCGTGTACCTGCAATCCCATCATGACATTTTGGGTTGCGGTTAAACTCTTATGTAAGTTGTGAGCTTGGAAAATAAATCCAATTTTACGGCGCAGTGCGACGTTCAAATTTTCGCTTGAACCATGCAGCTCGTTTCCGAGTAATTCCACAGAGCCATCTTGAACATCGCGCAGGCAACCCATCAAAGTAAGGACTGTCGTTTTGCCAGAACCTGATGGCCCCATGAGTACGGTTATGCTGCCTTTTTCAATTGTAAGATCGACATCATATAGGGCTTGCTTACGGGCTTCGCCGCTTCCAAACCAGTGGTTTAGGTTTTTTATAACCACAGGGGATGAGAGAGGGTTTTTCATTGCCTGCTTTCTTTAGAATAAATCTGCTGGGTCAGCGCCTACCAACCTACGGGTTGCGATTGCCCCAGAAATTGAGCATGCGGCGAGGGTTCCAAAAAAGACCATTAGCGCTGTTGCTATAGTCATCTGTAATGGAAGGAATGTCATCGCTGCCAAAAATTTATACATAGCCATGGATATGAGAATTCCGGGCCCGAAGCCAAGAACTGCGAGAATAATGGCCTCTTCAAATACCACGCTTAAGAAAAAAGACTGACCGTAGCCCATGGCCTTAAATGTTGCATATTCGCTCAGGTGATCTGCAACGTCGGTTGAGAGAACTTGATAGACGATTACAATCCCGACCAATACACCGATGACAACGCCAAAACCAAATATCAAACCGACAGGCTTTTGCGTCATTTGATATTTTTGATCCTCTCTGGCCGCGTCCATGAATGAGCGTATTCTCAATTGATCGACTGGTAGAACTGTTTTCAGCTTTGTTACAACTTCTGCGACAGAGGCGTTTGGCGCTACCTTTAGCAAGATGTGATTTGGTGCGCCAGATTTCCGTTTTCCAAATAGGCGCAAGAAAGTTTGGTCGGAAACAAACATATAACCATCCGCCGCAAAACCAGCACCACCTTCAAAGGTTTGGGTTACAGTTAAAGTGCGGCCAGCAGTTTCAAACCGGTAGGGCGAATGGGGTCTGATGCCTGCAGCAACTTCTGGCGTAAGACCTCGCGCTTTTCTGTCCATTACGGCTGTATCTAGCAAGGTGAGGTTGGTTACTGTCTTCGCGATTGAGGGGGCTAAAAAATCTACGCGTATGGGGTCGACACCAAATGTTTGCAAGGCCGTATCGCCGGTTGGGCTGGACCACATTGCGATGCCTACAAACAGAGGCGCTCCCGAAATCACCTCGTCAAAGGATAGAGCTTGGAACATCCATTGGCGCGCTACGTTGCCGCCTTCCGTCATGGTGTTCGCATCGGTCGCGGAGATCATGATGTCTGCGTCAAAAACATTGTAGGATTTAATGATTGAGGCATTCATACTGCCCAATAGTCCAAGTTGAACAAACACCAAAATGTTCGCGAATGACACACCGGCAATGGCCGCTGCCAAGCGGGTTTTACTATAGCTTAATTGCAACCAGCCGATGGGCAAGCGGCCCATAATGCTTTGGAGAAACGCGGTCATTTTGTTGTTCGCGTGTCTATACGGGCTACCACCTCGAGGTTGGTGTAGCGGGAGGCAATGAGTGATGACTCTTCACTTAGCTCTACAAGGACTTTAACGACCCTAGCATCTGTGTTGGCTGCGGTATCATCTGAGATTATGGTTTGCCGCCCGACCTGAAGGCCAATTTCTGAAACCTTGCCGGTGAGTGTTTTTTTCAAAGCGGTAGCGATAATCTCGACGGGTTGGCCTTCTACAACTTGGCCAATTACATTTTGGTAGACATCAACTTCTGCCATCATTTGATTGATGTTGCCAATTTCCATGAGCCCTTTTGCTGTTGGTTTTTCACCTGGTTGGGCATGGATAACAAGGATGGTACCGGCAATGGGAGTGCGCACAAAGGCTTTTTCTAAGTCTCGTTGGGTGCGCTGCAATTCGATTTTTGCTGCTTCGAGATTACGCAATGCCACAACCACATCTGGTTGCTTGTCTGGGTCTATGCTGCTGAATCTGTTTAGGGTAGCTGTTGCACGTTTAACGGCTAGATCAGCTTGTTGGCTTGTGGATTGCGCTGCATCCAAAACGGCTTTTGTAACAACCTTGCGTTTGTATAGAGAGCGTTTTCTGGTGAACTCTAACTTCGCAACCTTAGCTGCGGCTTTCGATTGATCTAGGGCAGCATCCGCCTCTTTGCGGCTGGTGAGTATGGATTGGCGTGTCTGAACTAGGTTGGCCTCGCGGACGTTAACGTTAGCGCGAGCGGTAAGAATGATGCTTTCAAACTGACTCATATTATCGAGGACAGCAACGGAGTCGTTTTGTGCAATCGTATCTCCGACTTTGACTAGGATTTTACTTACCCGTGCATCGCCCGACCCAAACGGAGGAGCCACCGTAGAAACGTCACCTTTTGGGAGCAGGCGCGCAAGGCCAACAACATCAGTAGGAATGAGTGTGGCTACAACTTCGTCGGGAAGCGAAATTTCGGGAGGCAAAGCAATGGGAGTTTTTGAACCAGCACCTGGTTGCAATCCAGTAACTTGGAAAAATTTTTGTAAGGCAGGTGGTTGGAAGTACATTCCAATGACAGCTCCAGAGAAAAGAAACAGCATCAAAAATGGGAGCCAGAAAAGCCGTGACCATTTTGCCCCTTGCTGTTGGAAAGCGCTTGAGGAATTTTCGTGATCAATCACCTCCATCGGAAGGCTGGGGTTTTCTATATTGTTTGCGGTCACAGTGATGTCCTCGAATGTGTCCTAAAGGCCTGTAATTCTAGTATATGGTTTGTTCCGGTATTTTACGAATGAAACTTATGTAAGAATTGAGGGCAACATGTCGCAGTCAGTTTGTTGCCAAATAGTGAAAGATTATTGTTGGTGAATGGATGCGGGATGCCTATATTTCCAGTATGAAAAATCAATTTAGATACTCGCAAAATTCATTTAAACGATCAGTTTGGACTGCCTTGGGGCTGACGATAATTGTGTCATTCCTTGTCTGGTTATTTTCACGTCTATTCGGATTCCGCCATGCTGATATTATCACTCTCATTTCGGGCGGATTGTTTTTTAGTTTCTGTTCGTTAGCGATGATTTGGCGATATTTGCGCAAGGAAGTGGTGGTGGCGGTTCGCCCTGATGGCCTCTTCGATGCGCGTTATTCTTCGCAAGCCGTGCCTTGGGATGAAATAAAAGATGTGCGCTTAACGAGGGCTGAAAATGACTTTGAGTTGGGTGTCTATTTGTGGCCTGACAAAGTCTCTGTGTCTAAAGATGGCCCAGAGTTTTTAATGGATTTAGCGCCCCTTGATGGTGGTGTGGAACAGGTGCTGGAAGCATTGTCGGCATACAAACAGATCACCATGGAAGAACGGTAATGGCATTTATAGGCATCTTCGCCATTGTTGGGCTGGTTGGGTTTATTTTATGGCCGCAATACTGGGTGAAGAGGGTGATGAAAACCCATGGGGAAGAACGGGACGATTTTCCAGGGACCGGTGGCGAGTTGGCGAAGCACTTGCTCGATCATTATAGCATCAATGGCGTTGGGGTGGAACAGACGGATAAGGGCGACCACTATGACCCCGAGGATAGGATGGTACGATTATCTGCAGATAATTTTACTAAATCTAGTTTGACTGCTGTTGCCGTTGCCGCCCATGAAGTCGGCCATGCGATGCAACATTTTGATGGACTGCAAGGTGAACGTGATGGTGGTCTTGGGTTACGCCAAAAGTTAGTGAGCTTGGCTCAAGTCAGTGATAAAATTGCCTCTGTGTTTTTCATAGCCGCTCCAGTATTGGCGGTGGTTGCTCGAACACCATTAGCTTTTTTCGGGCTGATTGCGTTTGGTGTTGCGCTCTTGGCAGTGCGTATTTTGGTGCATCTGGTCACCTTGCCTGTGGAATATGATGCGAGCTTTGGAAAGGCTTTGCCGATCCTCGAAGAAGGTGGTTATCTTCATGTTGATGATTTGCCGGCCGCCCGTTCCGTTTTGAAGGCGGCGGCTTTGACTTATGTTGCAGGGGCGGTAATGAGCCTGATCGACCTTGCCCGTTGGATTAGAATGATAAGATAGGAAAACAAATGAACAGCCACTTTGATAAGCGAGAAACAAGAAACCAAAAAGAACGCGAAAGCGATTTATTCAATAGACTTCCTACCCATTTGAAATCTGCCGTTGGTGTTTCTCCTGGCCTATCAAAGCACCTTAGCGGTCAAGACTTGGGTGCAGTGAACAGCCGTGAGGTGCTGGCAAAGCTCCCGGTGTTACGCAAACCAGAATTGATGGCGGCACAGGCAAAAAGCCCTCCGTTCGGCGGCTTTGTGAATATGAAGGCGCTCGAAGGGGCGCGGGTGTTTTTATCGCCGGGCCCAATTTGGGAACCGCAGGGGGAGGGGGTCGACCCGTGGCTTGGAGCGCGTGCGCTATATGCGGCAGGCTTTAGGAAAGGGCACATGGTGCACAATGCACTATCGTATCATATGACACCGGGCGGGTTCATCCTTGATGAGGGATTGCGGGCGCTTGGTTGCACGGTTTTCCCGGGTGGCATCGGTAATACGGAAATGCAAGTGGATGCAGCTGTCGCACTTCAGCCCGTTGCCTATACGGGTACTCCTGATTATTTGAAAGTGATGTTGGATAAGGCCGAAGAAATGGGTAAAGACCTTTCCTGCATCAAGCGGGCTTTGGTTTCTGGGGGTGCACTCTTTCCTTCTATGCGCGATGATTATGCGAAACGTGGGGTAGAAGTTCTACAAGCTTATGCCACGGCTGATCTTGGGGTGATTGCCTATGAGTCCACCTTTGACGGCGGCCCGACGGAGGGCATGATTGTTAACGAGGATTTGATTGTTGAGATTGTTCGGCCGGGAACAGGTGATCCGGTTAATGAGGGCGAAGTCGGTGAATTAGTGGTGACGAATTTCTCGCTTACCTATCCACTTGTTCGCTTCGGTACGGGCGACTTATCAGCGGTGTTGCCGGGCCAATCTCCGTGCGGGCGCAGTAATATGCGTATCAAAGGTTGGATGGGTCGTGCCGATCAGCGCACGAAAGTTAAGGGCATGTTTGTTGATCCAAAACAAATTGCTGAGTTGGTGAAACGCCATGGCGAGATAGATGGTGCGCGGTTGGTCGTGGCAAGGGATGGCGACCAAGATGCGATGCGGCTGTTGGTGAAGGGCAAGGGGGTCGACACGGATGCAGTTGCTGCATCATTGCGGGAGCTAACAAAACTTGGCGGTGTTGTTAAGGTGGTGCAAGAGCTACCGAATGACGGCAAGGTTATTTCTGACGAACGTAATTACGAGGCTTAATATAAAAAGGCCGCTCACTGGAGCGGCCTTTTAGATAGCATTTGCGGGTGATTACTTAATCATCAAACGTCCATCGACGATTGATTTTACGCTGCCCATTTTACGGATGTGAACCATCACGTCATTGGCCATGAGCTTGGCGGATGATTTGTTAATCAACATTTTTCCTTTTTTGAGCATGTGATAACCATCACCGCCACGTCCCATAAAATCGTTTGTGGCCAGTGTGTAGGTTTTCGCAGGGTCAAGCGCTTCTCCACCAACCATCACACCTGAGACACGAGAGCCTGCAGGCTTTGTAGAGTCGATGGTCATTTTAAGGTTGGAGACGTGCAGGAAACCACCATTGGTGTCGGGCAGTTTTCTATACCCATGTTCAAGGGCTTCCAAAACGATAGCGCCTGTGACTTCCATTTTAACGGTCACATTGCCAAAGGGCAGTTCTGTGAGCACGTCCTTGCGGGTAATCGTGTGGCCTGCATCATAAACGGTGTTGCCGCGAATGCCGCCACCATTGGTGAAACCAATATCAGCACTTACGGCCGTCCGCATGCCATCGGCAACTAAGTTGCCAAATGCAGTCTCTTTTGAGCGAACACTGGTTTTCCTCGTGTCGAGATCGACCTCAGTTTTTCCAATTTCAACATCGAGTTCTTTCGAGAGAGCGGCTTCATAAACTGCTATTTTGGCGGCTGTGTCTGGATCGGGCGTTACCGTTGCTGTGTCGATGATCCGAAAATTTGGCCACCAACGCACCTTGCGCTTGCCACGGCTTTCGCCAATGTCGAATTCAACATCCATGGCGACGACGTACTTTGCTTCGTCCATAGATTCCACAATTGCGCGTTTGCCATCGTAGAAAACATTCAAATTGTGATCATGGCCTGAGAGAACAATATCAACGCCGGATTTATAGAGTAAAGTGAAGTCCATAGCGCGGGACGTGTGAACAATGGCGATTACTTTATCGGCCCCTTCCTCACGGAGCTTTTTATTTGCCGCTTTGGCTGTTTCCATCGTGTTGAGGAATTTAATGTCCCCTGTGCTGGAAAGGTCTGGTGTACTATCGAGGGTTAGCCCCATGAGGCCGAGCTTCAGGTCACCATAGGTCAACATTTTGGTGTTGGTAAAACCGTCAAGTTCATTGCCGTCCTTATCGCGAATATTGGTTGCAAGTTTAGGGAAGTTGGCTTGTTTCATGCGCTCTAGGAAGTTTTCTGGCCCGAAGTCGAATTCGTGGTTGCCTGGAACGAGAAAGTCCGGTGGCGCACTATTGAGCAAATCAATCATATGCGCCCCTTTGTCAAAACCAGACAGTATAGAAGGGGAGAGAAGATCGCCGGGGAATACATAAACGGTATTGCCGCCCTTCGCACGTTCGGCCTTGATAACTGCTGCAAGGCGGGCTGCGCCTCCGCGTTTTTTTCCAGACATTTTGTACATGTCACTGGCAACGAGGAATGTAACATTTACCTTCTCTGCAAGTGCGGCTGTCATGGCAGTGAAACTCATTCCAGCAACGAGGCTGGCTGAGAGGATTGAACGTACAAGTGTCTTTCTCATGGGGGACTCCAAATTTGATCTCGCTAGTGCATTTGATACGAGAGAAATAGACTGAATGATTACACAGTTGAAGGGTCGCCATTTTAACCATGGCGGTCAAGTCGTTATCGGTAAGAATGGGAAGTTGCGAAGCTTTAGCTACTTGACCTGTGGATGAATTACACTTAGTTTATTGCGAATAGTTCGCATTAGCGTTCGCAATTAAAGAGACTTGCATGCCCGAGTTAGTACTTTCCGCCAGTCGCGCGATTACCCAAGCCGCAATGGATAGGGTTTATCCCAACCGTTGGCGGCTTGCTATATTGTTTGGCGTTTTCATCCTTCTGGCTGCAAGCAATTCGACGCGGGAAGTTACGGTTCAGGCGTTGAGTGATGCTTTTCTGACGGTTTCCGTTTTTGTTGCGGGTACGTTGGCTTTGGTGTTTTGGCTAGAGAAAGCGTTTAGTTTTGATCTTGGCACGGCTATGGCACGGCGCGAAAAAGGGCAGGTGCTGATTGCATCTTTGCTTGGCGCTTTGCCGGGTTGTGGTGGCGCAATTGTTGTGGTCACCCAGTTTACGCGTGGGTACGTGAGTTTTGGTTCTTTTATTGCTGTTCTGGTTTCCACGATGGGGGATGCGGCATTTTTGCTTTTGGCGCGGGAACCACTAACGGCTCTCTACATTTTTGCGATCTCTCTTGTGGCTGGCGTTGTCACGGGGATATTGGTCGATTGGTTCCATGGACGTGATTTCATGGCGATTGCCTTAGATGGCAAATCGGCGGAGGATATCACCCGTTCAAGCCATGTTCATTCAAGCAAGCTTAATTTGGCGCAAAGCATTTGGATGGCACTTGCGATGGTGGGAATAATTTTTGGCTTGGCTGACGCGTTCCAAACAGATGCAAATGCGTGGTTTGGTTCTTATGCTCATTACGAACCGGTACTTTGGTTTGGCTTTATCGGCTCGGTATTGTCATTGCTGATTTGGGCAACTGTTGAGGCTGGGCACAGTACATTAGGCAGCGATGCGATGCCTGGCGATCCTATTATTCAACGGGTTGTTGCAGACACGACTTTTGTTACCAGTTGGGTGATAATGGCTTTCATGCTGTATGAAATGGCTGTGACTTTTGCGGGGCTTGATGTGGCTAGCATGTTTGGTTCTTGGGTAATATTGATGCCAGCCGTTGCTATTATGATTGGTTTTATCCCAGGGTGTGGCCCGCAAATTGTTGTGACAGCTATTTATTTAAGCGGCGCAATTCCGTTCTCGGCACTTGTTGCCAATGCGATTACGAATGATGGTGACGCACTTTTCCCAGCTATGGCACTGGTTCCAAAGGCGGCAATTTTGGCCACCCTTTATAGTGCAATTCCCGCAGTGCTGATTGGTTATGGCTTCTATTTTGCTGGTCATTAGTTGATTATGTTCTTGAGCGTGGCTATGCCATGCGGAGCGCTTTTTTTGGCGCATAAGAATTTTGGATAATCTATGGCTGCCTCTTCTATAACACGTGCAATGAAACGTGATACATCAAAACAAAATTATCCTAAGGATCATCCGAATAAGAAATTTGGACGAATAGGTGTTTTGCTCGTCAATTTGGGAACGCCAGACGGGCATGACAAAAAGAACATGCGCAAATATCTGAAAGAGTTCCTTTGGGATAAGCGGGTTATTGAAACGCCGCGCATCATTTGGTGGCCGATATTGAACGGCATAATCTTAAACACGCGACCTAAAAAATCTGGCGAACTTTATAAGTCGATTTGGAATGAGGAGCGGAATGAATCTCCGTTACGCACCTTCACCCGTTCGCAATCGGAACAATTAGCGGAGCGGTTAAGTAAGTTAGAGAATGTGATTTGCGATTGGGGCATGCGTTACGGCAACCCCTCAATCGAAAGCCGCTTGCTAGCGCTGCAAGAACAGGGGTGCGAACGTATTCTGGTTTTTCCGCTTTATCCGCAGTACTCAGCGGCGACGACAGCTACAGTAAATGATAAGAGCTATGAAGCGGTTATGAAAATGCGCTGGATGCCAGCGCTTCGGTCCGTACCAGCGTATCATGATGATCCAGCTTACATCGAAGCATTGGCGGTTTCTGTGCAAAAACATTTGGATAAACTGGATTTTGCTCCCGAACATATAATTGCTTCCTATCACGGGATACCGCAAAGCTATTTCGATAAGGGCGATCCTTATTACTGCCATTGCATGAAAACCTCACGTCTGTTGCAGGAGCGTATGGGGTGGTCGGAGAATTTCCTTCTCACGACTTTCCAATCGCGTTTTGGGCCAGAGGAATGGCTGCAACCGTATACGGATAAAACGGTTGAGCGTCTCGCTAAAGAAGGTGTGAAGCGAATTGCAATTATGAACCCTGGTTTTGCCGCAGATTGTCTTGAGACACTTGAGGAAATTGATGGGGAAGTTCGGGAAGAGTTTATTGAAAATGGTGGTGAGCAATTCAGCCATATCCCTTGTTTGAACGATGGTTCCGAGGGAATGAAGCTGATCGAAACGATTGTATTACGTGAATTGCAGGGTTGGATTTAGCACCTAATAGTTGAAACCTGCCTCTTTCATCCCCATATTAAGGGAAGAGAGAAAGGGAGAATCAATATGTTTTTAGGTATTAGTGACATAGCCATACTTGTCTTGGGGGTCTTGTTGGTCGTCGTATTATTGTCGATGATCAAAATCGTGCCGCAGGGGTTCCACTACACAGTGGAGCGGCTTGGGCGATTTGATCGGACGCTAGAACCTGGTCTGGGTCTTCTGTGGCCGTTTATTGAGCGTGTTGGCTCCAAGATGAACATGATGGAGCAAGTTTTAGATGTTCCAACTCAAGAGATTATTACCAAAGATAACGCGACTTGTAGTGTTGATGGCGTGACCTTCTTTCAAGTGCTTGATGCACCGAAGGCGGCTTACGAAGTGAGTGGACTTGAGAATGCTATTCTCAACATCACGATGACCAACTTGCGTACTGTGATGGGGTCGATGACCTTGGATGAATTGCTTTCTAAGCGTGATGAAATTAACACCCGTATCCTGCATGTTGTGGATGATGCGGTTGCCCCTTGGGGTATCAAGATGACCCGTATTGAAATTAAAGATATCAATCCGCCGGCTGATTTAGTCGATGCGATGGGCCGCCAAATGAAAGCGGAACGTTTGAAACGTGCGTCTGTTCTTGAGGCTGAAGGTGATCGTCAGGCTGAAATTCTGAGGGCTGAAGGTAAAAAGCAATCGCAAATCCTTGAGGCTGAAGGTGCAAAAGAAGCAGCCTTCCGTGAAGCGGAAGCCCGTGAGCGGGAAGCTCAGGCGGAAGCTGAAGCAACGCGTGTGGTGTCTGATGCAATCGGTTCTGGGAATTCGCAGGCGATCAATTACTTTGTTGCACAAAAATACACAGAAGCCTTGCAGACGATCGGTTCTGCACCGAACCAAAAAGTTATCATGATGCCAATGGAAGCAACGGCATTGATTGGCTCTTTGGGGGGCATTGGCGAGATCGCTAAGGAAGTCTTTGGCGAGAATACTGACAAGCCTAAACCGCGCCGCAATCGCAGTGTGCCGAGTGCATAATTGTTCAATAAATTGATGAAAGGACTATAGGATGATAGTGCAAATTATTGCCGACATGGGCGCTTGGTCTTGGTTTATTGGTGGCGTGTTATTGCTTATTGGTGAGATTTTTATCTCGGGGACTTTTCTTGTTTGGTTTGGTTTAGCCGCAATGGTTATTGGAACCGTAACACTCGTATTTCTACCTGATGTTTCTTGGTGGTCATGGCAAATTCAAATGATAGCATTTGGTGTTTTGTCTTTTGTATTTTTGATGCTTGGGAAACATTACTTCCCGAATGATATCAAGGATGACGTGGCCTCGAAAATGAACGACCCCTTGGGGCGGTTTGTCGGTAGCGAAGCGGTTCTCTTGGTGGCAATTGAAAATGGTTCTGGCCGTGTTCACCTTGGGGATACCACTTGGCGCGTGCGCGGGAACGATATGCCTGCCGGTGCAAAAATTAGGGTTACAGGTTCAGATGGCAGCTCGTTACTTGTGGAAGCTGTTTAAGCCATCCCAACACGAAGCAAGTCGTGAAGGTGTAATATGCCGACGGGCTTACCGTTTTTACATGCCATAAGCACTGTAATTGGCTTGCGGTTCATGATGTCGAGTGCTTCAGCCGCTAGCATTTCTGGCTCAACGGTTCGGGGATCGGATGTCATCACATCATCGACGATTTCACCAAGGAGGTCGGTTGAAAGATGACGGCGTAAATCGCCGTCGGTAATGATACCAATTAAGTTTTCATTCTTTACAACACCGACACAGCCAAAGCCTTTTTCTGATATCTGCATAATGGCTTCCGTCATCAGGGTTCCAGATTCGACGAGGGGCAAGGCGTCGTCTTTGTGCATGATATCCTTAACGTGAAGTAGTTTTGATCCAAGCTGACCACCAGGATGGAATACGCTGAAATGGTCGGCAGTGAAATTGCGGCTCTCGAGTAGAGCAACAGCAATTGCGTCCCCCATGGCGAGCAACATCATGGATGATGTGGTGGGCGCAAGGTTATGGGGGCAAGCTTCTTTTTCCCGGGGTAGGGCGAGCACGACATCCGCATGTTTGCCGAGTGTAGAATTTGCGTCTGCAGTAAGCGCCACTAAGGGAATGTTAAAGCGTTTTGAATAATCAAGAGTGCCTTTTAATTCTGTCGTTTCCCCCGACCATGAAATTGCGATAATCGCATCATCGCGGGCGATCATGCCTAAGTCGCCATGGTTTGCTTCCGAGGGATGAACGAAAAATGCGGGGGTTCCTGTTGAGGCAAAGGTGGCTGCGATCTTTGCAGATATGTGTCCGCTTTTACCAACTCCCGTAATAATAACGCGGCCTTTGATGTCGCGTAGGATTTTTACGGCCTCAACGAAAGGGTCGGCAAGGCCGTTTTCAAAGGCGGCCATCAGCGCGTCTAATCCAGCGGCTTCAGTTCGAAGCGTTCGGAGAGCGGATTTAAGGGCGGGTGATTCTGAATTACTATCTGACATGGGCGTTAAGTATCTTAAAAGAGATGAAACGTGAACGGTAAATAAGGAATTTTTTTGAACGAGGCCAATGAAATTGAAAGGAAGCGTTAACCACGGTTGTTTACATTTCGGTAACTCCTTTGAATCGCCAATGATAAAGCCGCTTGATGTTGCTGTTAGACAGACAAAAATTACTCGCTTCCGTTCTTGTTTCAGGAATGTCGATTGGCGGTGCGTTGGCGCAAGAAACACTGCCTTACATTCCAGGGGCTGATACTACGGCCAATGGTGCTGCAGTCCAAACGCCTCAAGTTATATTCGATGAGCCAATCGAAAGTGATAGTGTACAGCCCTCTCCAAGAAATAGGCGTGCTTTTTCAGATAACGACCCATCAGGCCGCAACCCAAGGGCACAACCGTCTACTCAAGTCGGGCTCATCGGACCAGATGGCGCAGTAACACCATTGGCCAACACACGGGCCACACCTGAGCAAACTGGCTCCCCTCGTAGTAACGATGACCCATATGCGGCTCTTGGATTACGCGTTGGGACTTTCACGCTGTTTCCTGTTCTTACGCAAACGATTGGAACGACCAGTAATGCTGATTTTTCTGCAGGCGGCTCTTCGGCAATATTTTCGCAAACTGATTTACGGTTGCGCGGGACATCGAATTGGTCGCGCCACCAACTAAGCGGGGAAATCGGCGGGAATTACCAAACATTTTTCAACGATGCGAGTGATGACATTCCTGCCTTCAATGCGAATTTAGAACTCCGTCTTGATCTTGTAATGGATTGGGCGGCGCGGTTTGGCGTAAATACAAATATCACTACGGAAAGCGCTGTAAGTGATAATATATCAGTTCCGTTTCCATTGTTTGTTATAGGTCGCCCGCAGGTTACGCAAATGGGTGGCTTTGCCGTGATTGAGAAACAGGCGGGATTGTTAAATGGCAATCTGCGCGGCACTGTTACCCGTACCAGTTATGACTCAGCAGATATCAGCAATGGTACACAGCTCTCTCAAGACGATAGAAACAACACACTGTTTGAGCTACGGGGCCGGGTGAATTATAACAGTTCAGCACTCTTGCAACCTTTTGCTGTTGCTAACCTTGGGTTTCGTCGTTTCGATCTAACGATTGATCGTAATGGCAATAACCGCAATAGCGCGCTTTATGGTTTGCGTGTTGGGTTGGCTTATAATGGCGGCGAGAAACTAAACGGCGAAATTTCTGTTGGCTATGCCAATGAAGTGTTCGATGACAACGCGCTCAACTCTCTTTCGGGGGTGACGGTTGACGGTGTAATAAATTGGTCCCCAGTTCGGTTCACAACGATCACCGCCACGGCGCAAACCAGCTTTACTGGCTCAACGAACGTAAATGAATCTGGATCTGCAACCTATGCGGCAAGCCTTGGCATAGTTCGTGAAGTGCGGCCAAATTTATCGCTGAACGGCCGGATACTAGCATCACTCCGCAGCTACGATCTTGGTCGTGAAGATAGTACTTACCAAGCACAGCTTGGGGCTGAATGGCGTTTGAACCGTAATGCGGCACTCTTTGGGAATGTTGGTTACGAGGTCGTTGAAAGTACGGATGCGGGGTCGAGCTATAATGCGACAACCGCACGCGTTGGCATCCGGCTGCAGAAGTAACTATTTAGCTAGCAGCTCTTCAATAAGCATTCGAACAGCCTCACCCATGTCTTGCCGATCAAGGGCAAAGGATACATTAGCGGCAATGAACCCTTCCTTTGAACCGCAATCGAAGGTGGTTCCTTCGAATTTATAACCGTAGAAGGGTTGGCTCTTGGCAAGTCGCAGCATGGCATCGGTGATCTGAATTTCGCCGCCAGCACCTGTTTCTTGATTTTCCAATAGCCCGAATATTTCTGGTTGAAGAATATAGCGGCCATTGATCATCAGGTTTGATGGAGCTTTATCTTGGCTCGGTTTTTCTACCATGTCGTCGATTACAAACCCAGCTCCTTTGGCTTCTCCTGGGGCAACAATGCCGTAACTGGAGACCTCTTCAGGGGCACACTCTTCTACGGAGACGACGTTGCCGCCGGTTGCGTTGTAGATATCCATCATTGAAGCAAGACAAGCTTTATCGTTTGATTTTGTTACCATGTCGGGGAGAAGAAGTGCGAATGGCTCATTTCCGATTATATCGCGGGCGCACCAAACGGCATGGCCAAGCCCCAATGGTTTTTGTTGTCGCGTAAAACTGGTTCGCCCTGCCTCAGGTTGGTATTTGGCCAACACGTCAAGCATATCTGTTTTGTTATTTTCAACTAACATGCTTTGTAGCTCAGGCTGGAGATCGAAGTAATCTTGAATAACTGATTTGTTGCGACCCGTGATAAATACAAAATGTTCAATGCCTGCTTCACGCGCTTCATTTACAGCGTACTGAATGACAGGCATGTCTACGACGGTAAGCATTTCTTTCGGCACGGATTTTGAAGCGGGTAGAAATCGTGTGCCAAGGCCAGCCACTGGAAACACGGCTTTTCTAACAGGGCGAATATCAGGGTTTTTGGTGGGCATCTTCATTTCCTACTATCTTGGGCGAACGAACGTGGTTGTCAAACTTCCTGCATATTTAACTGCTTTAGTTACTAAATATTGTTTGAAATACTAGACCCGCCGAATTCACGTTTTTTATGGTTAACGAAGTCTTAACGACTACTAGTGTTGAGTGACATTTACGAACCGAATCCTAAAACATTATTTTTGCAACATTAGGTGACATTATGGCCTTTTTCCCACGTTCCAGAAGAATAAGTTTGGTGCTTATCATTGCCGCAACCTTTCTAACATCAGCATTACCCGATGTGGCATTGGCTGATGCGGGGTTTAGAAAATGGGTAAAAGGGTTCTCAAGGGTTGCCAGAAAAAATGGCGTTTCCCGAGCCACCTATAACCGCGCTTTCAAAGGTATACGTTCGATTGACCGCGAAGTGCTAGAGTTAGCGCGATATCAACCAGAGTTTAGGCAAAAACTATGGATGTATTTTGATACGCGGGTAAGCACGGAAGCCGTTGCCCAAGGTAAGCAAGAGAAACAACGTTGGGGTAAATGGCTTAGAAAAATTGAGAGAAAATATGGTGTCAGCGCCAATACGCTGCTGGCTATTTGGTCGATGGAATCTGGCTACGGTGAAGCCATGAAAAAGCAAAAATCACTCAGGAGCGTTGTTCGTTCGTTGGCGACGCTGGCCTATTCCTCTCGTCGTAAGAGCCTACGAAAGTTCGCGAGCAGACAATTGATCGCAGCTTTGAAAATTTTGCAATCAGGCCGTATCACCACGGCTCATTTGCGTGGCTCATGGGCCGGGGCTATGGGGCACACGCAATTTATCCCAACAAGCTATCGTCTCTATGGGCAAGACATTGACGGGGATGGTCGTAAAGATATTTGGGGTTCTGTGCCAGATGCCCTAGCAACTGCGGCAAACCTATTGAAGCGTAATGGTTGGCGTACAGGCCAAACGTGGGGCTATGAAGTTAAAGTCCCCAGCAAGGTAATGCGTCAATCTGGTAAAAGCCGTACTGTAGCTTCATGGGCAAAGCTCGGTGTTCGTCGTGTTGGTGGTCGTAAGTTCCCGAGCGGTAAACAACGTGCAACCTTGAAGTTCCCTGCTGGCAAAAGTGGCCCAGCATTTTTGATGACAAAGAATTTTTATGTTATCAAGCGTTATAATAATTCAGATAAATATGCCCTTGCGGTTGGTCATTTAGGTGATCAAATTGGGGGGGCCGGAGAATTCATTCGCCGCGTACCTCGCCCGTTCCGTAAAATGTCCTATGAAGAGCGTGTTGAAATTCAATCAAGATTGAAAAGATTGGGGTTGTATGACAGCGATATTGATGGGAAAATTGGAAGTGGTACTAGAGCTGCAATTCGTAAGGCTCAAATCAAAATGGGTGTGAATCCAACTGGATATGAATCACCAAAATTTTTATCGTGGCTGCGAACTAAGGGATAACATCCTCCTGCACGCAGCGTTAGTTTGAAAGTGTAATGCGTGTCTCGACTGTTTTGTAAAATCTCTATATTTTTTGGCCTCGTGTTGGTGAGTATCACTGGCTTGCCTGGTGTTGAATCGACTTCAAAATTCACGCAAATCATTGGCGTTGCCCCTGCCGCTGCTCAAAATGCAACCCGTAAAAAACGGCGCAGTATATTCAGTGTTTTGTTCGGGCGTAAAAAAGCCAGACGAAAAGCAGTCAAAAAAAAATCCAAACGAGTGAGGTCTCGCCGGAAGAAAAAATCTCGAAAAGCCAGAAAGAGGCCCACTAGCAAACGTAGGCTTGCAAAGCCTAGAAGATCGAAGAAATCGAAAACGCGGCGAGCGAAGCGTAAATTAATTCCTGCCCCTATCGTAGTTGAGAAGCTAGAGACAGCAAAGAACGTACTTGTCGTCGGCGATTTTTTCTCTGGAGCATTGGCCAGTGGTTTGGATAAAGCGTTTAAAGAGCTTGTCGACGTTAAAGTGGTTGATAAATCAAACGGTAATTCTGGCTTTGTTCGGAATGATATCATTGATTGGCCCGCAACATTGGCGGCGACGATCGCGGAGAATAAACCTGCCTATATTGTTGCGATGCTTGGATCAAATGACCGGCAATTGATGCGCGAGAACGGGGCGAAGTTGAAAAAACGCACACCAGAGTGGGATGAGGCCTATAAAAAACGCGTAGAAGCCTTAGGAGAGGTTTTGAAGGCAAGTAGGGTCCCTTATATTTGGGTTGGCTTGCCGCCGGTTCGCTTTAAATCGATGAACAAAGATTTCCTCTTTTTCAATGAGCTCTATGGAAAAGCCGCCCAATCTCGCAACGGACGGTTTATTGATATTTGGGATGGGTTCTCGGATGCCGAAGGAAATTACTCTCGCTCTGGCCCCGATGTTAACGGGCAAATCGTCCTGCTGCGCCCTAAGGATGGCATCAATTTAACTAAGGCTGGCCGCCAGCGCTTGGCCTATTATGTCCAAGGTCAAATAGAGAAGGCAATTTCTTCTGGAGGCGCATATGTGAACTCCAGCCTTGCATTTGATATCGAGGATAACCTTCCAAAAACGTCAACATATAATCCGAAGCGTACGGGAAAGACTGTGGTTATCAGCCTTGACGATCCAGCCAGTGATGGCGCTCAAATTTTGGCAGGTGCTAAGTCAGAGTTAAAAAATGGCGACGGAAAATTACAAGGGTTTACCGTGCCGGGGATAAATGAATCAGCACCTACTGTTCGCAGAGTAGGACGGGTGGACGATTACACTTGGCCCCGCCAATCACCGTCACAGACAGGAACACCAGCGTTGGCCATTGCTAATTAGCAACTAGCGCGGGAGCACACTCGTTCCCATTAAGGCTTCATCAACAGAGCGCGCGGCTTGGCGACCCTCACGAATTGCCCAAACAACAAGCGATTGCCCACGGCGCATATCTCCTGCAGCCCAAATGCTCTCTACACTCGTTTTGTAATCTTCTGTGTTTGCCAGAACATTTTGGCGGCCATCTAATTCAACGCCGCTTTCCTCGATCATGCCCTCAGCTACAGGGGAAACAAAGCCCATGGCAAGGAGCACGAGATCGGCTTTTAGTTCAAATTCTGTTCCCTCAATAGGTTGAAATTTTTCATCTACCTTGATGCAATGAAGTTTTGAGACTTGGCCACCACTTTCTTCAAACCTTTGAGTGAGAACGGAGAATTCACGATCTGCTCCCTCCTCTTGGCTTGAAGAGGTGCGCATTTTCATTGGCCAATTTGGCCACGTCAGCATCTTGTCTTCTTTTTCTGGGGGCAGGGGCATGATCTCTAATTGGGTTACAGAAAGCGCGCCTTGACGAATAGAAGTGCCGATACAATCAGACCCTGTGTCACCGCCACCAATAACCACAACGTGCTTTCCGCTGGCGAGAATAGGCTCAACATCAACTATGGCCTCATCGCCGTTACGGCGGTTTTGTTGGGGAAGGAAATTCATTGCAAAATGAACACCCTGTAACTCACGACCATCAATGGGAAGATCGCGGGGCTGTTCTGCTCCACCCGTTAGAATGGTTGCGTCATGGCTTTTGTTTATCTCTGCCATTGTTGTTTCAACGCCAATATGCACACTCATGTGGAAGGTTACGCCTTCGGTTTGCATTTGATCAACGCGACGGTCGATGTGGTGTTTTTCCATTTTGAAATCAGGAATGCCATAGCGTAAAAGACCGCCAGCTTTTTGGTTCTTTTCATAGAGATGAACATCGTGGCCAGCACGGGCGAGCTGTTGAGCGGCTGCCATGCCAGCGGGGCCTGCGCCAATTACGGCTACTTTTTTGCCGGTTTTTGTGGTGGCAATTTGAGGCGCGATCCAGCCACTTTTCCAAGCCTTATCGACGATGGCGCACTCAATAGATTTAATCGTGACGGGGTTATTCGTAATGTTCAATGTGCAGGACGCTTCGCAAGGAGCGGGGCAAATGCGGCCCGTAAATTCTGGAAAGTTGTTGGTGGAATGCAAATTGTGCGATGCCTGTTCCCATTCATCGCGATAAACTAAATCGTTCCAATCAGGAATTTGGTTGTTGACCGGGCAACCCTTTAAGCCTTTTACATCGTGGCAAAAGGGGATGCCGCAATCCATGCAACGGCTTGCTTGGTCGCGTAGGTTTGCCTCCGGTAGAGGGATCATAAATTCTTTATAGTTGCGGATGCGATCAGAGGCTGGACGGTATTTTCTGTCCTGCCGATCGACTTCTAAAAAGCCTGTAACTTTACCCATGTTATTTACTCCACTTGGGGGAGGCGGTTTGCGCTTCCCCTAGTTTTTAATTTTCAAATTATTCAGCAGCCACACCAGATGCCAATTGCGCGGCTTCAATTTCGGCCAAGGCACGACGGTATTCTGTCGGCATAACCTTGACGAATTTCGGGCGGTATTCGTCCCAATTTTCCAAGATGTCCGTGGCACGGGCAGAGCCTGTGTATTGCTTATGGTTCTCGATCAATTGGCGTAACCGCTCGTCGTCGTGGCGTGTCATATCCTTTGAGACATCA
Source organism: Rhizobiaceae bacterium (assembly GCA_036478985.1). Lineage (GTDB taxonomy): Bacteria > Pseudomonadota > Alphaproteobacteria > Rhizobiales > Rhizobiaceae > Pseudahrensia. Next base: position 37,662 of record JAZGEY010000056.1, read on the forward strand.
ACCCGTCCGTGGTGCTCAATGTCGCCGCCGCCATGGTGTTCAGATTCCATCAAATCGTCTTCTTCAGGAACAGGCTCGAGGTCAACCATGGCGAGGTTGCAACGGTTGGCGAATGTACCGTCTTCGTCGAGCACATAGGCGATGCCGCCAGACATTCCTGCGGCAAAATTACGGCCCGTGTGCCCAAGAACGGCAACAACTCCGCCGGTCATATATTCGCAGCCGTGGTCGCCAACGCCTTCAACAACGGCTATCGCGCCAGAGTTACGAACGGCGAAACGCTCGCCTGCAACACCGCTGAAATAGCACTCACCTTCAACAGCACCGTAAAGAACGGTGTTGCCTGCGATGATGGATTTTGTTGGGTCAATTTGGGTGGCGGCTTTTGGTGGGTAGATGATAATCTTACCACCAGAAAGGCCCTTGCCGATATAGTCGTTGCCTTCGCCTTCAACCTCCAACGTCACGCCACGGGTTACCCACGCCCCAAATGCTTGTCCGGGGGTCCCGTTTAGTTTGATGTGGATGGTGTCGTCCGGCAGTCCTGCATGACCAAATCGGCGGGCAACTTCACCCGATAGCATTGTACCAGCAGAGCGGTTGACGTTGCGGATATCCATTTCGATTTTTACTGGTTCGCGTTTTTCTAGCGCGGGTTTAGCAAACTCTATAAGTTTACGGTCCAACACATCATCAATGTAGTGGGTCTGGGTTTCGCATTGATAGATTGGAACATCATCACCCATCTTTGGATCAAAGAAGAGGTTGCTGAAATCAAGCCCCTTGGCTTTCCAATGGTCGATTGATTTGTCGCGGTCTAGAACGTCTAGCTGCCCAACCATTTCGTTGATGGTAGCGAAGCCAAGCTCCGCCATAATCGTACGCACTTCTTCGGCGACAAAGAAGAAGTAGTTGATAACGTGTTCTGGTTGACCTGTGAAACGTTTGCGCAGGACGGGGTCTTGTGTAGCCACTCCAACTGGGCAGGTGTTTAGATGACACTTACGCATCATAATGCAACCAGAGGCGATCAAGGGCGCTGTGGCGAAGCCAAATTCGTCCGCGCCAAGTAATGCGCCGATGACCACATCGCGGCCAGTTCGAAGGCCGCCGTCTACTTGCACAGTAATGCGCGAGCGGAGCTTGTTTTTCAGCAAGGTCTGGTGGGTTTCGGCTAGGCCAATTTCCCACGGGGAGCCTGCGTGTTTGATGGAGGTCAGCGGGCTTGCGCCCGTTCCGCCGTCCATTCCTGAAACGGTAACGTGGTCAGCGCGGGCTTTAGCAACGCCAGCTGCGACGGTTCCAACCCCAACTTCTGAGACGAGTTTCACAGAAATATCAGCGGCTGGATTGACGTTTTTCAAATCGAAAATCAGCTGGGCTAAATCTTCGATTGAGTAAATATCGTGGTGCGGTGGGGGCGAGATAAGACCAACACCTTGGGTCGAATGGCGTACTTTTGCGATCACTGCATCGACCTTATGGCCGGGCAGCTGTCCGCCTTCGCCGGGCTTTGCGCCCTGCGCCATTTTGATTTGAATCATGTCGGCGTTGACCAAATATTCAGTCGTCACCCCAAAGCGGCCAGAGGCGACCTGTTTGATAGCGGAGCGTTTGCTGTCGCCATTTTTCATGGGGGTGAAGCGCTCGATTTCCTCGCCGCCTTCGCCGGTGTTCGACTTGCCGCCAATGCGGTTCATCGCGATGGCTAGGTTCTCGTGGGCTTCGGCTGAGATCGAGCCATAGGACATTGCACCCGTTGCAAAGCGCTTGACGATATCTGCGGCTGATTCAACCTTGTCGAGGGCTATTGATTTGCGCCCCGTTTCTTTAGCTGGGCGCAGGCGGAACAGGCCGCGAATGTTTAGATAGCCTTCAGGTTGCTCGTTGATGGATTTAGCATAGGCGTTGTATGCATCTTGGCTGTTGCCGCGCACCGCGTGTTGCAGGTTTGTGACTTCATCGGAAGACCAGGCATGCTTTTCGCCACGGGCGCGAACGGCATAGTCGCCACCGACCTCAAGGGCGTGGGCGAGAACAGGCACATTACCGTATGCCGCGCGGTGACGCTCATAGGTTTCTTTCGCAATCTCTTCTAAGCCGATGCCTTCGATTTGGCTTGCTGTTCCCGTAAAATATTCTTCGATGAATGGAGTTGAAAGACCAATGGCATCAAAAATTTGTGCGCCACAATAGGATTGGTAAGTTGAGATGCCCATTTTGGACATAACCTTCAACAGACCTTTGTTGATTGATTTAATATAACGCTGAATAACTTCCCTCTCGTCCACTTCCTTGGGGAAGTAATCAGCGGCGTGCATTTCAGCCAGCGTTTCAAAGGCAAGATAAGGGTTGATTGCTTCTGCACCGTAACCAGCAAGAACTGCGAAATGATGGACTTCGCGGGGTTCTGCAGATTCAACAACAAGACCAACAGATGTACGCAGGCCCTTACGGATGAGGTGGTGGTGAACCGCCGCAGTTGCGAGCAATGCAGGAACGGCTACGCGCTGAGCACCAAACTGGCGGTCTGATAGGATGATGATGTTGTCGCCACCATTGACGGCTTTTTCGGCCCGTTGGCAAAGCCGCTCGAGGCATTTTTTCATACCCTCTGGGCCATGATCGGCGTTGTAGGTTGTGTCGAGTACGCGGGAGACAAATTGGTTGTCGCCGATATCGCTAATGTCGCGAATTTTTTGCAGGCTTGAGTTACGCAAAATTGGCTGGCGTACTTCCAGCCGCTTTTCAGCAGACTGGTGCTCGTGGTCGAACAGGTTTGGGCGTGGGCCAATGAAGGAGATCAGGCTCATCACAGATTCTTCGCGGATAGGGTCGATCGGCGGGTTTGTTACCTGTGCAAAGTTTTGTTTGAAATATGTATAAAGCAATTTGGCCTTGTCGGAGATCGCCGAGATTGGCGTATCCGTTCCCATAGATCCAAGAGCTTCTTGGCCTGTGGTTGCCATTGGTTTCATCAAAACTTTGATGTCTTCTTGGGTGTAACCAAACGCTTGCTGGCCATCCATTAGGTCTTTGCCCGTGTAGCGGCGCGGGGAGGATTTATTGCCCTTCAATTCTTCCAAAACGATTTGGGTGTCGCCAAGCCATTTATCATAGGGGTTGGCACTGGCGAGTTGTTTTTTGATTTCTTCGTCGGAAACAATAATGCCTTTTTCCAAATCAATGAGGAGCATTTTACCCGGTTGCAAACGCCATTTTGTTACGACTTTTGCTTCGTCAAATGGCAGGGTTCCTGCTTCGGAAGCCAACACCACCGTATCGTCTTCGAGAACGAAATAACGAGCAGGGCGCAGACCGTTACGGTCTAGGGTTGCACCAATTTGGCGGCCATCGGTAAATGCAACAGCGGCGGGTCCGTCCCAAGGCTCCATCATTGCTGCGTGGTATTCGTAGAATGCACGACGCTCTTCATCCATAAGCGGGTTTCCAGCCCAAGCTTCCGGGATCAACATCATCATCGCGTGGGCGAGAGGGTAACCGCCTTGGACGAGGAGCTCGAGGGCGTTGTCGAAACAGGCCGTGTCAGATTGGCCTTCATAGGATACAGGCCAGATTTTTTTGATATCATCGCCGAATTCGGGAGATGACAAAGTGGCTTGGCGCGCGGCCATCCAGTTTACATTACCGCGTTTGGTGTTGATCTCGCCGTTGTGAGCAACCATGCGGTAGGGGTGTGCTAGTTTCCATGATGGGAAAGTATTGGTTGAAAAACGTTGATGCACCATAGCAAGGGCTGAGACAAAACGCTCATCGCGTAAGTCTGGATAATAAGGGCCAAGCTGATCGGCCAAGAACATGCCTTTATAGACGACGGTTCTGGCGGACATGGAAACAGGGTACACATCTTCGCGGCGACCCAGTTCTGCAATCACTGCGTTTGAGATAACGCGGCGGGTTATATAGATTTGGCGTTCGTATTCGTCATCGCTCAATCCAGCGGGGCGCTCAAAAAATCCCTGCCAGTGGGATGGTTCAGAGGCCATAATTTCAGGGTCTTGTGAAAGGCTTGAGTTATCGGAAGGTACTTCACGCCAGCCGATTACAGCTTGGCCTTCCTCTTTGGCGACTTTCTCGATGATTGATTTAATTTGTTTTTGCAGTTTTACATCTTGAGGCAGGAAGAAAAAGCCAAGGCCGTAGTCACCAGCTTTTGGCAGCTTGAAGTCAACTTCTTCTTTGAAGAATGCGTGGGGAATTTGCACAAGCATGCCAGCACCATCGCCCATCAACGGGTCTGCGCCCGTTGCGCCACGGTGTTCAAGGTTTTCAAGAATACGAATTCCGTCTTCGATAATTTTGTGAGACTTCACCCCCTTCATGTTGGCGATGAAACCAAGGCCGCAAGCGTCATGCTCGTTGCGTGGGTCATAAAGACCTCCAGCTGCAGCACGTTTAGTCATGGGTGTGGGGGTTGCAGGGGAATGCCCGTTAAAAAGGTTATGGGTCTTTGTCATACTCACTCTCCTATTCGGATTTACCGCACAAGCGTACCATCTGCTTTGCATCGCTACCATGCGATGCCGCACCTAATGTCGTTGTTGTTCGGGTAGTTGCTACCGGCAAACAGAGGGGTATCGCCTAGCGACGCCACATCTCTTCATGGTTCATAGCGCAGGGGAAAAGAAAACGCAAGATGGGTAAGCGTTGCTGTCCTATTTCAACAGCAAGTCGTATTGCAGTATTCATAAATAATTCGTTGATATTTAACAGCAATATGTGCGGCTTTTCTGTTACATGCCGTAACGACAAAGCAAATATACATTGGCATAAATGAAGTACTATGATAACTAAAATTTAGAGGGAGGGATTTAAGCTTGCAAATTTATAACTTCCCAATTTTTTGGTTGGCCTTCAGTGAAGAGCTGCCTGCTGCGCAATAATCCGTTGCCCTCGGGTAAGGCGTTAGCAAGTAAGCCCCACATTAGGACAGCCAAAGGCCCAGCTCCAAGGGTTTCCTTGGGGCTGGGTTATTTTTTCATCAATAACATTGATACAAGTTTAGCTTTTCTTTGGAGCTTTAGATGCAATTTGCTTAGCGGAGCTAGCAAGTTGTTTGCTGTTTCCAGCTTCGGTTGGCGTGATCGAAATCTTGCGAGCTTTCATCGCATCTGGGATGATCCGAACCAAATCAATATGGAGTAAGCCATTTTCGAGATGGGCATCGCGCACTTCAACATGGTCTGCCAATTGGAAGCGGCGCTCGAAATTTCGCGCTGCAATGCCGCGAAAAAGCATTTCGCCTTCCTCTTCAGTCTTAGGCTGCGAGCCTGTGACTAATAGGGTGTTCTCTTTTGCCTCTATCTCCATATCGTCTTCACCAAAGCCGGCTACAGCCATGGTAATGCGGTAATCGTGTTCGCCAGTGCGCTCGATGTTATAAGGTGGGTAGGCTGGAGGGGACGCTTCAGGTTTTCCCATGGTGTCCAAAAGGCTAAACAGGCGATCAAATCCAACGGTGGATCTGTAAAGTGGGCTAAAATCTACGTGTCTCATTTTGTATCCTCTTGTGAGCAATAGTTGAGTAACGGGTAATACAGCTTCCAAAAGGCAAGCCATTTATCCCTGCAGGCCCTTAACGGCGCCTATTACTAGAATATGGGGACATATTGATTTGATTCAAGCCCATGGGGTAAGGAACATGTGTGAGTAGTAAATAATTTAGCATTGATCATGAACGAACAAACGGCCACGGCCTCAAAGAGCACTCATTCTGCGGAACCTTTATCAAAGGGAACGCAGGAGAAGGCACAGCTATATGCCACCGAGGATAATCCCATTCCTGATGGTGCTTCTGTTGGGCTGTTACATACGAGTGATGGGGCGGTCATACGGTTCGCTCGTTGGGAGACCAAAAAGCGCCCCTCAAAGGGGACAGTTCTGCTTTTGCATGGGCGAACTGAATACATTGAAAAATACTTTGAGACCATAATTGAACTCCGTGAGCGTGGATTCGGGGTGCTGACCTTTGATTGGCGAGGGCAGGGCGGTTCCTCGCGGCTACTTCGAGATGCCCGAAAAGGCCATGTAGACAACTTCAACCAGTATTTGATCGACTTTGAGGCCGTTCTAACCGAGATCGTACTGCCTGATTGTGCTTCTCCTTATTACGTTGTTGGCCATTCCACAGGTAGCTTAATCGCGCTCATGGCGGCCCCAGCACTCACAAACAGAATTCGCCGAATGGTTTTGTTAGCCCCGCTGTTTGAATTGAATAACCTGCCGATGCGCCAAAGCGTTCTACAACGTCTGTTGGGTATTTTGACATTCGCTGGCTTTGGGCGGGCCTATTTATCGCAGAACCGTAAGTCTTATGATGAAAAACCGTTCCTCGATAATAAACTGACCTCGGATGAAAAGCGCTTTCAGCGTAGCCGCGATTTTCTGGCTAAATATCCTCATCTTGGAATTTCAGGCCCCACAATTGCTTGGCTGTTTGCTGCATGCCGAGCTATGGCTCAAGTAAATGCTCCAGAATATTGCAACGCGATTTCTATCCCAACCTTACTTATTGGCGCGGGAAATGACGCGGTCGTATCCCCTTCCGCGATTGAGGCTTATGGCCACAAAATGCGCAGTGGCGCGTTCCTAACCATCACCGGCGCTAAACACGAAATTTTGCAGGAACAAGATGTTTTCAGAGAACAATTGCTGGCCGCTTTTGATGCCTTTGTGCCAGGGACCGAGATTTAGAGAGCCTACCTCGCCGTCAATCTATCCGTTCAATACTTTCATTGCGGCTTCATGCAATTCCGCATTTGCGGCGGCTAATACCTGGCCACCATTAGCGCAGCTACCGCCTTGCCAGTTTGTCACTACGCCACCAGCGGCCTCGATAATGGGTATAAGGGCGGCGATGTCGTAAATGAAGAGTTCGGCTTCTATAACCAAGTCAACCTGCCCAGCTGCCAGCATGGAATAGGCGTAGCAATCGCAACCATAGCGGAACAATTGGGATTGCTGCTCAACCATAAAATAGGCTTCGTTCGCAGCAGTTTGCATGATGTGAGGGCTGGTGGTCAGCAGGGTCGCATTACTTATGCTTTTAACTGCGCTGGTTGAAAGTCGCTCTGATTCGCCGCCACGACATGACAGATTGGCTTGCCCATCGACCGCCATAAAGCGCTCGCCAGTAAATGGTTGATCCATAACGCCAGCAATTGGCTTGCCGTCTTGATAGAGCCCCATGAGCGTGCCCCAAACGGGAAGGCCAGAAATAAAAGCGCGCGTGCCATCTATAGGGTCGATCACCCATTGCAAATCGGCCTCTTCGTTGTGCCGTCCAAACTCTTCGCCGATAATGCCGTGGTTAGGGTAATGCTCTTGGATGAGCTTACGGATAGCCTTTTCAGCTTCTTGGTCGCCTTCGGTTACTGGATCAAAGCCATCGACCTCTTTGTTGTCGATTGTAACCTTGGTCCGAAAACGCGGCAGTGTTTCTTTAGCCGCAGCATCGCAAAGGGTGTTGAAAAAACTGGTGAGCTCTAGGGGGGATGGTGTGTTCATCGCTCTTGCATAATTGCTTGGCTATTCGGCCGCAACTGAAATCGACGTAAATCCACTGTCAGGTAAGTTTACGAGATGCCCCATGACGGAGCGAATGTCGCGGGTGAGAGTTTGAAACCCAGCAGTTGGTTGTAAGCTAATTTCATCTATATAAATGCTGCGGTTGATTTCAATTTGGACCGCATGCAGCCCCTTCAGGGGGCGACCGTAGTGCTCTGTAATAAAGCCACCTGCATAGGGTTTATTGCGGGCGACCTGATAACCTAGGTCTGAAAAACGACGCATGAGTTCTCGTGAAATTTCTCCATTGCATGAAGTTCCGTAGCGATCGCCGATGATAATATCGGGATAATTATGGCTTTCACCCTTCACACTGGCTGAAGGCATGGAGTGGCAATCGACCAGAACTGCATAGTCAAAACGGGCAACAGATTGGGCCATTAAGCTTCGTAGGGTCTGATGGTAGGGGCGATAGACCGTCTCAATTCTATCCATGGCTTGTTCTAGTGAAGGGGGGGAGGCGTAAATCGGCATGTTTTCTGCCACAAGGCGTGGGATTGTACCCAAGCCGCCAGCAACCCGCAAAGAGCGAATGTTGGCATGGGCAGGGAGGCGCTCTTGAAACAATTTTGGGTCTAATTCGTATGGCTCGCGATTCACATCAAGCCAAGCGCGAGGAAAGTCTGCCGTCAACAAAGGAGCACCGATCTCAACTACGCTGGCGAACAGCTGGTCAACCAAGACATCCTCGGAGCTTCGTAATTGATGATCGGTTAAGCACGAAGTATTTTGCAGTGAAGTGGGGTAATTGCGGCCGCTGTGGGGGGAGTTAAATATATAGGGAACGCGCTGCTCTGCAGGTGTGTAAACACGAAATGGCGGGTGATCCGCGTGGTTGAATTCTGTGGTTTTATTATCGGATTCGTTATCACTTCCCATAGTTGTGATTTTGTCAGGTGATCTTAGTCATGTCCAGTCATGATAAAATCTGGTAGACTTGAGAAAGTTTCGAGTTGTTTATCCGATATTTACCAAGTTGGTGTGTGATTAGGGTATCGGGAAGTGTTCACGGGGTATTTTAGTGCCTTTTGTGTACCGCAGTAGTGAGTTTAATGGGACCAACATGAACAAAATTCTTTTAGCAGAAGATGATAATGATATGCGCCGCTTTTTGGCAAAGGCTTTGGCTAATGCTGGCTATGATGTCATTTCCTATGACAATGGCGCCAGCGCCTACGAGCGTTTGCGGGAAGAGCCGTTTACTCTACTGCTAACGGATATCGTTATGCCCGAAATGGACGGCATCGAGCTTGCGCGTCGCGCGACTGAATTGGATCCTGATTTGAAGGTGATGTTTATTACGGGTTTTGCTGCCGTTGCGCTTAACCCAGAATCAGATGCTCCCAAGGATGCAAAAGTTTTGTCAAAACCTTTTCATTTGCGTGACCTGGTCAACGAAGTTGAAAAAATGTTGGCCGCCTAAACGAAGCTTAATTGGCGGTTGACGCGGTTGTTGTTTGTGTGGTCTATCCGCGTGTGCAAAGAACTTAGGTTCAGCACGGAACAAGCCGTTCAATGAACGGGCGATTAGCTCAGTGGTAGAGCACTACATTGACATTGTAGGGGTCACAAGTTCGAACCTTGTATCGCCCACCATTCCTTTAAGTGACTTGACTAGAGACTATGCCTGAAGCGCACCATTTATCAAATATTTCTAGTGCGGCGTCGGCGAAGCTTTGATCGTTAATGTGGGCATCGAGTTCTTTTAAGGTGATATTTGGGGGACACCCTTTTCTAAGTTGATCGCAAAAAGCAGATAACCCTTCAGGGTTATGCAGTTCGGCTCCTTCGCGGTCCCATTCGCCACACCCCTTGGTGGGCAGGAGGAGAATCGTTTCGCCTTTTGCCTTAGCCAGTTGTGTGCAATGGGCATCGGCAACTTCTTGGCGTTGTTCCTTGTTGAGTATGATAGAGGTCAACAGTCGGTTATGGGCATGGCTTTCATTGTTAGCCCATTTCGATGGAACCTCTTGCCAGCCGACAATATCAACAAGGTCATAGCAACCTGGGGCCACTATTTGAGGTGTGCCGTTTAACCCTGCGTTGGTGAGGCGATCAGCACCTGCGGAAATATTAGAGCCATGAATATGATTGCCTAACTCTTGGGTGCAAAAATCAAAGACGCAGGCAAATTCCCCTTGGGCGGCAAGGCTTTCAAATGCTCGCCCCCCCATGCCAGTTGCGTGAAAAACAATGAGCTCAAATCCACGCTCTTCAAGTGCAGGCTTGAGATAAACCATGTAGCGTAGTGCTGTCTTCCCAAGGCTTGTCATTCCTATTTTAGGGCGTGAGTTGACGGGCTTTTCAACAGAGCGCGCTGCTCCCAAAACGGCACCTGCCGCTTGTGAGAGAGATGCCTTGCAAACGGAATTCAAGCCGTAAAGCCCGCCAGCCCAGAGGATCATTTGTGTGTCAGCGGCAAGTCGCTCTACTGGTATGAGCGGGGAAAATGAAACGGTGGAGACAATGTATTTTGGAACACCCAAGGGCAGAGCTGAGCAAACATCGAGAGCTAAATCCGTCCCCATTGTTCCGCCAAGAACCATCATGCCGTCGATGTCGCCCTTGGTATAAATACTTGTGACCAGTGCGGCGGCCCCCTTGGCCATGATCTGCATGGCCGTATTTTCATCGCCGCTTTTAATTGCAGCTTTAATGGAGCTTCCACCTTGCTCCGCAACATCATGTTTAGAATAATCTGTTGGTTGCTCAGGGTCTCCTAAAACACTCACATCCATCGTTAAAACGCGACCGCCCTGTTTAACAATGCAGTCAGCGATATAGCACAATTCATCATTTTTGGTGTCGTATGTGCCAACCAAAAGTATTGTTTTAGAAGTCATGCGGTCAGCCCTGTTGTGTGTTGTGAATGTCGTGGTCGATGTCAGCCTCATTCAAGCGGTTCTTATGCTCAATGAAGATGGTGCGGATGTGCATGGCGATAATGAACAATATCAAGGTAAAAATTATAGCGGCTATTGGTCGGTTGATGAAATCTAACGGGGTCTCTACCCGTGCCATGGCGCTGCGAAGTTTGGTTTCCATTATCCCTCCTAGAACCATGCCGAGTATAATGGGAACAGAGGGTAGATTGAGACGTTTTAAGATTAAACCGAAGACACCAAAGCCTGAGGCGATTGCGCAATCCGTGACAGAGTTCCGTAAAGAATAAATACCCACGAAGCTTAGAGTGAGAATGACCAAGCCTAAGAAGCGGGTGGGGATTTGAATAATTTTTGTGAGTAGGTTTGTTGAGAAGAGCAGGAATATCAAGACAATGACATTGAGCAACAGCATGGCGATATACAGCGCCATGACGAAATCCATTTTGTTTTGGAACAGTTGAGGCCCGGGAATTACGTTGTGGACGTAGAATACAGAAAGCATCATTGCGGTGAGGGCTTCACCTGGAATACCAAGTGCGAGCAGTGGGATCATTGCAGCGGCTGGCACTGCATTATTTGAGGTCTCTGATGCGATTAAACCTTCGGGGGAACCATCCCTGAATTTTTCAGGAGCTTTCGATGTTTTTTGTGCATAGGTATAGGACATGAATTGCGCTGTGAATTCGCCCACTCCGGGGATCATTCCCATCACCACCCCAAAGCTGGCGGATATAGTTGCAATGCGTTTATGGCCGAATAGTTCTTTGATGCCAGAGAGTAGATTTCCACTTACTGGCTGTGCTTTTGGGGTGCTGTCTTTTTCGACCAGTAAAGAAAATGCTTGGGAGAGGGCGAAAATTCCCAACACCACGACAATCAAATCAACGCCAGAAGAAAGCCACCCTTGGTCGAATGTGTAACGCTTCGTGTACTTAATGGGCTCCAGTCCGATAGTGTTTAAGAAAATGCCGAAGGAGGCCAACATACCCGCTGCAAACACCTGACCGCGATGGGCCAGAACGACTAGGATAATTCCCATCAAGGCCGCGAGAAATATTTCGCGACTTCCAAATTGTGGTGCAATCCATGCCAGCACGGGGGAGAGAAACATAAGGCAAATGATTGAGAAAATTCCGCCGAAAAAAGAGGCGGAATAGGCAAGTGATAGCGCACGTTTTGCTTGCCCCCTTTTGGTCATTGGATAACCGTCATAGGTGGTCAACGCATTTACTGCAGTGCCCGGCGTATTGATAAGAATTGCCGGAATTGCGCCGCCATACATGGAGGAGCCATAAATACCCAGGAGCAAAGTCAGACCGACGATTGGTTGCATCGAAAAGGTTGCGGGTAACAATATTGCGATGGCAACAGCCGCGCCAACACCTGGGATCGCACCGATAATTACCCCGCCGATTGACCCCACAAGAAGTGCCGCCACGACTTGCCATTGGGCAAGGATTTGTAACCCAGCGTAAAAATCTTCCATCACATCACCCTAGAAATTTGTTAGCATAAAGCTACGCAGTGCAGTTGGAAGGAATTCGTAGATCGCTCCACCTGGTACTTTCACCTGCAAAAAAGTCTTGAAAGTCAAAACAATTCCAAAGGCGGTAAGAGCGGAAGTGCCTAGCCATTTTGGAGAGCGATAGTTCAACCTAAACGCTAAACATATTGAGAAAAGAACCGTGGCAACAAGGTAACCGAGTAGGGGGACCAAAATGACATAACCAAGAAACCACGCAACATATTCTAGAGAACGCGCCCAGAACCAAACTTCTTTCCAACGACCTTCAATGCGCGGCGATGCAATTGACCCAAACAAATGGAGCGCTGCAAAAAGACACATAAAAGAAAGTGAAACAGCTGGCCAAAAAGCGGGTTGAGAAAACAATCGCGTGTTTTTCCAGGCGGTCTGCTCGCCTATCTGACTTAAGAGAAACAGCGATAGCGCGAAGAACAGGCATGCGAAAACGATGTCGCCTGGGCGTCTGTATCGCTTGAACATGTCTTGAAGCGTCTTAAACATAACAACCCTCCCATGATTGTTTATGTTGGCACAAAAAAACGGCGAGCAGCAATGCCCGCCGTTTATTCTATTATTTTAACAAATCGCCGATACCACCGAGGGTAGCGCCATCTCTTTCAATGCGCGCTGCAGATTCTTTAGCATCTTGCCAATATACCGAAGCGCCTGTTTTCTTAGCCAAGTCTTGGGCTCGTTTGCTCGCCATTGTTTCTTTAGCAACGGCAATGATTTTCTCACGAACATCAGCTGGTGTGGCTTTGCCGACAAACAATCCATTCCATAGTGCGAGGTTTAGTTTGGGGTTCAGCTCGCCCATTGTCGGTGCATCGGGAACGAGTGGAATACGTTTATCGGTAATGGTCGCCAAGACATTCACCTTATCGAGACAAGGTAGAATGAGCTGTAAAGTGGTGTTGATAACATCTGCATCACCTGATGCTAAAGTGTTGCAATCGAGGGCATCGAATGCTGCTTCAGAGCCCCATTCAAATCCGGCCGTTTTGGCATAAGCCAATGTCACTTTGGTGGGCGGAAGTGGTGCGCCAAAATGGCCCAGTGCCAATTTGTTGGTTTTGGCATGGACCGCCATCTCCTGAATTGTCTTGTAGGGTGCAGATTTTGAAGATGCCAAAACGAAGGGGTACGTTAGAAATATTCCCAGTGGATCAAATTTTGCTGGAGCAAGTTCCGCGATATCAATTTTATGGCCCAAGATTGGAACGGCTATCACAAAAGAACCGATCGTATATCCATCAGATGGAGCCATTGCCACCGCGATTGCTCCGGGGAAAGGCCCGCCACCACCGCCGGGTTTGTTTATAACTGCAGCTGGTACGCCGTATTTTTTTTGGAAATCTTCAGCGATCATGCGGGTCAACACATCTTCTAAATCACCGGGGGGCCAAGGGACAATAAACTGAACTGGTTTTTCTGGGTATTCCGCAAATGCAGTGCCAGAAGATAGGAGTGTTGCAGCAGCAGCCATCCCCGCGAGTAATAATTTTTTTAGCATACCATTCTCCCTAAATGAGCATTTTGTGCTCACAGCTAGTGTAAAGTCGGTTCATTATTTGAACCTACGGTGCAAAAATATATTGCGCTTAGAATTTAATTCTGTCAACGATGCACCTGTTAGACAAGGGTGGCCTTGTTGATGATATTGACCAAAAGGCGCTCATTTCACATGGGGACGATTACAAAGGCATTGAAATTATTGAATTATTTTTCAATACACCGTGCTGAAATTGGCTTGAGTGAATTTAAGGCTTTGTCTGTTCAGGACAAGGCAACGGTTTATCGCCATCTTTGTGAACTTCAAGAAAATGGGTTTATTGAACAGGACCCTATCAGTAAAAATTACCGTCTCGGTCCTGCCGTTTTACGTTTGGCGACAGTTAGAGAGCAAACGTTTCCTATGCGTGAAGCCGTCTCAACCATCGTCGATGAGTTGTCGCGGCAGTTAGGAGAGTTGGTGCATGTTTCCTTGTATGAAGGCGGTTATATGTCGCCACTTTATCATGCCGATATCCAACCCCATGGAACCCGCGTGTATTTCGACGAAGGTGAATTACTTCCCATGCACGCAACGTCTTCAGGCCTCGCCATGCTGGCATTTGGTGGGGATGGTATTTTGAACCAATTGCTCAAAGCGCCTTTGGTGGACTTCACGGGACATACGATTACTTCTCCAAAAGATATCAAGCAGTATGTGCAAAGGGTTCGCGATCAAGGGTATGCTCTCTCGGAGGAAGGGTTTGAAAAAGAAGTTTTCTCAATGGCCGTCCCTGTATTTAACCAAGGGGAGGTTAGCATTGGAACGATTGCAGTTGCATTGCCGCATTCGCGATTAACAAAAGCTGTTCAAGAAAAAATTCTGACACAACTCAAGCAAGGCGGCAGAGATGTTACAAATGTTTTGGGTGGTACTGTTCCCGAAAAATTAGAGGGGGCGTGGGAAGATGCAGTCTGAGATCCATGCACTCATTTTTGATTTTGGTGGGGTGATTTCTCGTACACTTTTTGAAACCCATCAGCTTTCAGAAAAAGCTCTTGGATTAAAAAGCGGCAGTTTAACATGGCGAGGCCCGTTTGATCCCGCTGGCGATGATCTTTGGCGATCAATGCAAGAAGGAAAAATAACCGAACGGGATTATTGGGCAACTCGAACTAATGAAGTTGCCGATATGATAGGGGCCTCTTGGGGGCAAATGTCAGATTTTGTGAAAGCGGCAAGGGGGGCCTCTCCGCTAGAGATTATACGACCCGAATTTTTAACGACCATCGAGCAGGCGAAAGAAGCGGGCATTCGCTTGGCTATTCTCTCTAATGAATTGGATTTGTTCTACGGCGCAGAATTCCGTGGCAAACTTCCCTTCCTGAAAGATTTTGAAGTTATTCACGATGCGACATACACAAATATTTTGAAACCAGCTCCCCGTTCTTACCAAGCCTGTTTGGACGATTTGGGCCTAAGCGCTGAACAATGCCTTTTTATTGACGATCAAGCTCGCAACATTGAAGGCGCAATAATTATTGGCCTTCAAACAATTCACTTTGATGTAATGGACCCTGCGAAAAGCTATAGTGCAGTCCTACGACAACTCGGCCTTTAGGAGAAAAATAATGAGTACAAGCAGTAATTTTTTGAAAGAAAATAATGCCAAACATATGTGGCATCCAATGGCTCACCCGGCAGATAGTTTGAATAATCCTCCGGCAATTATCACGGGTGGCGAAGGTGTTTGTATTACCGATATTGATGGCCATCAAACAATTGATGCGGTGGGTGGTCTATGGAATGTCAATCTTGGCTTCTCATGCCAAGTGGTGAAGGATGCAATTTCCGAGCAACTTGATAAGCTACCCTATTACTCGACCTTTCGGGGAACCAGTAATGATGCGGCTATTGAGTTAAGCTATATGTTGCAGGAGTTCTTTGCTCCTGATGGATTGTCCCGGGCTTTTTATACTTCTGGTGGATCTGACAGTGTTGAGATCGCGTTGCGGTTAGCACGCCAGTACCACAAAATCAGGGGTGAGGCAGGTCGGACTAAATATTTGAGTTTGAAAAAAGGCTATCACGGTACTCATACGGGCGGCGCATCTGTGAATGGGAATGCGAATTTTCGCACACAATATGAACCGCTAATGCCTGGGTGTTTTCATATTCCTGCCCCCTACACTTATCGTAATCCATTTAATGAGACGAACCCTGAAAAACTTGCAAATTTATGCTTAGCAGCGATGGAAGATGAAATTGCTTTCCAAGGGGCTGGTACAATCGCGGCGATGATAATGGAGCCGATACTCGGGGCAGGTGGAGTTATTCCACCTCATAAGAGTTTCATGCCGGGTGTTCGGGCTCTTTGCGATAAATACGGAATATTGTTGATTGCTGATGAGGTTATCACCGCTTTTGGCCGTACAGGAAGTTGGAGCGGTTCACGCCATTGGGGGGTGAAGCCTGACTTCATGTGTACTGCAAAAGCTATTACCAACGGCTACTTTCCATTTGGTGCGGTGATGATCGCCGATGCAATTGCTGAAGTGTTTGAAACAGATACAACTGGAGCCGCCGCTATCGGGTCGGGCTATACTTACTCTGGTCATCCTGTTGGGGCCGCCGCGGCGATTGCATGTTTGCGAGAAACGCAAAGATTAAACGTACATGAAAATGCAGCTGCCAGAGGCGATGAGCTGTTCAAAGGCATACAAGAACTTGCCGCTAAGTACGAGATCGTCGGCGATGTGCGCGGCGGTCATGGCTTAATGTGCGCCATAGAATTAGTTGGTGATCGCACGTTAAAAACGCCTCTCGATAAAGCAACAATTGCGAGGATATATGATACTGTTTACCAAGCAGGAGTTATGGTGCGCATATCGGGAAACAATATTATTATGTCTCCGCCACTTATACTGACGAGCAAAGATGTACAGGCTATACTTGATGCCATTGATCATGGTTTATCGGCTGTGTGAGTTTGGTGGTCAGTAGTATAACATCCTTCTCATTATGGTGGCGAACGAGAGAATATTGTGGGTGAAAAACTAAAAATTGGGATTCTTGGTTCCGGTGCTTGGGGCACTGCACTTGCGTGTTTATTGGCGCGTAATAAACATGGCGTTCAATTGTGGGGCCGCGACTCCGATTTATGTAATGAGATAAGTACTAGGCACACGAACGAAAAATATCTTCCTGGGATAGAGCTCGATAAGAAAATTGTCGCTGTTGAAAATATTGAAGATGCAATTGCTGGTTCTCAGTGTTTATTACTTGTAACTCCTGCCCAAACCGCCGGCGAACTTGCAAAGAAAATAACAAAACTAATCCCTGAGAATTTGGCGCTTGTCATGTGTGCCAAAGGAATAGATAGCGAAACACTTTTGCTACCGTCTGATCGAGTGAAAGAGATTATTCCTCAGGCGAGCATATCAGCCCTTTCTGGCCCTAGCTTTGCAACTGATGTGGCGCGCGGCCTACCAACTGCTGTTACTCTTGCGAGCGGCTCTCTTGAAGAGGCATCTAGACTAGCTAAAAACCTTTCAGGTGATCGGTTCAGGATTTATGCATCCGATGATCTTAGGGGTGTCGAAATTGGTGGTAGCTTGAAAAATATCATTGCTATTGCCGTCGGAGTAAGCCGCGGTATGAAGCTGGGTGCAAGCGCGGAGGCAGCGTTGATAACGCGCGGTTTTGCAGAAATCGTGCGGCTGGCCACCGCCATGGGTGGGCGGAAGGAAACCATATTTGGCCTCTCGGGTTTAGGTGATTTAACCTTGACCTGTTCAAGCGTGCAGTCGCGCAATTTTTCCTATGGAGTTGCTATAGGAAGCGGCAAGGGCGTTAAGGGGTTGCCTCTTGCGGAAGGTGCAAAGTCGGTTTTTGTTGCCCATAAAATTGCTGAAATGAAAAACATAAGCTGCCCTATCATCTCGATAACGAAGCTTATTATAGAAGGTAAAGTTGAACCGCAAGAAACTGAGGCACTGTTACTTGGTAGGCCACTAAAAGCGGAGGGCTTTTAGTGTTTGTGGTTGCAGCCTGGGCTGCTCATTCATTCTTCTAAAACAAACACTTGCCTGAACGGAAACATGTGGCATAATTTTTTATGGCATCATTACATGAAATTATTGGTGAAGAATGGGCTCAGCGGTCTTCTGAGCTCGCTGACTGGGCGATGGAAAATCTCGTCAACCGCAAGGATGTCTGGGGGCAGTACAGCGTGTTGACCCCATCAGAAAGACGGCGCGAAGGGAAGGCCTATAAGGCGATGACCCTGCCTAAGAAAGAAATGCGCGGCGACGACATGGTGACGATTGATAAACTCACCCGTCATTTCGCTTCTCGCCATCATAGAAAACCGCAAATCATTGGCCTCCACGCCAAGAGTAAAGAAACGACCTCCCGTTGGTTCGGCATTGATATTGATATGCATGATTGCACGAAGGCCGATGCAGAAGATCATGCGAGGCGTAATTTAAATTGTGCAGTAAGATGGTGGAACGAACTGCTTGCCAAGGGCTACGATCCGCTCCTGTTTAACACCAACGATCAAGGTGGCTATCATATTTGGGTGCTGTTCGATGAGCCCGCGCCAACAATTGATGTCTATGCTTTTGTGAAGTCGATTGTTGAGACTTGGGAAGAAAACAGCCTTGAAGAAGAGCCTGAAACATTTCCCAAAAAAGTAAAAGAGGAAAGCCTCGGTTCATGGTTTCGACTGCCGGGCTTGCATCATGTTCATTATCATTATGTGAGTGTTTGGAGCGGGGATGATTGGTTGGATAATCCATGGCTAACGGGGCATAGCGCCATTGATGTTATGCTTGAGAGCAAGGGTGGCCCACCGCCGCCAAAGGTGGATCAGTCAGACCCTGCAATAGCCGATCTCATATCCCGACCTCGCAAAAGCAAAATCTCTTTGGCTGCCAATGAACGTCGTTTCAAGCGAACTGGCCGAGCGAAGGTTTGTATTGATCTGGATGGTGTGTTGGCGCTGCGCGTCCAATCAGGCAAAAAAACTGACATTGGTCCTCCGATGGATGGAGCTGTTGAATTCACACGGGAAATAAATGACTATGCAGAGATTATTATTTTAACATCACGAATGGCTGACCTCGATGGGCAGGAGCGTGATAAAATGAAAGACAAGATTGAGGCTTGGCTTAACCGCCATCAAATTGTGTTTGATCGGGTGCATGAAGGGGCAGGGAAACCGCCTGCCCATGCATATATTGACGATAAGGCGGTTTCTTGCCGCCCAGAATATGAAGGACAAAAAGCCTTCAAGACGGCACTGGGGCAGGTTGAAAACCTATGCAAATGAGAGAAGTTAGTTAAATGGCGCGTAAGCTTGAGTTTAAATTTAGTGGAGATGCTTTCACCTGCGTCATCAATAAGGTCGATCGCACAAAAATATATGGCCGCGTAAATACCGTCACCTACGATGCCAATGACAAAAAATGTGATCTTGCAACTCTGGCTCGGGATGGCCGCACTATCATTCCTTTTGGTGGTACAGCTAGCGGTTATGTGAATACTGAGGGCTTATGGATCGACCGTGATGAGCTTGTACCTATTGATAGGGATGGGGAAAAAATCCCAGAAGTGCCATCTAGTTTTTCAGCCCCAACAGTCCTTGATGAGATGGTTGACGTTGAAACTTTCCTCGATCACCCCATTCGTCTTGCCTATCATTTGATCTCCGATGAAGAAACGACAATCAGCTCGGCACTCATGGAAAAGCTCAAGGCCGGCGGAATTTATCAATTCCCTTTTTCTTATCGTGGGGGGATATATTTCGACCCCGCTTTTTTGATGCTCGGAGAGGATGATACGCTTTGGATGTTGATAGGGCACAAAAGCGATATTGAGTATTTGGGTTTTGAACAGGCGGCAATTTGTGCTGCCCGTGCTGAAGAAGAAACCGAAGACGCGGATGAAGAAACCGACGCTTTCGATTTTGACATGCTGTAGGACGATTTATTATGCCAAATATCAATTTAAGCGATGCCCGCCTTCGTGATGCTGTAGTAAAAGCCGAAAGCACTCGGCGACGGCGAACTGTATTTTACCAAGGGCCTAAAGGTCTACCAGCCTACACGCGGAAAATACTAAAGGGAGCCGTCCACCAAGACTACGACAGTATGTTGGAGAAATTCAAAACCAATGAGGCGCTGGGGGAGGCGCTCGTTGCGGGTGATCCTGAAATTGATTTTGAACGGGATGGAATGTTCCTGTGGGATTTATCCCGCGTTTACATCAACCCAAAGGAAGAATTGGTTTATCGAATTCGCCAAGAAGAAGTCGTTTACAATCCCGACGGCTCTGAACGCGAACGCCGCGAACAACGGCGACTTGAGGCCAATGTTGATGATGAGGTTCCACTCACGTGGACAGGGAAGATGATTGATAAACAGGAGGCCGTACGGCGTTATGTATTCGCAACCAAGCTTCAAATCGTTCACATCAATGGCCTGACCTATGACTTCCTTTTCTCGATGGCAAAAGAATTGCATGAGGCTAAATCTTTGATGATATTAGGGGCTGGGCCGAAGGGGCGTTCCCCCTTGATTTTCCGCTCCCGCAGCACTCCTTATCGTGCTTTCCTTGAGGGGCGTGTGAAAGGTGATAAATATATTCTGCTCATGCACCTGTCGAATTTGGAAATGAAATTACCAGATGAGGCGGACGAGTGATGGCTTCTCTTTATAATGAAAAAGATATGCGAGCAGTACTTGGTTCCTATCGCATTGGAACTTCAGACGATTTGAATAAAGAGGGGTATCTAAGGATTGTCCGAGCCCGCCGTCGTCAGTTGGGCCAAATGACAACGGCACTTGATACTGAATCTGCAAAGCGACGTATTCCAGATAGCACCTATCAAATCTCCCGAAAGGTTGATGGAGAATTTGCTATGTTGATTTATGAGGATGGCGAGGCTTGTATCATAAACCCCGGTAAGACAGTTCGTGCTGGTGCTCCATTCTTAGATGAAGCCATTGAATGGCTCAATAAAGCTGGGGTTAAAAAGGCGCTGATAGGTGGCGAGTTTTATGTTCAGCGCACCAAGGAACAGCTTGAAAGAGACGGTAAAGCGACCCGCGTACACGATATTGTTCGTTTTGGCCGCGCCCCAAAAACTCAAGATGAATTAAACCAACTGGCCTTTGCTTGTTTCAATATTTACGATCTTGATGGCGAAGACCTGTCGATGAATTACGATGCTTCGATCGCAAAGCTTGAAGAGCTGTTCTCCAAAGGCAAGCGCATTCACCCTGTTGAGACTGTTGTCGGTGAAAATGCTAAAGCCGTTTTGAAGCAGTATGAAAAATGGGTGCGCGGGGAGGGTGAAGAAGGGGTTGTTGCCCGTTCTCCAACTGCTGGCGTTTATAAATTGAAGCCTCGCCATAATCTTGATCTTGCGGTTATCGGTTTTACAGAAAGTACCGACGATAGAAAAGGTATGCTCCACGACATGCTATTGGCTATCGTGCGCCAAGATGGGAGCTACCAAATTGTCACCCGCGTTGGCGGTGGGTTCTCTGATGAGCAGCGGTTTGAATTTCTTGAAAAACTTAAAACAAGAGTTGTTGAAAGCGGTTTCCATGAGGTGAATTCTGCCCGCGTTGCCTATCAAATGGTGGAGCCAGGTTTGGTTGTTGAGATACAATGCCTAGACCTTGTTGCGACCACATCGCGCGGCAACCCAATCGACAAAATGGTATTGGAATGGGACGCGGATGAAAACCGTTGGGAGGGGCTTCGGCGGCTCCCGCTTTGTTCGGTTATCTCGCCGCAGTTTGTTCGCTTTAGAGAGGACAAGCAGGCGCAAAAAGATGATGTTCGTTTAGCGCAACTTTCAGACATCGTGAACATTCCAGATATTGAAAGGGTTGCTGAGCAAATCAAGCTACCGCCCTCTAAGCTTATCAAGAGAACCGTGGGAACAAAGAATTCTCGTGGTGCTGTGATGGTGCGAAAATTGGTCATGTGGAAAACCAACAAGGATGAGGCGAGTAAGGATTTTCCTGCCTATGTTTTGCAACTCACAGATTTCTCTCCCAACCGCAAAGACCCGCTTAAATACGAAATGAAAGTCAGTTCCTCCAAGGAACAACTGCTTGGTTTCTTTGCAGAGTGGGAAAAGAAATATTATGTGTCCGGCTGGGTAGTGGAAGACTGATGCGTCTTTTGAGCTGGAATATTTTGCAAGGCGGTGGTCGTCGCGCCACAGCAGTTGTTGAAACGATTGCAAGTCATAAACCTGATATTGTCACACTCCAAGAGTTTCGTCGCGGCTCGGGTTCGGACGAGATAATCAGGGGCCTAAAAAAGCAGGGCTTAGGATTTATTCATATTCCTGAGACGCAAAAGCGTTCGGAAAACACCATTCTTATTGCTTCCCGTTATGGCTTTGATGCGGGCTCATTTTTACCAGAACCCGATACGCCGCTTTCTCTGCTAGAGGCATTTTTTAGCACCGCTAACATTGGGTTTGATTTGAATTTCATAGCTGTTCACTTCCCACAAAAGAAGGCGCAAGTCCCTTTGTTCAAGGCGCTTCAGAAAGATAGTCCGTCACTGCTAGAAACGAGCTCCATGATTATTGGAGATTTGAACTGCGGCATTCCTTTTATTGATAGTGACAGCAAATCTTTCTATGCAACTCAATATTATCAAGACCTATTACAAATGGGCTGGATTGATTCATGGAGATCGCGGAATGAAGAGGCTCGCGAGTTTAGCTGGGTTAGCCCCCGTACGGGCAACCGTTTCAGGTATGATCAATGTTTGTGCAGTCCTGCGATGGATCGTAAAATTAAAGCGGTATTCTTCGACCATGCACCACGGGAATCCCGAATCTCTGACCACAGCTTAATAGTGGTTGATATGTGAGTGGACTAGTTCACTTGGACGATGGGAATATTTCACCAAAACACCATATTATGTACACCTGTTGGGTAAGAAAAAAGCCCCAAGATTACCTAACAGGCCAATAGTCGTAGGCTAAGCTATGATAATTGGAAGGCACTAATCGTGTTTCTGGTTTTCCAGAATACGGTTGGTGCCTTTTTATTTTGTGCCAATGGGTTTTGGATACCAATAAAGCGCATCGGGTTTATTACGCGAAATTTGAACGAAGTTGTTGGAAAATACGCGATACTCGTGGCTCCAATCGCCGTTCGGCCATTGCACCCGTATCTTTGTACGTTCTGCTACGCCAAGCCCGAAGTGGACAAATCCCAATTGGCCAGAGGCATGGCCGCCACCAATTTGTATAGTGCGGGATTGGGTAAGGTTGCCGGTTTTTACAGTAACTTTTGCACCGATGGCATTGCGGTTTATTTTGCCATTGTCCAATTCAATTCCGATCCAATTGCCAAGAGGACGGTGGCCCCAACTTGTTTGGGTTCCTTGGTTTCGAAACAGGCTGACGTTGGCTTTTCGATTGACCACAACAAGATCCAACATTCCATCGGCATTGAGATCAATAACAGCAGCCCCCCGACCACGTGTATTACGCGCAATGCCCGCCTTATCGCCGGCCTCAAAAAACTTATTTTTCAAACCGCCAAGCAGCATGTTGTCTGGATCAAATTTTGCAAAATCTGGCATGGCCTCAACATTGCCTTTGGCGATAAAAAGATCGAGGCGGGTATCATTGTTAAAATCCGCAAACTGGGTGTGCCAGCCCGTTGATGGGTTGAGGTCGGTCCCCGTATAGGGGCGGTGAGCCGTCATTTGCTTCGCAAAGGCTTCGTCGCGGTACGTTGGCCTATCAGTGTCGTCTTCCTTGTCGAGGGTTTGCAACATGGTGTCTCCCATGGAGGAGAGCGCATATTCAGGAATTCCGTCTTGGTCTAAATCGGCTTCAGAGATACCCATTCCCCAAATGCGCAGAGGTTTCCAGCCTTGTGCTTTTGTGAATTGGCGGGGCGCTCCACGCTCTGGAATACGCCAAAGCTGTTCTTGTCCTCCGCGGTAATATTGCCGGTCGTTGGTAACACGGAGCGCGGGCTGACCAGATTTATTCCAATCGGTAAACAGCATAGAAAGCGAGCAATAGGCTGGAGTGAGAGCGATTGGTTCGCTGTAATTGGGAAGCTTTTTTGATGTTGAGAGCGGGCGCGCAAGTACATTGTCACTGCATGTCCCCCAGGGAGAACCGGGGGCTGTTCTGTCAACATAATTGCCAAAGGCAAGGGTGGGGTAGGGAGAGTTTTTCTCCCAAGTAGCGGCGAAACCTGTCGTCCATTCTGCGCCGCCGTTAAAGGCTAGAGTATGGTTGGCTTTGGTGAAGCTACAATTGGGACCACCTTTAAGGATTATGTTTTCCCCCAGACGCAACAAAACTAAATCGGTGTGGGCATCATTGTCGATGTTAACGGGATAAGCGCCGAGTACTTTTGTTGCATCGCGTTTGGACAATCCAAGCGGCGCGGAAGTGAATTTCAGAGCACCCGCTGTGGGTGATTTGTTGATGAATAGTTGGGCCGGCGATGATCCGCCTGAGAGCACTAAGTCTGGTAAGCGATCCCCGTTGCAATCAAAACTGGCAACGCCGCCGCCAACAAAGAACTCCCAAGGGCCATCGTAAGAATGGGTTAGGCCAGCGTCCTTGGCTTGTTCTTTCATGGAGGGAATATCGAAGGTGAAAGGTTCCGCAGCAAATGTGCTTGTGAGAACATTTGCAAGAAATGAGAAAGCTAGAACAGAAGTGAATTTGTATTTCATGGCCCAGCTTCTCACTTAATCACGAGTGTTTTTAAGTAGGCGATGAGCGACGAGCGCTCCTCTTTAGGCGCGGCTTTATAGGCATCACGGGCATCACGGCCTTCGCCTCCATGGGCAAGAATAATGCCTTCTAGGGTCGTGAAGTCATTTCTGTGGCCGTAGGGGGAAGTAGAACCAATGCCCCAAAGTTCAGCAGTCATAAAAATATCGCGGCCAACAAAACGTTGGGAAAGGAGTTCGTTTCCAAGAATGGCAACTGTACGGTCGGTCATCTTGTGACGTTTTAGATCGCCAAATAGGGGGACGAGAACTTCGCCTTTATCATTGCGGGGCAATTGTTTTGCCCACGCTAATTTGTTGAGATCGTAGGATGCAGGCGTTTTTACGGCCATGGAATTGAGAGTGCCTGATACATCGAATGAACCAGGGTCTTGGAATGTAAGCGAGGAGAGAGGGAGAGATTTCATATGGCACGTTGCACAGCCATATTCGTTAAATACGTGCTCACCTTTTGCCGCGGCCTGTTGCCAGTTCTTGCTTGATGGCTTTTTCGCAATGGGCGGACGTAAGGTGGCTTGCCAAGCGACGAGGGCGGAAATATCGGTGGGGGTTAATTCATCGTTGTGGGTGTCCTCATCGAAATCTTTGTTGCCAGTCCACCGGTCGCCGTAGCGCTCGCTTGCTTGCATACCATGATGATGGTTCATCGCGTTGATGGTGAATTGGCGCAGAGATGCCATTACACCCTTTTGACTGAACGGGCGAATAACAAGGTCGGTATCAACACCTTCAACGTGCTTCAAATCAACAAGACCATCCGGCATGGCAGTAATGCTACCGAAAGAAACCCCCTTGGTTATGAGGAGAATTTTAACGGGAGCATTGTTTCTTGCTGCTTGATTGAGCGCCTTCGAACGAAGGGCTGCTAACTCATTGCTCATTTCACGGGCAAGAAGTTCGAGTAGGCCAGCTCCGAAGAGATGATTAGTGCCGCGTTCATTTGAAAATTGCGGGTCGGTTGTATCAAAATTTGCATTGGTAAAGCCCTCAGAAACGAACACGTTAGTGATGAAATCTCCAGCTCCTCCAACTACGGGATCGTTATGACAGGAGGAACAGGCAAGTGAGTCTGGTCCCGCTAGTCGAGAAAAAGCTTGAGTTGCTTTGTGTCGTGCTTTGGTCGGGATTATTGCTTGGGTTGCAGCTGGGCGACCTGCACCATCTAGGCGGGTGAATTTAGCGGTGAAGAGATCAAGGCCAATTTGAGTTAGCGTCTTCAGTTGTGCCGATGACAGCGTTCCTGATGGCATGGTCGTTATTGCGCCAAGGGCTTCAGTTTTTTCTTCCCAAATGGGTTCCCCTGCCGAGGCAGTAGAGTCCGCTAGAAGGCTGAATAATATGAGGCAAGAAATTATTGCTTGTTTCATATCATAGCCTCGACTGCATTTACTACTCTTGAATTGGATCGATGCTGTGCCATCTCAGCATCCTGCAACATTAGGGCACTGATTGTACAACCTTGTCGCACCAGGGAAATTTCATCTGGGTAGCAATCAATTTCTAGGGAATGAAGTTGGTTCAAGCCGGGCGAAGTTTCTAGTGCAGCCCTGAGGGAAGTTTCCATTAGATCGAACAGGGATGCACCAGGCCCAACAAGAACAATCGGGAAGGCATCTACCAAGGCAAAGAGGCTGGCTAATCCTGTTCCAATCGCCGCTCCTGCATTCTCGATCGCGGTGATTGCCTTTAGATCACCGGCACGGGCTACTGTTGCGATAGCATCTAAATTTTGCAAATCAAGCAATTCTGAGGGGGCTGTGTTCTCAGCTTCACCTTTGGCGTGACGGCTAATTGCGTAATCTCCAGCGTAGGCCTCGATGCAGCCACGGTTACCGCACCGACATAAGGCGCCGTTTGGAATATAGCTCATGTGGCCAAATTCGTTGCCAGAAGAACGTACACCGTTGATGATATTACGGCGCAGAAATAGCCCCATGCCGACACCGTGGGCAAGTAGGATAGCTGCGAAATTTTCCCCATATTTTATTGGGTCGCGCCAATTCAACGCTTGGGCGATCATGTCACAATCATTGGCTACCCGTGAGGGGACGCCAAAATGCGTTTCGAGCCAGTGCTGAATTGGAATATCTCGTTGGGTGCAAATAGGTGACCAAATAACGGTCTTGCCTTCAACATCAGCTACCCCTTGGAAGCCAACGGCTATGCGGCGAAGATTGCCCCCCCGCTTCGCAATTTTCATAGCCTCTTCAATGCATGAGATAAGAGCAAATTTGATCTCTGAGGCTGTTATGTCTTTGGTAGATATCTCGACAGTGTAATCGCAGATTTCATTCCCTGCATAATCAACAAGGGCAGCTGTTATTAAGTTCAGTTGAAAATAGATAGAGCAGATCATGCCTGCGTTTGAGTTCATCTGCAGGGCAACTTTGGGCCGCCCTCTTCCCATGGCTTTTATAGCTTTTGATGTGGGTGGATGGAGCAGGCCCTCATCTAACAAATCAGAGGTAATAGCGGAAATGGTAGCGGCGCTTAGGCCCGTAACCTCGCCAATATCAGTTCTCGAAGAGATGCCGCCGCGGCGCACAGCATTCAGTATGCGTCGGCGGTTATGATGCCTTACATCATCTGATCTTGAGAAAACCTGATCCATTTAACTGCCCCAGCAGGTGGTAATAATGTCTGCACTGTACCTGTTCATAACTAAAATGTTGACACATAGGCCTGTTCGAGTCACCATTTATTTTGAGCCTCGAATTAAATAGGCTTTTGGATACCACACTGTGTTTTAATTGGTGCGAGAGCACCGGGAGGAAGTTTTATGAAAAAGATCTCACTCGCCCTAATGGGTGCGGCAATGCTTTCAGCATCATTTGCTGGAACTGCGGTTGCTGCTGGTAAGACTATCGGCGTTTCTTGGAAAATTTTCCAAGAGGAGCGTTGGAAGCGCGATGAAGCCGTTATCAAGAAAATTGTTGAAGCGAATGGCGACAAATACATTTCTGCTGACGCGCAAGGTTCTGCTGCTAAGCAATTGACTGATGTTGAATCTTTGATCGCTCAAGGTGCAAACGTTCTTTTGATCGTGCCGTTTGATTCAGAAGCTATTCTTCCGGCAGTTGATAAAGCTGCAAACGAAGGTATTCCGATCATCGCTTACGATGTTCAAATCGAGCACAAAGACAGCCTTTACATCACGTTTGATAACGTAGGCGTTGGCCGTATGATGGCTAAAGAAATGCTGAAAGTTAAAGACTCTGGCAACTTCGCATTCATCAAGGGTGACCAAGGTGATCCGAATGCAACATTCCTGTTCCAAGGCATCATGGAAGTGCTTAAGCCGAACATGGACGCTGGTAAAATCAAAAACGTTGGTGAAGCATTCTCTGATGGTTGGAAGCCTGAAAACGCTCAGCGCAACATGGAACAAATGTTGACTGCTAATAACAACAAAATCGATGCTGTTATTTCTGAGAACGACGGCATGGCCGGTGGTGTTGTTGCGGCTCTTGCTGCACAAGGCATGGCCGGAACTGTTCCTGTTACAGGTCAAGACGGTGACTTGGCTGCGATCAACCGCGTTGCTCGCGGTACGCAGCTTGTGTCTGTTTGGAAAGACAGCCGTGCGTTGGGTAAGGTAGCTGCTGAAGCTGCTCTTATGCTTGCTGAAGGTAAAAAGATGTCAGACGTTCCCGGTACAGCACCATTTTCTGGTGGTAAGCGCGGCGTGACAGTTACTTCTATCCTGTTGGCTCCAACGCCAATCACAAAAGCAAACATCAGTGCTGTTATTGATGCTGGCTGGATTGAAAAAGCTGCTGCCTGTAAAGGTGCAATGAGCGGCGTTTCTGGTTGCTAATCAGACTATTTAGTCGGGTATCCTTGATACCCGGTTGAACCAATTAAAGGCCGTACCGCTGGATAAGCAGTGCGGCCTTTTTTCTACCTATCAAACCTGTCGCCACCAAGAGCAACGGTTTTGATAGCTAGAAATTATTCTAGGGGAGAGAGAATTTGTCGAGCGAGCAGAACAATTCGGAGGTCACAGATTTCAAAGAAAGTGACTTCAAAGAAAGTGCGATGGTGAAATTTCTGCGGGCGACCGAAGTTGATACCCGCATGTTGGGTATGATTGCCGCATTGATTTTGATTTGGACAGGCTTCCATTACTACGGCCTGTTTGCGAATGGTTTCGGCGCGTTCTTGACCCCTCGGAACCTTTGGAATTTGTCGGTTCAAACTTCCTCCATAGCGGTTATGGCAACGGGCATGGTGCTGGTTATTGTTACCCGCCATATTGATTTGTCGGTGGGTTCTTTGCTTGGGGTTACTGCAATGATGATGGGGGTGATGCAGTCATGGATTTTGCCTGAGTACCTTGGTCTTGGACACCCGATGATCTGGGTAATAACCGTTGGTTTAGGTATTGCTTTTGGTACTCTCATTGGTGCGTTCCACGGGTTCTTAATTGCCTATCTGGGAATACCAGCCTTCATCGTCACGCTGGGTGGCCTGCTGTTCTGGCGGGGGTCTGCTTGGTGGGTTGCGCGGGGAGAAACCATTGCGCCGCTTGATACAACCTTCACGCTTATTGGCGGCGGACCATACGGAACCGTAGGAGCCACGGGCTCTTGGATTTTTGGGGCTGTTGTTTGTGTTGCTATAATCGTTGGGCTTATTTCAGGTCGTAAATCACGCATACGATTTGGGTTTGAGTTGCGGCCAATGTGGGCGGAATATTTAATTGGCGGTATCGGCATGGCATTGACGCTCGGGTCAGTGATTTTGATGAACTCCTATCCGTGGCCGAAAGGTATCGTGAAGCGGTATGCGGCGGCTAATAATCTGGAAATCCCCGAGGGCGGAATATTCATATCTCACGGGTTTGCTATTCCTGTGTTAGTGGCGTTGGCTGTTGCTTTGGCGATGACTTTTCTTGCCACCCGCACGCGGTTTGGCCGCTATGTTTTCGCTATTGGGGGGAACCCTGAAGCCGCAGAATTAGCGGGCATCAATACCAAGAAAATAACGTTGTTGATTTTTGCGTTGATGGGAGCATTGACGGGGGTGGCTGCCGTTATCGCTAGCGCCCGTTTGAACTCCGCGACCAATGCGCTCGGCCAAATTGACGAGCTTTATGTTATCGCTGCGGCGGTGATTGGCGGCACTTCTTTTGCCGGCGGTATTGGTACAATTTACGGGGCGATATTGGGCGCGCTGGTTATGCAGTCTTTGCAATCAGGCATGGTGCTTGTTGGCTTCGATGCGGCGGTTCAACAGATGGTTGTTGGCGCCGTTCTCGTGACTGCGGTTTGGGTCGATACCCTCTATCGCAAGAACTCGACTTAGGGGAATTATGATGGCTAAAAAAGCAAAAGTGAAAACACCTTCCCCAAACGTGAACGAGGGAAAAACTCCGCTGATTGTCATGGAGGATATCTCCATTGCCTTCGGTGGAATTAAAGCGGTCGATCACGCATCAGCGGATTTATATCCGGGTGAGGTTGTGGCTCTGCTTGGGCATAACGGCGCGGGAAAATCGACACTGATCAAAATTTTATCCGGTGCTTATTCTCGTGATACAGGTACGATTTATGTTGATGGCAAAGAAGCCACGATCACCAATCCACGTCAGGCTAAAGGTTTAGGCATTGAGACGATTTATCAAACATTGGCCTTAGCTGATAATGTTGATGCTGCGGCTAACCTCTATCTGGGACGCGAAATCCTTACTCGCTGGGGCACGCTCGATGATGCTGCAATGGAGGCTGAAACACGCAAGGTGATGGGGCGGTTGAACCCGAATTTCACCCGTTTCAAGGATCCCGTAAAGCAACTATCAGGTGGGCAACGTCAATCTGTAGCCATCGCACGAGCTATCCACTTTAACGCCCGTATTTTGATCATGGACGAGCCAACGGCAGCGCTCGGTCCTGCCGAGACTGAGCAAGTTGGTGTGTTGATTAAGCAGCTCAAAAAAGACGGTATCGGTATCTTCCTAATTAGCCACGATATTCACGATGTGTTCGATTTAGCGGACCGTGTAGTGGTGATGAAAAATGGTGCGGTGGTTGGTTCGGCCAACACACAGGACGTCACGAAGGACGAAGTTCTGGGGATGATTATTTTGGGCAAATGTCCTGGCGGCGCCATTCCAGGTCCCGGCGCATTAGCGAGCTAAAACTTAGGAGACGTAGCATGACCACTGGATTTTTTGGTGAGATTAGCAAGATTCAATTCGCGGGCGCGGATAGCAAGAACCCTTTGGCGTTTCGTTATTATGACCCAAATGAAATGGTTATGGGGAAGCGAATGGAAGACCATTTGCGCTTTGCTGTTTGCTATTGGCACAACTTCTGTTGGCCCGGCAGCGACCCATTTGGGGGGCTAACTTTCGAGCGTCCTTGGTGGGAGGATAAATTCAAGGACCCGATGCAGGCCGCGAAGTTGAAAGCTGATGTGGCGTTTGAAATGTTCACCACATTGGGCACCCCATACTTTTGTTTCCACGATGCAGACGTTCGCCCCGAGGGGGAAAGTTTTGCCGAGAATACCAAAAACCTTGAAGAGATAGTCGACTACTTCCAAGGCAAGATGGATGAAACAGGAATGAAACTTTTGTGGGGGACGGCAAATCTTTTCTCCCATCGTCGATATATGTCTGGCGCGGCAACAAACCCAGATCCAGAAGTTTTTGCTTTTGCTGCTGGCACGGTGAAAACCTGCCTAGATGCGACCCATAAATTGGGGGGTGAAAACTATGTTCTTTGGGGCGGTCGTGAGGGTTACGAGACGCTGTTGAATACAGACTTGAAACAGGAGGATGATCAACTTGGGCGCTTCCTCAATCTTGTTGTCGAGTATAA
>JAZGEY010000057.1:0-4201 GCA_036478985.1 Rhizobiaceae bacterium
ATGGGGCTATAGCTCAGTTGGGAGAGCGCTTGCATGGCATGCAAGAGGTCGTCGGTTCGATTCCGTCTAGCTCCACCATACTTTTTTGCAAAGCAAAAAAGGCTCAATTTTCCCAAACTAATTTAGCGGCAGTCGTTTCGCAGAAACGACGAGAGCGTAGAATTCGAAGTCCCCCGCCGCGCCTCCATACTTTTTTGCAAAGCAAAAAAGGCTCAATTTTCCCAAGCTAGTTTAGTGGCAGGTCTTTCGCATCGCGAAAACCGAGGGCGTTCATTCGACTGCTTTTTGCAATTAGATTCCTAAATTATGGATCCAGTTTACTAAATGTACTTAATTACTGTTAGGCTTATTTCTAATTAGTGTATTTAGTAAACGGTCAACGTAATTCGTAATTCTTGAATGGGGTAAAATCAGGCCAATTGTATCAAAAACAAGCGTAGAAATTAATATAGTTGCCGTAATTGTAAACTGCAACGGTAATTAACCGTAATTCTTGAAGGCGATGGCGGAGATTATTTGAGGGGGGATGTTACCCCAACGATCAACTTGTCATTCTCGCGCAAACCGGAATCCATAAGTTAGTGGGTTCCGTGGGAGATGGTTTTCCTCAAAACCCGCAACATGCTAAATTTGTCTGTTGTCTCGATTACTAAGATTGTATATAATGCTATTATCTTCGGGGTAGACTGAAATTTGGGGCTGGAGTGGGAATGTGAAAAACGGTCTTCTTAGCTTTCTAGGCAAAGCGATACTAATTTTTGTCTTGCTGATTTCAGCCTCACCTGCATTCGCAGCCAAAAAGATTGCCCTAGTGATTGGTTCTGACGCTTATCAGAATTTGCCCAAACTAAAAAAAGCTGTGAACGATGCTCGGTCAGTTTCTACGGCGCTTGAGAGCATTGGGTTCACAGTTGTCAAGGGAGAAAACCTAACTCGGCGAGAGATGAGCCGCTCACTTTCTAGGCTTGAGCGGTTGATTGAGCCAGGAGATCAGGTGTTCTTCTTCTTCGCTGGTCACGGGGTAGCACTTGGTGCCACAAATTACCTCATTCCCGCTGATATGCCATTGCCCGAACCGGGAGAAAATGGCTTGGTTAAAGATGAAGCATTTGCAGTGGACATAATCGTACGCCGAATTCAATCCCGAGGTGCAGCCGCCTCCTATATTGTGTTAGATGCTTGCCGTAACAACCCGTTTAAAACAAAAGGGGGGAGGGCTATCGGCACCAGCCGTGGCTTGGCCAAGATTTCTGCCCCCGAAGGGGTGTTCGTGTTGTTCTCCGCTGGTATCGGACAAACTGCGCTGGATCGCTTGAGCGATGAGGACCCCAACCCTAACTCGGTCTTTACCCGCAATCTCGTTCCTCTGCTCACCCAACCAGGATTGAGCCATGTACAGCTGGCCAAAATCGTTCAATCAAAGGTCAAAACGCTGGCAAAAAAAGTCGATCACAAACAACAACCCGCTTATTACGATCAGGTGGATGGACATATGTATTTGGTGGAGGGGGAACAAAAAGTTGCGCTGCAGCAAAAGCCGGTGGAGAAGAAAGCAAAACCGGACTCTGAACTGTATGCCGATGAGCGGATTTATAATCAGATTAAGGGCAGCAAGAGTGTTGCAGTTCTAAAGGCGTTCATCAAAAAATATCCGAATAGTTTCTACTCGACGCTGCTGAAGGCGAGGCTGACCGAGTTGGAGAGTGGAGAACCAAAACCAAAACAGCCCGTGGTGGCCACGCCCCAGATTCCAGTAAATAAGGTTGTGATAACTAAGACAGATTCACGGGAGATCACAAGTTGCGATCGACTTGCTGCTTTTCCTGGCGATCTAAATAAACTGACCCAAGGAGTGAAATTTAGTAAAATTGAAGCAGCTAAAGCAATTCCGGCATGCAGACAGGCATTAGAATTTTTCCCGAATAACGTTCGCCTAATTTATCAGTTGGGGCGTTCACTCGATTCCGCCAAAAAATATACCGAAGCTTTCTCTCTTATGAAAATTGCAGCGGGAAAAGATTACCCGGCTGCAGCGGCTCATTTTGGGTCGATGTTTGTAGATGGCTTGGGCGTCAAAAAATCCAACGCGGAGGCTGTGTATTGGTTCCGAAAAGGTGCGGAACTGGGGGATGCAAATTCGATGAACCGTCTTGGGGTGATGATTGAATATGGCTCGGGCGTCGATAAATCCGAAACCGAGGCTGTGTATTGGTACCAAAAAGCTGCGGAAAAAGGCCATGTCACAGCGATGAATAATCTTGGGGTCAGTTATAAGCAAGGGCAGGGGGTCGATAAATCCGACTCGGAGGCTGTGTCTTGGTATCGAAAAGCTGCGGAAAAAGGCTATGCTCAGGCGATGCGCAATCTTGGGTTCATGCTTAAAAATGGGCGAGGCGTCGCTAAATCCAACGCGGAGGCTGTGTATTGGTACCGAAAAGCTGCGGAACTGGGGGATGCAAAATCGATGAACCGTCTTGGGTTGATGATTGAAAATGGGCAGGGCGTCCCAAATTCTAACACCGAGGCTGCGTCTTGGTATCGAAAAGCTGCGGAAAAGGGCAATACTCAGGCCATGGTCGGTCTGGCAGTATTCTATGACGATGGTACTGGTGTTTCTGAAAAAGATCCGATAAAGGCTGCGGGTTTCATGTATCGCTCACTACAGGCTAACAACAAACTTGCCATTAAAAAGATGACCACAAATCACTCCGCTTGGTCCCTCTCATTTCGCCGCGAAATCCAGCGCAAAATGAAAGCCGGAGGTTACTACACTGGCACAATTGACGGCGCATTTGGCCCGGCTACAATTGCGGCCATAAAAAAACTGGCGGGGCGGTGAAGATTGGGTATACTGATTGGCAGGGGCAGTGTTCGATACCAATGATAAATTACGGTAATGGTATTAATTGTCAATTGCTGTTAATTACGTAATTATAGCGGCAAGTCTTTCGCACCGCGAAAACCGAGAGCGGTACTCACCCCTGAGCACCACACCAAAACGGCGCAGCCTTTAATACCGTATTATGCTGCGTCACTTGATAACCAGCCTGCGCACTCAAATCCCTATACCGCAACCAATCTTTATCAGCATAGAGAGCACTTCGCCGTCGTTCCCGATCCGCCGCATCTTCATATTGCCACAAGTGAATATACGAATTCACGTCGCCCGTTTCCACGACGCCGTAGAACAACGGTGCACCCAAAATTTTGCTTTGGGCGGCAAACCCGTGTTCCTCGTATAAGGCCAATTGTTTTGCCATTGTGCCAGGGCGAACGGTATAGGTTCGCAGGTCGTATATCATCTACTGCGCACTCACATTTACGTTGAGCAATTCAATAACCGCACCTGGCGCACTAGCACCGGCACCCATTAATTGCAAAATCAACACTGGTGCAGGCGGTGTGGCGGTAGCTGTAATTTTGCCCTTGGTATCGAGCAATGTTTTGACTGAGGCGACAAGTTCATTGACGAAGGCTGGCTGTTCCAGTTTTTGCAATACGATGGGAAGAATGCCCAGCGCTTGTGCTTTCATCGTTTCGGCATCCAATCCCTGTGCGGCGCCTGCGAGCGTCATACCTCGTTCAACAATGGAACGATCATCAAATGTGATGTTGGCTTTGTCGAATGTCACAAAAGCTACAATACCTTGGGCTGCCAACGGGTTTTCGAAAACATCACGCGGGATAGAGCCGATGGCAAGGCTGGCATCCAATAGGCCCCCATCCACTATTTCCATGCCCGATTGTAGCGACAAGACATTTGTAGTCTCGCTCCAATCGGCATTGAGGTTGAACGAAACATCAACTTCACTGAACCCCATTGCCTGCAATGGCGCGCGTTGTTTTGCATCCAATTGGTCAACTGGAATTTTCGCATTTTTTATGATGGCTTCAATTTTCGTCGGGATAGGTCCGATAAAATTGGCCATTTTGGTGGTGAATTCTTCAAGTGAAACGCTGCCTTGATCTGGAATAACGCCGCTAATTCCCTTCATGGTGAAATAACCCAAAGTAGGAATAGCTTTCATCATCGCGACAATGTCATTGGCTTTTTGGGCCGCTTCCAAATTGAGTAATGCCGACAGCGGTGGAAAAGTCATGTCGCCATAGGCAAACTCATCCATGTTGAATTTGTTCTTTGGTCCGGCATTAAAATTGATGGCCTTGAGCAAAAATTCTCCCATACCGTTGGCGGATAAAT
>JAZGEY010000058.1:0-10737 GCA_036478985.1 Rhizobiaceae bacterium
ACCACCCGGAAAAAATATCCCCCGGGGTTGAACAAGCCATTCTTGAAGCCCGCGAAGAAGGCTTTGAAAACATCTTTGTTGCCTACGCCGATTGCGGAACTGGCGGTCACCTTGACGTTGTTTGCGAAAAACATGGCGTCGAGCGTATCGCTGGCCCCCATTGTTTTTCATTCTACATAGGCAATGAAAGTTTTGCAGAATCTGGCGATGACTACATCACCTCATTCTTCATGACCGACTTCCTCGCCCGCCATTTCGAAACTTTCATGGTCAAACCATTGGGGCTGGATAAACACCCAGAATTGCTAGAAATGTACTTTGGTAATTACACCAAGATGATCTACATCGCCCAGACAGAAGACGATCAGTTAACGGCCAACGCAATTGCCGCTGCAAAGTTTCTTGGGCTAGAGTATGAAAAACGCAGCACGGGCTATGGAGAATTAACTCCAGCCCTAAAAGCAATTGGCTAAAACTGAATGCTAGAATTTGATTACATCGTAGTTGGCGGCGGATCAGGAGGCTGTACCG
Source organism: Rhizobiaceae bacterium (assembly GCA_036478985.1). Taxonomy (GTDB): domain Bacteria; phylum Pseudomonadota; class Alphaproteobacteria; order Rhizobiales; family Rhizobiaceae; genus Pseudahrensia. The sequence goes on from JAZGEY010000058.1 coordinate 532, forward strand.
TTGCTAGCCGCTTGAGCGAAGACCCAAATGTCAGTGTTTGTCTAATAGAAGCGGGCGGCGAAGGTAAAAACTCAATAATTCGCATGCCTGCAGGTATTGCGGCGATCCTATCAACCCCCATATTAAATTGGTTCTTCAAACCCATTAAACAAAAAGGTTTGAACGGCCGCCAAGGCTATCAACCGCGAGGAAAAACCCTCGGCGGTTCGAGTGCCATCAACGCCATGTTGTACCTACGCGGCAACCAAGCCGATTACGACGAATGGCGGGATCTTGGAAACACTGGATGGGGATGGAAAGATGTCCTCCCCTATTTCAAGAAGTCCGAAGGTAACAGCCGTGGCGCAGACAAACTTCATGGTGAAAACGGGCCGCTCAGTGTTTGCGATCCAATTTCTACCCACAAAATTGCTAAAGCGTTTATTGAAGCGGCCCAAGAAACGCAACTTCCTAACAATGACGATTTCAATGGCCCAACCCAAGAGGGCGTAGGACTCTACCAAGTTACTCAAAAGAATGGTGAGCGGTGCAGCGCCGCAGCCGCCTATATCCACCCCCACATGGATCGCCCAAATCTTGTGGTGATAACCGATTCTGTTGCGGAAAAAATCGTATTTGTCGGAAATCGCGCCACGGGCGTTCGGTTCAAAACTAAAGGCAGGCCGTCCAAAATATTCAAATGCACCCGCGAAGTTGTTCTTGCTGGCGGTGCATTCAATTCGCCTCAACTTTTGATGCTATCTGGTATAGGCCCGGCCGACGATCTACGCACCCATGGCATTGAAGTTGTAGTAGATTCACCCGAGGTTGGCGAAAACCTGCAAGACCACATTGACTACGTGACAGTACATAAGTCTTTGAAAAAAGACACCTTTGGCATTTCGTTCCGAGGTATTGGCGATATTTTCAAAGGCATTAAGGATTGGCGACGCGATCGTAAAGGCAAATTAACAACCACCTTTGCCGAGGCAGGAGGCTTCGTTAAATCTTCCCCAGAAATAGACCGCCCCGATCTTCAATATCATTTTGTCGTTGGCATCGTCGACGACCACAACCGTAAACTCCATTGTGGCCATGGTTATTCGTGCCACGTTTGTGTCCTACGCCCCAAAAGCCGAGGAAATGTGCGGCTCGCTTCTGCGAACTATAAAGACAAACCCCGCATCGACATGAATTTCCTCAGCGAAGAAGAAGACATGAAGCTGCTGGTAAAAGGCTTCCACGCCATGCGGACCATCCTAGAATCCCCTGCTCTCCAGCCCTGGCGTGGGAAAGAACTCTATACTGAAGGCGTCACCTCCGAAAAAGAGCTTGAGCAGATTATTCGCAACCGCGCTGATACGGTCTATCACCCCGTCGGAACCTGCCGTATGGGATCGGATAAGAGAGCTGTTGTCGACCCAAAACTAAGGGTGCGAGGCGTGACGGGGTTACGTATCGCCGACGCGTCAATCATGCCTAAGATTGTTGGTGGCAACACCAATGCCCCCACCATCATGATCGCTGAAAAATGCGCTGATATGATGCTAAAAGAACACAAATAATTCAAAAAATAACATCGCGTCGCATTTGGTATTGTTCGGAGTCGTGCCTACATAAGAACAAGCGGAATCAATCGCGCAAATTGAACACTAGAAAAGGCGAATATACGCATGGCAAAACTACAAATCGTTTACTGGCGGGACATCCCAGCCCAAGTTATGGTGAAAGCAGGCCGTCGCAATCAGGCTAAGCGCGAGCTGTCTTTACGCTTTACCGAGGCGATAGATATGGCGGCAATGCGTACCGGGGCCGCCGAGAGTGAAGACTATTTAGCCGAATGGCGCCGAGGCGACCCGATTGAAGTTGGCGATGACTTAGAAACCGAAGCGCAAGCCGCTCAGGATTCTATCGAGAAAGAATATGACAAAGACCGATTGGTCGCTTTGGTCAAAAATGGAGGCCGTGACGGATGAGTAAAATTGCAGCAAGCATGGAAGTAAGCGCCAAGCATGTAATGGACGGCAAACTAGATGCCACCATGATGCCCCAAGGTACGCGAGTATACATCACTGATGTTGGTGTTGATCCCGTTTCCGAAATAATTGCTGCATCCCGCAGGGTCACAGACATGGGTTACCAGACAGTGCCCCATATCCCAGCCCGTCGTATTGAAAGTGAAGGCGCATTGGAGAGCCGTTTAAGCGGTTTGGTCAATGAAGCTGGCGTTCAAGACATTCTCATCATCGCTGGTGAAGCCCCAAAAACGATGGGGCCCTATTCCGAAAGCCTAGCAATATTGCACACAGGCTTGGTCGATAAACTCGGCATCAAACACGTTGCCGTTGGCGGTCACCCTGAAGGCAACCCAGCTTTCAATGGCCGCGATGTCATGGACGTCTTGAAAGCAAAGATTGATTTCGGCATGGGGAGCGATGCGGAGTTTCGCATTGTCACTCAGTTTGGTTTTGACGGTGCAAATTTCGTAAAATGGACTGAAGATGTATTGGCAGCGGGTATCGACGCTCCTATCCATTTGGGTGTTGCAGGGCCTGCAAAGATCACAACGCTTATTAAATATGCCGCCATGTGCGGCGTTGGCAACTCATTAAATTTCTTCAAAAAGCGCACCAGCGCCATTGCTCAACTTGCAACCAAACACTCGCCGGAAGATGTGGTAAATCCAATTGAGCAGGCTTGGCTCGAAGGCAAAGGTAACATTGCTCAGTTACACGTATTTCCCTTTGGCGGTCTAAAAGGGTCCTGCGATTGGCTAGCAGAACGCGGCACTTATACTTTTAGCAAGCCAGCCATCTACGCCGTAGGTTAACCTGCCAAAGCGGGGATGAATTCTGGCACATCATCGCTCCCAAATTCACCTTGGAAAGCGCGGATAGCATCCGCCGTTAAATCAACGCGGTTGAGCGTGTAGATGTGAAGCTCATCGACACCATTTTGCGCCAAATCCCGAACTTGCTGTTGGATAATCGCGCGAGAAACGTCCGTAAATGCGGATTTATCGTCGCCCGCCGCCGCGTATAATTCCTCAAAATGTTCTGGGATGGACGCTGCGCAATTGGCCGAGAACGCTTTGATCTTCGCAAAGTTCACAATTGGAATAATGCCGGGAACAATCGACTTCTTAAATCCATGGGCAACCGCACGATCGCGGAAACGATAGAAGTCTTCATTGTTGAAGAAATACTGAGTAATCGCCCGATCAGCACCCGCCTCTTGTTTCGCAATCAACACATCCAAATCAGCATTCAGCGATGTCGCCTTAGGGTGAATTTCTGGATAGCCCGCGATAGAAATATCAAATGGGTGTAGCGCTTTTAGCTCTGCAATCGCGTGGGCAACGGAATTATAACCCGCAAGGCCATCCCCCTGCCCTTCAACAACATCACCGCGCAAAACGACCAGCCGCTTGATGCCTGATTCCCAAAGTGTGTTCGCAAACTCCAACAAACTCTCTTTATTGAAGTGACAAAGCGCCAAATGGCTGGCTGTTGGCACTTCGTTTAATGCTTGAAGCTGTGTGGACCACTCCAAACTCCCCTCAGTAGCAGAACCGCCCGCACCGAAAGTTATAGTCTGATAAGCAGGCTTAAATCGGCGAAGTGCATGGGCACCCGTTACCAAAGCCCGTTCGGAAGATATTCCACGCGGCGGGAAATACTCAACACTAACAGTGGGTTGAATATTCTTTGGGGCGATACGCATGGAATAATCTCACTTTGCTCGTTGCTTTTTAGCCGTTACAGTTACGCCATCTAAAAGCGACGCAATTTGTCGTAAAATGTTTATACATCAAATTTTACGTATTCACAAGGTTGATATAAAGATTTCTTTATGTAATTAAATCGCGAACTGCACAAGCCAACAAAAACGCCCTACTGCATGTCGCATTTGGTATTGCACGACGGGCAAAAAACTGGCGATAGTCTGCACTAGAAACTGTTTTATCCTGTCGCAAATGACAGCAAAGCTAAGAGAGCAAAACCATGACGAGAACCATTGTCGCCTCCGCCACTAAAGAAGTTATCATCGGCTTCGATCAAAAATTCTGCGTCATCGGTGAGCGCATCAACCCAACGGGTCGCAAGAAGCTTGCCGCTGAAATGCAAGCCGGGAACTTTGATACGGTCAGAGCAGACGCGCTTGCTCAAGTTGCCGCTGGCGCAACTATGTTAGACATCAATGCGGGCGTAACCTCGGTCGATCCGAACGCCACCGAGCCTGCCCTCATGGTGCAAACCCTCCAGATGGTTCAAGAATTGGTAGACGTGCCACTCGCAATTGACAGCTCCGTTTCCGCCGCGATTGAAGCTGGCCTCAAGGTCGCCAAGGGTCGTCCGCTTGTAAACTCCGTTACGGGCGAGACTGAAAAGCTAGAAGAAATTCTCCCCCTCATCAAGAAGTATGATGTGCCTGTTGTGGCCATCTCCAACGATGAAACGGGTATTTCCGAAGACCCCGATGTGCGCTTTGAAGTCGCCAAGAAAATCGTTCAACACGCGGCCGATTATGGCATCAAGCCCCATGACATTGTTGTTGACCCGCTCGTGATGCCCATCGGCGCAATGGGAACCGCTGGCCTACAGGTGTTCGCCCTCGTGCGCCGCCTGCGTGAAGAGCTTGGGGTGAACACCACCTGCGGCCTTTCCAACATCTCATTCGGCCTGCCCCACCGCCACGGCATCAACGCCGCATTCATTCCCATGGTTATTGCATCAGGCATGACCAGTGCGATTATGAACCCTTGCCGTCCGCAAGAAATGGAAATGGTTCACGCCGCAAACGTATTGTCCAGCAATGACCCAGATTGCCAAAGCTGGATCCGCACCTTCAAAGGCTACGTGCCCGGAACAGCAGGCGTAATCGCCGCCCCCGCCGCCCCAGAAGGCCGCCGTCGTGGTGGTCGCGCTGCGCGGACTAGTTCGTAGGTAATCAAATGACTAAAGACCCCCTCGTCCTTTTCATGCCGTCAGGCAAACGCGGTAATTTCCCGATTGGTACGCCGATCTTGGATGCCGCGCGGGACCTTGGGGTCTATGTTGAATCCGTCTGCGGTGGTCGCGGCATTTGTGGCCGCTGTCAGGTTGCGCCCGAGTTCGGCAAGTTCGCCAAACACGGGATTGAATCAACAACTGAAAGCCTGTCGGAGTGGTCGCCCAAAGAAGTGCGCTACACAGAAAAACGCGGCGACATGAAAGAAGGCCGCCGCCTTTCCTGTTCCACCACAATCCAAGGCCCGCTGGTCATCGACATTCCAGCCGATACCGTGGTCAACCGCCAGACCATCCGCAAGGCCGTCGATACCCGCATCATCGAGCGAAACCCCGCCATACAAATGTGCTACGTCGAGGTTGAAGAGCCCGACATGCACAAGCCCTTGGGCGATCTTGATCGTCTGTTGAGCGCTCTCAAGAAAGACTGGGGCTTTGATGACGTGCAAATTCCCCAACACATTTTGCCCCTCGTTCAAAAGACCCTGCGAGATGGGAAATGGACCGTCACCGCCGCCATCTACCAAGACCCAGAAGCCATGCGCCCGTCTATGATTGCGCTTTATGCTGGCCTCAAAAACGAAGCCTACGGCATCGCCTGCGATATTGGTTCGACCACCATCGCCATGCACTTGTCGTCACTCCTTTCAGGTCAAACTCTCGCCTCAGCAGGAACCTCAAACCCGCAAATTCGGTTTGGCGAAGACCTGATGAGCCGCGTATCCTACGTGATGATGAACCCTGATGGCTGCGAAGCCATGACCAATTCTGTCCGCACCGCCATCAACGGTTTGATCGAAAATGTCTGCACCGATGCGGGTATAGATCCGCAAGATATTCTCGACAGCGTTTTCGTTGGCAACCCAATCATGCACCACCTGTTCCTTGGCATCGACCCAACAGAACTCGGCGGCGCTCCTTTTGCCCTTGCTGTTTCAGGCGCGGTACACACCAGTGCCGTGGCGCTTGATTTACACATGAACCAAGGCACACGGGTCTATATGTTGCCCTGCATCGCTGGCCATGTTGGAGCCGACGCTGCTGCCGCAACACTCGCCGAAGCACCCCACAAACAAGAACAAATGACTCTGCTCGTGGACATTGGAACCAACGCAGAAATCGTGCTTGGAAACACAAGCCGCACGGTCGCCTGTTCCTCCCCCACCGGCCCCGCCTTTGAGGGCGCAGAGATTTCCTGCGGTCAACGCGCTGCCCCCGGCGCAATCGAACGGGTGCGCATCGACCCCGTAACATTAGAACCCCGCATCCGCATCATAGGCGTTGAAAAATGGTCGAATGAAGAAGGCTTTGAAGAAGAAGCCAAGGCCACGGGCGTTACCGGAATTTGCGGCTCGGGCATCATCGAAGTCATGGCCGAAATGTTCCTCGCGGGCATCACCACCGAAGATGGTGTTATCGATCAAGACAAGGGCGCAATCTCCCCGCGCGTGTTCGAGGACGGCCGCACATGGTCGTATAAATTATGGAGCAGCGAAGGCTCCCCCGACATCATCGTCACCCAAACCGACGTGCGTTCCATCCAACTCGCCAAGGCCGCGCTCTACGCTGGCATTCGCCTGTTGATGGACAAACAAGGTGTCGCCCGCATTGATACGGTCAGCCTAGCTGGTGCATTCGGCACTTTCATTGACCCCAAATATGCCCTCGTTTTGGGCCTCGTTCCCGATTGCGAAATTTCCAACGTCAACGCTGTCGGCAATGCCGCAGGAACTGGCGCGCGTATGGCACTCCTCAACCGCGAACACCGCCGTGAGATTGAAGAAACAGTGACAAAAATCGAGAAAATCGAAACCGCTTTGGAGCCAAAGTTTCAAGAGCATTTCGTCAACGCCATGGCCTTCCCCAACAAGATAGAGCCCTTCCCAAGATTAGAACAGGAAGTAACTCTGCCCGAAAAACAAAACCCCGTTGAACTAACCGAAGACGGAAGCCGAGCAAAACCTCGCCGCAGAGGTGGCCGCCGTAAAGGTTGAGGCGGTTCTCCTAGCCTTCACGCCGTGGGCGAATGAAGAAGGCTATGCTCAAAACAATGGCAACGAAAACGGCAGGGATGAAGAACAAGTAGCCGTTCAAAATCCCTAGACCAGCGCCCGCCGCCCAAAGAATTGAAACCAAAGCTTCACAAATGGTTGCGGCCTTAGACGACACCTGACGACGGCGGAATAAAGAGCGGTTCGCCTGCGAGCGGAACCACAGTTGAATGAGCACAGCACTAGCCGATGCAAGTGATACTCCGAACAGCATCCAAACAGCAGCTCGCGGTGAGAAGAACAGTAATGCCAAGGCAAACGGAGACACCACCATTGCGATAACAGCAATCACAGCTTCCACTTTTGCAGTCAAAATTGTGCGCATTCCAACGGGTGCTGTATCAATTAATTCATGGGCATCTTCACCAGAAATCGTAATCCAAGAAAGCCCACCAGCCAGCTGGCCAGCCGCCATAACAATCACAGGAACAACAACATAATATATGCCATCCCCTTCCCCATAATTCACCCAAAGCATAAGCGCCGGTGGCACAAGGTACAGAATTTGTTGTAACGATTGCGAAATCAACCAAGGGTCGCGGCGAAGTAATTTCCATTCCTTGCGGCGTAAAACGGCTCGCAAAGATAGATCGTGAGTAAAGCCCTTAAAGGTAGAAACCTTCTTTTTGCGCTCCACCATTCCAGCCGTTGCTAAAACATCCTTTGAAAACCGTTGGGCAGAAAATGCGATGACACTAACAAGGAAGATGGCGCAAATAATAAACAACAAACCAATCGAAGCTGCATCCCCCATTACGGCATGTGCTGGCAACCAAAGGAAACTTGTAGCATTGGGAACTGCGGCCACGGAATCGGCAGAGGAAAACAGAGCAAACCGCGACATGCCTTGACCAAACAATATCGCAAAGGCTTGCAAAGAAATAACAAATCCAGCACCAACAACAGCGGCAATAATTTGAGCAATAAACCGAGTACGAGCCGTGCCAACAGCACGAAATAAGAACAACGTCATCAAGACAGCTACCGAGGTCGCCACCCCGCCAAGTGACATCAACACGAGGTAAGCCCCAGCCCAGCGCCAGCCGTCCATATAGATCAACACATTGATCATCGGCGAAGCAATAAGCACGGATAGCGCAATTGTTTGTAGCGTCAAAACACTGGTGCGAACCTGAAACAAACGCTGCGAAGGTGCAGGCGATGAGAGAATAAGATCAAGATCAGAACGGGCATAATAAGCCCGGGTCACCGACTCAATAGCCTGGCTAAACATTAGAGAGAAGAACATCGCCAACCCGCCAGAAACCATAAGCAAGGTTGCTTTATCAGCTACAATCCCACCAGCTAAAACTGGTGCTATCAAATACGCAGCAAGAGCGTGCATGGCCACAATAAACAACCCCATGATCGTGCCAATAGCGGCAACACGACGCGTCTTGCCGCCAGAAATAATGAAGGCAAAATCACGCCATATCAGCCGCGCTTCATGGGCAGCAAACCAAACTAAAGAAGCGGTGCGCGATGGGGCAGCCCCAACTACAGTTGCGATACTCATGCAGCCAATCTCTCGTCTGCATCGCCAGATTCAACCAGGTCAAGAAACACCTCTTCAAGGGTCGTCGCCTCCTTTGTGGTGCGTCCCTTCAACTCATCGAAGGTTCCTTCTGCAATTAAACGACCTTGGGCAATCACCCCTATTCGCTCAGCCATCCGTTCCGCAACTTCCAAAATATGAGTGGTCATAATAACAGTTGTGCCATTCTCAACCCGTGAGAGGAGAACATCTTTGACTTGGCGTGCCGAACCCGCATCAAGGCCTGTTAATGGCTCGTCCAAAATAATCAATTGCGGTTCATGTACCAGCGCACCAGCAAGGGCAACTTTCTGGCGCATGCCCTTAGAAAACCCGCCACACCGTTCCGTTGCATGGGGTTCAAGTCCAAGCCAATTGATCAGCTCTAAAGAACGCTTCTCTGCAACGCCGGCCTCAACACCCCAAAGCCCAGATACAAATTCCAAATACTCAAGCGGAGACAATTTATCGTAAATCATCGGCTCATCAGAAACCCAAGCAACCTTGCTCTTGGCAGTGATGGGGTCGTTCAAAACATCCGTCCCAAACACTTCAATACTTCCAGCATCAGGTTCCAACAGGCCAGCCACCATGCGAAGTGTTGTGGTCTTCCCAGCACCATTTGGTCCCAACAAAGCGTAGAACTCACCGCCAAATATCTTCAAATCCAATCCCTCAACCGCAGGTCGGTCGAAAGATTTGTTCAACCCAGAAATATTAAGCGCGATTGATTTTGTCATGTTAGAAGCCCAGCCCAGTTCGAAAAACTTTTCATATACTAGGAGAAAACCACTTTCAGTCCCGTCAACATGTTTGGTGAACAATTCCTCAACAGGCCAATTCAAAATAGTCGTGGAGCCAGTAATATTGTTCTCTATGCGACAGGCTAAATTCGTGGTATAAAGTTCAACGAGGATCACTTGGGAGCATGATCTAATGGAAACTATGAAGCCACCACTCGCACAAGACACAGGCGTTATACGCAGTTTCGTGTTTTTCTTAGTCCCCGATTTTTCGATGATTGCATTTGCCACGGCAATCGAATCTCTGCGCATAGCAAACCGCATGCTTACCTACGACAGCTATACGTGGCGGCTTGCCTCTCTAGATGGCGAACCCGTTACTGCATCAAATGGTGTTGTTGTCAGCGCTGATACATCGCTGGCAGAAGAACGCCGAAAGCTTTCTGGTAGAGAACGCCCCTCAATGGTTTTCGTCTGCGCCGGCGTTAATGTTGAACGCTATGACAACAAAACCGTATTTGCGTGGATCCGAGAAGAATACAACCGTGGCGTGGCAGTTGGGGGGCTTTGCACAGGTGCTCACGTTCTCGCATCAGCCGGTTTACTCGCGGGTCGCCGTTGCGCAATCCACTGGGAAAACCTTCCTGGATTTTCTGAAGCCTTCCCAAAAGTCGATGTTTATGCCGACCTCTATGAAGTGGATGGCAATGTTTACACCTGCGCTGGCGGAACGGCCGCACTTGATATGATGCTGTCGCTGATTGCAGAAGATCACGATGAAAATTTAATAAATGCAATATGCGAGCAGGCTCTAACTGACAGAGTTCGCGGCCCTCATGATCGTCAACGCCTGCCTTTACGTGCGCGACTTGGCGTTCAAAATACGCGCA
>JAZGEY010000059.1:0-54958 GCA_036478985.1 Rhizobiaceae bacterium
CAAAATCGGCTTCACCAATCAAAGCTGAAGAGATTTCAAAAGTTTCAAACAAAGTTGCAGCTTCTACACGTGAGTTCGTTAAACGCTCCGCAGCAAGCGCTAAAGAGCGCGCTGAAAACCTGCACGATGGTTCTACTAAATTCAATTCAAACCTCGAAAACGGCCTCAACAGCCTAATCGGTGGGTACGTTTCTGTCCTCGGCGGCATCGCAAACGCAACATTCGCTAACGTTGATCACGCTCTAACAACTGTCGAAAAATTGGCAGCGGCTAAGTCTGTATCCGAAGCGGTTAAAATCCAGTCCGACTACGTTCGTGACAGCGCAAACAGCAACATGGAGCTCGTTCGTGACGCAGCTTCAACTGTTCGCGAAACAGTTCAAGACAACACAGCCGACCTTCGCGACCAGTTCGCTAAAGCTTGGCCTTACGGTAAAAAAGCTGCTTAATTCTCCTCCCTTAAGTTAGTTTTTTAACGACGGAAAAGCCCGCTCATTTGAGTGGGCTTTTTTGCTTTTAAGGGGTGGAGAAAAGCTTCTTAAACCAGCCCTACCCCGAAACCCAAACATCCAACACATACCGCTCGTCCTTCGCCATCTTATCCATCCACTTTTCGGCGGCCGCAGTGCTTTCGCCGCTTTCTTCTGAATAGATGCGCTCTAGCATGCGGCGCACGTCTGGTTCCATTCGGCTGCCGTCTCCGCAAACGTAGATTTTAGCTCCCTGCTCCAACAATTTCCAAACCTTCGATTGCTGCTCTTTCAGCAGGTCTTGCACGTAGGTCTTTTTCTTGGTTTTGCGCGAGAAGGCGACATGCAGATCGACTTGCTTGGCCTTGGCATAGGCTTCAAGTTCGTCTTTATAAATGTAGTCTTGCTCTGGATGCCGGCAACCGAAGAACAGCACGGTTTCGCCGACTTTTTTCTTACCCTTCTTCGCTAGTGCCGCCCGCTCCTGCAGGAAGCCCCTAAACGGTGCAATGCCAGTGCCAGGGCCGATCATAATCACCGGCGTAGATGGGTCTTTTGGCAAACGATAATCATCGTTGGATTTACGAATACTGGCGAACAGCTGGTCGCCCTTACCTTGGTTTGCAAGATAGTTCGAACACACCCCTTTGAACTGCCCTTTGCCAGAAATGGCCGGCGCATCAACAACCCCAACCGTAACTGAACACATGCCTTTGGCATTGTTTGGACTGGATGAGATTGAATAATAACGCGGTGCCATTGTTGGCGGAATTTCGAGAAATGCCCCTAGTGGCAGTTCGCACGCTGGGAACTGCTCCAATATATCCAGCACGGATAGTTTCTTAGCAAAAACCTTATCGCGGTAATCGTCCTCCGCCAGCGCATTCAATTTGGGGCGCGATTTTGGGCACTCCGTATAACGCGCCAAAGTCGCCACGTCCTTGCGGGTCGCCACCGCTTGCAACTCGATATAACTCGACAGCAATTCGGCCAACGCAATCGGCGTATCAATCGGCAATTGGCTGTGTTCTGAATCTGTTGAGGTCAGGCGAATGAGTGAATTTGAATCCATCCCAAACCGCTTCGCCACCCGCGCAACAAGGACCGCAGAATTTTTTGGAATGACGCAAAGGTGGTCGCCAGGTAAATATTTCACATCGCTCGGCATTTTCACTTCAATGTGGCGGGTAGAACGATCAGAGGCATTTTTGCCTTTGGTGTTTTGCAGTTCGTAATTCTCGACAACCTGCATCGGCTTTGCACCGCTTTGCTCGGCCAGCGGATTGCCCTCAGTTTTCTCCATCATCTCAACTTGGTAAAGCGGCTCGCTATCTGCGGCGTCAGCCAGATCAATTTTCAGATCGAGTTTCTCTACAACGGCTGGCCAAACCCCCGTCACCCAATTTTGGAATTGGTCATCAATATCATCACGGGCATCCCCCTCGCCGCAATCACAAATCTGGGTCGCCCCGATACGCTTCATACCTTCTTCAATAATCCTCGGTGTGGCTTGGAAGGTCGCCGCCCAATCGCTGTGGCCACAACCAAAGACAGAATATTTAACGCCCTTGCCATCGCCCTCTTTTGCCTTGCCCAACCACTCAACAAACTTCGCGGCGTTATCGGGTGGCGAACCGTTATATGAAGCGCAGGCAATCAACACCGCCCCTGATGTTGGCAGTTTTCCCGCGTATTCATCGAGCGTTCCCAGCGTCGCCTCGAACCCATTGGCATCGGCGGAGCGCGCAAGATCACGGGCGAAGTCTTCTGTAGTGCCAAGGTTAGAACCATAGAGAACGAGCGCGGGTGTGCCGTGGCTTGGGCGTTTGGCGGTATCCGCAAGGCCGGGTGCTTTCACATCGTCATTTCCAATACCACCTGGAACCAGCCGAGAGCGAACAACATCAGGTCGCAGCTTTACTTTGATTTTGAACCCCTCAGGCTTTATCGACAGCGTTTCCTTTAGATTCAACTCGTATTTGTTGTGATCAAACAGCTGGAACCGCTGTAACACCATCCCGATAATCAACGCCGCTTCCTGCATCGCGAATTGACGGCCAATGCAAGCGCGTTGGCCGTTACCGAAAGGTTTGTAAGCATTGATAGGACGACCAGCGATGGCTTCCTTCGAGAAATTATCAGGGTTGAATTTCTCCGCATCCTCCCCCCAAACAGATTTATCACGGTGCAACATCAAAGCCAGAACCGTTACAAACGTCCCTTTTTTCAATTTATATTTCCCGCCGACAACCTCGTCTTTATAGGGCGACAGGCCAAAGGCTGGAGCAGTTGGCCAAAGGCGCAAAGCTTCAAGCAAAATCTGATTGATATAGGTGAGTTGAGTGACCTGTTTGATATTTGGTTGGGCAGAAATATCGCGTCCCAAAACCCGATCAACTTCCTCATAGGCCTTCTCAAGCACATCTGCATTATTGACTAAGAAGTACAGCACGAATGACATCAACCCAGATGTTGTCTCGTGACCAGCAATCAAAAACGTGTTGATTTGGAAGCGAATGTTTTCATCCGAGAGGCTTTCCCCCGTTACTTTATCAACCCCTTGCAACATGTAATTGAGCAAATCGTTTTCGCCACCATCACCGCCCCTGCGCCGCTCACGGATAATGTCGTCGACAAGCTTGGTCATATAGTCGACGTCTTTTTCCATTTGCGCCAACCGTCCACGCAGCAGAGTTTGCTCGAACGGCAGGCCGCGCTGCATCATGCAGGTCTCAAGCGTGCGGGTTAGACCATCAATAAAGGGGTGGTAATCTTGGCGATAGAATGAATTAAAGCGATAGTTGAAACCGCAAATTCCGATAATATCCAACGCGGCGGAAGTCATATCGTGGACGACATCAATCTCGTCATCCGCGTTCAATCGCTCCCATTTATTCATAAGTTGCCCAGAGATATCGAGCATCATCGGCATGTAATTGTTCATGGCTTGGCGGGCAAATGTCGGGAGCAAAATATTATGCGCCTTAGACCAGTTCGGCTCCACCGTATCGCCAGTAAACAACCCATCTCCGCCAATAGCACGAACCCGCCGCAACGACCCGCGCACGGCCTTATCAAAGCGGCTCTCATCGCAAAGTTCGTCAATGATATCTGCACCCGAAGCGATGATGAGTGGTTTGCCCATCATATCCAGTTCAAAAATACCGCCGTGCTCACGGCATAGACCCATCAAACTTTGCAGCGGATTATCCTTATCCACAGTAAGCATATTGCCCACCATCGCCTTTTTGGGTGGCGATGGAATAGGCTCAAGTTTCTGGTCTTTAGACATTTGCTTCTCCCGAACAAGTCTTATTTATAGGCTGAGAAAGGCAATACAAACCCAGCTTTTAACCAGTGTCGCAAGACTGGGGGATTTGTCAAATTTTACGGGAGATTCAACTACCCGCAGATTTCCTTTTCGTCGCCAACCAAGGCCCAACTTTCATCGCGAACAATCCGAATGCGACTATCCAGCTAATCCCCGCCGCTGTGACTACCCAATCCGCCTCTGGCAATAATGCGCCGACAACCCGCAATATGGCACTGAGGGCTACAGCGGTGAACATGACTTTCATCACCCCGTCTGCCCGCAATTCGCGGCCTGTGTGACCGATGCTGGCGCGAGTCATTACGGAGATGGTCAGGCCTCCCGCAGCGCCTATGCCAAACATATGCAGGGCGGCAGTGGCGAGTTGTGAATCGTCCAACCATACCCCAGCGGCCAGAAGCGCCATACCGATGGGCAAAGCCGCATAGAATATATGCAAAACTAGAAGCAGCGGGTTTGCGAGCGTGCGATGCCCCCGCCAGCGCAGAAGACGTGCGGCTTGCAAACCACCGCTTACTGCTAACAATCCACTGAGAACAACGGGCGCAGTCTCCACGAACACCCATGCCAACAATGCTAGAAAAGAAAAACCAATCGCCACCGCATCAAAGCGGCTGAACGGCACGGGCATTTTCTCACCCTGTTGTTTCGCCAACCAGTTGCGGGTGAAGCTTGGGATAATCCGCCCGCCGATTAGCATCAGTAAAAGTATTACACAGGCGAACCCCAGCCGAATGGGAAACTCCCCCGTACCAGCATCCATTATATCAATGTGGAACCAAATATTCGCCACTGCCATCAGCCCAACGGGGATCAGTACTTTCAAATTACGTTTATTATTCCCCGCCCAAATTTCGCGCCCCATAACGAGGGCAAGAACGGGAAGGAACAAAATATCCAACACGGCAACAATCGGATAACTCAATCCACCGCCAAGCAACATACCAAGCCGCCCGATAGCCCAAAGCGAAAATATTCCGATCAACGGCCATCCCATAACCGGAAACCGCCCTGTCCAATTGGGAACCGCCGTAAACAAAAATCCAGCAATCACCGCAGACGTATAACCAAACAACATCTCGTGCTTATGCCACTCAACGGGGGCAAGATCGCTGGAAAGTACGCTCCATCTTGCAAGTTCCCCCAACCACAAAGCCATGGCCAAAACAGCAAACAACGAAGCAAACAGGAAGAAAGGCCGAAACCCATAGCCAAATAAAGCCATTCCCTGCCAGCGTTTTGGTGGTTTTTCCATAAGCATGATGATTGATTCCGATTGAACTAGAACAGGTCGTATTTCGCTGTTGTGGATGGAAATTTCAATGGGTAAAGGAGTCGCAGGATAGGTTTAAAGACATCCTCAACAATTTTAGATGTGGTATTGTCACATCAATCACCAACAGGCACACACTAGCAATGAAAATTTGGTTCTACAAAAGTAATCAGCTCCATGAATGATATTTGGCAAGGTGTCGTTGCGGCCTTTAGGCTTGTTGTTACCCTTGATAGTGGTCTATTCGAGATCGTACTGCGGTCGTTGCATGTCACCCTTACGGCGGTTGTCATAGCCTCACTGATAGGTCTTCCGCTTGGGGCTTGGCTCGCGGTCAATCGGTTTCGGTTTCGCCGTGCAACAATTGCTCTCCTAAACGCGCTAATGGGACTTCCGCCGGTTGTTGTGGGTCTGATTGTTTATATCATTCTATCCCGCTCTGGCCCCTTGGGTGTGTTCGGTTTGTTGTTCACGCCAACAGCAATGATCATTGCTCAAGTGATCATTATTACCCCACTCATAGCTTCTATATCGCACCAGGCCATTCGGGACCTATGGGCGGAATACCATGACCTGCTTATCTCGCTAAACACGACAAGGGTGCAACGCATTAAAACGCTAATTTGGGATGCGCGGCGCTCGCTCATCACCGCTTCGCTTGCTGGGTTTGGCCGTGCTATCGGAGAAGTAGGCGCCATCATGATTGTCGGTGGTAACATTGATCACCTCACCCGCGTTCTCACAACAGCCATTGCTTTGGAAACAGGAAAAGGTGATTTCGCCTTAGCCCTCGGCCTTGGGTTTATTCTAATCACCCTCGCGGTTGCCGTGAATATGGCAATCCACAGTTTCTCAAAAACGGAGAGGACAGGCAGATGGTAACAGAGAAATCAATTCTTCCCCTCCGTGTAAACAACGTGACCGTTAGCAAGCGTGATAAGCTCATTCTAAACAACATCACAACAGAAATTAGAGGTTCTGGCATCACAGTAATTATGGGGCCTAATGGAGCAGGGAAAACCACTCTACTTAGAGCCATGCATGGTTTAGAACGCATCATCTCTGGTAAGATCACTTGGAATCTAAAACAAAGCGAGGCCAGAGGACAGCAAGCATTTGTTTTCCAAACGCCAATCATTCTTCGTCGGAGCGTCCTAAATAATATCGCCTATCCTCTGCACGTACGTAAAGCTGAGAATGCTCTCGCACTCGCTGAACAATGGGCCAATCAAATTGGACTTGGCACAAGCCTTGAACTCAACGCGCTCTTTCTTTCTGGTGGCGAGAAACAAAAACTTGCCATTGCACGGGCATTGATATGCAAGCCAGATGTTCTTTTTCTGGATGAGCCGACAACCAATCTAGATGGCCAATCAACAAAAGAAATTGAAGAAGTTCTACTAAGCGCTCAACAAAGAGGGACAAAAATTATCATGACAACGCACAATTTGGGACAAGCAAAAAGGCTGGCTTCCGATGTCATTTTCCTTAACCAAGGGAAACTTTACGAACAAACCAAAGCTCAATTGTTTTTTAAATCGCCAAAAACAACTCAAGCCAAAGCCTACATTCAAGGAGACATTGTAGAGTGAAACGAAGTGCAATACTGCTGATAGCCCTCTCGTTAGCTTTGACATCCTTTGGTGTAAGGGCCGCAGAAATGAAACTGGCGGTCACAACTTCATTCCACAACTCTGGTCTTTCCGATGTTTTATTACCCTTAATCAAACAGGATTTAGACCTTGATGTTCATCTGATTATTGTTGGCACTGGACAAGCACTAAAACTCGGACGCGCTGGTGATGTTGATGCCCTCTTGGTGCATTCCAAATCAGCTGAAGAAACATTCGTTGCAGAAGGGTACGGAATTCACCGCCGCGAAATTATGTACAATGATTTTGTGCTCATCGGTCCCTCCTCCGACCCTGCAAAAATTTCTACCCTTACAATAGCCACTGATGCTTTAGTTGCCATTGGCAAAAAACAGCACATCTTTGTAAGCCGTGGAGATGACAGCGGCACTCACCGCAAAGAACAATCGCTTTGGAAAGCTGCGGGGCTTGATGTTACCCAATTCCCATCCAATTGGTATCGCGCCGTTGGTTCAGGGATGGGCGCAACACTCAATGCCGCAAGCGCTATGGATGGCTATGTTATGTCGGATCGCGCAAGCTGGCTGAAATTCAAAAACAAGGGAGAACTCAAACTTCTGTTTTCTGGCGACCCCGAACTTTTCAACCAGTATGCATTCTTACCCGTGAATGCCGCAAAACACCCACATATAAAAAGAAAGCTTGCGATAGCATTAGAAAATTGGCTCGTGAGCAAAAAAGCTCAAAAAATAATCGGAGCCTATACAATTGATGGTGAATTACTCTTCATCCCAAATGCAAAACCCAAAGATTAGCGATTACGCGCATCATATCAGGCAGTACGCCCAGTGAATTAGTAAATGGTGCGGCCGAGAAGACTCGAACTTCCACGGGTTTAACCCCACAGCGACCTCAACGCTGCGCGTCTACCAGTTCCGCCACGGCCGCACATGCCTAGTCGATTGACTGGTTCGGCGGGTTCGTAACAAACCGCTCGCTTCTATACAAGCATAAAAGCACGTTTAACGGTGAAAAGCCGAAATAGTTTTTCTTGTACTCTCCCCCGCCCTTTGCCACATAGCATGTATGCAAGTGACTAGAGAAACATTAGCGGCCAATTTTTACCCCTCGGCAGGCTCGCCCGCAGTGGAGTGGATCGTCAGCGATGGCCTGACCGACTACCAAGCCGCCGTGGCTTGGATGGAGAAACGGGCCGATGAAATCGCCAAGGGTGAGGCCAATGAATGCGTTTGGCTGATCGAACACCCGCCGCTCTATACGGCAGGAACCAGTGCTGATGCCCAAGACCTTGTGTCCCCTGACCGCTTCCCCGTGCACCAAACGGGGCGCGGTGGCCAATACACCTACCACGGCCCCGGACAGCGAGTGGCCTATGTGTTGCTCGATTTGAAACGCCGCAGGCAAGATGTCCGCGCCTTTGTTGCCGCCCTTGAACGCTGGGTGATTGATACACTCGACGCTTTCAATGTGAAAGGCGAACGGCGCGAAGACCGCGTTGGAGTTTGGGTAAAGCGCCCCAACAAACCCGCCCCTAAAGGCGAGGTTGCCGAAGACAAAATTGCCGCCATCGGCATCCGCCTAAAAAAATGGGTGTCCTTCCACGGCATCTCAATCAACGTCGAGCCAGAGCTGGACCACTTCACTGGCATCATCCCCTGCGGGGTGACACAACACGGCGTAACCAGCCTAGTCGATCTCGGCCTACCGCTAGAAATGCACGATTTAGATGTAGCGTTGAAGACTTGTTTTATTGAGGTGTTTGGTGAGGTGGATTAGCCATCAACGAGCATCGTCCTTTTTCCCACGCATGGGGGCATCGAACGAAGATATCGCCAGCATTAATTCCTGTTTCAGTGTAGAATTAGTTTTTATTCTTGCTCTTAAGATACAAGGAATACGAAGCAGGATCAAATTCACTCTGAATAAATGAGCCATAATTGATATACGATTTATATGATCTATCTCTCCTGCGAGCTTTCCTGTCTTTGGGCATACGCCCAAACCCAATCCCATACCTCTTTTTGAGCCATGGAAGATGCTTAAATAGCTCACCCGTGGTAATTTCTTCATCGGTAATCTCAAGAAAAATGTTCTGAAACTTTACCCTCCGACCAAAAGCGGGGCTTAAGTCGTCCAGTTCCACCAAGTAGATGCTCTTGGGATCATCCTCATCTTTAAAGGCAACAATTAATGGATAGGTGGTTTCGAACTCTTCACGATAAGGGTTATTATTTATCTGTTTCAGGGTACCGAGGTTCCCATTGATACCGAAGCTTTGCATGAAGGAGCCATGGTAACTATGGCCACTATACTTTTTAGCATCATGTGAATAAGCCAGCATATATGCCGTACCACGTTTACCCAGATCAATCACTACGGCTTCCCCCCATAACTCCCCTTTACCACCCGCCCCCATCAGTGATTTAGTAATACGGGTATTTTCTACCTGCATCACGCTAGAAAATTCGCGAATCTCACCAGCAACCTTCAGCACAAGTATGGTCTTGAACCGCACCTTAGCGGTTCTATTCACCTCTTCCTCACCACAGCCCGTAAGGGCGAACGCAGCAAGAGCCAGAAATACGAATAATTTTCCACTAGTCTTCATCAAATAACCCTCATTTTGAATTGCGCTTGAGCATACATATTTAGCGCATGTGCCGACACGGTTATTGAATCCGATTCCTTGATTCGTAGCAAGGGGTAGCCTGCGCAGAGCATAGGACATGATCGGAGATTTCTTCTCCCCGTGGGGGAGAAGGTGCCCGAAGGGCGGATGAGGTGGATCACAGCTACAATGATTTCTAATCATATGGCTGTCCCCCTCACCCAACTACGACTAAATTTCACCACGCTCATTAAATCTGCGTATCCCTCACCCACCCCATTTCCTTGGAGGGGAGAGGAAAAAACTTAGCCGCAGTTTATTCCCCCTCCCTCAAACGCTTCTTGCGTGTCAAAATCCCGCGCACCTGCATCACCAATTTCGACCTTCGTCAAATTTCGAGTAACCTCAATCAGCCCCCTCGCACCACGATCGCCCTCTAACGATTGTAAAGCCTCGAAGTAGTTACGTCCGAACAATACAGGATTGCCGAGCTTTCCTTCGCTCGTTGCAGCAACAATCGAAGCCGCACCGCCATCAAACCGAGAGAGTATTTCATTGATATGGGTTGCTGTTACCAGAGGCATGTCGCCAAGCAAAATCATCACCCCATCTCCTTGCTCGGCAAACTCAGCACCGACAGAAATTGAACCCGCCATACCAGCTTCAAAATCTGGATTATGGACAAGCCGCGCACCTGCTAGAACGGATCTAATCTTATTAGGTTCAAAGCCTGTGACCACGATCACCTCATCAAGCTTGCTTGCCATGGCCGCCTCATAGACGTGGCATACCAATGGTTTCCCCTGCCATGGCTCAACTAATTTATTCACGGCTCCCATGCGCCGCGATTGGCCTGCGGCAAGTATGATGCCTGTTATCATGCTTCACCCTTTGCAACGGAACGAGGTTGCGGACGGGAGTGGATTTCCATCAGCAACCCGCCAACTCCTAGCCCTGAAATATAATTCTCATCAACAGAAATGCCGGCCAAAATACGCTGCAGCACCCAATCAAAACCATTCTCAGCAGGAGAGCGCGCACACCCCGGCGCACCAATGACGGGGATGTCTCCAAGTTGTCCAGTGAGCAGTAGATTTCCAGGATCAACCGGCATGCCGAATGTATCAACCTTCCCGCCAGCATCACACAATGCGGTGGGTATAACATCATTGATATCGGTAATAGCAGAAGCACCGAAGAGGATGATGAGGGAGCAATTCTGCTTGAGTTGTGTCAAAGCACTTGCGACAGCTTTTGAGGTATGCGCCACTCTAATTTCTTCGACAATCTCACTCCCCGCACGGGCTAGCCTCGTTGCTAAAACACTCGCTGTTTTATCCATCGTTGTCTTTTTTAACGAGGGAAGCTCTGTGGCGATTAAACCAATTTGGTGCGGTTGTGAGGGTACGATGGTCAAAGCTTCTTTTGTCGCCAGTAACAGCTCAATTTCCTCAACCACTTCTCGCTCCACAGCGAAGGGAATTATTTTCACTGTTGCCACCAGCCGCCCCGCTTCCACAAACATTCCGTCATTCAATGTGGCCACAGTCACGGAAGGAGAAATACGGTTGATCATGTCGATCAATTCACTATTTGCAAAAAACACCCCCGCATCCATCGCGTGTAAATTCGCCCGTCCTGTAAACGGCTCTTCAACACTAATACCAAGCTCTTTCAACCCATCCGTGACCCGGAGCGCCGCCTCGTTTTCCCCAATATCGTTTGTATCCAATTGAGCAACAATAACGGTGCGCACGTTGGCTGTAATGAGAGCGTTAATATCATTATCATCAAGCTGATGGCCTTTTTTCAAGCGGCCATTTGGCAGTGCATAAGCGTGGGCCAAAATTGCCCCCTTAGCTTTGGCTACAGCGATTGGGCCAAACTTCATTTCGCGTCACACTGGCGTAGTTGAGCAATAATTTCTGCCATCACAGCGACAGCAATTTCGGCAGGGTTTGCCGCACCAATATCCAAACCAATTGGTGCATTTATTCGCGCTATTACATTTGCCTCCAGCTTTTCTGCCTTTAACCGTTCCACTCGTTTTGCGTGGGTTTTTCTACTGCCCAGAGCACCGACATAAAAACACCCCGCTTCCAAAGCCATGCGCAAAGGAATGTCATCAATCTTAGGATCATGGGTGACGGCAACGAGTGCGGTGAACGGATCAAGTGGCTGATCTTTCAAAATCTCAATTGGCCATTCCCCGTGGAGCGCAACATCAAAAAAACGATCCTTCGTTGCGAAGGCCGTGCGCGGGTCGATGATGCTCACATCAAAATTACAAGCCTTAGCCATAGGTGCGAGCGCTTGGGAAATATGTACGGCCCCGATGATAACAAGACGCGGAGGTGGTAAATAAACTTGAATGAAAACCTCCGCACGGCCGTGCTCAATCATGCCCGACTTGCCAGATTTCAACCGCTTGCCTAGTTCTCCAGACAGCTCATCGCTGGCAATATCTTCCGCCAGTAGAAGCCGAGCAGTTGCGTTCGTAATATTGCGTACAACACAAACAGCCTGTCGTGTTTTCCGCGCATCATTAAGTTGGGTTAGAAGTGCACTGTCCATCACAAAACAGGCTCCACATAAACCCGAATTCGACCACCGCAGGAGAGGCCAACTTCCCATGCAGTCTCGTCCGCCACACCAAATTCCAACATGATCGGTTTGCCGCTTTCGATTGCTTCAATAGCTTCAAATATAACTTCTCCCTCGACACAACCTCCAGAAACAGAGCCCTCAAAGTTCCCCTCGCCATCAATCACTAAATGGCTTCCTGTTGGGCGCGGCGCAGAACCCCACGTTTCAACAACAGTCGCCAGCGCGACACCCCGCCCTTCGGCTTTCCAAGCAAGGGCGAGTTCAAGAGGGTCTTTTATTTGGTATTCGCGATCAATCATGTTGGTATTCTAATCCACTTTCGTACTTCTTCAATGGTTCTTCTTTGCACCCAAAGCTGCACATAAATCTGACAAGGAATCGAGCGAATGAACAGCACGGAAATCATCAACGAAAGGCAACATAGTTCGAACCCCTGCAGCGCGTGGCTCGAACCCGTCAAAACGCAAAAGTGGGTTGAGCCAAATTAGTCGACGGCAAGATTTCTGCAATCGTTCGATTTCCTTAGCCAATTGCAACATGTCTTCTTCGCTCGTCGCTCGTTCCAAACCATCAGTGATGAGAAGTACAACCGCACCTTGCCCCAAAACACGTCGCCCCCATTGACGATTGAACGTCGCAAGGGTTTCCCCAATGCGCGTTCCTCCTTCCCAATCCAGTACCTGACCCGAGACATCATCAAGCGCTTCATCAGGGTCTTTCGAGCGCAAAGCGCGGGTGATGTTGGTGAGCCGTGTCCCGAACAAGAACGTATGCACTCTGTTTCGTTTGTCCGTCAGCGCGTGAAGGAAATGTAAAAAGATGCGCGAGTATTGGCTCATCGAGCCAGAAATATCAGCGAGCACCACCAACGGCGGTTGAACTTTTCGTCGCTCGCGAAAGTAGGGTAAAATCAGATCCCCACCCGTTGCCATAGATTTACGCAAGACCGTGCGCGGATCAATTATCTTACCCCGCGACGATGGCCTAAAGCGGCGGGTTAGCACTTCATCGACGGGCAATTGTAACCGTTGAATTTCCAATCGAGCCGCCGCAAATTCTTCAGCGTTCATTTGCGCAAAATCTTTTTTACGCAGTACATCTTTTTCGCTCGTTGAAAAGGACGCATCTATTTCAAGTTCAGGTTTTTCTTGAACTGGCTCTTCTTCGCGGTTTTGAAACAAAGCTTCCGCCACCCGCGATTGTCCGGGTTTAGGTTTTTCTGGTTCTGTTGTTGGATTAGCCAAGGGCGAGAACATGGAAATCATTTTCTCCACCAAATCCCGCGAACGCCAGTAAAGCTTAAACGCTTCATCAAACACGGGATGATCTTCTTTTCGCATTACGAAGACGCAGTGCAGCGTCCAATAGAGATCGTCCCTGTCCGCCAGCCCCGCCACCTCAACGGCCCGCACAGCATCGACAACCGTGGCAGGGCCAAGCCGTAACCCAGCATCCCGCAGCGCCCTAGCGAAGTAGAGAATGTTTTCTGGCAGGCGACCACCAGTTGCTTGTTTTGAGCTCTTCGCCATTGCTAGATCGCAGGCCGGCCAGAGCCAGATTTTGCGCCTTCCGATCGCGCATCTGCGAGAACTTCACGTAACACTTCTGCACCTTCACTGCTTTGAATGGCGGCTATGTCATCTTGGTATTTCAACAGCACACCCATAGTATCGGAAACCGCTTGTGGATCGAGCGCCACCTTATCCAATTCAATTAGGGCGGTGACCCAATCCAGCGTTTCAGCAATACCGGGGTTTTTGAAAAGCTCCTTCGTGCGCAACCGCTGCACATAATCCACCACCTGCTCCGAAAGCTTTTGGCTCGCATTTGGAACTTTCAATTTCACGATTTCCAGCTCCCGCTCAGCACTCGGGTAATCCACCCAATGGTAAAGGCAGCGTCGTTTCAAAGCATCGTGTATCTCGCGCGTGCGGTTGGTGGTGATAATCACAATAGGCGGTTCAGCCGCTTTGATTGTGCCAAGCTCGGGGATCGTCACTTGAAATTCAGAAAGCACTTCAAGCAAAAATGCCTCAAATGCCTCATCGGTACGGTCCAACTCATCAATCAACAAAATTGGCGCGCGACCATCAACCTGTTCAAGGGCTTGTAATATTGGACGGCGGACAAGGAATTTTTCAGAAAACACATCATCTTCCATCGTATCCGCATTGGTCATCCCGCTCGCTTCGCGCATCCGAATATTGACCATTTGAGCTGCATAATTCCATTCATAAACAGCAGAAGAAATATCCAGCCCCTCATAGCATTGTAGACGTATGAGCGGACGATCAAGGGACTCCGAGAGCACTTTAGCTATTTCGGTTTTACCTACCCCCGCTTCCCCCTCAAGAAAAAGTGGCCGCTGCATTTTTAAGGACAAATACAAGACAGTCGCCAACGAGCGGTCAGCCACGTAGCCAGCATTGGTCAGCAGATCTAACGTGGCATCAATGGAGCTAGGGATGGGATGAGACATGGGAACCTGAGTGCAAAAGAATATCACGTTAATTCTAACCGCCTTGAAACGATGGCGGCAAGAATTATTTCCATAATAAAAATAGCCCGCCCTTCCCTTTTGGGAAGAACGGGCCAGCAGCAGCTATTGAGGGGCATGAACAACTGCCGCCTTTGCAAATGTAAGCATGGAACTCTCGTCCCCTGCCCCCATCTTGCTAGAACTAAAATAGTCCGTCATAAACCGTTGCGCCGTGCATAAACGCACACAGCAAGGTTGGGTTACATCCCCTGCTTGCCACGGTTCATTGCAGCAATTCCGGTACGACAAACCTCTACCAAACCGAGCGGTGTCATAATGGATATAAATTGCTCAACTTTTTGCTGGCGACCCGTCACCTCAAAAATAAAGTGCTCAATATTCGCATCGGCCACCCGCGCGCCAAAAGCTTCTGCCAAGCGTAATGCCTCAACGCGATTGTCACCTTTACCAGCCACCTTAATCAGCGCTAGCTCACGCTCCAACGGTTTCTCATGGCCATTTTCCAAGGCCGTGAGTGTTAGATCAACAACCCGATGCACTGGAACCATACGCTCTAGCTGACGTTTTATTTGTTCTAGAACCTTTGGGGTCCCCTTCGAGATAATCGTAATGCGAGAAAGGTGGCGCTCATGCTCTGTCTCAGACACTGTTAGGCTTTCAATATTGTAACCGCGCCCCGAAAACAGGCCAATCACCCGCGCCAAAACACCACTTTCGTTATCGACCAAAATCGACAAAGTGTGCTGCACGATAATTTCTTTATTCGCCGCAATGAAGTATGCTGAAGCTGGCGGTGTTACGACTATATTTTGATTTTTCATTTCTTTGCTCATCGGATCAGAGCCTTTCCATCTAAATTTCTAGTTCAAACGAGTGGTCAAAAATTAAACCAGCGCCTTGCCTTCTTCGTCAATCGCCTTACCAACCACTTCGTCGGTGGCTTCATCTGGCAACAGCATTTCATTATGCGCCTTGCCTGATGGGATCATTGGGAAGCAATTTGCCAATGACACAACACAGCAATCAAAAATAACAGGGCCCGGCGTTTCAATCATCTTCATGATAGCATCATCGAGTTCTGCTGGTTTGGAACATCGGATACCGGTTCCACCATAGGCCTCAGCTAGTTTCACAAAGTCTGGCAAAGCCTCATTGTAGGAATTTGAGAGGCGGTTACCGTGTAGAAGCTGCTGCCACTGACGAACCATCCCCATATATTCATTGTTCAAAATCATGATTTTAATCGGCGCTCCATGTTGAAGTGCCGCCGACATTTCTTGCATACACATTTGTACAGATGCATCACCCGCTATGTCGATAACCAAAGCCTCAGGATGCGCGATTTGTACACCAAGGGCTGCAGGAAGCCCGTAACCCATTGTCCCCAAGCCACCAGATGTCATCCACCTGTTTGGCTCTTCAAATTCCATATATTGAGCCGCCCACATTTGGTGTTGGCCAACCTCAGTTGTGATATAAGTATCTCGGTCCTTGGTCAGTGCATTCAAACGCTCTAATGCATATTGCGGCATGATCGCTTCTTTACTTGGCTTATAACCAAGGCAATTACGCCCTCTCCAAGCATCAATTTCCTTCCACCAGTTTTTCATATCGGTAGCAGCAGGTTTTTTACTTTGAGCGCGCCATAGACGAACCATATCCTCAAGAACGGAAGCAACATCACCAATTATCGGCACATCTACAGGAACAACTTTATTCACAGAAGCTGGGTCAATGTCGATATGGATAATTTTGGATGTCGGGGCGAATGCATCAAGCCGCCCTGTGATGCGGTCATCGAAACGCGCACCAACACAAACCATTACATCACAATCATGCATTGTCATATTGGCTTCATAAGTGCCGTGCATACCCAACATACCGAGCCAATTGTCACCGCTGGCAGGATAACAACCCAAGCCCATTAAAGTAGACGTAATTGGGAAATTTGTAAGCTCAACTAATTCCCGCAGCAGCTTTGACGCTTCAGGGCCAGAATTTACGACACCGCCGCCAGAATAAATAACAGGCTTTTTCGCCCCAACCATCAGCTTTACGGCAGCTTTAATCTGATCAATATCACCCGTTGTTTTGGGTTGGTAATTCTTATGATCGAAATCACCTGGCGGGTGATACATACCCGTTGCAAATTGGATATCTTTAGGGATGTCAACAACAACAGGGCCCGGGCGACCGTGGGTTGCAACATGGAAGGCTAGGTGAATTATCTGCGCCAGCTCATTCACATTGCTGACAAGCCAATTGTGCTTTGTACATGGGCGCGTAATGCCAACGGTATCACACTCTTGAAACGCATCTGATCCAATCAAAGGTGTTGGTACTTGCCCCGTAATACAGACCATGGGGATTGAATCCATCAATGCATCTTGAAGCGGCGTCACTGTATTGGTTGCACCAGGCCCTGATGTCACCAGTAGAACACCTGGCTTGCCTGTTGATCGCGCATAGCCTTCAGCCGCGTGGCCTGCCCCTTGTTCATGGCGAACAAGCAAATGGCGCAAGCAGTCTTGTTGATGCAGCTCATCATAAATGGGAAGAACAGCACCGCCAGGATATCCAAAAATATCCTCGACACCATTGTCGATCAGCGCCTGCACGACCATTTCAGCACCGGTCATTTCCCGTGCACCCAAGCTGCTGTCTTTTTTACTAACCATTGTATTCTTCCTGTTTAACCACTGTGTTTTCTTGAGTTCTGAGCGCCCAATAAAAAAGGCCCCCGAAGGAGCCTGACGCGCGTTAGCATTCATGTTGGAGACTAACCCAACATGCCAACGCGCTTACTAACGACGACTAGAATATTTCTCACGAAATTCACTCTTCTTCAAAAAATTATTGTGCGACCATAGCCGCAATGAATAATTCGTCAATAGTTGAATGTGTAAAAAGCTGTAATCGCAGAAACAATTAGCTAAGACTAAGCTGCAACCCTATTACGGCCCTGCTCTTTTGCTTGATAAAGGCGTTGATCAGAAACTTTCAATAGTTCCTTCGCATCAAGAATGCCGTCCGTAGTTGAGGCAACTCCAATAGAAATTGTTGGGCGGATAATAACCGCACCAACATCAACGCGCATTTCACCGATCATGCGACAAATTCGTTCGGCAAACGGGCGGATTTGTTCCTTACGAGAAAACGGCGCTACGATACAAAACTCTTCCCCACCAGTTCGCGCAACAATATCGTGTTCGCGAGTCAATTGCTTCAACCGCGTTGCCAAATGTTTCAACACCACATCACCGGCATCGTGACCATAGGTATCGTTTACGCTTTTAAAGTGATCCAAATCTAAGGACAGAACAGCAAGAGGCGCGCCTATCTTATTAAATTCAACAAGGTATTCGTTAAGTGCATCCTCGAAATATCGACGATTATAGAGGCCGGTCAGCGGATCGGTTACAACAGCAACTTCCAATTCTGCGGCCCTGTCCGTTAATTCTACCTGTTCAGTGTGTTTTTGGCGCAAAACGGGCATGGCAAAAAACAGCCCGTAAACCATCGTGAGGATCATGGCGAATAGTACGACTTCGAGTAAATTGAAGGATCCGACAAAGGGTAATGCTAACTCACCCTGTCCAGAATTTTGGCGAGCGAAAATAAGAGCTGCAAGCCCAATACTACCGGTCACACCAGCAGCGTAAATCCAATAAGCTGTATCAGCTAGTTTTCTCATTTTATCCCACCCCTCCAAACCGTTGGAGGACCGTTCGCCTTTAGAATTAGACTAAGCGCTCCCATCCCTCGAAGAACCTTGTGGAATTTTTATCTGATAAGTCTGAAGGAGACCCTAACTTTAGTCAAAATATCACAGCTCAAATTCGCCCAAACTCTTAGCAAATTGCCAATCATCGCTGAATTGCCCCTTAAACCAAGTCGATTGGCGTTTAGAATACTGCCTTGTTGCAGCTCTTATCTTCTCCACGCTTTCATTAAGAGCTTGTTTACCAAGAATAAAATCACTCAATTGCGGGACACCAATTGCCTTTAACACGGTCGCTTCTATGGGCAAGTTTAACGCTAAAAGCGCCCTCACCTCATCAATTGCTCCTTCGTCCATCATCTGTTCTGTACGAGAATTTATGCGTGTATGAAGCAAGCTTCGTTCAGGCATTAAAACAAGGCGTTGGCAGTTTTTCCCACTCAACAATGGCTGAGACACCGGTTGATTTTGGAAGAATTGCAAAGAATTCCCCGTTGAAACCACAACTTCGAGCGCCCTTGCAATTCGATGGCCATCCGACGGCTGCAAGTTTTCAGCCCCCTTCGGGTCAAGCTTCTGCAATCGTCCATGCAGTTTTTCGCTACCGTCACGTAGTAAATCGGCTCTAATCTCGGCTCTTATTTGCGAGGGAATATCTGGGGTTCCGGCAAGCCCCTCCTCTAGCGCTTTAAAATACAACCCCGTTCCCCCAACAAAAATTGGAACAACATCTCTCTTCCAAAGCTCATTGGCTTTTTGCTTTGCATCTTCAAGCCAACGGGCAACCGAATAAGGCTCCTCAATTGGTGCATAACCATAAAGGTGGTGGGGTGTTTGAGCCATATCCACTTCATCTGGTCGGGCAGAAAGCACTCTTAGCACAGGATAAATCTGCATTGAATCCGTGTTAACGATCTCCCCGCCATAGCGTCGAGCCAATTCTAACGCCAACTTTGACTTGCCGCTGGCCGTTGGGCCCGCTATCAAAATCGCATCTGGTTTTTGCACCCGCTCGCTCATTTTGGAATCCCTATGGCCTTCTCAGATCGTGTTGTCACACTTATTGCCAACCCCGCCAACCCCTGTCTTACCTCGGATTTAGCAGATCAATGCCGTATGGCCTTGGGAGCCAGCGGTGTTTATTTCTTAGCTGACGGCATCGCCTGCGACATCCCCCTACCT
Source organism: Rhizobiaceae bacterium (assembly GCA_036478985.1). Taxonomy (GTDB): domain Bacteria; phylum Pseudomonadota; class Alphaproteobacteria; order Rhizobiales; family Rhizobiaceae; genus Pseudahrensia. The sequence continues at coordinate 19,306 of JAZGEY010000059.1, forward strand.
GACACAACAATCGAGCCTGATAAAACGTTGAGCGCCTTACTAGCCAACAAACCTGTCGATTTTGTTGTGCAACATGCCAATGAACGGCGCAAGAAAGCACTACTTGCTGATATGGATTCTACACTGATCCAGCAGGAGTGCATTGACGAGTTAGCCGCTGAAGCGGGTATCGGCGAACAAGTGGCTAAGATAACAGCCAAAGCCATGCACGGTGAATTGGAATTTGATGGTGCTCTGCGAGAGCGTGTTCTGCTTTTGAAAGGGCAAGCAGAATCCATCATTCAAAAAACCTTCGATACCCGCATATCTCTAATGCCAGGGGCGCAGGAATTGCTCGCTACAATGAAAGCCAATGGCGCTTATTGCGCTCTCGTCTCCGGCGGCTTCACCCAATTCACTTCAAAAATTGCCGCCATTCTTGGATTTGATGAACACCGCGCTAATTCATTCGAAATCAAGAACGCAGTTTTAACTGGCAATGTCATCCCACCAATTTTAGGCCAAGAGGCAAAAGTCGATGCGCTGAATGACGTGGCAGAAAAAAACAACCTCGAGCCAAACGACATCATGGCCGTAGGCGACGGGGCAAACGATTTGGGCATGTTGAAATTGGCTGGCAGTGGTGTCGCATTACACGCAAAACCCATCGTCGCTGAACAGGCAAAATTCCGCATCGACCACGGTGATCTTACCGCGCTGCTCTACATCCAAGGTTACCGAAAAGCGGACTTCGTCACCCCATGATTATCGAGACCGAGCGCACCATTTTGCGCAACTGGCATGAAGGCGATTTACCCGCTTTCCACCGCCTTCTAAGCGACCCAAAAATCATGGAGTTATTTCCCCTCAAACGAACCCTTGAGGAATGTGTAGAGCGCATGGCCTTCTACCAAAAAGCATACGATGAGGGCGATTATTGGTGGGCAAGTATTGAGTTAAAAGAAACGTCAGAAGTTGTTGGAATTGCTGGATTATTGAAACTCGACTACGAGGAAGGAACACGCCACGCAGAATACGAAATCGGCTGGCGTTTGGTTCCCGAAATGTGGGGTAAGGGGCTTGCAACAGAAGCTGCAACCGGATGGATGAATTACGCTTTTGACACCCTCAACCAAGAGACAATTATTGCAACGGCAGTGCACCAAAATGCGGGTTCAATTGCGGTTATGAAACGGCTTGGAATGAGCTGCGAAATTGAGGCTTTTCAATACCCCGGCATTCCCGACAGCCACGAGCATTTACAGCCATCGGTCTTGTATAAAATTACCCGCGATGAGTGGCAAAAACAAAAAAGGCTGGAGAAATAAATCTCCAGCCTTTCGTATTTCTGCGTGTCTCAATCAGCTACAAATTCAGAACAATAAAGCTCAACTGACCATCCTGCGCGGCCACCAAAAGCAGTGCTTTTTTGCGTCCTTCTTTTCTTAAAGCTGCTATACGCTTTTCAACATCAGCAGGCGTTTTTACCGCCTCTTGGCCAATCTCAGTAACTACACTACCGACTTTAATGCCTTTTTCAGCGGCCTTTGAGCCGGCCTCAACAGCAGTGACTAAAACACCAGTAATCTCAGGTTTAATAGAGTTTTCCTTCCGTGCCTCATCATCAAGGTCAGCAAAAGTCATCCCCAAGGCTACGACTGGCTTAGGCTTATCGTCGATATCAGCGTCTTTGTTTTTATCATTATCCCGGTTAGCGGCGATCAGTTTCTCACCATCTTCCAAGCGGCCAAGTGTCACTGCTACGGTCGTATTTTTACCCTTACGCAAGACCACGACATCAACAGCCTTACCAACAGCTGTATCGGCAACAATACGAGGTAAGTCGCGCATTTGTTTAATCTTTTTACCATCAAACTTCAAAATCACATCACCAACCTTAAGGCCAGATTTCAATGCAGGGCCTTTTGGTGTTAGCCCAGCAACAAGCGCGCCTCGGGCTTTTTTCATGTTCAAGCTTTCAGCAATATCATCAGTCACGGGCTGGATACTCACCCCAAGCCACCCGCGCCGAGTTTCACCAAACTCACGCAATTGCTCGATCACGTTAATTGCGAGATCGGCAGGAATTGAGAAACCAAGGCCAATAGAACCACCCGATGGTGAAATTATCGCGGTGTTAATGCCAATCACTTCCCCGTCCATGTTGAACAACGGGCCGCCAGAGTTGCCACGGTTAATAGCAGCATCGGTCTGAATGAAACTGTCGTAGGGGCCAGAGCGAATATCTCGGTTAATCGCAGATACGATACCCAACGTTACAGAACTGCCCTGCCCGAACGGATTGCCAATAGCCATCACCCAGTCACCAACCCGCGATTTAGAAGATTTTCCGAAGGGCACTGCCAACAACTTAGCAGCAGGCTTCACCCGTAACACAGCGATGTCAGTTTTCACGTCAGTGCCAATAACTTCGGCCTTCAAAGATGTACCATCGGTAAATTCAACATTGATCTCATCTGCATCTGCAATCACATGATTATTGGTGATGATGATTCCTGCTGGGTCAATAACAAAGCCGGTTCCAAGCGATTGCACCTTACGTGCTTGTTTACGTTTTCCCTTACCGCCATTTTCTTGTTCCTTGAAGAACTCGTCAAAGAAGTCTTGAAACGGTGATCCTTCTGGAACTTGAGGGCGCGGTGCACGGGTTTGGGTGTCTCCACCTTTTACATTTTGCGATGTGGTAATATTGACCACTGCTCCAATGAGGCGTTCTGCAAGGTCCGCAACGGAGGCTGGTCCAGCCGCTTCTGCACTACCACCGTTGGCAAAGCCCAGTGGTTGAACCACCATACCAGCGCTGAACATTAAGGTCAGCGCGAGTGCTGTTACTCTCCAAATGTTTGAAAATTTCATGCAACCAATCTCCCAAAATCTTCGGCACTTGAACATGCCGCTTTTTCCTATCAAGCCCTAAACAATGTGTCAGCGATAGTCTGAACCGTGTATTCCTGCTCATAAATTGTTGATTGAGGTAAACAGATCACCCCCGCACCAGCCATACTAAGCCAACCCCAATGACAAGAGCCGCAATCCCACCTCGGCGCAAAGTGGCTTCATCCATTTCGGCAATATCGGCGGCCATCCGCTTGGCCATAGAAGGCGCGCCCGCATAGAGCGCCCCTTCAATTGCTAAAAACACACCAATAATGCTGAGTAATTCAACCACACTAAGCCCGCCTAGTTAGCGGGTTTAGCTTTTTTCCGGCCGTTTGCATCTTGGAAGAAGTTAAAGAATTCAGAGTTAGGTGAAAGCACCAAGGTTGTATCTGAATTTTCCAAAGCCGTTTTATAGGCAAGCATTGAACGGTAAAACGAGAAGAACTCAGGGTCTTTGGTGTAAGCTTCCGCAAAAATGCGGTTACGCTCCCCTTCTCCTTGACCGCGAAGAATTTCAGCTTCGCGTTGAGCTTCCGCTTTAATTTCGACAACCTGCCGGTCCGCAGATGCCTTAATGCGGCGCGCCGCTTCTTGACCACGGGCACGAATACGTTCCGCTTCCGCCAACCGCTCCGCGCTCATACGCAGGTAGGTTTGGTCTGAAACTTCAGCGGTCAAATCAGTACGGCGAACCCGAACATCAACAACATTGATACCCAAGTTTTCAGCTTCCGAGCGCATTTGGTCGCGCACTTCAAACATCATTGCAGAACGCTCTTTGGAAAGCGCCGCTTCAAAACCGCGACGACCATAAGTTTGGCGCAAAGCCGCATCGAGGCGCGAACGCAAACGGGTTTCGGCCTGTCTGACAGACGCCCCAACTTGCTCACGGAACTTTTTCGGATTGGCGATTTTGTAAGTCATAAAGGCATCAACCTCATAAAACTTACCACCCCGCACCTGCACCCGAATATCATCAAGATCAAACCGCAACAGGCGGTCTTCAATGATCAAAACTTCGTCGAATCCAAACATGCCCAGAGGCATTTTGAAATTGAGACCAGGCTTGCTTTCCACCTTCACAATTTCACCAAAGCGCAAAACAATCGCTTGTTCGCGCTCGTTTACAACAAAAACAGAACTCCAAATTAGAAGTCCAATGAGGCCGATAACGGCGACGAATATATTAGAACGACCCATTAGTTTGTCCCCTTTGCACGTTTGCCAATTTCAGGAAGCGGGAGGTAAGGAACAACGCCCGTACCACCTTTGCCACCTTCCATGATGACTTTATTTGAATCCCTCAACACGCCTTCCATTGTCTCCAAGAATAAACGTTTACGCGTAACGATTGGAGCCTTGGCATATTGTTCATAGACTGAAAGGAAACGTTGAGCTTCACCTTCGGCCTCTTGCACAACACGCTTTTTATAGCCCGCCGCGTCTTCGCGAATTTGAGCAGCTTCACCGCGCGCGCCACCGAGAATACGGTTGCTATAGCGGTTGGCTTCTTCACGGAACTGGTTTTCGTTTTGCTCCGCACGTTGCACATCATCAAACGCATCAGCCACTTTTGGTGGCGGCGCAACATCTTCGATGTTCAATGTACGAATGCCGATGCCCGTGCCGTAATTATCCAATGTTGCTTGGGCAATTCTGCGAACTTCTTCAGAAATACCTTGGCGATCATCGCGGAAAATATCTTGCGCGGGTCTACGACCAACAACTTCACGCATCGCACTTTCAGCAACTTCTTCCACCATGCCAACTGGGTCATCAACATTAAAGACATAGTCTTTGGCATTACTAACACTAAATTGAACCGAGAAAGTTACATCAACGATGTTTTGGTCGCCTGAAATCATCAAACCTTGCTTCGATTGGCTACGGCCAGAAGAACCAATATTGACTTGGCGCACACCGATATTGACTTTATCTACTTTTTCAAAAGGCCAAAATGCCCAGTGAAGGCCAGCTTCATTCACGGTATCACGGGGAACCCCGAATACAGTTTCAACAGCGAGTTCGTCCGCATCAACGGTGTAAGCTGAGGAGAATATATATACGCCAGCAGCCACAAGCGCTATGAGCCCTAAGCCTGCAGCGCCAAGACCGCCAGGACTAACGCTACCGCCACCTGGCAAAGCATTTTTCAGCTTGTCTTGGCCGCGTTTAAGAATTTCTTCTAAATCCGGTGGTTGACCTCCACCGCCGCCAGTTGGCCGTTGGGGTCTGCGCGGACCTTGACCCCATGGGCCTCCGTCTCCGCCATTGTTTCCGCCGCCTTTATTGCCGCCGCCAGTTTGATTGCTCCAGGGCATATATAATCCTTGAATTGGGTAGAACGCGAAATTGCCTCCACCAGTATATTTCTCTAAATGTTATAGGGTCACCAAGCAGCGCTTTCAACGCATGATCACGTGAAAATCACCCAAAAAAGTATGAAGTCCACATTATGGTGAAATTCGCTGATAAACCACATAGGTGGTTTTCACTGTGTCTTTCTCCCCTATAGGGAAATCCTCGCGGCTTAGTTCCTTCCAAAACCTGGGGTCAATAACAGGAAAAACAGTATCCCCTTCCGGCTCCCCATGAACTCTTGTGACATGGAGAACATCCGCGACATCCATTGCTTGGCGATAAATCTCCCCGCCCCCAACAATGCAAATCTCGTTTCCATCGCTAGCCTTGGCTACTTCACCAGCAATAGCGATTGCGCTCTCAATGGATTGAACAGGCACAACACCTTCCGCCTGCCACGCGCCATCCCGCGTAACCACAATAGAAGTGCGCCCAGGCAAAGGTTTTCCGATACTCTGAAAAGTTTTACGCCCCATAATGATAGGCTTGCCAAGCGTCAGGGCTTTGAAACGTTTTAGATCGGTAGAAAGTCGCCACGGCATATCGCCATCATTACCAATCACATTATTACTGGCTACGGCCACCACCATGATAATTGTCATATCCATCACCTAAACCGCGATCGGCGCTTTAATATGGGCATCGGCTTCGTAGCCACGCAGCTCGAAATGCTCGATCTTGAAATCGAACAAATCAGTCACCAAAGGATCAATCCACATGGTCGGCAATTTTCCGGGTGTTCGGGTGAGCTGTTCGCGGGCTTGATCGAAGTGATTGGAGTATAAATGGGTATCCCCAAGGGTGTGGATAAACTCTCCAGCTTCCAGTCCACAAACCTGCGCAACCATCATTGTTAGCAGTGCATAGGAGGCAATATTAAACGGAACTCCTAAAAATGTGTCCCCGGAGCGCTGATAAAGTTGGCAGGACAATTTACCGTCCGCCACATAAAACTGAAACAATGCGTGGCATGGCGGCAATGCCATCTCGTCTACCAATGCAGGGTTCCAAGCAGAGACAATCAACCGCCGTGAATTTGGATTGTTTTTAATTTGTTCCAGCAACCCCGTTATCTGGTCCAGCGTCGTCCCGTCTGGCTTAGGCCAAGAGCGCCATTGCACCCCATAGACAGGGCCCAACTCGCCATTCTCATCAGCCCATTCATCCCAAATTTTAACGCCGTTCTCTTGCAGATAAGCGATATTGGATGAGCCTTTCAAAAACCAGAGCAGTTCATGAATAATGGATTTCAAATGCAACTTCTTGGTGGTGAGAACCGGAAATCCCTCACTTAAATCAAAGCGCATTTGATGGCCAAAAACCGAGCGCGTACCCGTTCCAGTACGATCGCCCCTATCCGTTCCCGTTTCTAAGACGGTGTTTAAGAGTTCAAGATATTGTTTCATTATTCCACATCATGGGGTGTAACTGGTTAGAATCACTGTGCTTATCTTAACACGAGCACAAAAAAAGGGGCGGTGTTTTGCAACACCACCCCTCTTAATTAGAAATCTCGGAAGGCTTATAGCGAGCCGAGTTTGCCGTGAGCCTGTGCTACTAGGTAGTAGAAGGTTACGCGATTTTTGTTGCGATCGCCCTTCATTGTTGCACAAACATCACCAATTACGCTGTCGCAAGCTGATGCATCTGTTTCACCAAGCTTTTTCATGCACCACTTTTCGCGGACACGGTCTAGCTCAGTTGTATCTGAACAAGAAACGAGTGATGAGTCTTTGCCACGAAGTGCAATACCCAAGTGCTTTACAATTTTGTCCACTGCGCCTGCATCAGCACCAGCTTCGTAACGTTTTACGTCATCAAGATATTCGCTCATAAATTTATTCCTTCCTGTATAACTAATGTCAAAATAAACATTGGCTATATTATTAGTATTTAGGGGAAGTGCTAAGTCTCCCGCCCGACAAGTAGTATGGGTTTTTTTTGGCAGAAATGCCTAAAACTTTTACCCCATTAACTATTTATGGCCTTTTCTTTACGCTTCGGCAACCCTATATTGAACTTGTCGGGGCAACCCGACTATGGCGATAAATGACCTTTGTAATAAGCCATTCGGACCCGGGGGCGGTACCCGGCGCCTCCACCAAACTACTTTGCACTTTAATACAAGTGGTTTGGCGGGGGCGAAATAGGATCGACGAGGGTGTAAAGACTGCGTTTTCGCTCGGCATGGTACCCACCGATATCGGGCCATTATAGTAGTTGCAAATGACAACTATGCGGAAGCACGGATCGCAGCGTAAGCTGTGCTTTGTCTTCAAATTAACTCCTAGCGGTTCGCACTGCTAGGCGGGGTTCGGAGGCACCTGGCAACAGAAGCCTTCACTTAATTCGTTAAGTTTCAGTCGCAATATTCAGTTTTTTTACGTCTACCGCTGTTCAGCGCTCATCCCTTGGTTATAGTTGTGAAAACGATTCACTTCTAACGCATTTGCAAAGCAGAAAATTCATGGCCGACACCCCAGAAACTCCCGAAGTCGAAGATCTGATGCGCTATGACATTCTCGCGCAAGAGGCGTTGCGCGGTGTTGTTAAGAAGGTGCTACAAGAAGTAGCACATACCGGTTTGCCCGGTGAGCACCATTTTTACGTTACCTTCGATACAAATCACTCCGGTGTGCTTCTTTCTAGTCGAATGAAAGAAAAGTACCCCGAAGAGATGACTATCGTTGTTCAACACCAATTCTGGGATTTAGAAGCCACCGATGTTGGTTTCTCAATTGGCCTATCATTTGACAACATCCCTGAGACCATGCGCGTGCCCTACTCCGCAATCGTTGGGTTTTTCGATCCCGCCGTTCAATTCGGTCTACAGTTTGATAGCGATCTCAGTGACGATGATACTGATGAGGGGGAGACTAAAAACGAACAGGAAACCCCAGATAACATCGCCGCCCTACCAACCCCACCAAAGATTGCACAAATAGCTAAAGCGGAAAAAAAATCTAAGGCGAAGGCAAAGCCGAAAACGGCCAAGAAAAACGACCCCAAAGGCAAGAAAAAGACAAAGCCTGAAAAACCAGAAGAAGAGGAAGCGGCATCAGCCGATGTTGTTTCCCTTGATGCCTTCAGAAAGAAATAGCCCAAGAAAGTGGAAAAGCACTCAGTCTCCATTCGTGGCCACGCAACGTCCTTCTCGCTGGAGAAGGAGTTCTGGGGTGAACTGAAAACCCTTGCTAAAGAGCGCAACATATCTCTTGCGCAGCTTGTTACTCAAATAGATACCAAGCGCACCGAAGGTCAAAATCTTTCCTCCGCAATACGCATTTTTGTTCTTAAATCTTTAAAGAGCGGGCTCACTTAATTGGCCAGGGTCAACAGATAGACTATCGAGCCTCTGTTTCTCTTTCAGACGTTTGGTTGCCGCCTCTGCTTCCAATCGCACCTTGTCTTCTTGAATTGCCTTTTTCTTGATTGCGTCAGCCTTTTGTTTAGCAAGTTCGGCTTGTTCGTTAAGCTCTTTTTCTGCCTCCAGCAGTCGCTGCTTTTCCAATTCTGTTTTTATTTGTTCTACCCTTGCCTTTTCCAATTCAAAAATGCGCTTGGCGTCTGCTTTGAGGGTATAAAGCCGTGCGGTGCGTTGCAATCTTTGGCGTTCGAGAATTTCAGACTGTTGGGCTTCAAATTTACGCTGCCGACGCTCGCTTGAACGCAAAGCCAAGAAGGTTCCCAGCAACCCAGCGTCCTGTTGAGCCTTCATCGTTCCTGGCACTCCCTTATAGCGCAACGAGAACTCGGGAGATGCACCTGTGACAGTCTCCTTACCAGCAACAAAAGCTACCCGCCCACTCGCTTCGGCTACCCCAGAGATCATATTCAATCGCCCGTTACCACTCGCGGTGACGTTTTTATTGGCAAGCTGAATACCATTAGCCCGCAGCACACCTGCGCCAATGTTAAAACTAATTTCGGCATCATCAAAAAATGCTGTGCCCTGGTAAAAATTTTTCTTCAACAATTCTCCAGCGCTTTCAGAGAGCACCTCATCTTTTGTTTGGTCTGCACCGGCAAGCAAACTTTTCAATGCTTGCCCATTAAAGTTTTTAATAGTCCCCTTCGTCAGTTGAACTGTACCGCTACCCGTCAACTCTGAAAGCAAGGAGTTTTTCTCTTTACCAGTGCTTTCAAAGGTCCCAGCCACATCAATCCCTCCAGAAAACGCATCACTAAATCCAGAGATTGAGGCGATTTCCTTCAACTCCCCTCCCTTCAATTCAAGTTTGCCATTGAGCAATTGCGTACCGTTTATTTGGGCGAAAGTTAGCAGGCCCGTTATTTTACCTTTGGCCCAAGAGCCATCAATTTTATCAAAGGATAAATCACCGTCGCGCAGAACAAGTTTCGAACTAACGGCCTTCACCTCGTCCATACCTGTGGGTAAAACTACACGGCTCGAAGTGAGATCAATCGCCGCATCCAAACCGGACAGTACAGCCGGCGAGATCGTATCCTGCCCTCCAGTAAAAACAAGGTTGGCTACACTCGACAAGTTCATTGGCGACACATCTACAGCACCTCTAATAAAGGGGCGCGGCTTAGCTGTTGAATCAAGTGTGATATTACCTTGGACTAAACCGTCTCCGATCTTAGCCTTAAGGGCATGAATGCTATATATTCCATCATCGAACTTGAGTTTACCTGATAGTTTTCCTGAATAGCCCTCACCAAAACCAGGAAGCCCGAAGCCCGAAAGCAAAATTAGAGGGTCAAAATCTTGCACCTCGGAGACAACGTTCAACACCCCAGACAACCCATCCTCGCCTGCAGCCGTTCGGGTCGAAACAAGGCCAGCAACACTCAAATATCCATCACGCAGGGTTAAAGCAGCGTCAGTTTTCATACCTCTTTGTGGCACACCAGAAGCCGTAATACGCAATGCCCCTCGCCCCGCTATTGCGAGGGGAACCACTGGCACTCCAATTTGTAACAGCAATTTCGCAGCGTCTTGATTGACCAACACCAACCGGGTTTCAATATTCTGTTCCCCGAGCGACTTGCTTAAATCCCCGCCACTACCGCTCAAGATAAACTCAACATCACTGCCTCCAGATTCACCTTTTACAGAAGATGAATAACGTGTTCCCTCTCCTTTTAGTGTAAAACTCAAATCTGTATTTTCGACCACAACAGAGTCATCAATTAAAGCTTGTAGCATCTCCAACTTGGGCATCTTCTTACGAAGAAGTTTGAGTATTCCAATAGGATTTTTTGCAACAAATGTGCCTTTTAGATCACCCGTAGACTGGGTTGGAAAATCGTCTAATACCCCTGACAGGGAAACGGCAGCACCTTCAATATTCATGATTTTTAATTGTTCAATAGCAAGGCGAGAGTTCTCGTAGGCCACTTTAGCGACCACCTTGGAAGCCTCAACTCCAAACACAATCATCCGGTCAGCTTTCAAATCGAGGTCAATATCATGCCCCCCGGTAAGGCTCGATTTTTTGCCGGTAAATAACGATCCCAACGCCATCAGTTGATCAAAGTTCACCCCATCGCCCGTGAGTTCAGTTGTCAGTTTTGGCCGTCCGTCTTTGCTAATATCGCGGCGTAAATTGCCAAGCAAACTTCGACCACCCAGTGATATTTCCAACTCCTCGAAAACAGCGCTTTGAGAGGAAATTTTAACTTGGCTAGAAAAACCAACACGCGGCAGTTCGCGCATCGCAGTATCAGTATCTGCACCAAGCCAAGCGGCCAGGCCAGAAGGCTGTTTAGATGCGATAATCAACTCACCCACATAATTTGTATTCTTACCAAGGTGTAATTTACCGTTTGCCCTTAAATCAGTGCGCCCTGGTAAGTGCGCTTCAAGATTAGACAGCTGCCACCCCTCACCGTCCGTTGTTGGGCGGATGTCCATACCCACGTCGCGAATAACCGTATCGCCCGCAACTATTGCGGGTAGGTAAAGGCTAACCTCTCCCTCAATGCCAAAACGAGGAACCCGCTCCAAGACAGCCTGTAAGGCACTAATCCGCTCGGTTAAGCTAAGGCCACCCGCTTTATATTCGCCACCACTCAACCGCTCTACATTTACCTGTTGGCCTTCAGCTCTCAATTGGAAGGAGGCTGCTTCATTCAATTCGATACGCCCTGTCCCCGTTACCGAATAAGGGTCGCTGCGCGCACCGATATCCAACTTAAAAGCAGGTATTACTGCCTCGCTAGAAGTGATTTCTAAGTCGGTCTCCAAACGAATAGGGAGCGCCTTTTCTAATGAATTTCTGCGAAATGAAATGAGATCTTCATCGCTTTGTTTCATGGCAGGTTTAACCTGCAAGCGCCCTTTAAAAGAGGGAACAAAGTTTGCAATATTTACCGGCCCATCTAGCTCAAAATCATAGACGGAATTTTGCGGTTGTATTGTAAGTTTTACGCGCACATGCCCCTGATCGCCTTTATCATTCTGCCAAACGCCAGTTGTCCCAAACAGGCGAAAGCGCGTGTTCTCATAATTCAGAAATGCATTCCCCCGCCAAGGCCCTAAAAACGATTTGGCCGAAGCAAGCACATCAATATTTTTAAGAATGATTTCCCGCTGGTAACGAGCATCTCTGAATCGAACAAGCCCATTGGTAATTACAAAATTATCAAGAGAAGCCTCGCTTACCGAAAAATCACGGCCTTGGCTTCCCTTTGCCACAGGCCACAGAACTTCTCCCTTGTCAGTCATTTCCAATTCAAAGCGCGGTTGATCCAGCGCCATGTCAACAACAACCACATCACCTTTCAGTAAGGGTGCAAGTTCAACATTCATCTTAAAGCTTTTGGCTGTAAGTAGTGGTGTATTCCCCTCGTTCTTACCAACTCGTAAATCAGAAAATGTGATAGAGGGTAGCGGTAACAAGCGTACTCTTGTCTCCCCCCGCACCTCTACAGTATGGCCAAGAACACGGCTAGCCTCGCGTTCAAACTGATCTCGATATTGGTTCCAATCAACATAGGGCGGCACAACGAGAGCCGCGATCAGGCCAATCACAAGCAGGCTTCCAAGCAGCACAAAGAGTCTCACAATAAGGCCCCTCCTGTGTTTGAATTGTTTCTGCTCATGAAATGCCCCTAAATTATATTTGTCTGTTCTAAATTACGTTACTCAACTCAGTCCAACTGAACCACCTTACCTGGGTTCATAATGTTGTCAGGGTCAATTGACCTTTTTATGGCGGCCATTACGTCTGCCCCTGCCCCATGCTCAAGTTTCAAAAACCTTCGCTTGCCCTGTCCAATGCCATGCTCGCCCGTACATGTGCCATCCATTGCTATTGTACGTAAGCTCAACCGTTCAATCATCGTTTCTGCCCTTGCAACCTCATCAGCATCATCCATCATCACTAAAGGTGAGACGTGAAAGTTGCCGTCCCCAACATGACCAATAACAGGTGCAATCAAACCCAATTCCTCAACGTCTTTGACAGTTTCTGCCACACATTCTGCCAACCGTGAAATAGGCACGCAAGCGTCTGTTGCAATTCCGCGACACCCTGGCCGGTAGGCAAGCATACTGTAATAAGCATCATGGCGCGCTTTCCATAATTGGTTGCGCTCCTCCACCGTTTCGACCCATTGAATTTTTGACCCACCGTATTCGCTGGCGATATCGCTGAACATTTCCGTTTGTTCTGCAACTCCCTTATCTGACCCATGAAATTCCAACATCAGCGTTGGTTTTTCTGCGTAGGAAAGGCCATTGTGTTGGTTGATAATCTTCGTCATCAGGGCATCTAGCAGTTCAATCCGAGCCAATGGCAGCCCTACCTGCATGGCCATTATTGTTGTGTTACACGCATCTTCAACCGTCTCAAACTGGCAAACTCCCGCAGATATATTGTCGGGAATACCGTGAAGCCGAAGAGTTAGTTCTGTGATAATACCAAGCGTTCCTTCTGACCCAACCATTAAACGTGTTATATCGTAGCCTGAAGAAGATTTTCGCGCCCGCCCAGCAGTTTTGATAATTTTTCCGTCCGGCATCACCACGGTTAAATTCACGACATTCTCACGCATCGTCCCGTATCGAACAGCATTTGTTCCCGAAGCTCGTGTAGCAGCCATACCGCCAAGACTGGCGTTAGCGCCTGGGTCAATCGGAAAAAATAGCCCTTGATCGCGCAAGTGAACATTCAATTCTTCCCGCGTCACCCCCGGCTGAAGCGTCACATCTAAATCTTCAGCGTTAATCGAGATGATGTTGTTCATCCGCATCAAATCAACGCTTATTCCGCCCGCAGGCGCATTTACCCCACCTTCCAACGACGTCCCCGTGCCAAATGGAATAATTGGCACTTTGTGCTGGGCGCAGATTTGAACAATATCCTGTACCTCATCTGTGTTGTTGGGGAACACAACAGCATCAGGCAACTGGGCTGGGATATAAGTTGTAGTATGAGCATGTTGCTCGCGCAGGCTTTGGTTCGTTTGCAACTGTTCACCAAAGCGTTGCTTTAAGATTCCTATAGCCGTTTCTATCCCGCTCTCATTACGCTCCACCTGTTCAAGATCGGCCAGTGCCATAATTCATCCTATTATTCTTACCGCGCCACTTGTCTAAAACGCCTATTGTGAATACGAGACTATCAGAAACCCACTCCCGTTCAAACATAATGGAGCAACAAAATGCCTGATCTTTATGTCTCGACATTCATGGATTTACAGGAAGATTGGGTCGACTATAACGGTCACCTCAACATGGCCTATTACAATGTATTGTTCGACAATGGCTGCGATGGTTTTTTTGAAGGAATGGGCCTTGGCCCAACCTATGCCAAAACCCGTAACCTCACTTTTTATACCGCCGAGGCCCATGTAAAATATTTACGTGAAGTTCACTTGGGGGATCAGGTTCAAGTCACCATGCGCATAGTCAATTATGACGCAAAACGTGTCCACGCCTACGCCGAACTATTACACAAGGACGGTTGGGTTTCTGCCACATCCGAAACCATGTCCCTGCACATAGATATGAGCGGACCAAAAGTTTCTCCCTTCCCTAAAGACATTATAGAACAAATTAAACGGCAAGCTGATAACGATAGCCGTTTACCATCATTAGAAAACATTGGCCGGCCCATCGGAATTCGCCGTAAATAGCAGTAGGGTATAGGCAGGGATAATTAGGGAGTGACGCTAGCAATGCTGGAAATAATCCGCCGCCTGCCATCCATTCTCTACGAGTTGATCAACCCGAACATCAAAGCTTTCACAGCTTCACGTGAGGCTAAGGTTTGGTTGATCTCAATCTTCGTCGGCCTTTTTGTCTCCGTTGCGGCCATCCTTTTCCGTGAACTAATCCTTTGGACACAATATCTTTGGCTGGGTATTCACGATGAAACCATGGCCTCTGCCGCTCGCAAGGTGCATTGGCTTTGGATATTGCTCACTCCTGCCCTTGGCGGCCTCCTCATTGGCTGGCTTTTGAATAACTTCCTTCCTGCCAAGAGAACGGGAGGCGTGGCCGATGTTATTGAAGCCAAGGCTCTTGGAGGCCGTAATATCGAATTAAAGTCTGGCCTTGGATCCGCCATTATCAGCGCCCTGTCCTTGGGCTTTGGCGCAAGCGCTGGACGTGAAGGCCCCATGGTGCATTTGGGTGCAACTATCGCTACTTCATTAACAACTTTATTCAACTTGCCCGACTGGGGCCGTCGCACTTTACTTGCGGCAGGAGTAGCCAGCGCTGTCTCTGCGTCGTTTAACGCCCCTATTGCTGGCGTGCTATTCGCCCACGAAGTTATCCTCGGCCACTATTCTAAGCGGGCTTTCATCCCCATTGTCATTTCTTCAGTCATGGGGGCGGTGCTTACTCGCCTTTGGTTTGGCGACACATTGGCCTTTTCAATCCCAGATTATCAGATCACATCATATCTCGAGTTCCCGGCCTTCGCCTTACTAGGCCTCATTTGCGCAATCATCGCCGTATCTCTTGAATTCAGCATAATCGCGACTGACCATGTTTTTCGCTCCATCGTCATGCCCCTCTGGTTGCGGCCCGCAGTTGGGGGCCTCTTGATTGGAGCAATTGGGGTGTTTCTGCCAGAAATTCTTGGTGTTGGTTACGAGGCAACAGACCTTGCCCTCAAAAACAAGATCCCCCTTGCTATAATGTTGGCCTTGATCGTTGCAAAAACACTGGCAACCTCAGTCACCCTCGCCTCAAGATTTGGCGGAGGGATTTTCTCCCCCTCACTATTCATCGGTGCAATGACAGGCGGAGCCTTTGGCCTCATCGCCTCTAAAGTATTTCCTGAGCTCGCCTCATCAGAGGGCCTCTATGCAATACTTGGCATGGGTGCAGTTGCAGCTGCCGTAATCGGCGCACCAATTTCAACAGTTGTGATGGTGTTTGAATTGACCGGCGGTTACGCTCTTTCAATCGCTCTCTTGCTCACCGTTTCAATCGCCGTAGGCATCAACCAAGCAGTGCATGGGCGCTCCTTCTTTGAGTGGCAATTAGAACTACGCGGCCTTCTCGTTCATGATGGACCCCACCGTTTCATGATGCGCAATACGAAGGTCGCAGACTTCATGTCACCTCTTGAAGAAGGCGAAAATGATATCCTCGACACCGAGGGGGAGCGGCCTGTTTTACGCGCAGACATCAACTTGGAGACGGCTCTACAAACATTCGACGAAGGCGGCTTTCCTAGCCTGCCCGTTGTAGATGCCAATGACGAAACTCGCATTACCGGTTGGGCAACACAAGTTGCTGCCTTGCGCACCTTCAACAAAGCGCTCGTCGATATGAGCGAAGAAGAACATCATTAATTCAATAAGTTGAAACGACAAAGAGACTCAACACATTACCGTAGAGACAATCCGTGCATGTTAATTTTTAACTCGCAAGCCACTGGTATTGGACTATGATGCAGAGATTGTTTTTGACCTGTTTGCCCACCACCATCAATCCACCAATTATCCCTAAGCGAGCTCTCCGTAAGATGGGGACCATACGCGGGCTGGTAATAAATTCTATCTCTCATGATTTTAAGCCTCAGCAATTTTGATCCCCTCTATTCCCAAAACACTTAGAATTTCTCGCGGCAATAATGTGTTCAAACCCTGATTATTTAAGGGTGATTTTGTGAGGTTCGTTAAACTGTTTGGTCTCTCAAACGCAGGCTGGTCAAGAAGCCAATACCCGCGACAAACAAGATCAAAAGAAATGCAGTAGTATAGTCAGATGCGGCGTACACCCGAGACCCGGCGGCCATTTTCCCTGACCACTGGTAATCCAGCATTGCCCCCACCAAAGGTTGTAGAACTGCCCCCGAGGCGACTGTCATACCATTAACGATCCCTAAGGCGGCTCCACTAAATTCGCTAGGGATTACAGCACGAACCTGAGCAAAACAGACAGCCATAACGCCGCCTGCCATTCCCGCTATAACTAGGATCGCAATGACCGTATAAAGGGAAAGGTTGGGCAGAAAGATAATACACGCCAAAGCAATCATGATGACACCAGACCCGACAATCAACAAAGGCCTGCGTCTTTGCAAACGATCTGAAAGCCAGCCGCTAAAGGGAGCCCCAAAAGCCCATCCGAGCAACATCAGTGACACTAAAAACGCAGCATACGGGCGCTCCAGTCCATAGGCTTCCATCACAAAAGGCGTTCCCCACAATCCACCTAAGGTAAGCATCGGCCCCGTCATTGCTGAAGCAACCAAGGCAATTTTCCACACCTCTAACGTTCGTGCCGCCTTACCAAGAGCGGACCAAATAGAACCCCAGTCTTGTTTTGATGTCTTCGCGGCCCGTTCTTCAGGTGAATTGCGTACGAAGAGAAAAATCAATAATGCCAACCCCAGCCCAAAAGCCCCAAGGTTCCACTGGCTAGCCCGCCATCCAAATTTTTGAACAAATAATGCCAAAGGTGCTTGAGCTAAAATACCACTCATCATTCCAAAGAACATCGTAAGGCCCGCTAGCATTGCAAAACGGTTTGGTGGGAACCATTTTGAAGCCAAGGCCAAAGAAGCCAGAAAACCTACCCCCGAACCAACCCCGATCAATATACGCCCCAAATAAGCAACAGACAGCTGTTCTGCCATGCCAAATATCAAAGAGCCCACCCCTGCGACACTCAGTGCTCCAACCAGCAACGCCCGCGCTCCTAGTTTATCAATCAATGCGCCTAAGGGAATTTGAAGCAGCACATAAGGATAGAAATAAAGCGCCGAAAGCACCCCTAGCATACCACCCCCAATGGCAAAATCAGCCATCAATTCAGTCACCATAACACTGGGGGCAACCCGTTGAAAAAAAGCATAACCAAACGAAAGAGCCGCGAGTGACCATATGAGCCAAGCACGCAGACCGCCCAAATGTGGTGAAGGATCAGTTGGCAAGTTGTTTTCCATTGTTACAATCAGACGACTAACGAGTTGCACAGTTATCTAATATGCACCAGAGAAGAATTCCCCCGTGAACACGTGGAAGTATTTTGATGCGTTTATCTATCGCTTCCCCTCGCATCTCGGCACAAACTAACCTAAGTACAATCCATGAACGAACCTGTCTCGAATCATTCTCCATCCGGTATTGCCGCCCGTGCTTTAGGCGCATCGCGCCCTGCTACGCTTGATACAGACAGGCTGGGTTATTTAGATGGGCTGAACCCCGAGCAAAAAGACGCAGTATTGACTACTGAAGGCCCGTTGCTTGTCTTGGCGGGCGCAGGCACAGGCAAAACAAGAGTTTTGACCACTCGCATCACCCATATTTTGGAACAAAAACTTGCGTGGCCGAGCCAAATTCTATCCGTCACTTTCACCAATAAAGCTGCGCGAGAAATGAAGAACCGCATTGGTCAAATGGTTGGCGAAGCGGTGGAAGGTATGCCGTGGCTTGGTACATTCCATTCCATCAGCGTTAAAATACTACGCCGCCACGCCGAGCTTGTTGGCCTAAAATCTAGCTTCACAATTCTCGATACCGACGACCAAATTCGACTGATGAAGCAACTTATCATTGCCGCAAACATTGATATCAAACGCTGGCCCGCTCGCCAATTAGCGGGGCAAATTGACAGTTGGAAGAACAAGGCCCAAGGGCCAGACGATATATCCGAAGGGGAAGCCCGTTCCTTTGGCAATGGCCAAGGCCGCGAACTCTACCGCGCCTATCAAGAGCGGCTAAAAATTCTCAACGCCTGCGATTTCGGTGATCTGTTGGTGGAATGTATTCGCCTGTTTCGCGAAAACCCAGACGTTCTGACCGACTATCAAAACCGCTTCAAATATATACTGGTGGACGAGTACCAAGACACCAACGTCGCCCAATATCTATGGCTGCGTTTGCTTTCCCAACCGAACCAAACCAGCGGTGCACCTGCATCAACAAACATCTGTTGTGTTGGCGATGATGATCAATCTATTTACGGTTGGCGTGGGGCTGAGGTGGACAACATCCTGCGCTTTGACAAAGACTTTACGGGGGCAAAAGTTATTCGCCTTGAGCGCAATTATCGCTCCACCTCCCATATTCTGAAAGCCGCCTCGCACTTAATAGCCCACAACGAAGGGCGCTTAGGTAAAAAACTCTTTACTGAAATTAGCGATCCGGACGAGGAAAAGGTGAAGGTCGCAGCTGGATGGGATTCACTCGAAGAAGCCCGTGCCATTGGTGAAGAAATAGAAAGTCTTCAAAGCAAGGGGCACAGCCTCAACCAAATCGCCATTCTCGTTCGTGCCTCGTTCCAAATGCGTGCGTTCGAAGAACGCTTCGTATCCCTTGGGCTAAACTACAGAGTCATCGGCGGCCCACGTTTCTATGAACGGCTAGAAATCCGTGATGCCATGGCCTATTTCAGAGTCGTCGCGCAACCTGCTGATGATCTCGCATTTGAGCGTATCGTCAATACCCCAAAGCGCGGTTTAGGCGATACAACAATCAAGATAATCCGTGATCATGCCCGCATTCGCCGCATTCCAATGCTGCAAGCTGTGCATGAATTGATGGAAACCGAAGAGCTTAAACCCAAGCAACGCGTTACACTGAAAACACTAGCACTCAATTTTGGCAGGTGGTCTGATCTCATCGAGGGAACGTCCCACACAAAACTCGCTGAGATGATATTGGACGAAAGCGGCTACACAGAATTTTGGCAGAACGAGACTTCCGCTGATGCGCCGGGTCGCTTGGAAAACTTAAAAGAACTTGTGCGTTCGATGGAAGAGTTTGAAAGCCTCTCTGGTTTTATGGAGCACGTCAGCCTCGTCATGGACACCGACAACAGCCCTGACATGGATGCGGTGAACCTGATGACCTTGCACTCCGCCAAAGGATTAGAGTTCGATACCGTCTTCCTTCCTGGCTGGGAAGAAGGTCTTTTCCCCCACCAACGCGCCCTCGACGAAGGTGGGCGCTCTGGCTTGGAAGAGGAACGCCGCCTAGCTTATGTCGGCATAACCCGCGCCCGTAAAAATTGTCATATTTGGTTCGTTTCCAATCGCCAAATCCACGGTCAATGGCAAGCCAGTATCCCATCACGCTTCCTAGATGAGCTACCGATTGAGAACGTAGAGATTGTTGAAATGCAAGGAAACTATGGCGGCTACAGCCAAGCCTCCCAAAGTCGGTTTTCTGAAAACCAATTCACAAATTCTGGTTACAACTCGCCTGGCTGGAAGCGCGCTCAAGAATACAAAAAAGAAAGCTCTGCCCATCGCCGCCCCACAACGATTGATGGCGAGGTGGTCAATAAAACAGCATCAGGAACGGCAGAATCTATATTCGAAATAGGCGAGCGCATATTCCACATGAAGTTCGGCTACGGGGCTATAACCTCAATTGATGGAAACAAGCTCACGATAGATTTTGAAAAAGCCGGTGAAAAGCGGGTAATAGATTCTTTTGTTGAAAAACCTTAGCACAAAAAAAGAGTGGTCCTCACCAAGGGGCTTTAATGGTGAGAACCGCTCCATTTAACCCGCAAGCGAGCTAACTCTTAGGGGTGAGATTACAATGATCTTGTAACAAACCCGATCACACTTACTCACTAACTCAGCATTATGCCCCCAGTCTTCACCCAATTGGGTGACAGAACACAAATTCAATGCAAAGATTACAGTAGTTGTAGTTCAGTAGCGGATAGGGGCGATTCGTTAGATAGGCAAAATGTTACAAGAGAACATCCATAACGAAGATAAGGACCTGCTAAAAGCATGGTATCAAGACAGCCTTAGCTTGATGAAAAACGGTGAGCAATCTCTACCCTTGGAGCTTGCCAACGTGCCCACGAAAAACTGGAAAAACTGCCTCGGCGTTCTAAATCTAACGAACAAAGGTGAAGAGCTATGGTCCTACGGTGACACTCGTGCTTGCCATGCTTTTTTAGCAGAAACTGAAATCCTCAACCACGAGCATGACACGGTGAAAGTCGAAATTTTTGACGACGGCCTTATAATGTTGTCGGGCAGAAAAAACTCCATTCGCATCGTTCATATTGACCATCAATCAACCCTCACACTGCTGCAAGATGTCGTGCCTGACATAGAGCTTTCAAAAGCAGAACTGCGATTATTGATTCAAATTCTTAGCGGGCAATCGCTAAGAGATGCGGCACAATCAGATGGTGTTTCCTATGAGACAAAGCGATCTCAATTCAAATCCCTCGCGTCTCGCACAGGATTTAGAACCCAAAGTGAAGTGATACGTATGTCATTAATGGCGCTGAATGCGCAGGTGCTTGATAGCGTTGAAAACGCCCATGAACAGACAGTGGAAACCGCCCATGGCGCTCAAGAGTTTGTTGATCTCTATTACCCCAAAACCTTCCGTTTTCACAGAATTTCAATAACAACTGACAGGACATTACGTGTTATCGAGACCGGGCCATTAACTGGTAAACCTGTCGTTTACGTCCACAGTCAAACTCTCCCGCCACCAGATCAATTTTCGAGTGATTGGTTAGAAGAAAACAACATACGGCTCATTATCCCCTTACGGGAAGGTTTTCTTCACAGTCACCAAAACCAACGAGAAATCAGTGAGCATC
This sequence comes from Rhizobiaceae bacterium, assembly GCA_036478985.1. Classification (GTDB taxonomy): domain Bacteria; phylum Pseudomonadota; class Alphaproteobacteria; order Rhizobiales; family Rhizobiaceae; genus Pseudahrensia. The sequence continues at coordinate 40,565 of JAZGEY010000059.1, forward strand.
TAAAACGCGGCGCCTCCGACCTAGCAGACACAATCATCATGTTCTGCGGTGGCAAGGCTCGCGTTATTGCCTGCTCATGTGGTGCAGCATACGCCGTCCACCTCGCAAAAAATCAACCCGAACTCTTTGAGAGTCTTACGGTTTCGACAGCTCCATACCTTGGAAATTACAACAGCACACCGATAAAAAGCATTGTGCGTGGGTTCAAAAATCTGGCATTAAAAAGCAACCTTATTCTAGAAAAAACCTACTCACGCTACGTCAGTAAAATGAGTACCCCTGCAGGGATGATTGAGGTTTTATCAACGGCATATAAAAACTCCCCAAGCGACATGAAGCTCTTCAACGCCATTGTAAGCGACCCATTAGGCCATTCGTGGATGTATGAATCCTATCGGCTTTCGCAACAATCCGTCACCAACGACATCTTATTGGGTAGCCTAGATGTCTGGAATGGCAGCGACAAAATTGAATTACCAATACTCTTCATTCATGGAGCGACCGATCCGATAAACGCAATCGAAGATGCTCGCCATGTTCAGCAAAAATTTGCAAATTCAGAATTCATAGAACTACTGAACGAAGGTCAATCATTCTTCCGCAATCGGTTCAAAGAAATTATTTCTTTGAACCTGCAAGATTGGAAAGACTTGACTGCGAGAGATTGAACACCATATTTCTTGAGTTCTCACCAAATACAGGCACACACAAATGGCACTTCTAAACACTCCTCTTTGCGACTTTGGCGTACCAGCCAAAGAATTCAACCTTAATACGCCCGCAGGAGAAAGCCATTCATTACATTCTTCCCTCGGCAAAAATGGCCTGCTGATAGCCTTTATTTGTAACCACTGCCCCTATGTCGTTGCTATTGCGGAACGGCTGGCTGAGGATGCGCAGAAGTTACAGAACGAGGGCGTTGGTGTTGTCGCCATTATGTCCAATGACTATTTGCAAAAGCCTGCTGACAATCCTGAGAACATGACAAAATTTGCAGAGCAATACGGCTTCACATTTCCATATCTTGTTGATGAAGACCAAAGTATTGGCCAAGCTTATGGTGCGGTTTGCACACCCGACTTCTTCGGTTTCAACAATAAATTAGAGTTGCAATATCGTGGTAGAATTGATGACTGCCGTCCAAATGCAACCGATGCAGAAGTTGCCAATCGCTCTACAGATTTGCTCGATGCGATGTGTCTTATCGCAAAAACAGGAAATGGCCCCCGCGATCAAATCGCATCTGCGGGCTGCTCAATAAAGTGGAGATAGGCTAACCGCGCGGAGCGCCGCGACTTTTTCCACCGCCGCCGCTACGTCTTCCACCAGGTTTACCGCCACCTGGCTTACCGCCACCTGGCTTACCGCCGCCTGATCTTTCACCACTTGGTTTTCCACCGCCTGGCTTACCGCCTCTGGGTCTTTCACCACTTGGTTTTCCTCCACCAGGCTTACCGCCGCGAGGACGGCCACCTTCTGATTTTCCGCCACCAAATTTCCCCGCACGCGGTGGGCCACTGCGAGCGCCTTTTGCATGATGAGGTTTACCCGTTGGTCTATCCGAAGAAGGCGCATCCTCTCCACCACCTTCACTAGGGCCGCTACGACGTGGATGTTTTTTATGTGCCGAGCCACCATCACCGCGTGGCTTAAATTTCTTTTTTGAAGCCCCATCACCGCGCCGATTACCACCGCCGCCACCGCCACCGCCACGCCCACGTTGCTTGGGTTTGTCCGGCGCTACATCATTTTCGCTACCATCGGTTCCGCCAACTGGAATAGAGATTTTCATCAATTTCTCAATTTGGCGCAGAAGATTCCTCTCCTCGGGTGAGCAAAAAGCAATCGCTTCGCCATCACGACCAGCACGCGCGGTCCGACCAATACGGTGAACATAGTTCTCCGGCACTTCCGGTAAATTGTAATTATAAACATGAGATACACCGGAGATATCAATACCCCGCGCCGCGACATCTGTTGCCACCAAAATACGCACATCACCACTTTTGAATGATCTCAATGCGCGGTCCCGCTGTCCTTGGCTTTTGTTACCGTGGATAGAGGCCGCAGCAAAACCGCAGGCCACCAAATGTTTCATCAGCTTCTCAGCGCCGTGCTTCGTGCGCGCAAAAACGAGAGACAAATCATCTTCTCGTTCAGCCAGCATATCTTTCAACAAATCTGCCTTGCCCTTCGTCACTACGAAATGGACACTCTGCTTTACCTTATCCGCAGCTTTACCAGCAGGGGCAACTTCTACACGAACAGGGTCGTTCAGATAAGCTTTAGAGAGTTCGGCAACAGCTGGCGCCATTGTCGCCGAGAACAATAAGGTTTGGCGTGGCTTGCCTAAGTGCTTTGCAATCTTCTTCAAGGCGTGAATGAAACCAAGGTCCAACATTTGGTCGGCTTCATCCAGTACTAAATACTGCGCCGTGTTCAAAAAAATTGCCTTACGATCAACCAGATCAAGCAAACGCCCTGGCGTTGCCACAAGAATATCCGTGCCGCTCGAAAGATGCCGGATCTGATTATTGATTGATTGTCCGCCAACAACACTGCTCACCCAAACTGGCGTTCGTTTCACATAACTACGCAAATTATCCGCTATTTGGTTCACCAGCTCGCGGGTAGGTGCGAGTATAAGCGCACGCACTGACTTCGGTTCAGGGCGCTCTTCACTTTCCAACAAACGGTGGACTAGCGGCAAGCCAAAAGCCGCCGTTTTTCCTGTTCCTGTTTGCGCAAGCCCCATCACATCGTGGCCTGCCAAGATCAAAGGAATAGCCTGTTCTTGAATAGGTGTAGGTTTGGATATCCCTAAAACAGCAAGAGGGCGTACTACTTTTGCTGAAAGCCCAAGCGCGACAAAAGCATTCTCTTTTGAAATACTGCTATCGGGTCTTGGGTTCGGTTGGGAATCATCAGTCATGGCTGCGGCCTTTCGTGGGGCACGCAGCTCACGCAGCAGCCATAATTGGGTAAGTGCGGGGTATCGGTTCCGCCAGCCAAAAAGTCAAGCGAAACCAATGAATTCTAGAGTTTAAGCGCCACGCGCCTTTGCTCGAGCTTTCTTTTCAGAAACCATAGCACGTTGCAAAGCTTTATCGCGGCCATACATATCGCCGTAATAGTTCACCTTGCCTTTGCTGTTCGGCCAAGCAGTAAAATAAGCCACATAAACGGGTATTTTCTGTTTCAAACGTTGCTGTTTATTCTCCCCACCCGCCAGCTTGTTCTGGATAGAGCTAATCTTCGTTCCCAAAACGGCAGCAGCCATTTTACGTGGTTCGGCCAAACGTACGCACCCATGGCTAAACGCCCGCCGACTACGCTTGAACAAGCTCTTCGCCGGTGTGTCATGCATGTAAATTGAATGCTTATTTGGGAACATTATTTTCAATTCGCCCAATGCATTTTTGCGCCCAGGGGGTTGGCGAACATTATACGGGAAATTTTGCCCAACCCCATACCAGTCCACGCTAGACGAAGAAATTTTTCGACCGCGCATGTTCGTAATTTCATATCCAAGCCGATCCAGGTAATTCGAATTACGACGCAGTTTAGGCAACATTTCATTGACCAAAATCGAGCGCGGAATTCCCCAGTAAGGATTGTATTCAACGTATTCAATTTTATCATGGAAGAAGTATGTTTGATTAGAAGGCTTGCCAACTACTGTCCGCATAGAGAGCGTAGGCTTACCATTCTTTATGTAAGTCGCACGGTATTGCGGTTGGTTGATAAATACATAAGAATTACCCAAGCGATCAGGATGCCAACGCAACCGCTCCATGGCGTAAATAACTTTATCCAATTGTACTTTGGGGTCAGCCCCACCCATGCGGGAGATCGAATTTTTACCAATTATACCATCTGGTTTAAGCTTAACACTGCGTTGGAAATCGCGAACCATTTCAACCACATCTGGCGAATATACACCTTCACTGTGGTCAACCGAAAATACATCAAAATGTTTGTTCAACAATTCGCTTGAAGCCTTGCGGCGGATACTCTCCACGATATTCTCTAGCTGGTCGTGGGTTTGCCCTGGCTTAATAAACGTGCGGCGCTTGATCACAACGGAATCAAAACCAACAGCTTTTTCGCGTAAAACCGCAAGTTCATTTTTTAATACGTCGAAAGCTTTGTCTTTAGGGTGAGCCGAAAGCATTTGTTCAGCAGGATCTTCATTGTCCGCAAGGGCAGTCAGCAATTTCCCATAGTTCGAACCAAGACCAGAAAAATCGTGATAGCCACTGATCCGGTTAGGATCAACACGGCCATTCCGCGCATCCGCCATATATCTCAACACAGCAGTCGTTGTCGAAAATTCAAACTGCATTGCAGCCCGTAAGATATCACTCTCGGTTGCATCATCGCCAACGCTTAACAACGGCATTGCATAGTCTTCATCTGCCAAACCGTAGGAGGCGGCATCCGCTAAAACACTAAGAACTGCAGTAGCTTTGTTGTTTGGCTGGCCTTGCTCATTCAACCAAATAAACTCTGGCGAGGCCTTATAAAACGTGACCATCGCCTTCCCTAAGGATGGGGAAGACTTGAGCGGTATGGATTTCAGCAATTGCCCGCCAGCCGATAGACGAACCGGAGCAAGTCCGTTTTCACGCGTCTCATCAATCACAGTCTTTTCTGAAATCAACTTTGGCTTTACATCAACTGCGCCAGTTTCAAGGTCAGACTCTGGATTTGTCTTGCGTAACGCATCCGCAGCCAATAATTTTTGTTCATGCGCACTGAATGCTTTTGCTAAACGCGCTAACCGAACGGGCTTAATTGCGCGGGGGTAGTAGACCTTAAAGCTAGGCCCTTTAATTTTAGTAGGTTTCACTGCGACAGCTCTGCGCTTATTTTGCAAAACCTTCTTCGCTCTTTTTTGTTGTTTCCGCACTCGTTTGCGACTGCGTTGGAATAGCAGGTCGTTTTTTCTTTGGCGGCGCACGCGTTTCCGTTGCCGGCGTTCTTTTCGACGCTTTGCTGCTCGCGGGAAGAGCGTTTCAAACAAGCCACCAGCTTCTGCCGGCGTTGGAATAACAGGGGTTGCCGTCAAAAATGTTGAGGCAATAATAAGGGCTAGGATTTTACGCATCGCTACTTGGTTGTCCGCTTTGTAAATAAGAATACTGAAAACAGCCCATTATCAAGCGAACCGTTCAACTAAGTATTAAGGATAAACTCTTGCTACACAATTAAGGCCATCCCTTGGAGAGATCACTTTTTCTTGCAATTTCAAGTTTTGCACGACAGCTGTTGCTTTCCTGCATCTTTCTTGGGGCTTTATCCGTGATTTGCCTCATATTGCCCATGCTTACGAAAGCGCACAAGATAATTTGGCAGTACCGATGAAATCCCTGTTGGCGTGATCCCCATACCTTCCAGAGTGCGTCCGCTACTCTTCATTTCCTCTGACACAATATTGTCTGCCCTCAGCAAATCCACTTGCCCCGGAGTAAGCAGTTTACCGGGGACATACTGGAGGATACTGCCCCAAATTTTTGCAAAGAAAAATGGAAGAGTAATAAACCAGCGCTTACGGCCAATGACTTCAAGCATCCGTACAATGCACTCTTTTAGGCTTAACACCTCCGTGCCGCCCAATTCCCAGACCGAACCTGCTGCTAAGTCACCCTCAACCGCTTTTACCACAGCTTGAGCAACATCACCTGCATAAACAGGCTGCAGTTTTGTTGTCCCGCCCCCAATCAACGGGAATATTGGCGATAGGCTGGCGATAGCGGCAAACCGACTAAAGAACATATCTCCGGGCCCAAAAATAACTGAAGGGCGCAATATGATCGCCTTTGGAGTAGCTTGGAGAACCAGACGCTCCCCCTCACCTTTTGAGCGGCCATAGTCTGTAGCAGCATCAACATCTGCGCCAATTGCAGAAACATGAACAAGGCTTGCTTTAGCAACCTTAGCGGCCTCGGCAACCCAACCGGCCCCTTGAGCTTGAACCGCATCGTAGGTCTGTTTACCGCCATCATCCAATATACCCACGAGATTTACGACAGCATCAGCCCCCTCAACTGCACGGTCAATCGACCAACGGTAACGCAAGTTCGCCTGTACATATTGAATTTGTCCAACATTCCCAAGCGGTTGCAAATGCCCCGCCAAATCAGGCCGTCTACAAGCCACCCGAACGCGATAGCCTTGTGCCGCTAATGAACGAACAACATTTCGACCAAGGAAACCTGAGCCGCCAAACACTGTTACCAATTTTTGAGTAGAAAGAGATCGAGAGGCCATAAATAATCCAACCGTTGAGCAAATGCGCGAGAGGCGCAGAATCTACAATCTTAGTACAGTCATTCCGCGTCTCAGGAAAGACCCAGATTATGCCTGCGACATTAAGTTAGATATAAAACAGATTGCCGACCTTAGTTGAGGTAAACCTAGATTGACTTAATCAGGCCACACCATTTCAACCAAAAACGGCGCCAAAAGTGGCGCCGTTTAGATTTCTTTATATATAACTATTCTGCTGGAGGCGCAGATCCCTCCTTATCGCGCAATGAGTCGCGATAAAGAGCCTTGGTTAAAGCCACCATCATAAGCCCCATTACAAAGGTAAATGGTAACGCACCAATAATCATTGCATTTTTAAGAGCATCCATTGGATTGTTCTTCCCAGCGGCCAATATCAGAGCACCAATCACGCCAGTTAAAATCAGCCCCCATATAATGCGGTGCTTGATACCAGTTTCCTGCTCACCGCCCGACATGATGGTATTCATGACAAGGATACCAGAATCTGCTGATGTTACTAAGAACGTCATAATCAACACCACACACATAACGGTCAAAGCAGATAACATTGGCCCGTCAATCATTTGGCCGAGCGTTACGAAAAGCTTGGCAGTGTTTGATGCGCCTATGATGGCTCCATTTGCGCCGCCAGTCATTTCAAGGTCAATTGCCGTACCGCCGAGAATAGTCATCCATGCGAAACAAACCAACGACGGGGCAATTACACAACCAATGATAAATTCCCGAACCGAACGCCCTTTAGAGATGCGCGCGAGGAACAGACCGACAAAAGGCGAGAATGCAATCCACCAAGCCCAGTAGAAGGTAGTCCAACCAGATTGCCATCCGAATTGACGACCTTGATTACCAGCCTCATAGACAGCGGTTAGGACGTCATTTGGCAAAGCCGCAGCTTCCCCTTTAAGCCCAGATTTGAAACCATCAAAACTTCCCCAAGCATTTGTTGCTCCGGCCATAAGATCTCCAGCCAGAGGCTTGGCAGCCGCCGGCAAAGCGGAGGCGAAGGATTCTGCAGATTGAGGTCCCCAAGCACTGAAACTGACTGATAAGAAGTTTATAATGTAATCAACAAATGCGCTTCCGTAGCTTGTCATCGCAAATCCAAAGGATCCGAATACAACAAATGTAAGCAATAAGATGAACGAGAGCACCAAGTTAAGGTTAGACAGGTATTTAACCCCGCGCCCAACACCAGAAACAGCAGAGATGATAGAAAGCCCCATAATAAGAAATAGGCCAACAAGCAGTCCAACCTTACCTGGCTTAGGTGCTTCACCACCCATGTCCATCATCCATTCCATCCCAGTGATTGCATAGACGCCATCAATGAACTGACTGACGCCAAAGCCGATGGTTACGGAGACACCCAAAATTGTGGCGATAACACCAAGAACATCAACTACGTGACCCAAGGGTCCATTTACCGCTTTTCCAAAGAGTGGAGTAAGCGCTGAACGAATGGTCAACGGCATGTTACGGGTATAGGCGTAATAAGCCAGCGATAGGCCTGTAATGACGTAAATAGACCAAGCATGGAAACCGTAGTGTAGAAACGTATAACGAAAAGCTGATTGAAGTGCTTCAGGTGTTTTACCCGTTACATCACCAGCAACGATCACAGGGTTTGATCCCCAAAGGCTGAGCGGTTCTGCAGTAGCGAAAACCATCAAGCCAACACCAAGGCCAGCGCCAAACATCATTGAAAACCACGAGAAATTGGAAAACTCCGGCTTCTCACCTGGCGTGCCCATTATCCGCTTACCAGTTGAAGGTATGATTGCGACGATGGCGAGAAAGAGAGCAAATATTCCGACGATAATTATATAGAAGCTATTAAACCCCTGTAATAGAAAACTATTGAGGCTACCGAGAGATGAGTTTGCATTGGCTGGCCATACCAGCGCCCAAACGACCAACGCCACTATTACCAACTTACTGAGCAGTGCAATTTCGAGGCTATTTCCTTCATAAAAGCCTGAAGAGGCCTTTTTGATTTCAAGTTCCGTATATGGCGCTTTAATTCCCATCTTCCCAATCCTTATAAAACGAGATCACCCGATCAAGTATCTGTCGGGTGAATTTTATATTTGCTCGTTAGCCGAATCTTGTTGGGAGAAAGGATAGATGTACAAAAATGTCGAAGTAGCCGATAATAAGTCATCGGCTAGCTGTTTTGCGACAAATTAACGCACCTACGTGACAGAACTCGACTTCGAGCCCATCACAAAATCTGAGGCCTTATCCTTCAACTCAACAAATTTGTTTGAAGCCCCGGCAAGCTTTGCACTCCATTCAGCATCAGGAACTTGACCTTCAATTTTCTCAAAATAAACGCTCATCAAAGCGGCAACCGCAAAAGGTTCTAGTATCGCGGCTTTGAATGCCCATGCGAAGACCAAAGCTAGGACAAATGCAAATCCGCCCATTTGGCCCGGGAAGAAATATAAAATCGCACCGGCTGGAGCCAACATCAAAATGAAAATGATGGCTGAGAAAATCCACAGAAAGACTGACAACCAGATCGCGTTCTTGATCATTGATTTGGCATTCTGCGCGTAAAGAACGACACCATCTTGCGAGGTTTGATAAGGGTTTTGGCTGTTAATACGCATATTATAACCAAGAATGATTTCATCAACATAAGTGAGCGAAATGCGAACAATTGTATTCACAAATTTCAATAGACCTTGAACGCCGGGGATTGGCAAAATCATACCCACGCCGCCAATCAAACCAGTGATAACTTTAATAATGCCTTTGATGACCTGATCAACGCCGAACAGCACACTCGCTTCACTAAAGCGTTCCGTAACGATTGTTTTAGCGTAGGCAATCTGTCCCTGCCCGCCGGGAATTTCCTCTCCATCAATCAAGCGAACCATAACGGCAATATGCCCCGCCTTCACGATGTAGAGAATATACTCGCGGATCCAATAAACGGCGATAGAGATCATGCCAAACCCGAGTACACCGCCCCAAAGGGCAAACCCAGTCGCACCTTCAGCATCATCAAAAATGTTGCCAATACCAAAGCCAACTCCCGCTCCCGCCCCGGTGGCTAGAATGTAAGCGAGCGTGATACCAAAAAACACGACCATACGAAAAAGAATGAATGGCATGGTTTTACCCATAATGCCCAATGTACGTCTAATGCTGAAATCCCACATGATGGTTCTCCTAAGATGAATTTGTTACCCCACCAATAACGAACATGTATCACAACATCTGTGCCAAATTGCACGGCCCAAACCAAAAGCGGCCCAGATATCCGGGCCGCCTTAGATTGTGTCTAGAACACTCAACTTTATTGAAGGAAGACACACTTACCGCGAACACGGAACTGTCCCTTCTTGCAACGAGGTCTGCGCGTCCTAATTATAATCTTCTTACAGTTTGGACGAACACCCCGTGTTCCAGGAGGGCATTTACGTTTGATGACCTTACGACAATTCGGACGATACTTACCAACCGTACCCTTTGGGCAACGAACCAACTTGCGGCAATTCGGACGGTACTTACCAATCGTTCCCTTCGGGCAACGAACCAGCTTGCGGCAGTTCGGGCGGTACTTACCAATCGTTCCTTTAGGACATTTCACCCGTGGGATCACACAGCGCGTGCGGCTTGAGTTGAAATATCTTCCTTTGCTGCAGACACATTTACCAGAGCGGGTCCGTATCTGTCCCGGCTTCAATTTGCACTGGCTAACACTAGGCACACACTCTGAGCCTCTCTTGTTCAACCGAGTTCCTTTGCGGCAAATACAAGCTCCAGATTGAGTGCGAATTTGACCGCGCTTCAATTTACACTGCCTAACGGTCGGCACACACTTTGAACGTCTCTTGTTCAGTTGTGTGCCCTTGCGGCAAACGCACTTGCCAGAATTGGTTCTGAATTGACCAGATTTGAGAACACAAAGTTTGATTGGGGGAATTGGAAGCGGCGTTATTCCACCACTCGGCTTACACTTCCCACCTCTATACTTCGTGCCCTTTGGACAAACACAGCGCCCCTTATCATTCTTCACGAATGTTGGTGAGCACCCTTGCGGCTCTGGTAATTCACGACCAGCTTTTGCGCAAGCACGGCCAAATTGACCACCACCTTTTGTCAGTACTAAAGTTGCCCCAGTGGCGCAGTTTTCAAATTCTCCGAATTGCGTAGTATCCATTGAAACGTCGAAATATCGTGTTGTTCCCGGCGTTAAAGAAGCACCTGGAATTTTACAAACTAGAGAAGCGCTAGGTACTGGAGTACAATCCCATCCCGCTGCATCGGTTGTTAGAGTTTGGATTGTCACCGGGGTTGAACCACTTAAGGTCAATGCAGCATCATCAATGCTTATTGTACCAACAGCCGCTGCGGTTCCATTATTAGTGACCGAAACGCGGCAACTCACAAGAATAGCTTCGCGAGCTTGAGTTGTCTCGCATGACTTCTCAATAGCAAGGTCTGGTGTGCCTCGTTGTGGATCCTGTGGAATTTGCGCTATTGCGCAATCCCTGTTGTTGTCGAGGTTGGTTTCATTCTCAACCCGTTCCACATTCGCACAGTTCTTTACCTTGCCCCCACCAATCACATAATCAGCCGGATTGACCCGTGCCGATATAACAATCGAAGTTTGAGCGCCAACAGGTAAGTTAATATTAGCGTTTGAGCGGCACTCAAAGTGTGCCGGATCACCAATGGAGCTACATGTCCAAAGGCCTATAGGACTATAGCCTACAGAAATTGGAGGACCAAACATAAAGTCGTCTTTTACGATCAAACGATCATTAAATGGAGTTGTACCAACATTTCGAATGGTGACGCGGAAGCTACAAATACCCTCTGGTGTACAAAGAGAGTTTGCCTCTTTCTTCAATTCCAGATCAGTCTTCTTCGGCTGATCATCATCACGATGGCGAATTGGAATGCGTGCGCATGATTTATCGTTGGTCAAATCACCAAATGGTGCTGCCCAACCGCTGGCGGTGTAATCAAACTCCGCGCAGTTGATAATCTCACGCCATGCACGCCGCGTCATATGACGCAGGCTCAACTTCAATGTCACAGATTCACCCGGATTCAGAGTCGTGCTTGGGTGTTTACAGATCATCGGAGTTCGGTTTGGAACACAAGTCCACGGTGCATTTGGCCCGCCATCAATTTCCGCTGGCCCAAGGGTCGCAACTTCTTCCAGAGCAATCGGCCCCGTATAAGGCCCATCACCGACATTTGTTACGGTGATTGAGAACTTACATCCGCCACCTAGAGTACACTCCGTAACATCCGCCCGTTTTTTAACTTCAATATCGGGCTTTTTATCTGGGCAATCCAGATGTTCAGGAATGATGATCTCAATACGCTGGGTACAACACAGCCCCCAACCTTCCGCTGGTCCACCTGAAATTTCAGACCCAACAACGGACATTGATACGGTCATGCCAGGAGTAGCGCCGTGAATTGTCCATTCCAAAACACTGCCTTCTGCACCTGCAACTTGTGATGCAGGGTCAATCCAAACACCTGGAGTTGAAGTGACCAGTTCGATAACACGGCCTTCCATTCCAGCCGTTACATTCATACGGTATGTGAATGTTCCGTCGCCATCTTTGGAACACTCAACTTCACCATGTTCAATCTTGAAACAAGCCTCATCTGAAGGGTCGCCACCCCCATCATGGGGTTCGTCACAATCCGTTAAATCAATTCCAATTTTAGTGGGTTCGCCGGGGAAAAATCCGCCATCCTCAGGCCCAGCTGCGGGCAAAGCGGGATCATGGGACGTCATCGTCCGATCAACATCCACAGCGGTGATCTCTAAGCTGGCTTGGTTACTGATTGTTGTCGGCGCCGGAAACGAAGCTGGGTCAATTCTTGCATTGATAGTAATATCGATAGAGCGCATTAAATCGCCCCCAATCCCATCCGTATCCGCCAATGTGAAGCGAAGGTTGGGAATAGAAACAGTGTCATCGGGGTTCACAGTTGAGCCAATCGCTGCAACAGGAGCGCCACCAGCGCCATTCGTCACATCCCCAGTCACTGTCACACTTGTTACCTGCAACCCTGCTGGCAACTGATCACGAACGTTAAAACGAGCCGAGTTCAAGCGGCTTACGAAATCTTCATCAGCAAACAGCTCTCGGTTTGTGGCCACCATAAACCGCAATTTATATTGCACCATTCGACAATTTATTTGGCTTCCCACCTTCGTAAATGTAGGGGCCGGATATCGACCTCCACCATGCTCATCAGCAATCGAGGATTGCACAAACGACAGGCCGCCAATCAAGGCAAAGAAGAACAGGGCAAATGTTCTGGCGAAAATGTTAGCTGAAGCGGATGAACCAGCAACGGGACTAAAGATTGAGTTTCTCATCGTTCTTCTCCTTACCGGCACATCGTTGGTGGGGTTTTGATAGTGATATTCACCTTGCAACAAGGGAAGTATCCACCTTTTCTGGCGTCACTAGATTTGTATAAACAAAGCCCCAGTCGCACCCTGTCGCCCGGCCACGTTCCATCCAAGTTGAGGGTGAACGGAATGCCAGCGACAGGCTGTGTTTGCATTGTTGGGCTAACGTTAATTCCCGGTGAGCGGGAAGTAGTTTTGAGTGAATCCGAGCCAACGCCGCCTTCACCTGCTAGATATAAATCAGCAATCAAAGAGCCGTCAGGTGCACATTCATAGACAATGTCCTCGACCTTGGCACAGGCACTTTTTGTATCAGGTATTTTGCCTGGATATTCCCACGGCTCCCCATATCCAGGGTAGCCAGAAGACCCAGCTCCACGGCCACCCGCGCAAGGGCGATAAACCTCGACATCGCCAATATGTCCACGCACTTCTGGATCTTCAAAAGTAGCATCAAAATCAAAGAACCAACTTCCAAATGGCGGTTGGTTTGCAGGACGCACCTGCGCAACTGGTGTTAGCTGTGCACCGTGAACAATAACAGGCCCATCGGGGCCAAGCCGTTCTATCAAATCAGCATTGTCTCGTAAATTATCACCGCTTTTAAACAGTGTTGCATCGCAGGCATCGCGGTTGATGAAACCCTCCGCGTCATAACCATATTGCAAATCGATACCGCCCGCCGTTTGTTGGTGACCGTTTGGAAAGCCTGTTGCGTAGGTTTGTGGCGTTTCAACCCAGACACTCGGCGTTGCAGGGTCATCTGGTTTTTCCTTGAAATACCGCATCACCTCGCCTTTGCCAGACTTAGCAAAACGGGAATAATCATAACGATTTTCAATTGTTCCGCGTTGGGCCAAATACATAAACCCGCGTTTATCAAAGGCGATGTCTGTAACTGGATAATCTTTCTCGGCCTTTACATCGAGTTCCCAGCGCGCATCAGCTAGAAATTGACCATCGCGGCCAATTCCGACAGACCAAATTTGCAACTTGTCTTCCACCGCATAGTACAAACGGTTGCGATGCACTGCGACACCCCAAACACGCCGTTCCGCTTGTGTATAACCCCAAGTTTCAGCATCTTCGCTATCAAAAGCACCGCCTGCAATATCCATCACGGCGCCATCGTCGGCAACAGGTTCTGCACCTGCTGAGGGTCTTCCATTTTCTCCGTGGTCGAACGAACCGTTGATAAACCCGTCCAGTCCAATGCGGTGAATTTTACCCGTCTCAATATCCGAAACTAACAGTTGGCGATTTCGTTTATCAAAAGCAATATTACCAAGCCCCGCCCCGCTGTTGCCTTGTATCGTTGCAAACAGCGTCACTTCCCCGGTGCGTCCATCAATTTTCCAAATACTACCCGGCTCTGCATCCGCACCGAATTGCGCCTCCATAAACCGCGCACCAGCTTTACCGCGACGCAACCGCTCAGGGCGACCATCCTCATCCGTATCATCTTCAACAATTTGGATGCCGTGCAACGAGGTCGCTGTGGCATAGAGGTTGGGGATAATCTCCTCGGTATCCTCACGTTTTCCATCATCAAAAGCCAAACCAAAAACTTGGCCAATTTTACCCGCCATAACGTCAAATGGCGGCGGAGTATTCACCACCTGCCCACGCGCTGTTCCACCGAGGGAAGACACGTCAAAAATTCTCAAAGCAGCAGCGTTCGGGTCTATAAAAGTTTCATC
>JAZGEY010000060.1:0-30131 GCA_036478985.1 Rhizobiaceae bacterium
CGCGCCCCTGTTGCTGGGTCAGGCTGTGCGCCAGCATGAATAGCAAGGGTTTCAAATCCGGGGTCAAGAGTGCTCATTGGTTGGTTCCTTTGGGGCAAGTAATTACAAGATGTAATATTAGGCAGAGAGGCCGTGAGGTCAAAGGTCTATTGTTCTCATGGTTACGACCACAGGGAAATGAATTTGCGGGAATGTTCTCAAATGAAGAAAATGTGGCCTCACCCAAACATCGCACTAAATTTCCGCTCACCAGTCTTTGAAAACGCAACCACCCGCGAATTTTCCAACCGCTCCGCCCAACCCAGTTCAAAGAACCGATTGAGCAATGCCGTGCCAAGCGCTCCTGCTAGATGAGAGCGGCGGGCGGACCAGTCTAGGCAAGATTTGCATAGGGGGCGGCGCAGTTTGGCGAGCGCTTCTAAATCCACACCAAATTCCGCCATCAGTGTTTTACCCGAAGGGGTGAGGAGAGGGGTGTTGTCCTTCAAAACGATGTGGTTGTTGGTGATGAGGTTGTCGTACATCTGCACCCCCATTTCCCCCGCCAAATGATTGTAACAAACCCGCGCCTTGCGCAGCTCAGGGTCTTTTGGCCCAGTGCGGGTGCGCAGGTGCCCCCGTTTAGCAGCGAGTCCTGTGAGAGACTCGAGCACCCCCGCCACATCTTCATCTGCAATGGAAAAATACCTGTGTCGCCCCTCATGGCGTTTCAGCAACAGCCCAGCGCCTTCCAATTTTCCCAAGTGAGAACTGGCAGTTTGGATGGTAACACCAGCCTCCCGCGCCAACTCACCAGCCGTCAGCGCCTTACCGCTCATCAATGCCATCAGCATATTAGAACGAGCAGGATCGCCGATAAGAGCCGCGAGGAGCGATATGTCAGGACCTTCTTTCATGGTTCGATGGTAGGGGAAGTGTGTTTGGTGGGCAATGGCTGACAATTCGATGCGGGTCGAAGTTTGGAAGTCTTGCTTTGTGCCCACCGCGCTTAGTCTATGATGTTTCTTAGCTGAGATCTCCGGGCGTGCCAGCGACCAGCCGTCCAAGCAATGCTGACAGTTGTTCTATCTCTTCGGGCTCCCAGCGGTCGCGAAAGACATAACCAGCTTGTTTTGCGAAAGTTGTACGCGCTTCTGAAACTCTTGTGGCACCAGCCTCAGTCAAAACGACAAATGCCAATCGCGCATCGCGTTCATCAGATTGCCTTGAAACCAGTCCCAACTTCTCCATCGGAGCCGCCATTCTGGTGACTGTTGACGCGCTGGTGTTTAAGCGTTTTGCAAGCTCTACACGGGGCAATCTCTGTAGCGGGGCTTGTTCCAATTGCATGAGCAAGAACATTTCGTTCACAGAAATGCCGTGAACACATGAAAACTCACCAGCGATTCGAGCCTCGATGAGTTGAGAAGATTGCAATAAACGCAACACGGATTGAAGAGATATATCGGTCATTCATGTTTATTAGATCAATATGCTTGCATATGCAAGCAGTTAGGCCTAATAAATTTCCAAATCTATTCAGCGAGGTAAAACCATGGGCTACGAATTAGCATTTTCAGCAGCGGGTATTTTGGCAATGATCGGCTGGCTTGTCTTGCTCGCATCACCATTCTATCCGAAATGGTCCGATCGAATTTCAGGCTATATAATTCCTCTCATTTTGTCGATTGGGTATGTCGTACTGCTCGTACTTTCACACAACAATGATGGTGGCGGCTTCGGCAGTCTTGCGGAGGTTATGACGTTATTTAGTTACTCTGATGCATTGTTAGCGGGGTGGGTTCACTTCTTAGCCTTCGATCTGTTTATCGGCGCGTGGCAGTGTAGGACAGCCCGTGACGAAGGAATGAAGTTCTGGCTCGTCATACCTTGCCTAGCGTTGACTTTTCTTCTTGGGCCGCTTGGACTTCTCACTTTCTTTGCGCTCCGTTCTGCTTCTGTCCAGTTCCTAGCAGACAAACCTTGACTTTATGGGCGTTGCATGGCCAAACCCGCGCACATATCGCGTTGTCTTTTAGGCGATGCTGATTCATCTTTTTATCGCAGGAAACCACCATGCACCCATATCGTAGCCATACCTGTGCCGACCTTCGCGCGAGCGACATTGGCAACACCACCCGTCTTTCTGGCTGGGTGCATCGTGTCCGCGACCACGGCGGCGTGCTGTTTATAGATTTGCGCGACCACTATGGAATGACGCAGATCGTTATTGATCCAGATTCTGCAGGCTTCGCTACGGCGGAAGCGGTGCGCTCAGAATGGGTTATCCGTATTGATGGCGACGTGAAGGCACGGGCTGAAGGTACTGTGAACAAGGACTTGCCAACGGGTGAAGTTGAGATTTATGCCCGCGAGATTGAAGTGCTTTCAAAGGCGGCTGAATTGCCATTGCCCGTGTTTGGCGAGCAAGAATACCCAGAGGATATTCGCCTCAAATACCGCTTCCTAGATTTGCGCCGGGAGACTTTGCACAACAACATCATGAAGCGGATGAAAATCATCGCCGACATGCGTGTGCGGATGAACAGCGCTGGCTTCAACGAATTTTCAACACCGATTTTGACAGCTTCATCGCCAGAAGGCGCGCGGGACTTCCTCGTGCCAAGCCGTATCCATCCCGGTCAATTCTACGCGCTACCGCAGGCTCCACAGCAGTATAAGCAGCTGATTATGATGTCAGGCTTCGATCGCTATTTCCAAATCGCCCCTTGTTTCCGCGATGAAGACCCCCGCGCAGACCGTTTGCCGGGTGAGTTCTATCAGCTCGATGTTGAGATGAGCTTTGTTGAGCAAGAAGACGTGTTGAGCACAATGGAACCAATTATCACGGAAGTGTTCGAGGCATTTGCCGAGGGTAAAACCGTCACCAAAGACTGGCCGCGAATTTCTTATAAAGATGCAATCCGTAAATACGGAACCGATAAACCTGATCTGCGTAACCCAATCGAAATCCAAGAAGTTACCGAGCATTTCAAAGGCTCAGGCTTCCAAGTCTTCGCTGGCATGATCGAGCGCGACCCGAATGTTGAAGTTTGGGCGATTCCCGTAAAGGGCGCTGGTAGCCGTAAATCTTGTGATCGCATGAACTCATGGGCGCAAGCTGAGGGACAGCCGGGCATGGGCTATATTTTCTGGCGTGAGCTTGAAGGCGAATTTAACGCCGCTGGCCCAATTGCCAAAAACATCGGCGATGAGCGCACCGAAGCTATCCGCCAACAACTTGGCATGGAAATTGGCGACGCTGTATTCTTCGCCGCTGGTGACCCGAAGAAATTCGCGTCTTTTGCGGGTGATGCCCGTACCAAAGCCGCCGAAGACCAAGGGCTTATCGACCAAAACGCCTATGAGTTTTGCTGGATTGTCGATTTCCCGTTCTACGAGTGGGACGAGGACAACAAGAAGGTGGACTTTGCCCACAACCCATTCTCTATGCCTAAGGGCGGCCTAGACGCGCTGGAAAACCAAGACCCGTTGACCATCGATGCGATGCAATACGATATGGTCTGTAACGGTTTTGAAATCGCCTCCGGCGGCATCCGTAACCACTTGCCAGAAACAATGGTCAAAGCCTTTGGAATTACAGGTCTAACGCAAGAAGTGGTCGAAGAACGGTTCGGCGGACTTTACCGCGCATTCCAATACGGTGCACCGCCCCACGGCGGCATGGCAGCTGGCGTTGATCGCATCGTGATGTTGCTTTGCGGAACCAAAAACCTACGCGAAATCACCATGTTCCCGATGAACCAACAGGCCAAAGACCTGTTGATGGGCGCACCGGGCGAGGTGGACAAACCACAGCTAAAAGACCTGCACTTGAAACTGAACTTGCCGAAAGAATAGCTTGAGTTATTTCACCCATAAAACTTATCGAATGTTAAGAGTTTTGCTCTAATAATTCCGATAGGTTTATCGGGGAATTATAAAAGCTATGGGACTTCATTCAGCGAGCAAGCAAGGCTTGTTCACATTCTGGTATTGGTATGTCAGGAAACTAAGCACTATTTGGCCTTATAAAACGGTTGATGGCAGAAAGTTTGCTGTGTTGCCGGGGGTTTATAAACCCCTAGAGAACGAACATTCATGCGCTGAATATGTAAAACAGGGTGACACTGTCTTAGATATTGGGTGCGGTTGCGGTGTAGGTGCAATTTTTTGTGCGACGAAAGCAAAGTCGGTTCTTGCAACTGACATTAGTGCCGTTGCTGTGAAAAATACAATTCAAAACTGTGAGGCCCACGGCATTAAAAACGTCACAACCATCTTGAGCGATATGTTCGATAAGGTTGAGGGCAAGTTTGATCTCATTGTCGCAAACCCGCCCTATATTGCGGCCGACTTCGAGGATGACGAGGACCAATTCGCCACTTCTGTACGCTATTTACCGCTCCTCTTTGCTGGCGTTCATAATCACATGGAAAAAGAAGGGCGTTTGCTCGTTCAATATCCTGCATGGTTTGAAAAAAAGTTGCTCAAGTTGGCTGATGATCACGGCATGGAGTTGAAAGAAAAGAAACGGATGCCGGGTAAATCTTTCGGGCTTACCATGATAAGCCTCGCCTATATGCAGGTGGGTTTCCGCTCTACACTCTTCCTGTTTGAGGCAAAGAAATAACACTTTAGCTCTGCATGATTTAAGATATAAAAAAGCCCGCCTTGATCAAAATCAAGGCGGGCTTTTTGTGTTCTTTTAACTCTTGGCTACGCAGCTTTATCGCGTGCAATAACCTCATGGATACGTTTTGATGTGCCATGCTCTTCCAAGTGGGCTTTGATCACCGTCAAGCCATTTTGGAGGTTACGCTTCCAGTCGAATGAAACAAACAATCTCACAACTTGAAGCGCTACCTTATTTTTAGCATGGAAGGCATAATCCCAAACAATACGTGTGTTCTCGCCATCTGGCTCAGCGCGCATTGTAGATTTAGCGTAATCTGACAACAGATGGATTGGGTTGTCATAACCGTAAGGCTGATAGAAGTACTCCCGTGGCATATCCATTGAGATGATGCGCTCGCGAGCAACAGTTCCATCTTTAAAGTTGAATAAGCGGGAAGTCCCTGGTTTGCCGTACGGCTCCTTAGAGATCGGCTCAGTACCAGTTATCGGCGATACGACAAGCGTCCCCATCATAAAGTTTTCTGGTGGTTCATCCATATACCAATCAAAAAATGAATCAGCAGGAATCGGCAGTGTTTCGATTACCTGACAATGAGCATAATTTGAGTCATCAGGATCGAGATCCGGTGCAATAATGTGGGGCATAATTTTTGTCCTAAAAATGTAATAGTGTCATACTACTTAAGGACGGTTTCCCAAAGATGAACTGCCTCACATTTTTTATCACTTGGTTAAAAAGAGATAACCAAGCGGGAGGTGGGTTAGTACCGCACCACGGGTGCTTCTGTGCGCTCCGGCAAGTCGTCTGTGTCGGGCAGGGCAACAGGATCAGGAGTATTACTCGTTTGTAAAACGCCTGTGAGCCGCTCTCCTGCTGTTTCAACTGTTTGTGTATCTGATTTTTGACTATAGATTGTGATAACAGACGATCCGCCAGCCTTACGGTTGAAAATGGCGTAATAACTGCTCCAGGTTACACCATCTTTTTGTCGGCATATTGCCATCAGTCGATTTGCAGCTTCGTTTTTAAAGCCCGTTTTTTCTAAACGCCTAGAGGCAAAGTCCCCTTTGCACACCCGTGCTTCAAAGGATAAAACAGACTTGTTCATATAACCTGTCGTGCGCGTTGGATAAATTCGGAGTGTCCCAATTATTCCCGTGCCTTTGCCGACGCGCCAGACAATAGCATTTTTCTTATACATTTTCGCGCCATTACCTTTATTGGCAATGCGGATATATTCGTCGCTTGCTGCGGCAAGGTGCGTGTTGAACCAAGAGCGTGCTTCC
Source organism: Rhizobiaceae bacterium (assembly GCA_036478985.1). Classification (GTDB taxonomy): domain Bacteria; phylum Pseudomonadota; class Alphaproteobacteria; order Rhizobiales; family Rhizobiaceae; genus Pseudahrensia. The sequence continues at coordinate 5,905 of JAZGEY010000060.1, forward strand.
TGTCTAAAAGCATTTGTGGCTTGGTTTGTACTGCCGTTTTTTGGAGATGGATTGCCCTGTTTGAATGGAGTGTCGCTTTTCTCAAACGGATTAGATTTTGCAGTTTTAGGCGGAATGAGAATCTTACCTTTGTAGTATCGAGCGCATTTTAGAAGAGTATTCAACATTCTGTTTGTGCCCGTTAGCTTGAAGGCAAGTATGTCGTCTCCTGCTTTCACCCGCAGTAGCCGTCCTTTTCTCATTCGCGTAAAAAGCTTACTGCTGTTTGGCAGGTCAATAACCGCTAATTTGTTCGATGCTGCTCGGGCTTGAGCAGACTGTACGGGGGTTTTATCAACCCGGTAGTGAACAGGATATCTTTTACCCTTAGTAAGTTTCCAAGAATTTTTAGAAAAGCCTACGTTCCATTGAATTCTATCATTGACAGAAAAAAGCAGTTTTATCCCGCTCTTATACTTTGCTGACATGACACAGGATTTGAACTTGCCCGTTTGATTGTGAACATAAACACCACCAGACCAGCCCCCAGATTTGAGTGACTTATACTTAGCCGCGTGTGCAAAAGTTGAGCTTAGAGAACCAACCCCTACCGCGATTGCTGCAGCAATAACTATGCCTCTGCCAGTAAAGATAGGGAAATTTATTTTTGAGTCACTGCGTTGCTTAGTCATTTGTCGTCTCCAGCATGCCCCGTTTTAAAAACTATAAATAGTTGTAATCACGATATGTGTGAGATCGCTAAGTCTGGAGAGTGTGCAACGCAATTGACGCTAAAGCAAATAGGGAAAACCACCCTCGAGTTTAAGCAGCTCAATCTTCCGCTCAACTCCACCTTCGCCTGAATAGCCACCAAGGCTATTTGCCCCAAGAACACGATGGCATGGGATAATGATTGGGATGGTGTTTGCCCCACAGGCGTTGCCCACTGGTTGTCCGTAGGTGTTGAGAGCTTTGGCAATTGCGCCATAGGTTGTGGTTTCCCCGTAGGGAATTTCTAGCATCGCAGTGCAAACACTTTGTTGGAACTCATCGCCTTTAGGTCTTAGGGGCAAATCAAATTCTTTTAACTTGCCATCAAAATAAGATGCGAGTTGTTTTGCGGCCTCCTGCAGGAGAGGGGAGGATTGCGAAATTTCTGGTGCTTTCCAATCAATCGCGACAATAGAATCATCCTGCTCAGAAAGGCTGAGGGGGCCATAAGGGCTGGGGACTTCAATGATTCTTATTTGGCTCATTGCCAGATGTTATCCAAAAAACAACGAACAGAACAGGATGCACAATGCAGAAAGGCTCCGGAAGAGTTTCCGAAGCCTAACGTGAGCAATCATTTAGTGCGGTTGTTACTTAGCAGTAACTTGAAGATTAAGCAGTTTCACCAACGCTTTTGGATCAGCCGCGCCAGTTACGCCAATACTTGTAAAAGCAATAGGCTTTTCGGGCTTCACAGAAATGCTTAATGTGCCAGGCTTTTTAAGGAATGCCGCGACGGCCTCAGACACCATTTGTGAAACTTCAGGCATCTTCAATTGACCCATTCCCATACCAATCATCATTGGCGCCATTTGAACAAGCTGCTCCGGCGGTTGTCCCATTTGCTTAGAAGCAAATTTTAGCCCGCGATCTGTGAGTGAATCATCCTTGAATGAAATACTCATGCTGTGCAGGGTGAGATCAGCAAAAAGAGCCAGGGCAGCCATGCCTTGTTCTTCTTCGCTTTTACCTTCCATGTCTTGGTTCATTTGTTGCATTTGCTGCATTTTTTCGGCGGTGTAACCGCCAATTTTAAACGGCATGGAAAACGTACCTACATTGTCGATAACAAAATCGTATTTGTAGAGGTCCATAAGCCCGTCACTAAGGGACCAAGTTGCATCCATTGCAATGCGTCCCGTGAAGTTGGCTCCATAGCCAAGATCAGTCACCATTTTGGTGAATTTCTTCTCAGGAACAGCGCTTGTATCAATCTTGATGTCGGTAATTTCCGATATCATCTTCATTGGTGTGTTGGCATCAAATGGGGAAACATCAACGTAGCCTCCGCCCATGGAAGCAATCATTTTCCCTGAGCTCGATATAGTGCCTTTGCCCATTTCAAAACGGGAATAGTAGGGCATTAGCTTAATCGGGTCAGTCTCAGTCGCGCTTGGAATCCGAAGCCCCTTCATGGATGCACTATCGAAGACGACGCTTACATCTGGTGAGCCTGCCGTGATCGAGCCAATATCAATACTGCCAATGGTCAAAGAATCATTATCGCCTTCTTGAATGTCGCTAAACGTGAGGGTGGCGGCTTTGATTGTTGTTAGCGTCGCGATAGTCCAGCTTGGATCAGTGACAGTAAAACCACCATCGCTCACGGCTTCAATAGACTTGTAGCTGAACTTCTGCCCCTGTTTAGAGGCCAGTGTCTCATAGCGTTTTAACAGTGCGGTTGCATCGAAAGCAGAAGCTGCAGTTGGTGTAAATACGACCGCTGAAGACACAAAAAGTGCGGCTACGGTTGTGCGAATTGAAGTTGATATTGTCACAATAAAATTCCTCTTAAATTGATTTAGGGTGGGGGCTTATTTGCCCACGACTTGTAGATTAAGTAGTTCAGGTACTTTCGTTGGATCTGTTTGCCCAGATATCACGACCTCCATAATGGAGACGGGCTCACTGGGTTTAGCTTCAATGCTTAAAGTTCCTTTTTCTTTCAAAAAAGTGCCGATGGCTTTTGTAACCATCTCGGTGAAGGCTGGCATGTTAAGCCCTGCCATGCCCATGCCGAGCATCATCGGCGCGCCTTGGGCCAACTGATCCCCAGTTGTTCCCATTTGACTGCCTTGATAATCAAGTATTTTTCCCGTGAGGGAGTGATCGGTAATTGCGAGTTTTAAGCCTTCGAGTTTAATTTTTGAAAGCTCCGGTAACATGCTCATATAGACACCCATCGGTTCTTTTCCTCCGGCAATTTCCAGCTGGGCTTCATTGAATTTTTGAGCGACATCTGCAGTGTATCCGGTGATGGCATAGGCCATGGAAATGTCGAGCATATCTTTAAGCTTCAGCACCATATCGCTGACTGTGATACGTCCCAGCTTGAGATTGTAAGTCCCTGTCCCTGTCATGGAGCCTTCAATAGTCTTGTAGCCCAACTCGGTGACAAATTTTTGCGTATCCTCATCAGGGATAGCCTCAAGGTTTACCATCATCCCTTCCATCGAAGAGGCATAGGTCTGAGTGCCATCTGCGTCGGCTTTGCCGATAGACCCCGAAAGGCTTTCCATCGCAAAGACTTCTTTGTCAGCCATGCTTGTCGTTATTTTAGTGATGGTCATGGCCGAATAGAGCTTCATCCAGTCAGTCATCGGTACTGTTAGTGCTGTTGGGACATTAATGTCGGCGACGGTAAAAGAGCCCATTCCCCAAGAAATACCACCTTGAGAGCCTTTGACATTATAAACACCAAATGACTTCATGGTGAGGGCTGGGGCGGCAGGCCCCTGATCTTTGCCTAATTTCTCGTAGCGAAAATCTAACGGGATGTCGGCGAAACCCATGGAAAACGTATCCATGGTCATGCTCAATTTGTCCTCATCTTTTAAAGCGAGGCCGTTCATCACAAAACCATCAAATTTCACCCGCGCCTTCTTTTGCTCGTCCGTGAGGTCGCCTTGAAATATAAATGTTGGGAGGGAAGCTCCGCTCATAGAGATGGATTTTAGGGCGAAGTTGCCGTTATCGTCGGTTTTTTCACCTCTGAGATTATTCATCGTTATTGCGTCAAAGGAGATTGTTGAATCGTCGTTTTCTTTAAGCCCGCGAACGACAATGAATTCGATCGAACTGGTTTTCCCTTCGGGGGATTTAATAAGTGCGCCTTGAATCGTGAAAGAATCTGCAGAATCTTCGCTGATGCTTTTCCATGTGATGTCCGCTTTACCCATGTGCGTCTTCATCATTTTGTCCAGTAACGCCTTGCCTTCAAGCGCGTAGGCTGAACTTGCGCTGCACAAAAGAGCGGCGGTTAGGCTGGTGATAAAGAGACGGTTAGGGCAAGAGAGGGGTAAATACATGAATCATTCCTGGGGCAAGTTGTGATGATGTACTATCGCAACACAAATGTGGCAAATGTGACAAGATGCACACCACAAACAAAATATATCCGTTTATCGTAGCGCTTGTTCACAACTCTTGAAACGAGTATCGGAGCGTATGGGAAATGATCTTATTCCGCCTTCTGATTCGGGTTCCGGATCTGGCGATGATTCCGAAAACGGAATTGAACCAATTGATTTGAAATCAGCGCTTGAAGAGCGCTACCTTGCCTATGCGCTTTCTACGATTATGGGCCGTGCTTTGCCGGATGTCCGTGATGGTATGAAACCTGTGCATCGGCGCATTGTGCATGCCATGCGCTTGCTACGGTTGAATCCCGACCAAGGCTTTGCAAAATGCGCCCGTATTGTTGGTGACGTGATGGGTAAATTCCACCCCCACGGCGATGCTTCAATTTACGACGCGCTGGTGCGCTTGAGCCAATCTTTCGCCGTGCGCTATCCGCTCGTTGATGGACAGGGCAACTTTGGTAACATTGATGGTGATAACCCCGCCGCCATGCGTTACACCGAAGCGCGGATGACCGAAGCCGCGATTTCGCTGCTTGAGGGCATCACCGAAGATGCCGTTGATTTCCGCCCGACCTATAACGAAGAAGACGAAGAGCCGATTGTTCTCCCGTCCGCTTTTCCCAATCTGTTGGCCAACGGTTCCGCTGGTATAGCCGTGGGCATGGCGACTAATATTCCGCCCCACAACTTGGAAGAACTTTGCGACGCTGCCCTGCATCTCATCAAGTTCCCCAACGCGGGTTTCGACAAACTGCTGGAACTTATTCCGGGGCCTGATTTCCCAACGGGCGGCGTGATTGTTGAACCAAAGGAAAACATTCTCGAAGCCTATAAAACGGGTAAGGGCGGTTTTCGTGTTCGGGCGCGCTGGGAAAAAGAAGATGCGGGCAGGGGCACTTGGCAAATTGTCATCACTGAAATTCCCTACCAAGTTCAAAAATCCAAGCTGATCGAAAAGACCGCCGAACTGCTGCTCGCAAAACGCCTGCCTTTGCTTGCTGATATTCGTGACGAATCCGCCGAAGACATCCGCGTGATTTTGGAGCCAAAATCCCGTTCGGTTGACCCTGAATTGCTGATGGAGCAAATGTTCAAGCTCACCGATCTTGAAAACCGTTTCCCACTCAACATGAACGTGCTTTCCATGGGCAAAGTGCCCAAGGTTATGTCGATCCGCGATGTGCTGAAGGAATGGCTCGACCACCGTAAGGTCGTGCTGGTGCGCCGTAGTGAAAACCACCTGCGCCAAATTCATAAGCGTTTGGAAACCCTCGGCGGTTTCCTCGTGGCCTTCCTCAATATTGATGAAGTGATCCGCATTATCCGCACCGAAGACAAGCCCAAACCGGCTTTGATGGAACGGTTTGAGATCAACGATAATCAAGCCGAAGCCATCCTCAATTTGCGCTTGCGTGCCTTGCACAAGCTGGAAGAAATCGAACTCCGCAAGGAATTCGACAACCTCACCACTGAAAAAGCCGAGATTGAAGGACTGCTTGCTAGCGACGATGCCCAATGGAAAACCATCACTTGGGAAATCGGCGAAGTTAAGAAAAAATTCGGCAAGAAAACTGTAATCGGTGCGCGCCGTTCGACCTTTGGCGTGGCGGGTGAAATCGACATGGAAGCGGTGGCCGCCGCGATGATCGAGAAAGAACCAATCACCGTTGTTGTCTCCGTAAAAGGCTGGATACGCGCCCTTCGCGGCCATGCCGCAGATTTCGGTGCACTGACCTTCAAAGAGGGCGACCGCCTCAAAATGGCGTTCCATGCAGAGACCACCGACAAGATTTTGATGTTCACCACGGGCGGTAAATTCTACACGCTCCCCGGCGATAAATTGCCCGGCGGTCGCGGCCACGGTGAACCAATCCGCATCATTGTTGATATGGAAAACGACTCCGATATAGTCGATGTATTCGTCCATAAACCGGGCCGCAAACGCCTGTTGGCCAGCACCTTAGGCAACGGCTTTATCGTCGCGGAAACCGACGTTATCGCCAACACCCGCAAGGGCAAGCAGGTGTTGAACGTAAAAATGCCAATCGAGGGCTGCATCTGTGCCGCTATCGAGGGTGAGCCAGACCTGATCGCCGTTGTCGGCGAGAACCGCAAGATGATTATCTTCGCCCTAGACCAAATCCCAGAAATGGGACGCGGCAAAGGCGTGCGCCTACAAAAATACAAAGACGGCGGCATAAAAGACGCAAAACCCTTCACAAAATCCAACGGCCTATCATGGACAGACAGCGCCGCCCGAACCCACACCCGCGACGTAAACGAGCTAAAAGAATATGTGGGCGAGCGAGCGCAGGCGGGACGGATGGTGCCGAAGGGGTTCCCTAGGAATGGGAAGTTTGGGTGAGTTGGGGAGTTTGGTTGCCGTAATTAGTGCGGCGAACACTGCGGAGATAAGCTTCTTAAGATCGTAAACCATTTAGTCAGAACTGGATATTGTTTGATGAGTTCCACCGAATGCAAGACCCTCGTAAAGGATGCGCTGGATCAACTGGTTACTGAAATAAATGAGAATTCATACGAGGATATGAATGAAGCAACAATACAACATCATCTAGCACTGAATATTCACCTGTTGGCAATTGAAAAATCAATCGATATCAAAATGACTTTGGAAAAGCGCGTGTTTCTAAAGGGTGGCAAAATATCTGATATTGATGTTTTTCTAAAACAAAGAGACGGGACACGTTGTGCTATCGAGTTGAAATTCTTCAAGAGGGAAAATAGCAGGGAACCTAACAATAGATACGATGCTTACATCGATATTGGAAGTCTTGAACTATACCTAGAAGCGTTCTCCGATATTGGCTTTTTTGTATTGTTGACTGATCACCCGCATTACTACGATCCAAACTTTAAGGAACTCTCCGCGCGCACCTCCGATTTTTCATTGCGAAACGGAGTGCAAACTCAGACTGGAGTTGACCTGTGCTATCGGACGAAAACTCCGCACGGCCCACCGATTACTTTGAAGAAAAGTTACCGACTTATCTGGGAAAATTTAGACGAAACGTGGAAGTTACTTTTTATCATTGTTGAATGATGCTGAATTACGGTGTTTGTATCCTTGAATTAATTGATTCAATGTGTTGTTGTGGGTTACAGTATAAAATTTAAAATTTGAACTAATTCAGTGAATTAATATTCACAAATTTTGAGTGTGACAACAATTCATTATCAATTGCACATGGAGAATTTTGAATGTCTACTGGTCAAATCATTGAAGTCGACATTTCCGCCTCTAGCGGAGGCCAAATGTTACAGGCCGAAAGATCATTTAATACTGGAGTAGGTAACGATGTGAAGACCAGTATTTTCCCCTATGGCGGATGGTTCGGCGCATCACATTCTGTTGGGCGTCGTCATATATGCTCTCTTGCGTTTATTCCGAAAAATGTTCCCGATGTAGAGCATCAGACAAGAGTGTACGAACTTTACACATTCCGAAACCATGAAATACGACAAGGTGTGCCAATTGACCCAATGAATATGCAATGCAGTAAATCTCCAATCGAACGGGAACTGGGAGCCAGTAGATCGTGCCTGCTTGCCGCAGAAAAATCTTCAAAAGTGTATGCTACGACCTACATTGTGAAAGCGATATTTAATGATAGCTGGCACTTTTCCGATTGGGAGCATGAACCCTGGTATTTTACGCCATGGCTACATCTGATTTCTATAGCAGGAGATTGATCTATCGAATTAGATAAGCTCTCTACAAAGAGGAATAACGTTGGCAGTCACTGTCCTATTCTTTCTTCGCGCCCCTTTTCCCCGCTGCCCTTCCGCCGATTGCGTCGTTTGGAAACTAATAGCCATCGGTTGGGTGCAAGTAAGTGGGTAGATCTTTCCGAACTCACAAACCCACCTCTTGACATAACACCAAAAGGTATCATATAAAGCAATACCAAACGGTTCTATGTAGAGGCAACAATGCTTTCCACCACGATACCTTCTGACGCCCTCGCGCAACTCACGTTTCGCGCTTTGGCAGACCCGACACGCCGCGAGATTTTGGTGCTGTTGCGGGGGGAGAATATGACCATCGCGCAGGTGGCGGGAAATTTTGATATGACCCGCGCCGCCGTGAAAAAGCATCTGACTGTGCTGTCGGAGGGCGGGTTGATTGAAGTCCGCACCAAGGGCCGCGAGCGCATCAACCAAATTAACCCCAAGGGCATGGCCCCCGTTCTCGACTGGCTCGGTTTCTTCGACGGCTTCTGGGGCGAGCGCCTCGACACTCTTAAATCTGCAATTGAAAAGGACTTGAACCATGACTGAAACAATCTTGCGCAAATCCATCTATTTGAACGCCAGTAAGGAGCAGGTTTGGGAATATCTAACCGACCCCGACAAACTCGCCATCTGGTTCCACAAACCAAAAGCCCCGCTCAAAGGCGGTGAAGAATACGCCATGTACGGCACGGAAAGCGGCGACAAATTAATGTGGGGGGAGGTGCTGAAATCCAACCCCTTTGACGAGCTAGAATACACCTTCACCATCGCCCCCATGGGCGACGCAACCAGCACCGTAAACTGGAAGCTAGAAGACGTCGCTGGCGGAACCCGCCTATCGCTAGAACACACAGGCCTACCCCAAGGCGCAGAAGCCTTCGGCCTGACACTGGCACTAGACAAAGGCTGGGACGACCACATCGGACGGATGCGGGACTCTTTGAGCGACACGGTAAAAACCGAGTGCTAACCGAAAGATGGAGCTGACCAATGAAAGACTACCATGCAGTGATTGATGTCGTGGCCGATGTGAAATCGACTCGCCACGCCATCCATAAGGAAATGCACATTTGGTGGAGCAATCGGGTTGAGCTGTTTCAGGACGGCGCAACCATCCGCTTCAACAAAAGCTTTGTCACCTTCGATTTCGTGCCACCACAAAACGAGCACCAATTTATTTGGAACTGCCGCGAGGCCAAAATGATTATTGAAGGGGTGGACGATGAGGCGGAATGGGAAGGAACAAAACTGCTCTGGCAGCTTGATAAACAGGGAGGCGACACCCGCATTTCCCTAACCCATCAAGGCCTGAACACAGACCTAGAGTGCCGCGATATATGCGTTGCGGGGTGGGGGCGCTTTTTTGAAAGCAGCTTGAAAAACCACCTAAACGGCAAAGCGGTTTCTCCTGAAATAAGTTAGGGTGAGTTGGCTGGGTTTTTTACCGCCTTGACAAACCACCCCAACCACGGGCATCAACAACCCATGGGGCGCGCGGGTGCCCCGTGAGGCGCCAGCCCAATCCCGCATCCAATCAACACCCATTTTAGTGAAGAAGGATGCACCAATGGCGTCACCTACAGAAATTACCATCACCCAACTCAACCGTCTTATCGGCACGCCCGATTGTCCGATCATCATCGACGTGCGGATAGACGAAGACTTTGAAGCCGACCCGCAATTAGTCCCGAGTTCCTTCCGCCATGCTTTCACAGATATGGCTTCCCTCGCGCCGCAGTTGGTCGGGGAAAAGGTCATCATCTATTGCCAAAAAGGTTTAAAAATAAGCCAAGGCGCAGCCGCCATTTTGCGTGATGCTGGAGTGCAGGCGGAAACCTTGGAGGGCGGGCAATTCGCTTGGCGCGATGCTGGCTTGCCGATGGTTTCGGCAGAAAAACTCCCGCCGTTAAATATTGATGCTCGCACCGTTTGGGTCACCCGCCAACGGCCAAAAATCGACCGCATTGCTTGCCCGTGGCTGATCCGTCGGTTCATCGACCCCAACGCTCAATTCCTGTTTGTCGCCCCGTCGCAGGTGGAAAATGTTGCAGAGAAATTCAACGCTGCGCCCTTCGATGTCGAAGGTGTATTCTGGAGCCACCGCGATGATCGTTGTACCTTCGATACGATGATCGAAGAATTTGGATTGCAAAACAAAGCCCTCGATAGGTTAGCCACAATTGTGCGCGGCGCAGACACCAACCGCCACGATCTCGCCCCCGAAGCGGCGGGTCTTATGGCGGCATCGCTTGGCCTATCGCGGATGTACAAAGACGACCTCGCGCAACTCGATGCAGGCATGTTGCTCTACGATTCATTTTATCGTTGGGCGCGGGATGCAAGCGATGAGGGGCACGATTGGCCAGCCGCAACTGCGAAATCATAACGATGGAAAACAGCCCCACTCAAATTGAAGCCTTCAAGGTTTTTGCCAAAAATGGCTTGCTTTCCTTCGGCGGCCCCGCCGCGCAAATATCACTCATGCACCGCCTGTTGGTGGAAGAAAACAAATGGCTTTCCGAGAAGCAATTCTTGAACGCCCTAAGCTTTTGCATGTTGCTACCAGGGCCTGAGGCGATGCAACTCGCCACCTATTCTGGCTGGCGGTTGCACGGTATTCGCGGCGGTCTAATTGCGGGTCTGTTGTTCGTATTGCCCGGCGCGTTTGTCGTCTTGGCATTGGCGATGATCTATGTGTTGTTCGGAAACGTGCCATTGGTTGAAGCCTTATTTCTAGGCGTGAAAGCCGCGGTGCTTATCATCGTTGTCGAAGCCCTCTTGCGGGTTTCCAAACGCGCCTTGAAGGGGAGGGCGCACTGGATAATCGCCGCCCTCTCATTCATCGGCATTTTCTTCTTTTCCTTGCCATACCCGTTGATTGTTTTAGCCGCAGCGCTCTTTGGTTTCTTCTTCTCAACGGGAGAAGCAAGCGAAGGGGAGGCGGCCGCACCCATAACAACAACCTTCCGCCAAACAGCGACGACAATCGCTGTCGGGCTTGTCCTTTGGCTTGGTCCAATCTTGCTTATTGATTGGTTCCTAGATGGTTCCATTCTCGCCACCATCGGCAGTTTTTTCTCAAAGCTTGCGGTGGTGACCTTCGGCGGAGCCTACGCGGTGCTGGCCTATATGGGGCAAGATGTTGTGACCCATTTCGGCTGGTTAAACGCTGGCGAAATGATGGACGGTTTAGGGCTGGCAGAAACAACACCGGGGCCGCTTATTCTCGTCACCGAGTTTGTCGGCTTCATCGCCGCCTACCGCGATGGTGGAATATGGCTTGGTCTTGCGGGCGCATTGGTGACGCTCTGGGCAACCTTCATGCCGTGTTTTCTTTGGATATTCGCAGGTGCACCCTACATAGATTGGATAGCAACCCAGCCCCGTTTAAGCGGCGCATTGCAAGCCATAACCGCCGCTGTCGTCGGCGTGATCCTAAACCTCTCCATCTGGTTCGGCCTGCATGTTTTATTCAAGACCGTGACGTTGGAAAAGGCAGGCTGGCTCACCCTATGGAAACCCGAATTGGCTTCGATAGATTGGCGGGTAGCGGTGCTGTCGGTTCTATGCGGAGTGCTGTTGCTGAAATTCCATTGGGGAATAGTGAAAGTTCTCGCCATTTCAGCGGGGCTTGGTTGGGTGCTGACGAGCTTTTTATAACAGGGAAGGCTTGACCAAAAGCCTAATGGTTTCAATAGTGTCGCAATTCAAAACGCGAGCCTCAACATGCCTCTTCACATTCTAGCCATTCTGGTTGTCTTTGGCCTAGCCGTTATCATCGGCGCAGTGCATTTTGCTGGCGGTAGTAAGTTGGTCCCCCCACTAACCAGCGCAATTGCTATTGAGCGATTTTCGATTGATTTTCCAAACTATCAAGTGAGCGATAGCATCACCGCTGAAGATGGAAAAAGTGTTTTGTTGTTATCTGATAAGACGAAGAGCGCAGGGCTTGTTGTGCAAATGGGAAACAGAGCTTTGACCCGCCTTATCACTGCGAAGCGGCTGTCCGAAGTTAGTTTGGACGAGGAGGGGTTAAATATAACCCTGCGCGATTTCACCTTGCCAAATGTCACCCTGAAAACCAGACAAGCTGATGATATTCACCGTGCCGAGGACTACCTCGATAATCTTAAAGGAGTATTGGCTTAATGCCCGTTGTTCCCGATTTTCCAAATGTCACCCAATTAGCAATCCCCGCTTTTGCGGTGTTGATTTTCCTTGAACTGTTTGTATTGAAACGGCGCAAGCGCATCGAAGGTTTCGAGACGAAAGACACAACAACAAGCTTGATGATGGGGGTAGGCAATGTTGTTGCGGGGCTGATATTTGGGTTCGTCGCCTATGGCGTGCTGAGTTGGTTCTACGAGTTTCGTATATTCACGGCGGGGTTCGAATGGTATTGGGTGCTCGCCTGTTTCCTGATTGATGATTTGCGTTACTACGCCTACCACCGCATCGCCCACCGTTGCCGTTGGGTTTGGGCAGAGCATATTGTTCACCACTCAAGCCAACACTACAATCTATCCACCGCGCTCCGCCAAAGCTGGACGGGGGTGTTCACGGGCATGTTCATCCTTCGAATTCCACTGGTGTTGATTGGGTTCCATCCCGCACTTTTAGTTTTTGTCGGCGGCATCAATCTGCTTTATCAGTTTTGGATTCACACCGAAGCCATAGACAAAATGCCCCGTTGGTTTGAGGCAGTGATGAACACTCCATCCCACCACCGTGTCCACCACGCCACCAACCCGCGCTATTTAGATGCCAATTATGCCGGTACTTTAATCGTTTGGGATCGCCTGTTCGGAACCTTTGTTCCTGAACTGGAAGAAGACATGCCGCGCTACGGTTTGGTGCATAATATAGGCACGTTCAACCCGTTCAAAGTGGCGTTCCACGAATGGATTGCCCTCTTCAAAGACGCTTCAAAAAGCGGCCTTTCATTTGCAGACCGTCTGCGCTTTTTCTACATGCCCCCGGGCTGGTTCCCCAACAGGGAAGTGTTTGGCTCGGCAGAAATAAAAGCCGATTACGTGCGTAGGAACCCTGAGTCAGCAGGGCAACCAGGTTTACCGGAGGAGTAACACAGAGAGACTATGATTCACACATTCCTAAGTAATTTAGATCCAAAAATTAAGCTTTTTATAGCGATCGTCCTACTCTTGATATCCGCGGTTTCATATGGACAAAACATTGAAGTGAGTATGTACATAGGCCTGGTTGGGTTGGTTGTTCTACTCATTGCAATAGTTCAGTTATTCAAGAGGAAGTTTTCTGGTTGAGACGAGGTATCATCTCGTGCGCCAGCACGGACTTCCAAACTATTTTGACAATTTGATCACATTATTCTAGTGCTAGAATATGACTGCAAAACCACACTCTTTAAAACGTGACCTAACCGATGCGGAATTGCTGGTGCTTGGCCTCGTGGTCGAAATGCCCCGCCACGGCTATGAGCTTGAGCATGTGATTGAGCAAAGGGGAATGCGCGAGTGGACACAAATCGGATTTTCGTCGATTTATTTTGTCCTCGGTAAGCTTGAGAAGGCGAAACTGATTGTTGCGAAAGTACCAGCAGGTGCAAAGGCCAAGAAAATTTATTCGGCCAGCGCAAGTGGCCATGATGCGCTTCACGAACAAACATTGAAGGTCTTGCGAGATGTGCGCCCGACCTATTCATCTGTGTTGTTGGGGATGGCACATTGGCCCGCCATGCGACGAGACGAAGCTCTAGATGCTCTTCAGGCTCGACACTCAACTCTGGAGAAAGAACACCGGCGGTTAGAAGGGGTATTGTCTGTTCAGCAACCGCTACCAGACTTTGTCGAGGCATTATTTGATAACACAATCAGCCAATTGCAGGCCGAATTGGAATGGGTGGAACGCACACTACATCGCATGACGTCTAAAACCAAAAGCAGCAATAAGAGGAAGAACGATGGAAAAGACTGACATAAAAAAGCAGCTGAAAGAGCTGTATAAACCGACCCACAAAAACTTCAGCATTGTTGATGTTCCCGAGTTGCAATTTGTGATGATTGAGGGGATTGGAAAGCCAGAGGGGGAGGCCTACGCGGCGGCCATTCCATGGCTTTATTCCGTGGCCTATCCAATCAAGTTCATCGCCAAAAAGAAGCTGGCCAAGGACTTCGTAGTCGGCCCCTTACAGGGCTTGTGGTGGGCTGATGATATGGGCGATTTCGTCAACGGCAATCGGGACAGGTGGCGGTGGCAAATGATGATTACTTTGCCAGATTGGGTGGGTGAGGAGTTGTTCGAGGAGGGCGTTGCGAAGGCCTCAACGAAACTAGGAGATCGTCCCGATAGCTTTAGGCTAGAAAAATTCACCGAGGGGAAATGCGTGCAGATATTACACATCGGCTCCTACGCCGATGAAGCCCCAACCATCGCCCGTATGCACAATGAGTTCATCCCTGAAAACGGGCTGGCATTAACAGGTCACCATCACGAAATCTACTTAAGCGACCCAAGAAGAGTAGCACCGGAGAAGTTGAAAACCATTTTGAGGCAACCGGTGCGGGAGGTATAACACAAACGAAACACCTTCAAAGCATCACGTTATTAAGACTCCAGTAACCATAATTATTTAGCAGTAAGTAACTTATTGGGAGGCTCTTGAGAATGATAACCCGTAGCGTTGTATTAGTGATCGTCGCGTGCGCTCTTAGCGCTTGCGCCTCAGCTGACAAACATCATCGTGATAAATTTAGAGCTTCTGCCTTGCCTTATTCAATTGGCAAAGTCCGTTTTGATATCCGCACGGGGCCTGAAAGCCGAGCGGCCTTGAACCTTGCCAAGCGTCTTATTCAAAGAAACGTCGATGCATGCCACAAATTTGAACAATCCGGCCTGCCTCGATCAGATGTCACTGTAGAGGTGTTTAGTTATAACTTTCAGCGTGTTTACGGTGTCTTCGTACCTGGCCGTAGCCGCTTGTCAGCATACGCGAGATGGGATGCGAAAGGGAGTGACAGCTATAGATTTAAAGTCCGCGGTATGGATCATTTCCAAAATGATCTTCTGTCCGTCCCCGCTGGTAGCGGTAAACAATTCTTTTCCAAAAAGGTTGTGGATTCGAGACTAGCCCATGCGTTTGCAGGCAGCTTCATGAGACGAATTGGTCAGAGATGTAGTGAGACCCCAAGATATCGGGCGTGGGCGGAAAGTGTACGGAAAAACCCAAGCCACCAAATATCTGGTAATACCTCTAATCTAAGAACCACAACCGTTGAGCCTCGTAGGGCAAAACGGCAGGATGCGAGCATACAACCAACCTCAAATGCCCAGCCAAGGCGACCAAGGCAGGGAAGTGTGGCACCAACACCGCCACCTGTTCCAGGTAGTTGACCCACCCACAAAAAATAACCCCGTTGCGCTCTAAAACATTTGCGCCAACGGGGTTGGTTTTGATTTGGCCGTTCATGCGGCCTTTTTTGTTATGGCGTGCGGTTTTACCCGTGCCATTTAAGACGTTCATTTATGTGATTTGCTTCGGGCCGTACTTCTGATCTTACTCTTACCCACTGGGGGAAAGCCTTGGGAGAGCATTTTGATCTGACAGTGCTTGGATTTCAGGACCGTCGAAGTTACTGTCCGTGGCCGCCCCTTCGGGTTGGGCCAAAGCGCTTTTCTGGTGGGCTCATTGTGCCTCCAATCCATCGCTAATTATCTCGCGTCATTGCTTTCCATACTCATGGAAGAGCCACCTTGAGGGAAGGTGTTCGCAAAATTTCAAAGACATTCACTGTCTATTAAACCATTGATTTAATAGCAAAAAATGCACTTCAGCGATAACTAGAAGGTGGGCCTTTCAATTGCCTTTGTCAAGGTTCTGCCCTTAAATTGCCAATCACTTTTTTTGTTACGGCGAATAGGTTTGTAGTTTCAATCCCTTGGGCGGTGATGAAAAAGTTCCCACAGACCGTGGGCGGTGATTGCGCCAATGACAATACTGCCACCAATAAAGACGTTGGTGCTTGGCACTTCATTGAACACATACCAAACCCATAATGGGGCGAGAACTGTTTCTAATAAATAGAACAATGAGACCTGTGGGGCAGGGATGAAACGAGGCGCGAGCCACAGGCATATTCCTGCAATTGGAACGAGAACAAAGGCATCCAGTAACAACCACATTGGGGCTTCAGGCATGGGGCTTACAAACAGGATCATGGGCAAGGCGAAGGCTCCTGAAACCAAACCGCCGTAGCCCGGGGCGAGAGACATATCTTTGCCTGAACGGCGGGTGATGGTGAGCGAAAGGGCGAGCAGGATAGCGCAGCCCAACGCCATAGTATCACCGAGTAAATTTCCCGTGCCCAGTCCTTCTGAAACGATAATGCCGACTCCAACTAAAGTTGCGACAATCGCACCCCAAGTAGCAACGCTCGGTCGTTCTCCCGTGAGTGGCCATGAGAGCAGGGCGGCAAGCATTGCATTAAAAGCGAGAATGAAAACCACGTTGGCGGTAGAAGTGTTGAACACAGCCATAACAAAGAAAATATTGTTGAGCCCAGAGAGTGCGCCAACAGTGATAAAGTATTTATCAGCCAGCAGGTCTTTGGGCATGGCCGAACGGTCGGCGAAGTAACGGCCATAGAAGTAAAGCACAATGAGCAAAGCAAAGCCCCGCACTCCCATTACCATGTAAGGGTCGGAACCAGCAAGGCGAATGAGGGGAATGTCGAAGGAGAGGGCAAAGCCGCCAATAAACCCGAGGCTTAACCCCTTGCTTGGGTTATGCAACAGCGATGGGGTGGCCTGATGCTGCAGGCTAGTCAACTTCAAACCAACCGTCGGCGCTTAATCTTTCTTGCGGTAAAAACCGCGCCTTATATTCCATCTTGCGGGAGCCTTCGACCCAAAAACCAAGGTGGCAATAGGGCAGGCCAGCGAGGCGCGTTTGCTCTATGTGATCGAGAATGACAAATGTTCCAAGGCTACGCTTATCCTGTTCTGGATCAAAAAAACTATAGACCATGGAAAGCCCACTGCTGAGGCGATCGAACAACACAACGGCGATTAGATCGCCCACACCCTTGCCCGTAATAAAAGTATCAGCCCCGCGTTTACGGTATTCAATCAGTGCTGTCTCGACGTGGCTATCCTCCACCATCGTTGCATAATCCAGCGCTGTCATTTCAGCCATACCGCCGTCTCCGTGACGGGATTCCAAATAGCGACGAAACAGGGAGTATTGTTCAGAGCTGGCAGAGTTCGGTACAAACTCGCCAATAAGATCATCATTACGGTTGGCAATGCGTCGCATAGATTTGCTTGGCTTGAACCGATCCACGAGCACTCGAACGGGAGTGCATGCCCTGCAATTTTCGCATGCCGGGCGATATGCGATGTTCTGGCTACGCCTGAAACCACCGTTGGAAAGCTCATCATGGGCAAACGCTGCGTGCTCTCCCACCAAATGCGTAAACACCTTCCGCTCAATTTGGCCCTCAAGATAGGGGCATGGGGCGGGGGCGGTGAGATAAAACTTCGGGTTGGTAAGTGAATGGGCCGTCATATCAAAACTCTATTGCCTCATAGGTTATAATAGAAGGGGGCAAAGAGAGAAAATGTCACCCATAGCAAGAGCATAAGCGGAATACCCGCTTTCAGATAATCGCTAAACCGATAACGCCCCGGACCAAGTACCAAAAGGTTGGTTTGATAACCAACGGGGGTTGCAAAGGAGCAATTGGCGGCGAAGATGATGCAGACGATAAAAGGTTCAATCGGCGCGTTCAGCTGTTTGGCAATGCCAATGGCAACTGGGGTGAACAAAACCGCAGTGGCATTGTTGGAAAGCACATTGGTCAAAACCGCTGTCACCAAGAACAGGACGGACAGCACCAGCGCCACCGGTTGCCCCTGCATTGTGTTGACCACCCCTTCGGCAATAAAGGCCGCGCCTCCCGTTCGTTCAAGCGCAACGGCGGCGGCAAGGGATGCCCCAACCATCATATATATTTGTCGATCAAAACTATTCGCGGCTTGCCGGATGGTCAGGCAACCAGAAACTATAACGCCATATGCCCCAATCAGTGCGGCGGCGACAATGGGGATGACACCGAAGGAAGCCAAGGCAATGACGATTGCAAAAATGAGGATCGCCCGTGGCGCATAGGCACGCAAGGGTACTTCGCCAGCGGAGTGTTCGAGCAACAGTAATTCGCGGCTGGCGCGTAATCGCTCGATGTCGTCTGGCAAACCGCCGATCAGCAACGTGTCCCCCGGTTCCAAACGAATACTGCGTACCAAACCCCGCGCCATTGCACTGCGCCGTTGTAGCCCCAACACCATCGTTCCGTAGTTCGAGCGAATGCGTGAGTTCTCAATACTACGCCCCGCATAGCGTGAACCGGGTGCTATCACCGCTTCCGCAATAGTGAAGCTCTGGGACACCTTTGTCAGCGCATTGCTTTCGCGGTCGGGGTCTTGGTCCTTCTCTGCCATTTCAGGCAAGCTGGCGGCCCCAATAGACAATGCTTTAGTCAGCGCACGACGGGTAGCGGCAACAATAACAATATCCCCCTTGCTCAAAATGATATCTTCAAACGGCGGCAAAATAGTTTCCCCGTCCCGCTGGACGGAGCGCACGGTAATTCCTGTAAGCGCGGGAAACAGCCCCGCAACAGATGCCTCACCCTCCAGCGGGTGCCCCGTTGCAACATGAATTTGTGCTAAGAATTGTCGACCACTCGCGGCTCTTTTCTTGGGGTCAGTGTTGGCGCGGTCGCCCAATATCAGCGGCATAACAAAGACAATATACAACAATCCAATACCAGCCATGACGAGGCCGGGAATGGTGAAATCAAAAAACCCAACTTTGATATCATAACGCTCCGCAACACCGACCACGAGCAGGTTGGTGGAGGAACCAATAAGCGTGGTCATGCCCCCAAGGATACCAACAAACGAAAGCGGCATCAGCGCCGCCGAGGCCGAAAAATTACGCTGGGCGGCAATGGCAACCACAATAGGAATGAACATCACCACAACAGGTGTGTTGTTGAGGAAGGCGCTGGTGATGCCCGCCGTTACAAGAAGTACGATGATGGTCAGGCGTACATTACTACCGCCAATTCCCGATAGAATTTCCGCGGGGCGTTCTAACGCGTCCGTATTAAACAGCGCCTGCCCAATAACCAGCAGGGCTAAAACGGTGATAAGGGCAGGGTTGGCAAACCCCATCAACAGATCAGGCGCGCTTACGGGAGATGAACTCGATTGCGGAATGAATGAGAATAACGCGAGGAACGAAACCAGCGTAGCCAGCGATACTCCCTCAATTGACCACCGCTCTGAAGCGAAAGCGACAATGGTGCAAAGGATGATCCCGAAGGTCACCCACATATGGAGATTTTCCATGGCCGCTCAATCTTCCGCGCAAAACGCTTTTGTGATTCAGCATAGTTTAGAGGAGTTTGAGTGCAGACCGCAATCCGCTTCTAGTCACGACCCACATAAGTGCCGAGTAAAATATCCTGTGCCAAACGCTTCTTAGAGGAGAAGAACGAGATTGCGAGCATGAAGACGGTGAAGTTGATCACCCAAAACAAAACACCGTGCAAAACCGCTAAGAACGGATCAACTTTGGTTCCATCAAGCTTTTTGATTCTAACTCCCATAAACCGCATACCAACGGTGGCCTGTTGAGGGCCGCCCATAGTCATGGCGAGATAAAGAACAGCTACGATACCGGGAAGAATAGCATAAAGCCCCCAAGCCAAGCCGAGGGTGATAATGCCCAAGAAGCCGATGATAATGGCAAAAGGAATACACAACAGGCCAACGATCAGGTAATCAATGAAGAAGGAAACGATCCGCGCAGTGCGAACACCGTCGAGCTCTGCTGCGGACGCAACACGAGTTCCAGTTTCATTATCAATAGTAAAATCGTTCATGGAAAGGCCTCTCTGTTAGCTAATATGTAGGGTGAGGGGAGGTTCGTTTCAAGGAAAGTGGATGGTTATTCAATATTTCAAATAAACTTATCCCCGCGCACAGGCCATCCCGCATAATGCGTTCACCTAATGAAACGGGGACGTGAGTGTACACCACCATTCATTTCATTGGGTTCGGCTTTGATTGTTTTGGGTTTGGTAAATCTGATTCAATCGAGCGCCCTAAAGGACCAAGCGCGTGTGTTGTGATACCACTACGGCTTGGCCGCGTTTGTGGGGTTTTGTAAAAAGAACTCAGTCAGTCAGTGGCGGGCAAACGGTATATGGTAGTGATAAACAATGCCGAGGCGGAGCAAATTGGAATAGCCGTCATTTTTATTAAAACGTTTATTGGCGATGCCAATAAGCTCCGCCGTCCTCAAGGAGGACATCAAAAAAGTCCCTAATTGGGGTAACAAATGAAGACCACTCTAGCGGTACATACCGTGGGGAGGGTTTTTGTGTGCTTATGCCTTCGCCAACAACTCCGCTACTCGCATAGCATGATATGTTAAAATCCCATCAGCTCCAGCGCGTTTGAATGCCAATAGGCTTTCTAACATCACTCGCTCGCCATCAATGTAACCAGCGGCGGCGGCGCTTTCGATCATCGAGTATTCGCCACTTACTTGATAAGCGAAGACGGGCATGTCGAATTCTTCTTTCATACGGCGCACAATATCGAGATAGGGCATGCCGGGTTTGACCATCAACATGTCTGCACCTTCGGCTATATCTTGCTCGGCTTCGCGCATGGCTTCGTCAGAATTGGCGGGGTCAATATAGTAAGTCTTCTTATCGCCCTTCAGCAGTCCACCCGTGCCAATGGCCTCGCGGTAAGGGCCGTAAAAGGCGGAGGCGTATTTGGCCGCATAGGAAAGAATACCAACATCTTGAAAACCTGCGTCATCCAGAGCTTGACGAATTGCGCCAATCCGCCCGTCCATCATATCGGATGGGGCAATGATGTCTGCTCCAGCTTCAGCTTGAAGCAAAGCGCCCGCAACAATTTGAGCAACGCTTTCATCGTTGACGACAATGCCATCTTCTAAAACCCCGTCATGCCCGTGGTCGGTGAAGGGGTCGAGGGCAGAGTCAGTGATGACACCAATATCGGGAACGGCCTTCTTAACGGCACGGACGAATTGGCAAATCAGATTGTCGGGATTGGTAATCTCGCTCCCCGTGCGATCGCGTTTATCTTGGGAAACATTAGGGAAGGGGGCAATGGCGGGAATACCAAGCTTGCTGGCTTGCTTGGCAACCTTCACGGCACGATCAATAGTGTAACGAGAAATGCCCGGCATTGCGGAAACAGCTTCCTCTTTAGCGTCGCCCTCAATCAAAAAGATCGGCAGGATGAGATCATCAACCGTAAGCGTGTTCTCACGCACCATGCGACGGGTCCAATCAAAGCGGCGGTTACGGCGCAATCTTTGACCACCGGTAACGGCATCAACTATTTCGGTTGCTAATTGGGTGTTGGATGATTTTCCGGACATGGAAGGCGTACTCTTATTACAAAACTGCTGGGAAAGTGTTTAGCACATATAATTGGCTTGGGAAAAGCGCCCATAAGCAGAATGTCTCCATTGCCGCGTATTTATTGAACCCTTATCGTGAGATTATGACAAAAAGAACCGATATATTGTTTGAAGTAAAAGGCTGTGCAGGGATTATCATCCTCAACAAGCCTGAAACATTGAACGCCGTAACCGATGACATGCTCACCGCTTTAAGCTTACATCTTGATAAGTGGGAAGCGGATGACGCAATAACGCGGGTTATAATAAAGGCCGTCGAGGGGCGCGCATTCTCAGCGGGTGGAGATATCCGCCATCTCTATGACTGTGGTATCAAGAAAGAATATGATTTCGACTTCTTCGCCCGTGAGTACAGCTTGAATGCCTGCATCGCAAAATTCCCCAAACCTTATATTGCGCTGGTCGATGGTTTGGTGATGGGGGGCGGTGTTGGTGTTTCCTTTCATGGTTCCCACAGAGTTGCGGGGGAGGGCATTGGTTTTGCTATGCCTGAAGTGGGTATTGGCTTCTTCCCTGATGTTGGCGCGTCCTATTTCCTGTCCCGGTTGTCAGATAATCTAGGTCTCTATCTTGGTTTAACAGGGATTAGAGTGAGACAGGCGGACGCCCTATGGTCAGGTTTAGCAACCCATGCTTGCCGTTCTGAAGATTTGCCTGCCTTAGAGATGGCACTTTGCCAACAGCAAGATGTAGATGAAACCTTAGCTCAGTATTCTTCCTCGCCAGAAATGGGAGTGCACGAAAAGCAACAAACAAAGATAAAGGAGCTGTTTGATGGGCGCTCGCTTGCCCAAGTGCTTAAAAATTTAGAACGGTCGGCAAAGCAAGATGAGTGGGCGGCAGTTACACTGAAGACAATAAAGCGAAATTCGCCAACAGGGTTGGAGGTAGCATTTAGGCAAATCAAGCAAGGGCAATCGCTTGATATTGATGAGTGCATGAAGATGGAATACCGCATATTGCGCCGTATTCTTGTCGGAACCGACTTCTACGAGGGTATCCGCGCAGCAATAATTGATAAAGATGGCATGCCTAAATGGACGCCAGCTTCACTTGTTGGTATTGACCCTGCAGATATTGATGCGCATTTCGCGGATCTTGGAGAGAATGAGTTGCAACTTTCATGAGTGCCCATATTGAAGCCATAGCAAAACCGCCTTCGCGGATGGGCCGCTGGACACAGATAGCCTTCAACCTGTTCTTGCGTCTGTTAGCAATCGCCTTTTTTGGGCTCTCTCTATACACGTGGCTATCAGCCATTGGATATTGGGAAGGCGCAAACCTACGTTTTGATACGATGAGCGTGCAGTGGAAAATCTATATGGCAATTCTACTTGTTCTTAATCCCGTCACCACTGTTGGCCTTTGGACGACCCTTTCATGGGGGCGAGTAGTCTGGTTGTTAGCGATTGGTGTCCAGATTGTAGGCTTGTTGCGTTATGACATTGGTACGATGCTTGGGAAACAGGTGATGTATTTCCATCTTGGAACCCTTGCGCTTTATGTGATTTTTCAAATGGCACTGCGTTTCATCAACAAGGAAGAGTGAATCTATAGCCTTTCTAAATAATTAAAACGAATAAAAACAACAAGTTGTAATATTGCAGGTAAGATTCAGTTAAGTCTGTGCTTTGACTAAAATTTTATTCGCATGCCGTACATTGTGTCTCAAGGCGGAAAAAAATATTCGCCACAACAGGACTTATGAGGCACTAAAATGAACAACGCAGACATGATCGGTACAGCAGTACCAAAATCGACTGAAAACAAAGCAATCAAGCCAGTATATCTGGAAGCACTGACATTGGTGGAACGTCTTCACCGTCGTCTTCTCGATGTTATCAAAGACGAGTTCGACCGTCAGGGTCGTTCAGACATCAACGCTGTACAAGCTCTATTGCTTTACAACTTGGGTGATGCAGAACTAACAGCTGGCGAACTTCGTACTCGTGGCTACTATCTTGGTTCAAATGTTTCCTACAACCTCAAAAAATTGGTTGATATGGGTTACATTCATCACCAGCGTTCACGCACAGACCGTCGTTCGGTTCGTGTTAGCCTTACAGATGAAGGCAAGAACGTAGCAAAAACTGTTGACGCGCTATATGAGCGCCACACACAATCTTTGGAGCAGATCGGTGAGATCGATTCCGAGAGCTTTGAGCAACTCAACAAGTCCCTTCAACGCCTAGAGCGTTTCTGGACAGACCAAATTCTTTACCGCCTCTAAGCCGGTAAACATATTTGCCATCAATCGGTCCTGTTGACCGTAAGGTTCGCCCCCCTCCAAAAAAATATTTGGGAGCGGGGGCGAGCCTATTTGGCATTTCGGCTACACGGCTGGTTTCTGTGCCGCTTCGCTGGCCGCAGCTGAAATTGCCTGTTTCTGATCGTTGTTAAGTTCGGAATGCTCATCAAGACCAGGTATTTGAACGCGAACTTCTTTCCGAGCAAACTCAATACCATTTGCGTCAAAGGCCTTTTGAACACGGTTGTAAACGTCCTTACGGATAATCCATTGAGTGCCTGGTTTCGTCATGAACTTACCGCGAATGATAATACCTACATCATCCACGTCGTAAACGCCTTGCGATTTGAATGTTTGTAAGATGTCGCCAGCATATTCTGCCTCCAACATTTCAGCACCGATGACCTTGAAAAGCTTTTTGATCTTGTTGATGTCGGTATCAAAAGGGACCGTAAATTTGAGCTTCGTTATAACCCAATCACGTGAGTTATTGGTAACCTGCCGCATTTCTCCAAACGGTATTGTATGCACCGGCCCTTTGTGATGACGCAGTTGAAGAGAGCGTAGGGAGATTTTTTCAACGGTGCCAACAGTAGTTCCAATAACC
>JAZGEY010000061.1:0-8631 GCA_036478985.1 Rhizobiaceae bacterium
ACTCAAATATGCAAGCCGGCGTATTTGCTTGAAGCATTTGAAGAATATCAAAGTTATTTCTAGGAGATAAAACGGATGGCCTTAAAAGTATGCGTGGCGGGTGTTACCGGATGGACGGGTTCAGAAGTTGCCCGTGGTGTCATTAAAAGTGAAGATATGGAATTGACCAGCGCCATGGCGCGATCCTCAAAAGGCCGCGATGTTGGCGATGCATTGGGGCTGGGTGAGCGGATCGGTGTCGACATTTGCGATGCCATCCATACCGCTCTGCAGGCTGATGTGGACGTGTTTATCGACTATACCAATACAGGTTCCGTCAAAGAACACGTTTTATACGCGATTTCACAAGGGGTTGCGGTGGTTGTTGGTACTTCGGGGCTAACACTTGAGGATTACGATGAAATTGCGCAGCTTGCCGAAGAAAAAGGCGTCGGCGTCATTGGCGGCGGAAATTTCAGCCTAACAGCCACATTGATGCAACATTTGGCTCTCATAGCGGCTGAGCACATACCGCAATTCGAGGTTCTCGAACACGCATGGCCTGAGAAAGAGGATGTCCCAAGCGGTACAGCTCGGGAGTTGGCTGAAAAGCTCGGCGATGTTCAACAACCGAAACAAGCAAGACCCATGAGCAGCTTGCTTGGCCCACTGGAAGCGCGTGGTGCTACGATAAATGGTGTGCAGGTCCATTGTGTCCGCACACCGGGCTTTACCTTAAGGTGCGAAGCTATTTTTGGAATGAAAGGCGAAAATCTGGTTATTCGCCATGAAGCTGGCCAAAGCGCAGAACCCTATGTGGCTGGCACCTTACTGGCGGCGAGAAAAGTGAAATCCACGTCCGGGCTAACGCGGGGCTTGAACGAATTGCTCTTTTAGAAAGCCCCGCAAGCCATTTGATCGATGTATTGCGCTGCAGCATATTGCGAAAGCGGGCTCGAAGGGGCCTTTTATAAGCTGCATTTCTAAATAAAATTACTCACTCTTATTCCCCAACTACCCTTTCGCCGCAGCCGCCGCTATTCTTGCGCTTGCGCCGCCCCGATTATGGGCGTGGCAGATGGCTATGGCGAGGGAAATTGGTTGGATGGTTGGATAAAAATTAGCGTAGGGCTGAAGGCGGCTATCTCATTGGATGTGATGGGCGACAACAGACCCCACTTGCCGTGGCATTTCAATTTGTCCAAAGCAAAAGCGCTCAACGCAAAGTGGAAAGGCTCCCGCAAAACGGGCGATGAACACTCCATCTTTGGTTAAAGATTAAAGTGTTGCGCTCACCAGTTGAACCCGCCGCTCGAAGGGGACGTTGGAATTTGACGTTATCCGAAAACATCCAAGCACTTTCCAAAAAATTATATTGGTTTTAATTTCCGCCAACGCTGCAAAGCGATCAACGACCACACGCCTTCAGCAATTAGGAATGGATAAGAGTGGATCAGGAAAGCGTAATATGCCGCTAGCGCACAGCCGAAAGCAAAGATAGCAATATAGAGGCGCCCGCGCTGTTCAAGAGCGTAGCTCCCAACCATTATGATAACGGCTACAATGCCAAGTGCCTCAACTGACGGCATAGCGGGTTACACCTTTCTCGATACACTCGGTCAATGATACACATTTGCACGATAGTAATTCTGACAAGATGAGATCCATCTGCATGAGTTCTTTCATTGTAATATCGATTTCCAACTTCTTTTTTTGCGCCTTTGATACCCAAGCACCTTTAGCACTTGGGTCAGTTGTATAGGCATCAAGCAAGGATTTTGTTTCGGCGATGGTGAAACCCGCAGCTTGAGAAAGGCGAATAAACTCAAGCGCAAACAACGCACCCTCATCAAATTCGCGTCGTCCAGAAACACGGTGCTGCGGCTTTATCAATCCGATTTTTTCATAATACCGTATTGTCGAAGCCGGCATACCGAGCTTGGCTGAAACGTCACCAATTTTCATAACTACCTCGTTTTTAGCTGTTTAAGTTTACGCCTCACCATGGGCGTTAACAGTACCAATACCCCAAGGATAAATAGTATAACCGCAATCAGTTCAACTATTGGTGGCGGGCGAAACGCCAAAGCACCTGCACTTAAACCACCAAAGCCGATCACGGCCAAAATAATTGGTAGTTCACAAACCAAAAGTGCAAGCACACCAATGGCTATTCCGGTCATGCCGCTGCGTTTTAATTTCTTATCTGGTAATGTCTTAGGCTGCGTTTTGGTCATCAGCGTCGCCCTCTACAAGTCCAATAAATATGTCGATGAATTTGGTTGCGTCTGGCGGGCCCGTGATGACTACTATAATCGCCTCATCCGAGGTGTGTGATACAGGGCTCAACTCAAAGGTTAAAAATCCACAACATCCTTTTTCCAGGCGAATAAATTCTTTTACATCGCTCCGCGTATCAGGTGCATTTGCAAATGCTAAACTTAGGCCATTTTTTACACGTCGATATTTCAGTATTTTGGGAATGATTGTTTGCCTAGCAAGCGCCCGACGTTCGCGGAATTCTTCATCGTTGAGCGTACAGGCAATTTCAATTTCGTCATCAATTTTGGTCATTGTGATCTCTTTCAAAATGGTAGGATCACTTCGATACCACTTAAAGTGTACTTTAAGTCAAGCGCTAATTTGGTTGCTTTATTTGGCCAAGGGTTCAAGGGCTTAAGTGTCGTAAAATTGAAGGGTTTTGCGACCGCAAATTGAACCCGCCGATAAGTGGTTTTTCGTGAGTTACACTTTCTTACAGTAGATTAAACGAAATTACTCACTCTTATTCCCCAACTACCCTTTCGCCGCAGCTGCTGCGATCCGTGCGCTTGCGCCGCCTCTGTTGTGGGCGTGGCAGATGGCTATGGCGAGGGCATCGGCGGCGTCGTCGCTGTCGTAGGTGGCTTTGGGGAGCAGCATGTTGACCATCAGTTTGATCTGTTCCTTGCTGCCGTGGCCAACGCCTATGACGGCTTTTTTGACGGAGTTTGGGGCGTATTCGGCGACCGGTAATCCTGCGCGGGCAGGAACGAGTAGGGCGATGCCTCTGGCTTGGCCGAGCTTTAGGGTTGCACTTGCGTCCTTGTTGACGAACGTATTTTCGACCGCCGCTTCATCGGGTTTATGGGTGTGAATGGCCTCGGTTAATCCGTCGTGCAATTGGCAAAGGCGAGAGGCGAGGTCTAGTTTTGCGTCGGATTTTACGGTACCAGAGGCGACAAAACGCAAGCTCGATCCAAGGCTTTCAACTATGCCCCAGCCTGTAAATCTTAGGCCCGGGTCTATGCCAATAATGCGGAGGGGCTGGTCCATTTTATGCGCTCACGGCAGGTTTGCTTTGCAAACCGCCTACGCGGGTGCGGGGCATTGCGCCGGGCCGCTCTTCGCGGCCTTGACGTTTTCCTTCGCTAGATAAATATTTACTAGGCATCCATTTTGGCCATGACTTCGTCGTCGATTTCAAAGTTTGAGTAGACCCTTTGCACGTCTTCATCGTCGTCTAGGGCGGCCATGAGTTTCATCAAGGTTGGGGCTTTGTCTTCGCCAACAGGGATGAGGTTTTGTGGTCGCCAAGTTGGGTTGACGCTTTCGGCTTCGCCAAGGGCAGCCTCTAGGGCGGCGGATACTTCGCCCATTTCTTCAAAGCCGCAATAGATGGTGTGGCCTTCGCCTTCTTCGCCCAAGTCGGAGACAACATCATCGGCTCCAGCTTCAATGGCTGCTTCCATTACGTCGTCTTCACTGCCAGTTGCGGCTGGGTATTTGATTTCGCCCATGCGGTCGAACATGAAACCAACGGAACCCGTCTCACCCATCTGGCCACCGTTTTTGGTGAAGCAGGCGCGGATGTTACTGGCGGAGCGGTTTTTGTTGTCGCTCAAGGCTTCAACGATAACGGCCACACCGCCGGGGCCGTAGCCCTCGTAGCGGATTTCAAAAAAGTCGTCGCCTTCGCCGTGAGCACCCTTATCAACGGCGCGCTGGATGTTGTCCTTGGGCACGGATTGGCCCTTGGCGTTTTGGATCGCTAGGCGCAGGCGCGGGTTTCCGTCTGGGTCTGGGCCACCCATTTTTGAGGCCACGGTGATTTCTTTTGAAAGCTTGGCGAACTGTTTGGAACGCACCGCATCTTGGCGTCCTTTGCGGTGCATGATGTTCTTGAATTTACTGTGGCCTGCCATGGTATTGCTCAAACGTGTTTGTCATTGACGCGCTTATAGGAATTTGCACCTGTTTCGGCAAGTGGCAGGCCATAGGGAATTCTAGTCTTTTGTCGTCAATTGATCCCAAGCATCCAGCGCTTTTGCTGCATACATTAGGGAAGGGCCACCGCCCATTTGGATTGCTACGCTCAACACGTCCGCCACTTCTTCGCGGGTAGCGCCTGCCTTGTTGAGAGCGATGATGTGGAAGCCGATGCAATCAGTGCAACGATCTGCAATGGCAATTCCCAGAGCAACAAATTCTTTTGTTTTGTCATCGAGCACGCCGCTTTCTTTGGCTGCTTTGGTTAGGGTTTGGAAACCCTTCATGGTTTCTGGGATTGCTTTGTTCAATACACGAGATTGATCCCGCGTGGTTTTCATCATTTCATTCCAGTCCATCATCACGTCCTTTGTGTAAGTTTTATTGAGATGGACTAAGCATGATTTATGAAAATGTGACAGTCATCAAACAGGATATAATGCCGCAGGTTCCTAAATAATAATTCATTTTACCTTCCCCCTGCTGGAAGGCGTAGGCTTACCTCAAACTGAAAGGAGAATTGATATGATGAACTCAGGAATGATGAACGGTGAAATGATGTGGGGCAATGGCATGTGGCTCGGCCCTTTGATCATGATTGCCGTGATCGCTTTAGTCCTTGCTCTTGCGGTGATGATGGTCAAATGGATGAGCGGCAGCAGCAAGGGAGACAACTCCCTCGCATTGTTGAAAGAACGGTTTGCGGCTGGTGATATCGACAAACAGGAGTTTGAAGAAAAGCGCACAATTTTGCGTGGGTAAAACCAGGCGAAGTGTTTATTTGCGCGCGTGATAGGTCAGCACCAGCGCGAGGCAGTGTTTAATCTCGGCGCGCAATTCTACATCGGTAATCACCAATGCACGCACGCCGATATAGTCAAGTTGGTTGCCGTAGTGTTCCTTGAACTGAGCAATTAGGGTGGTCTTACAATTCACGAAAATAGCTGGGTAATTGTCTCCACCTGTTTCTCCTAAACGCACGGTGCTACCGGATTTCGTTTGCTCGGTGAGGTATGAGGGTTGCCCCCATTTTAGAGTTTCGGTGATGGGGCCAATGGCTGGATTTTCGCGTGCTGCTTCAAACAAGAGGTCGCGCACTTTGATCAATGCCGTTCGCGTTGCAGGTTTGTAGTCCTGCATCGCGGTGGAAATTTCTTTTGGGAGTTTTGGCGCGTTGCTCATGATTTTACCTAAACGGAAATTCTTTGGCGATGCGCTGACAGTAATCTACAAGGTTGTCATGTTTCAAGCATTCGTCTTTTATTGGTGTGTCTAAATCGCAGTCGATCAGCCCGTGTAATACACCATAAACACTGGCATCAATGGAGCTGATTTTCTTGCCCATAAAATAGGGGGATTTGCCAAGTTGCGCGGCTATGGCTTGGATGTCTTCCACCCCGAATTCAATTATTTCTTCACGGCTAAAACGGCCAATTCCTTGCAGTTCTAAAGTCTTCTTCAGTGTCTTTTGTACACTGTTAAATATCAACCCGCGTATTAATGCAGGAGCCGCGGCGAAAAAACTTTCTTTGATAACCTCGGCGTGTTCCATCCATCTAAAATGCACGTTGATGAAATAGAGATGTTCCTCAATCAAGCGTCTAAATGCCATCGTAACGGCCATCTGTTCCGCGCTCAAATGACCATCAAAATCCGCACCCTTTTCAGTTTCCAAATAACGCTGGATATGGCGGGAATCAGGGATGAGTTTACCACCATCATTCAGCACGGGCAATTTGCCTTTTGGTGCTTTGCGCACATCGCCAAATTGACGCTCATAGGGCAGGCCACTCATAGCCAAAAGGAGGTCGGCTTTTACCGCAAATGGACTGGGGGAACGAAGGCCAAGGGCGGAGGCGAAGGTGATCAGTTTAAGCATTTTGTTGGTTTCTCTATTTCAATTAATGGCAAGCTAACACCACCATGCTGACAGCATGGTGTCAGCATGGTTTGTGGTCTAAGATAAATTATGAGACGTGCAGACCGCCTATTACAAATCATCCAAATCATGCGCCGCGCCAACGGCCCAATCGCGGCTGGGCGCATTGCTGAAGAACTCGAAGTTTCGCTGCGCACCCTCTACCGCGATATGGTGTCGCTCGAATCCACAGGCGTTCCAATACGCGGTGAAGCGGGGGTCGGCTATGTGTTGGATGAGGGCTACGACATGCCGCCACTGATGTTCACCGCCAGCGAGCTGGAGGCGATCATGCTGGGGGCGCGGATGTTGGACGGGCGGGTGGACGAGGCGCTTTCAACTGCGGCCAAAGATGTGGTCGCCAAAATCGCTGCCGTGGTTCCCAAAAATTTGCGCGATACCCTCATCGACACGCCGCTGTTCGCCCCGCAAATGATTGCGCCTAATGAAATGCACATCGACATGGCCGACATCCGCCGCTCACTCAGGGTCGGCAAACAGGTGGCGATCCATTACCGCGACCTCAAAGGAAACGAAAGCATCCGCACCATCTGGCCGCTCCTCATCTCCATCTTCCCCGCCGCCACAATCCTAGCCGCCTGGTGCACCCTACGAGCCGACTTCCGAACCTTTAGAATTGACGGATTGCTGGAGTATGAAATTTTAGAGGCGGCGATCCCCAAACCGAGAAAAACGCTGTTTGCCGAGTGGAAGAAAACAGATATTGCCCAGTATCGATTGAGGGAATTTGGGGAGCGGATTGGTAAGAAATTGCGCGGGATTTGAAACGGGTAGAGGTTGATTGAGTTAGAGTTAAATCATGAAGGGGGCGGCTAGTTTAGCGTACAATTTAGAGGGTATGATTCCAACAAACTTACGGCCATCTTTAAAATGACAAATGAAAGTAGTTTGATTTTTTTTACCTCCGATCACGCCTGCCGTGACAGCTCCAAGTGGCCCTGCAATTAACCCTCCCGCTAGAGCCCAACCCACTGAAGCTCCAACCTTTTGGACGGACTCATCTGTTGCTACTTCAATTTTTTCAATCGCAGTTGTTTTGATGGACTCGCGAAAGAATTTCCCTTCCACTTTTAAGGTGAATTTATCGTTCAATAATTGGTGCTCTTTACCAAGTTTGAAGTCTCCTGCAATTATTTCAAATGTTCCAAGTGCCATAATCCGCCCCCAAATTGATAATGCAAAGAATAAAGCAACCAATCATCAAGGTGTCGAGTCTTTAGTTGTTTGCGATCCCACCGAGTATTGAGCAAATCAATTTCACGATTCCCACCGCGCGCCAAGTGGTTTACAACTCCTCATACGATTCTCTCTTGGTTCGATCTCTTATGCCCTCTGCCGCCCCATCCGTCCCCTATGTGCGTGCTAATGTGGCGGATAAGCGGTCGGTGCTTAAGGATGTTTTTGGGTATGATGAGTTTCGGCCTGGGCAAGAGGAAATAATTGATTGCCTGCTTGCTGGAACTTCGGTTTTGGCGGTTATGCCGACGGGGGCTGGGAAGTCGCTTTGTTTTCAAGTTCCAGCGCTTTCTATGCAGGGGCTGACGATTGTGGTCTCGCCTCTGGTGGCACTGATGCAGGATCAGGTTTCGGCTTTGAAATTGGCTGGAGTTGCTGCCGAGGCCATTCATTCTAATCAAGACCGTGAGGCCAATGTTGCGGCTTGGCAGCGGGTGGCGGGGAGCGAAACGCGCATCCTTTATATGGCGCCTGAACGGTTGATGACCGAGCGGATGTTGGACGCAATTTCACGGCTGCCGATTTGTCTTTTTGCGATTGATGAAGCCCATTGCATGAGCCAATGGGGGCCTTCGTTTCGGCCTGAATATGCAGCGCTTGGAGTGCTGTCGGAACGGTTCCCCAACGTGCCCATTGCGGCGATGACGGCGACCGCAGATGAGGCGACCCGCAAGGACATCGAGCTGCAATTGTTTAAGGGTGAACACCGTACATTTGTCTCTGGTTTCGACCGCCCAAATATCCAGCTCAACGTGGCGGTGAAGGGCGGCTGGAAATCGCAAATGTTGGATTATGTCACGGAGCGCAAGGGGCAGAGCGGCATCATCTATTGCCTATCCCGCAAGAAAACCGAGGAGTGCGCGGAGGCCTTGCAAGCCAATGGCATCAACGCGACTGCCTACCACGCGGGGCTAGAACGGGAAGAACGGCAGGCGCGGCAAAACCGATTTGTCACCGAGGATGATTTAGTGATGGCGGCGACAGTGGCCTTCGGCATGGGGATTGATAAACCTGATGTGCGGTTTGTGTTTCATACAGATTTGCCGGGTTCGGTGGAGGCCTATTATCAAGAGATTGGCCGCGCGGGTCGTGATGGCGATCCCGCCGATGCGATGATGATTTTTGGACCGGGTGATATTCGCCTGCGCCGTCAATTTATCGAGCAAGCAGACAGCGACGACGACCACAAACGGCGGGAAACTTCTCGGTTGAACTCACTGGTAATTTAC
>JAZGEY010000062.1:0-40921 GCA_036478985.1 Rhizobiaceae bacterium
ACAAACAGTAAAGAGCCTACCAATTGCCGATTTCGGGAATGCTTTTGAGAAGGCCGCTCAAACCCGTAGCCATCAAGCAATGATCGTTCTAATGCAAAAGCAAGCGGAACTGCATGCTGAAACAGCTCATCAAATTCTTGTCGACAAAAGCGGTGACACGATGGCAGTATTTCTGCGCGCAGCTGGTGTCGATGATGCTCAAGCAAACCGTATTCAACTTCTCGCTCAGCCAGCCATTGGACTTTCAGTTCAAAATGCTACCCGAGCGATAAAATTCTACGCACAATTAAAACTGGAGACTTGCCAACACGCGGTTTCTCAATGGCCAAAATTCAAAGCTTATGGCGCAAAGCATCAAGGCTACTTGGAAGAAGGTGCACCAGTTCGCAAAGTGTCAGGTTCAGTACAAACTACGGCTCAAGCAGAAGAATTACGTTACACTGGCTAGTTACTAGGGGCTAAGGTCAGGCGTTAGGGTCAATTACGTGCTCAATAAAACTGCGTTCTTGACGGTCCTCAATTTCGATTACCCAAATATCAGGATCGAATGAGCGCTCACGTTTGATTTTTTCCGACACTTCAGCTTCAGGAACCCCATTTAGTAACGGCTCAAAATAGCGCGTGTTCTCAACAGTCTCATCATAAACCATCTGAGGAGCTGGGCCGAGCAGTGTGGCATCACCTGCCAAGTTGTTTATGACAACAAAAATAGCTCCAGCCTCTTTGGCTCCCTTGTGAAGTACGCACACAAAAGCACCGCCAGCTTGGGCGCGCCGCAGGAGCGCACCAACCCAAAATTCAGATGTAACGCGCAAGTGGATTACCCGTTTTTATAGGCCCCAATGGCACGTAGTTTTTTCAAAACAAGGTCTGATGGCTCACCAGTAACCTTCATACCATAATCAAGCTGGAAGCGTTGGATAGCGGTTGCAGTCTGTTGACCCATTTTGCCATCAACCTTCACGTCATGTCCGTAAGCACGTAGACCAGATTGAATTCTGGCAATCAAGCCGTCGGCCTGAGCTGGTGCTGTGGCGGTGGAAACTTTGACAGTTTGAACCTCTGCCTGAACCTTAGCGACAATATTTTGTTTCGGTATTGGCACTTCTTGAGGGCGAGCAGAAGCCGACATCAAGACCTGGGTCAGCAAACGGACAGTTGCGGTTCCATCTGGTTTCAAACTGTGGTCGCTTTGGAAAGACGTTATTGCCTTTTTTGTACGTGAGCCGAAAACTCCATCGAGTTTACCACCGTAATATCCACGAACAGACAAAGCGGTTTGCACTTCACGCAGCAATTCTTTTGATGAAGAAGAAACACCTGTTTTGGTTTTCTTTGATGCTTCTGCCGTTTTTACCACAGCAACATCGGGCTTCTTTACTTTTGCTATACGGGAAGTAGCCGTCGCATCAACACGTGTTGAAAACAAGGGAGATGGATGTTTGCCCGGTTGATACCACGCAGCATTTACAAATACGCTAGACATCACCAACAAGGATAAGGCCGCGCCGCCAGTCAGGCCACGATGTTCGGCTACGAACCGCAGTAATGCGTGTTTAGGGGTGGAAGAGGGTTTGAGACGTTCAGGCTGATACGCGTGCACGGCTGTCTCCTTTTCTTGAGGTTACGGTTGATTTAGATTTATTGATCGATTCATGAACTGGTTTTGTGTTGAGGTGCACGAGTTGTGCCTCCTCATCAGCTGGAACCAGACGTGTAATTTGTGTATTCAGCGGGAGGGTAACTGTGACGGCTGTCCCCTTACCTTTTGTGCTTTGAATATCGAATTCGCCGCCATGCAGAGCAACGAGCCCTTTCACCACAGAAAGCCCCAGGCCACTGCCTTCATAGCTACGGTCGTGTCCCATATCAGCTTGCATAAAGGGTTGGCCGATTGACGGGATAAAACTCTCATCAATTCCGATGCCGTTGTCTTTGACACGCAATTTTAACGCGCGGCCATGCTGTTTGGCACTCACTTTTACCGATCCACCCTCAGGGGTGAACTTAATGGCGTTAGAAACGAGATTGATTAGTATTTGCTGGCATGAACGCTTGTCTGCAGTAAGCACTGGAAGCGTTGGCAGTACATCGCAGTGAACAGTTACCTCGGCATTCGCGGCCATTGGCTGCAACATTTTTATTGTTGCATCAGCAATATCAATCACGTTGAAGGGTGAGATAGAGAGTTCGTATTTACCTGCTTCAATGCGAGAAATATCAAGCAAATCATTGACAACATTAAGCAAATGCTGACCAGAGTCATGAATCAAGCCAACGTACTCTTTGTGGCGTTCATGGGGCAACTCACCGAACAGCTCTTGATTTAGGACATCTGAAAACCCAAGAATTGCATTCAATGGAGTTCGCAGTTCATGGCTCATCGTTGCCAAGAAACGGCGCTGAGCCTGATTAGCCTCTTCAGATTTTTCGGTAGCCTCTCGCAAGGTGATCGCTTGTTCTTTTGCTGTTGTAATATCGCGGGTGACTGAAACAACATCAGTGCGACCAGTCTTTTCATCCCGGAGGGGACGGCAACGCATTTCTACCCATTTCCAAACTTGATCAGCACTACCCTTGCACCGAATTCGGAACTGGCAAGACTGTGACTTGCCGTTATGAACAGCCGATGAAATGCTTTTTAGAAAGATAACGCGGTCTTGCAGATGGATTTTTTCAAACAGACCTGAACTCAACAAGTTCGATGCTGAGGTTCCAAACAATGGTCGTGCGGCAGGGGAGGCAAAGAGCGTTGAGCCGTATTGATCATGGCGTGTGATGAGATCAGTCGCATTATCGGCAAGAAGACGGAAGCGGTCTTGTTCCGCGAGCAATTCTTCGCTCGTTTTTGCATGATTGGCACTCAGACGGAGCGCCAGAACAATTGAATAGACCATTGCAACAATGGATGTCAGCACCTGAGCAGGCACTGCCAGAGTGAATGGCGCGCTTAATATGGGCGCATACATAATCGACGCAAGGGCCAAAGCAGCGATTGCTAGGCCATACACGATACCGCGTTTCCCCTGTGACAAAGCCGCCTCAATGGGAACCATAAATAGTAAAAAAATGAATGGCGAACTTAGACCGCCAAAAAAGACACTCGCAACAGCTATCATCACAGCGACAGTCGTTAGAGAGCCAGCTACACCCAACTTCATCCAACCTGTTTTTGAAACGAAGAATGCCCAAAGTACGGGAAGACTTAGCAACGCGAGAAGGCTAACCTCTACAACGCTTATGGTTGTGTTTATGGCTAAGTAAACTGGGATAGCAATAAGAGCGATACAACCACCAACGAGGTGGGATCCGATAAATCGGGCGTGTCCAAGATAGGCTTCACTCTTAGTTTCAACCGAAGGATGAACCCATGAGGCCGCCAGATCGGAAAAAGACAAGCCTAACAATTTTAACAACGAGAAACGCAATACAAATCCTCAACGCACACGAACAGGTGCTACTCTGAAAGACAATATTGCACAGGGACTTTAACGGAAAACTAATCATGATGCCGCGTTGGGGGTTTATTCGAATTATTTCACTCTCATGTGGGAATTTTAACGAGCATGGTAAACAAACACTTACCAAACATATCTCTAGGTCACTCCGTAAAGAAGGTTGTAGGTGCAACTGGTGCAAAACTTACCAAATACTTACCGATGTCATTCAATGTTAAGACTGTTTCTCCATCCCTTCTTCCCGCAACTCACTATGAATATTACGAACACGGGCCTTGGCGTGCATCGAAAGAAGCACTAAGTAAGCGGAAACCAACATTCCATCGTATTTCAACATGACCAAACCGCTTACCATCTACACTTCACTTGAAGAGATCATTGAAAATTTTTCATTTCTCGATGATTGGGAAGACCGTTATGGCTATCTCATCGAACTTGGCAGGGCACTAACCCCCTTAGCCCCCGAAGAGAAGAATGACGCAAATAAAGTTACCGGTTGCGTTAGTCAGGTTTGGTTGTCGAGTGACAATGACGGGGAGATAATGCACTTCACTGGGGCATCTGATGCACATATTGTAAGTGGCTTAGTTGCCATTGCCCTCACAATTTTTTCTGGAAAAACGGCTTCAGATATCCTTTCCACAGATGAGCAAGAAACTTTTAAAGCCATCGGCCTAGAGGAACATCTCACACCCCAAAGAGCGAACGGTTTGAAGTCAATGGTCGTGCGTATCAAGGCCATCGCACAAATGTCGATGGCCTGACAAAACGCGCTACGTTTCAAGTGAAGGCCGATACCCCTCACCGCCCCAGGTTCGTAATTTCCCTTTTGTTGCTGCTCTGGTGGCCGTACCATAATGACGCGCTAGCAGTGCAAGCCCTGTCCGTAACATAAGTTTTGCGGAACGTGGTGGCCAGCGCCTTTCTCGTTCGACACTTTCTAACCCTTTTAGGAAACAACACACATCCGTTAGAACACCAGCGAGGTCTGGCCCAACACAATCTAAGGCCTTCTCCATTCTGTGGCGAGCATCAATAGCGCTATCAGCAATATCTGCCTTTCCCCCTGCCCCAGATTTACTTGTTGAGCTTCCCAACCCCAGGTCCCAATTTGAGGTTGTTTTTTGCATTAACCGCCCTTGGGTGAAATCTTGCCGCAAACGTTCTCCGGCATGAAACTCTGCATCATCCAGCCATGTATTCCCATCGGGCCCTTTGCGAGATTTCAACCTATGAAGCGGCGACTCATTTATATTCACTTTCACGTAATGCCGCGACCCGTTGATGCTGACTTGTTGCACAATCTCTTCGCGATGCTGGGCTTGGAAAGCACCATCTTTTGCACCTTTTGCAACAGCCTCAGCTCGTTTAATACGCTTCTCCCCTAATGGTAAAAGGCGACAACAATCTTGATTGTGTGATATCAATGAAGCCTTGTGAAGCGCATCTATTTGATCGGCGCTGCATATCATTTTGTATCCATTTGCGGCTATGAGCATGAGACGTTCGTTCTTTGCCTCCGTAAACGATATAATTTTTATCTGCTCGCTTAAGGACTCATTTTCTGTGCGGGCTTTTTTCAAAAATTGTAATACGCGCAGGCTGGATTTTGCTGAAATTGGCTCAATCATTATTATCCTCCCCGCGAAGTAAGCTGTTTATAATGCGGATAACCATCAATGGCCTCCCCTGCTTTCTCACTTCCATATGCATCGTACTCTACGCAGATGCTCATGGCATGGCGGGCATCACAAAGCAGCGCCTCCAATTGACAAATTAAAACGTCAAAAGATAAATCATCACGCTTATCTTCAACCAGGTTACAAGCATGCGCCACCGTTGATCGGTCCCGGCCAAAATGGAGACCCACCTCGGTAAGCAAGAGGCTAAATGTTGTATGGCAAAGATACATGGCTATTTGTCGGGCCAACGCAATTTCTGCACCACAACGAGTTTTTGCTTGCATGCTTACCAATGGGACAGTTAGCGCTATTGAGACTACTTTTTCACATAAGTCACAAACAGCATCGCGGTAGTGGACGGTTGTTACTCCATCACAAATCGGGTCATATTGAAGGTCAACCGCCGTTTGCAAGCGGAAAATATTTTCCCGCGTTGCTAGAGTGGTATCAACTCTTGCAACAGTTAGATCATTATTTGTTATGCACGCCAGCACTTGCCCCTTCCTTGGAAGGGCTTCTGTCCTATCAGACGCGATGGCGATGTTATATTTGACACACCCAAACAACGCGAGACGATTGCCTAACGGGTGGGGATTCTGATTTTAGGCGTTTGGTGGAAGCGTCTTACTCGCGCAAGATTAAATCACGGGTGAACAATTTATGGGCGGTGCTGAAATTGATGCACGGTGGGGGCAGGATTCGCAAAGGAACCGACCCACAGGGGAATATTATGTGGTTATTTTATGCTGAACCGTAGTTTGTTGGAACAATAAAAACCCTAAGAAAACAATAACATTTCGAACATGTTATTGAAAAGATTGATAAATCCAAACCTTGACATTGACATCCAGAGTGCTAGTTAAGGTGCAACAACACCCCCCAGGCCTAGAGCGTAAGCTTGCCCAATACCGGGGGGTTACTTTTTTCTGGCGCTGATGTATTTGTTTTATCATGAAGTATGAAAAACAACCGACTACTGTCGAACAACAAGCCGAATTGCTTACATCTCGGGGTCTTATTGCGAAAGACCTGACTGAGTTAAAGCGCTATTTAGGTTCCGTTGGTTACTATAGATTGAGCGCTTACTGGCTTCCGTATGAAATGCCGCCCGCCGATGGCGAGACGCGAAGTAAGAAGTTTGTACAAAATACCGACTTCGATGACATCCTCGATGTGTACATTTTTGACAGGAAATTGCGACTTCTTGTAATGGAAGCCATCGAACGTATCGAAATAAAACTGCGTTCCCGATGGACAAACTTGATGACGCTAAAGCATGGCTCACACGTCTATTTAGAGTGTGGGCACTTCGAAAACGCTTGGACACACACAGCGCGTGTGGCGCGGCTTACAGCCAACATTGAGCGAAGTGAGGAAATTTTTAACAAGCACTACAAGGACAAATACTCGACGCCACACATGCCCCCTTTGTGGGCTGTTTGCGAAACTATGACACTTACCGAAATTTCTAAATTCATTGATTCCACAAAAGAGCATAGCGTGAAAGATCGCGTTGCAAGGGAACTCGGCTTGCCCAATAGGGAAACGCTTGCTGGCGCAATTCAGTGCCTTTGCTATATTCGCAATATATGCGCTCATCATGGTCGTCTGTGGAACAGGCGAATGGTCAAGAGACCTCCAAAGATCAAAAATTTTCGCGCCGACATGCAATTACAAGGTGAGCAACCAAGCAATTATTTATACAATGTGTTAGTAGTTATTTGCTACATGGTAACAGCAGAGAATAGTGATACATCTTATCCAATCCGCCTGATGAAGTTGCTGGAAGGCATGCCGGAAATAGTGCTTGAAAGAATGGGGTTCCCTGTAGATTGGAGGGCAAGGCCCGTTTGGAAGACGGCTGCAAGCTAGACTGGAGCGACTTAAGAGAATTCAAATTCTAAGCCGCTTTCCGCTGCCAATACCCTTTCCACTGACGGCTAACACGCTCGTTTAGTCTTTGACGTCTTTGGGCTTAGGTTTATCGACTGACACGACCTTCTTTAGGTTCCGCTCGAAATTCTCGGCGGATTCATCCGTTTCTAGCTCGCGGGCTGTATCGCGGAATTTATCAATCTGATTCTTCGACATGCTCAACTGCTTTAATATGGTGAATTATAACTTCGTCATCAGTGACGGTGAAAAGTACGAAGATGTCAGGGGTTTTAGCGATTGGATCTCCAGCTTGCACATAAATGTGCCAGCGAACCCCTTCTATTTCGCGTGATAACCCTAAATCTTGATTCCTAGATAAAAGCCATTGCAGCCCGTCAAAAGCTTCAGAAAATCTATTGAACCCATCGGTCTCACCGTCAACATATTCGGAAACATTGCGTTCCAGAACAACAGTTTTAGCCCCCCCAATTTGCCATTCAACTAAGCTCTTTCTGCAATGTATTTTTCAGCCCAAGATTTGGCATCTTTTGTGACTTCACCTTGTTTAGCAGCAAGAGTAGCACACAAGGGAATTACTTCACCTATTGCGGCAGATTTCCAAACAATATCATGGGTTAAATCGCTAATAGTTGTTGTTGATCTAGCGCAAACAAAATCAATTGCAGCTCTTAAATCATCTTTTTCTTCTTCTGATAAAATGTCACCCTCATTAGGACCCTTGAGAGAAATGTATTTGCGCGTGTCGTATCGTTTTCTTGGTTCACTGATTACAATTTGCCCATCATTTTCTAGTTCGTTTAATGTGGCCAAAATACTTTGTGGGACTGGCCCATTTTGCCTTTTAAGGTAGCTTTCTCCGGTAATGGATTGGCCAGTTTCTTTGAATGCCAAAACATCAGCATTCCACAACGCCTTATTCAAGCGAGTTGCGCCTAGTGGGGCAGGTCCGTTATCGCACTCATGTACGATGAAGTGTGTTGCTGCTTTAAATTTTTCATTAGTCATAATGTTATCCGCTTCGAAATTAAATTCGACTTGCTCATTTTGTATCATACATTTGGTAAACGTGTAGTTTTTATTTGTACCCAACAGGTCAGGCATATTTAAGGCGTTTCCCAACTACACCCTTCAACGCGATGTTTGCGCGTTGAATATCATCGACACCCAAGCGAACACGGTTGTTATAACGGAAGTCATATTCAGCCAAATAGCGGTGTAGGTGCTTCTCTTTGCAATGCTGATAAACTCCCTTCATGCCGCGTTTAAAGATGCTGTAGAAGCCCTCAACCGTGTTGGTATGAACGTCACCGCGCACGTATTCGTTGTCAGAGTGCTTGACCATGCCAGACGTTTTGAACTTACCACGAACATCACCATACAGGCGGCTTTCATCGGTGTAGAATGTGCTTTCACGAGAATTGCCTGTAGCCACTTGTGCATCGGAATGTGGCTTTCTTCAAAGATAGTGCCTTTGCGAACCGTGAACTGCTTACGGCAATCACCACATTTCTTTAGTCCGTGACGAACCTTGCGATCACCCTTCTTATTGGCCTTGGTTAGCTGCCCCTTGAGAATGCCAATGCGATCCATGCCGCCACAATGGGGGCAAGTCGGGCCTTTAGGCCACAGGGCAGATTCTACATGCTCAAAAGCAGCTTCTTCACAGTGAAAGTATGGACGGGATAGAACGGACATTTTGGAACCAAAGTTTTCTGACATTTCGAAAGAAAAATAATATTTATAAATTTCAGTGATTTATGGCGTGGCACATTCAAAAGCAAAAAGGCAGATCATTTCTGATCTGCCTTTTAATTTGATCTATTGAAGTTTGGGCTAGCTGTTTTTCGCTTTACGACCAAGACCCATTTCTTTCGCAAGTCTTGAACGCTCTTCAGCATAGGCGGGAGCAACCATTGGATAATCAGATGCTAACCCCCATTTCTCTCGATACTGCTCTGGTGAAAGATCGTAATGTGTTTTCAAATGGCGTTTCAAAGATTTGAAGCTTTTGCCATCTTCCAAACAAATTAGATATTCATGCCCAAGTGACTTTTTAATAGAAACGGCGGGCTTCGGCTTTTCAACCGCGGGTGCATAAGTCTTTCCAGACACAGAGCCAAGCGCTGTATGCACGTCCTTGATAAGGGTTGAAATGTCGGCAGCTGCAAGTGGGTTGTTACCTACATATGCGCACACGACCTCTGATGTTAGTTCCATCAAAAGGTCTGTGCCTTCAATTATGTGGTCTTCTAAGGTTTCCATACAAATTGCCCTTCGTATGAGGTGGTTGAGGTTAGCCGCTTTTTTGCGACATCATTGCGCTACATCCCCCATTGCCCAAAACTTAAGCAGCACCATAGATTGAGAGCGGATTATCAACTCAAAGAAAAAGTGTCAACTCGAACGATATTTTATACGATCAGTTCGCCAATGGATTCAATTGGGTAACGCCGTGTTTCTATTGTCTTGGCTATTGAATTGAGCGCCACATAAAGTACATATGATGCAATTGGATTTAACTTACCGAATCCCTTTGTAACAACATCTTTGCCCATATGGCTACTGGAGAGCTACCATTCGATTCCTCGCATTTTCATTAAGCCTGTTTGTCTTGTGGCTGTTAATGTCAGGCGTTTACGAACCTTTGACAATTGGCTTTGGCGTCATCTCATCTCTACTTTGCACGTGGATCATGTCTCGGCTCGGCATTTTGGGATCCAAAGGTATTGCTGGCGATGTGGGTGTACTCAAATTTATCAAATATTTGTTTTGGCTTACAATCGAAATTGGCAAGACCGATTGGGCGGTCACAAAAGTTATTCTTTCCCCTAAGCTCACAACGCGACAGAGACTAATAACCGTTCCTGCGAGTCAGCAGAGTGACTTCGGTAAAATGTTATTTGCCAATTCGATCACAATAACACCGGGAACCATTACCGTCGAAACTGAGCCAGACCATTTCATCATTCATGCGCTCACTGATGAAGCCGCAGACCATGATGCTTTGACGGATATGGGCAGGCGTGTTTGCAATATTGAGCATACAGGGAAGGGTGAAGCTTGATGTTCTCCTTCATCACCCTTGTGATATTCATTAGTATGGTTGTTGTTATGGCGCGATTGTTTACGGGGCCAACCTTATACGATCGCGTTTTAGCCTTAAATACTTTTGGTACTTGCACAGTACTTCTAATCGGAGCCATGGGCCTGTTGTTTGAGCGACCAGAATTCCTCGATATAGCGTTACTCTATGCTCTTATAAATTTTGTTGGAACAATCGCTGTTTTGAAATTCTTCCGTTATCGCCGCCTTGGGGACGCTCCAGAAGAAGTGGAAGAACTATGAGTGAGATGATCATCAACATACTTACCTGGATTGCTTTTATCAGCGGGGGTTTTTTCTTGTTCGTAGGCTCTCTAGGCATGGTGCGCTTAGGGGACTTTTGGGCGCGGCTCCATGCTGCCTCAATTATAGATTCAGCTGGGGCTGGCCTCATTCTTTTAGGCATGATGTTGCAAACGGGGTTAACCCTTGTGACCGTTAAATTCATCATCATCATTATGTTTTTATTTCTTACTGGTCCCACAGCATCACATGCCGTCGCCAATGCTGCCTTCATATCGGGCTCGCGTCCAAAAGAATTGGTTGAGGATGTTACAGCGCCAATCCCCACGCCCAAAAAGAAGCCTGCTAAACGTAAAGCTTCCACAAAGAAAAGGGGTAAGTGATGGAACTCGCGCTTACTCTTTTGCTATTTGTAGCTCTGGTAGCTACCGCGATTGCTATTGCCGTGGTCGGCCGTTTGTTTGCAGTGGTCATGCTATCTGGTGTGTTCAGCCTTCTGTCGGCGCTCTTATTCATCGTCATGGATGCTGTTGACGTGGCCTTCACAGAAGCCGCGGTTGGGGGCGGGATATCTTCCATATTAATGTTGGGTACAATTGCACTCACTGCGCGTAATGAGAAGAAGCCAACCAAATTCTCATTCGTGCCTCTGGCCGTGGCTCTACTCACTGGTGCTGCGCTTATCTATGGTACATTGGACATGCCAAATTTTGGATCGCCCGATGCGCCCATTCATAATCATGTGGCCCCTGAATATCTTGCCAACACCCCGCGCGACATTCATGTCCCCAATGTAGTAACCGCCGTACTTGCCAGCTACCGCGGGTTTGACACACTTGGTGAAACGACAGTGGTGTTCACAGCAGGGCTTGGTGTGTTGCTTCTCATCAGCGGTCTTGGTGGCAGTGGTGGAACCCCTCGCAGACGCAAGACAACCAAAAAGAGTGGGGGGCGATAAATGGATCACCACCTCATACTGCGTGTGATTACAAAAATGCTTATCGGTCCGATTTTACTTTATGGGCTGTACGTACAATTCCACGGCGACTTTGGACCTGGGGGAGGATTTCAAGCTGGCGTCATTTTTGCTGTTGGCTTTGTTCTCTACGGTCTTATTTTTAGCTTACGGCGGATGCGTCAAATATTCCCCGATGCAATACTGCACCGCCTCGTTGCTTTTGGTGTCTTGCTCTACGCAGGAACGGGCATAGCTTCGATGGTTTTGGGCGCTAATTTTCTCGATTACAATGTGTTCGCTGAGAAGACCTATAAAGGGCAGCACTGGGGTATCTTGATTGTGGAACTTGGGGTTGGGATCACTGTCTTCGCCGTGATGCTTACCATTTTTTATGCCTTTGCAGGCCGCCCGCCACGCCTTGACGATAAAGATTGGTGAGCAGGATGTTTGAAACACTCACGACGGAATATATTCTTGGCCACATCAACTATTGGCTCTTTGTTATCTTGATGATGACAGGGCTTTATATTGTTGTGGCTCGGGGCAATTTGTTGAAGAAAGTTGTTGGCCTCAATTTATTCCAAGCTGCTGTTTTCATGCTTTATATTTCTATGGGTAAGGTCTCTGGCGGCACGGCTCCAATTCTAACTGGCAACCCAAATGAAGTGTATTCGAACCCCCTTCCCCACGTTCTTATTCTAACCGCCATTG
The DNA here is from genome assembly GCA_036478985.1 of Rhizobiaceae bacterium. Classification (GTDB taxonomy): domain Bacteria; phylum Pseudomonadota; class Alphaproteobacteria; order Rhizobiales; family Rhizobiaceae; genus Pseudahrensia. The sequence continues at coordinate 12,051 of JAZGEY010000062.1, forward strand.
TTGTTGGTATAGCAACGACCGCACTTGGCCTTGCCTTAATTGTTCGTATTAACGAGACCTATGGAACAATAGAAGAAGACGAAATTTTAGAACAAGATCATGCCGCATCCGACTTAGAGTTAGCGTCATTACGAGATGAGGTGGGAACCTAATGTTTGCCTCATACATTTCACAGCTTCAACAACACGCCCCAATTATTGTGGTGCTTACGCCATTGTTGGCTGGGCCACTTTGCATGTTATTTGGTAACCGCAGCTTTGCGTACTTAGTGAGCGTAGTGGCTGCAACCATTGCATTTTTCGCCTCGGTATTTCTCCTTTTTGTTGTCTTAGATGGTTCCGTTGTTTCCTATCATATAGGCGGTTGGGCTCCCCCACTTGGTATTGAATACCGTGTTGATGCGGCCAATGCTTTCGTGCTGGTCATCGTTGCCGTAATTAGTCTTGTCGTTCTCCCCTATGCTCGCACTAGTATTGCTAAGGAAATTGAAGAGCATCATCACACTCTGTTCTACGCTTGTTACATGCTGTGCTTTACTGGATTGATGGGGGTCACCATTACTGGGGATGCGTTCAACGTATTTGTATTCCTCGAAATCTCCTCTCTCTCCACCTATGTGCTGGTGGCGCTCGGGGCTTCAAAAGACAAGCGTGCTCTTTCTGCTGCCTATGATTATCTCATCCTTGGGACCATTGGCGCGACGTTTTTTGTGATCGGCTTGGGCCTGATTTATATGGCCACAGGCACTCTCAATATGGTGGATCTATCCGAGCGTTTGGCTAATTTGGAAGACAGCCGCACCGTGCGTTCTGCCTTTGCATTTATTGTGATTGGAATGGGATTAAAACTCGCTATCTATCCACTCCATCGCTGGTTACCGGGAGCCTACACCTACGCGCCATCAGCAGTCTCCGCCTTTCTTGCGTCAACCGCCACCAAAGTAGCGATCTATGTTGTTCTGCGGTTTATGTTCTCCGTTTACTCTGCCAAATTTGGGTTTGCCCAAGACACTCTTGAATTCATCATATTGCCTTTCGGTATCATCGCTATGTTCGCGGCTTCCATCATTGCGGTTTATCAGGTGAACGTGAAACGGCTGCTGGCCTATTCCTCTATCGCACAAATTGGCTACATGCTGCTCGGCATTTCATTTTTGAGCGTTACAGGACTAAGTGCCACGATCGTTCATTTGTTTAACCACGCGATTACCAAGGGCGCGCTTTTCCTTGCCGTTGGCGCTATTATCTACCGTACAGGCTCACCACTATTGCCCAACATGGCAGGGCTTGGTCGCAAGATGCCTTGGACGAGCGCTGCGATTGTCGTGGGTGGTTTGAGCCTCATTGGGATTCCAGGAACAGCAGGCTTCGTTTCTAAATGGGTGTTAATGTCCGCAGCTTTCGAGAAAGGTTGGTGGCCTGTTGCGTTCCTTATCGTGGCGTCTTCTTTGATTGCCGTCGTCTATGTTTGGCGGGTGGTTGAGACACTCTACCTCACCCCAGCCAAATCTGGAGTGACCATAACGGAAGCTCCCCTTTCATTACTCATCCCAACCTGGATCCTAGTACTGGCTTCTATATGGTTTGGCATTGATGCTGACTTCACTGTTGGAGCATCTCGCACAGCAGCTGAAGCGCTACTAAATGGCGCTTTTGCGGGAACCGCTGATGGCGGTGGCGTTACCATTTTTGGACTGGAGGGGCGCAAATGACCTCATCCACTATGATCCTTTTGAGTATGGGCCTGCCGTTGGTTGCAAGCCTTGCTTGCCTGTTACTGCCCAAGCATGACAATCTACGCGATGGTTTCACTTTACTAATTTCCTTCGCGCTGTTGGCTGTGGTCGTTGGAATCCTACAAGGCTTCATGGCAGGATTGCCGTTTACGCTTGATCTCATTTCATTCCAACCAGGGCTGTCAATTGCATTTGAAATTGAGCCATTAGGTTTGGTCTTCGCTCTGGTTGCATCTTCGCTTTGGATACTAACTCATATCTATGGGGTTGGTTATATGCGTGGCAATAAGGAGACAAATCACGCTCGATTCTTTGCATCTTTTGCCTTTGCAATATTTGCGACAATGGGCATTGCATTTGCGGCCAACCTTCTAACCTTATTCTTGTTTTACGAACTGCTCACGATTTCCACCTACCCCCTCGTTGCTCATAAGGAGACAAGCGAAGCTAAGGCTGGGGCGCGTGTTTATTTGGGCATTTTAATGGGCACAAGTATCTTCTTTTTACTCACCGCTGTTATTTGGACTTATGTGCTAACTGGCACATTGGACTTTACCCAAGGGGGAATATTGGCGGGTAAGGTTGATAGTTCATTCCTGCCTATTTTATTGGGATTGTTTGCTTTTGGTATTGGTAAGGCAGCGCTCATGCCGTTCCACCGCTGGCTCCCTGCCGCCATGGTTGCGCCCACTCCTGTTAGTGCATTACTTCATGCCGTAGCTGTGGTGAAGGCCGGCGTGTTTTCCATGCTCAAGGTCGGTATTTATATTTTTGGTATCGACAATCTCGCAACCACAGGCGCATCTGAATGGCTTATGTGGTTGGCGGCATTCTCAATTCTTGCCGCTTCCATTATCGCTATGCAGCAGGATAATTTGAAGCGCCGCCTTGCCTATTCCACCGTTAGCCAATTGTCATACATCACCCTTGGTGTTGCGCTGGCTTCTTCGATGGGGGCTTTGGGTGGCGGCCTGCATATTGTCACCCACGCTTTTGGTAAGATCACTCTCTTCATGTGCGCAGGTTCAATTTATGTAGCAACCCACAAGACTGAGATCAGCCAAATGCGTGGGTTAGGTCGCGCTATGCCTTTCACCTTCATCGCCTTTGGTATTGGCGCGTTAAGTATCATCGGGCTTCCACCTTTGGGCGGATCATGGAGTAAATGGTTGCTGATGGTTGGTGCTGCAGATGCCAATCAGCAGATCATGATTGGCGTACTGATGCTCTCTTCAATATTGAATGTAGCTTATCTGTTGCCCATTTTCGCCAGAGGATTTTTCACCCCTATGAAAGCAAGCGTAGGCACATGGCGAGATAACCTCAAAGAAGCACCACTGCTTGTTGTGTTACCGCCCTGTATTACCGCTGTTGGTTGCCTCGTACTGTTTTTCTACGCTGATCGCATCGTCAATTTTCTCGCGCCCATTGTGGCCGTGGCTCAATAAGGAATAGACCTATGGCCGCTCGCAAGAAATCCCAACCTGACATCATCCATCCCATTGGCGAGAAATTGCTTTGGGTTGAGAAACCAGAGAATATTAAACGCATGATCATTGGGCTGGGCATTCTTTGCCTGCTCTTATTTTTGGGCGATTTTATTATCCATCGGCACGGACATTTTGAGATTGAAGCCTTCCCGGGCTTCTACGGCGTTTTTGGATTTCTGGCTTTCTCCTTCATCATTTTTGCCACCAAAGTGCTGCGTATGGTTATTGGTCGCGATGAAGATTATTATGCTCCCAATGCAATAGATGCGGAGAAATATCCTCCCGAAGGGTTAGAAATCAAGGAGCATAATGATGCCTGATTTCTTAATGCCCTATTTTGCTTCCCCCGTTTTTCTATTCATCTTTGGCGCACTTGCCTTGCCGTTTTTGCCTAAGGGTAGCGCGCGCGGAGCTGTAACACTCATCATCCCGATCATTAGCGGTTGGTGGGTATGGAATTCAGCAATCGGGATGCACGGCCTCACCTCAATCGGCGGGTTGGACATCACCTTAATGCGGGTCGATAAACTCTCAACCATTTTTGGTTTGATCTTCTCATTCGCGGCCTTTCTCGCAGGGCTTTACGCTTGGCATGTGCGCGATGCGGTGCAGCAAATCGCAACCTTACTCTACGCAGGAACGGCCATCGGAGCCGTTTTTGCGGGTGATCTCATTTCCCTCTTTGTTTATTGGGAAGGTACGGCGCTGGCTTCCGTTTTCCTCATTTGGGCACGGCGCACCGAGGGGGCCTATGCCACTGGCATGCGGTATTTGATTATCCAAATCGGGTCGGGCGTTATTCTCATTGCTGGTATTGCCCTTCACTACCGCGCCACAGGTTCTATTGCCTTTGATAAGCTAACGGGTGCGGGCCCCGAATCTTGGGGCCTTGGAACATGGTTCATCTTCATCGCGTTTGGCATCAAATGTGCATTCCCGCTGATGCATAACTGGTTGCAAGATTCATACCCTGCCGCCACAGTCACTGGTACGGTTGCACTCTCGGCCTTCACCACAAAGATGGCGGTTTACTGCTTGGCCCGTGCCTTCCCCGGCACTGAAATGCTGATCTACATCGGTGCGGCAATGACCCTCTTCCCAATTTTCTTTGCGGAGATTGAGAACGATTTACGCCGTGTACTCGCCTATTCACTGAACAACCAATTGGGCTTCATGGTGGTGGGTGTCGGTGTTGGGACCGAAATGGCTCTGAACGGAACCGCAGCCCACGCCTTCGCCCATATTCTCTACAAGGCCTTGTTGTTTATGTCTGTTGGTGCAGTGCTCTATCGTACGGGCACTTCTAAAGCTTCAGAACTTGGGGGGCTCTATCGCACTATGCCCTACACGATGATCTTCTGTATTGTCGGCGCGGCTTCCATTTCAGCGTTTCCATTGTTCTCTGGTTTTGTATCCAAATCACTCATTCTGGATGCTTCCGCGGAACAACATTACCCTTATGTCTGGGCAGTCTTAGTCTTCGCTTCTGCTGGGGTTCTTAGCCACTCTGGCATCAAGATTCCCTACTTCACTTTCTTTGCCCATGACAGCGGCAAACGCCCCAAGGAAGCTCCCCTCAACATGCTACTCGCTATGGGCATAGCCGCGGCGGCCTGCGTGCTTATCGGCATTTTTCCAAGCGCGCTCTACTCCTTATTACCTTACGACGTACCCTACGTGCCCTACACGGCTAGCCACATCTTGGCTCAGATGCAGCTTCTTGTTTTTGCCCTTTTAGCCTTTGCTTTACTCATGCGGTTTGGATTTTTCCCGGAAGAGAAACGCGGTATCAATGTCGACACTGATTGGACATACCGTAAGTTAGGCCCCGCCATTCTTTGGCTCATGGTTTCATTGGTCTCTACTATATGGGGGGAACTATCGCGCGCGGCTCGCTATACTCTCGGTGCTGCCCAAAACACCCTTGCTCGTATTTATGGCCCCGAAAGCCGGGCGGCGCGGGTGCAACCAACTGGTTTGATGGTGTTGTGGCTGGCTATTTTGCTTGGTGCGGCTCTTGCTATCAATCTGCTTGATATTCGCTGATTTACCACCATCTTTACTATCTGACATTCTGCAATTTTTGAGGTTCTCCCATGACCAAAGTTACTAAGACCGAAGCCGAATGGCGTGAGCAACTATCCGCCGAGCAATTCAATGTATTGCGAAAAGAAGGAACCGAACGAGCCTTCACCAGTCCTCTTAACGATGAAAAACGTGATGGCATGTTCAACTGTGCTGGATGTGGGAAGTCGCTGTTCAACGCTGAAGCTAAATTTGAGTCTGGAACAGGATGGCCGAGCTTTTATGCGCCAACTGAATCAAATGCAGTCAGCGAGCATACCGATCGCAAGTTCTTTGTTAAACGCACGGAAGTAAAGTGCGCCGATTGCGCAGGCCATCTCGGTCATGTGTTTACAGATGGCCCCGCCCCTACAGGATTGCGCTATTGTCTAAATGGCGCGGCATTAGATTTCGCACCCCAAGCAGAGGATGAATGAGTGACCTTTGACCTAACAAAACTTCCCGCCCCTATTGCCGAGATAAAACCCTCGAAGACGACCCACCACGGAATTGATCTCATAGATAATTACGCTTGGCTAAGAGCTGATAATTGGCAGGATGTCATGCGTGATCCGTCTGTTCTCCCAAAGAACATCAAGGCTTATTTGGATGCTGAGAACGACTATTACGAAGCACTGATGGCAGACACTTCAAACCTTCAAGACGAGCTTTTTAACGAGATGAAGGGACGCATCAAACAAGATGATTCATCGGTTCCTTCCCCTGATGGTTCCTACGCCTATGCAAGCCGTTATGAAGAAGGGAAAGAATATCCTCTCTTCACCAGAAGCCCCCGCGATGGGGGCGAGGAGACAGTATTGTTTGATGGCCCGAAGGAAGCCGAAGGTACTGAATATTTCGCTCTTGGCCTAATGGACCATTCTCCCGACCACAAACGCTTAGCGTGGAGCCTTGATGACAATGGATCCGAATTTCACCACATGCGTATCCGTGACCTTGGAACAGGATTGGACAGTGTTGAGCTGACCAAAGATGTCGGCAGCTTCGAATGGTGCAGTGATAGTCGCGGTTTTGTATATGTGAAGGTCGACGAGAACCACCGCCCCAATAAGGTGTTTTTCAAAGCGCCTGATGTTGCTGAAGTTCTCATTTATGAAGAAATGGATGCGCGTTTCTATGTGAGCATTGGCAAGTCTCTCGATGGCAAATGGTTCATTTTGCACACGGGGCAGAATGACGAAGACGAGGTGCGTCTATTTCCAACGGACAATCCAACGGCAGACATGACGCTCGTTTCTACCCGCCGTGCGGGACACGAATACAGTGTCGATATGCATGGCGATACACTCTACATCACGACTAATTCAAACGACGCTGAGAATTTTCGTGTTGTAACGGCCAACATTTCAACCCCCGATGTAGCGCATTGGCAAGAACTCATTCCGCACCGCAGCGATGTTTTGTTGGACAGCTCCTTCGTGTTGAAAGACTATTTCATTCGGCAAGAACGAGAGAATGCCCTCCCCCGAATTGTGGTGCGAGAATTAACTAGCGGTGAAGAGCATACTGTTTCCTTCGATGAAGAAGCCTATTCTCTTGGCATTGGTTCTGGCTACGAATTCGCAACGAATACCCTTCGATTTTCCTATTCGTCCCCTTCTACCCCCGCACAGGTTTGGGATTATGACCTAGCTTCCCGTGAGCGGACTATGCGGAAGGAGCAAGAAATACCCTCTGGCCATAACGCCGATGACTACGTAGTGCGTCGCCTGCATGCGCCAACGGAAGATGGGGAATTGGTTCCACTTACTGTGTTGCACCGTAAGGACACACCGCTTGATGGTTCTGCTCCTTGCTTGCTTTATGGCTACGGGTCCTATGGCGCTGGGATGCCTGCCAGTTTCTCACCAAACCGTTTAAGCCTTGTTGATCGCGGAATGGTTTACTGCACCGCCCATATACGCGGTGGCGATGAGAAAGGCCGCGGTTGGTACGAACAAACCAAAAAGGCAGGCAAGCCTAAGACCTTCAAGGACTTCATTGCTAGTGGCGAATTTTTAGCCCGTGAAGGATTTACTTCAGAGGGAAGTATCGTTGCCATGGGCGGTTCTGCTGGTGGGCTTTTGATGGGGGCTGTTACGAATATGGCGCCACAATTGTTTGCAGGGATTATTGCTCAGGTTCCCTTTGTCGATGTTTTGAACACCATGCTAGATGCCTCCTTACCGCTCACACCGGGTGAATGGAGCCAATGGGGTAACCCGATCGAGAGCGCTGAGGAATACAAGATAATCGCTGACTACTCGCCTTATGATAATGTTGTAGCGCAGGATTACCCGCCAATATTTGCACTTTCAGGTTTAACCGATCCCCGGGTTCAATACTGGGAACCATCGAAGTGGGCGGCTAAACTGCGTGAAGTAACAGGCGGTAAATCCACAATTTTACTGAAGACCAATATGGGGTCGGGGCACTTTGGGAAGACGGGGCGGTTTGCTTACCTCGAAGAGGTTGGTTTGGTTTATGCCTTCGCGTTGAAAGCTGCAGGCAAGGCCTAAACGAATAAGGCCCCGCTAATTGCGAGGCCTTATCAATCAATTTTTAGCCTCAACTAGCTTGAAGCGCCGGCGTATAATTCAGCCACATAATCCCAGTTGATCAAGTTATCAACGAAGGCTTCGAGGTATTTGGGGCGGGCATTACGGTAGTCTATGTAATAGGAATGTTCCCACACATCGCAGCCAAGAATTGGGCTTGCGCCATTAACCAAAGGGTTCTCACCATTTGGTGTTTTGGAGATTTCTAGCTTGCCGTCTTTGACGGACAACCAGCACCAGCCAGAGCCGAATTGAGTCATACCAGCAGCAATGAAATCATCGCGGAATTTATCGTAGCCACCGAGATCGCTATCAATCGCTTTTTGTAATTCGCCTGGCAGCTTTTTGCCGCCGCCATTTGGCGCCATCCAGTTCCAGAAGTGCAAGTGGTTATAATGTTGTGCGGCATTGTTAAACAAACCAGCGTTTGTGCCGTGGGAAGCCATGACAACCTCCTCAAGAGATTTGTCGCCCATGCCAGCATCAGCTGCTAGTTTGTTGCCATTATCGACGTAGGCTTGGTGGTGTTTGTCGTGGTGGTTTTCAAGTGTTTCAGCAGACATGTAAGCGCCGAGTGCATCATACGCATATGGTAGATCGGGAAGTGTGAAAGCCATTTTTTGGTCTCCTCGTTATGTGTAAATTTGAATTGATAGGGAATTAGGAAGTAAATCAAGTCGCCAGTGCATATTTCCAATACAACTCACGCGCTTTTGCCGCAATTGGGCCGGGTTGTAAATCGCGGGTTTCAAAGCGGGTGACCGGGCTAACTTTAGAATAATTCCCCGTTGCGAAAATCTCGTCCGCCTCTGCAAAATCGCTCACCTGCAAAGTTTGTTCACGCACCTCTACGCCGTCTTCTTTTAGAAGCGAAATGATCCGCGCCCGGGTGATGCCCGACAGGAATGTGCCGTTGATTGCTGGCGTGTAAACCACACCGTCGCGCACCATGAAAATATTGGCTGTGGCGAGTTCAGCTACGTTGCCGAGAAAATCTAGCAAAATTGCGTTGCCGAAGCCGCGCTCTGCGGCCTCCGCCAAAGCGCGGCCGTTATTGGGATATAGACAACCAGCTTTTGCATCCAGCGGCATACATTCTTGGGTGGGTCGACGGAAAGGTGAAATTGTGATGCCAAAGCCCGTTGGTGCTGGCATTGGAGTTTCATAAATGCTGATGATGAATTTTGTTGATTCAGGTTCCGGCGCTACGGCTGTCGCGTTTCCTTGAGTTGCGTAATACATGGGCCGAATATAAAGCGCCGTATCGGGGGCAAATTTTGCGACACCTTCGCGACAAAGCTTGTATATTTCTTCAGGAGTTTTTGTCGGTAGAAGGCCGAGAGCTTTTGCCGATTTATTCAACCGCGCACAATGTAGGTCGAGATCGGGGGTTACGCCTTCAAATGCCCGCGCGCCATCAAATACGTTTGAACCCAACCAGAAAGTATGTTCACGCGCACCGATGAGCGGGATATTCCCCTCATGCCATTCACCATTTGCATAGGTCCATGTTTCGCTAAATTCCGACATTTTGGTTCCAATAGTGTTTGCCAAGACTTATTTCACCTTCGCTCGAACGCCCGCTTGACGCAATGATAAAGGTGGGGTCAGGTTGAGATAATTCAAAGGAGCTCCCATGTATAAAGCCTATGTTTTTGATGCCTATGGCACATTGTTTGATGTTCACGCTGCAGTGCGTAAACATGCACAGTTAATTGGAGCCGACCACGCCCAATTTTCTGATACTTGGCGCAACAAGCAGTTGGAATATACTTGGACACGCACCCTCATGGGAAACTATGTGGATTTTTGGGATTTAACCGAACAAGCCCTCGATTTTGCCTTCGTTAAACACCCAAGTGCCAACCACGAAGCCCGCCAACCATTGCTTGATGCTTATTGGACACTCGATTGTTTTCCAGAAGTTCCAACCGTGCTGAAGGCCCTTAAAACCGCAGGTGTTCGTACCGGTATATTATCAAATGGTTCCTCAGGTATGTTAGAGGCGGCGGTTAAATCTGCGGGTATTACCGACCTTATTGATGATGTTATTTCCGTTGATCGTATTAATATTTTCAAAGCAGTACCCGCGGTTTATCAAATGGTAACTGATGACTACGGACTTACCGCTGATGCAATCTCTTTTCAATCTTCCAATCGTTGGGATGTAGCCGCCGCCTGTTCATTTGGCTTTCGATCCATCTGGTGCAACCGAGGTGGCATGCCAGATGAGTATACTGATTTGCCTCCTGAACTTGTCCTTCCCGATTTGAATGGGCTAATCGGAAAAGACATGAGACCCATTTAACAAAAACGCCCCCTCAAAAGCCCCGCTTCAAGCTACCGAGAATTCCGCGTACAAGAGCGCGGCCAAGGGATGTGGCGATTGAACGGGTAACTGATTTTACGGCTGCTTCACCAACTGTTTGGCGTGAGGAGCGGCGTTTTCTTCCTCTGCTTCGGCTCCCGCGTAGGCGTTTCTTTTCAGCTTCTTCACGCTTGCGTTCAGCTTCTTCGGCTTTCACTTTTTCTGCGGCTCGCATCTTCAAAACTTCATATGCCGATTCTCTATCAATTGTTTTATCGTACTGAGCCGCAACGGGGCTCATTTTTATGATCTTCTTGCGCTCTTTATCCGTTAACGGGCCAAGGCGTGATTGTGGTGGGCGAATGAGCGTACGTTGCACCATTGTCGGTACACCTTTTTTCGCAAGCGTAGATACAAGCGCTTCACCCACACCAAGGTTTTTAATTGTATCAATTGTCTTGAAAGCTGGGTTCGGGCGGAAAGTATCAGCAGCTGTTTTCACTGCTTTTTGCTCGCGCGGCGTATAGGCACGCAGGGCGTGTTGTATGCGGTTGCCCAATTGGGCGAGAACGCCATTTGGGATATCAATTGGGTTTTGCGTAACAAAATAGATGCCCACGCCTTTGGAACGAATGAGCTTTACCACCTGCTCAACCCGTTGGATAAGAATTTTTGGAGCATCTTGAAACAACAGGTGCGCCTCGTCGAAGAAGAACACCAGGCGTGGTTTATCAAGATCGCCTACTTCTGGCAGCTCTTCAAATAATTCTGACATCAACCATAGCAAAAACGTTGCATAGAGGCGCGGAGCCATCATCAGCTTATCTGCCGCAAGCACGTTGATAGAACCACGACCATCACGGGTGGTGCGCATCAGATCAGTGATTGCCAAAGCAGGTTCGCCAAAAAAATGGGCTCCGCCTTGCTCTTCTAACACCAGCAAAGAACGCTGGATTGCTGAGACTGATTGCTTGGAAACATTACCAAGACGGCCAGAAATCTCTTTTGAGCGTTCACCGATATTGATGAGAAGAGACTGTAAATCTTTAAGATCAAGAAGTAGCAGGCCTTCTTCGTCCGCTATGCGAAATGCAATGTTGAGAACACCCTCTTGTGCGTCCGTTAGGTCCATCAAACGCGAGAGAAGCAGTGGCCCCATATCGGAAATTGTGGTGCGGATAGAATGGCCACGTTCGCCAAATAGGTCCCAAAATATTACGGGAAAGTCTTGGTTTTCATAGTCCTCTAGACCAATGTCTTTAGCGCGTTTAACGAGGAAATCTTTTCCCTCTCCCGCCAGAGCCAAACCAGCGAGATCGCCTTTCACATCTGCGCAAAAGACAGGCACGCCTGCATTGGAAAACCCTTCCGCTAATATCTGCAAGGAGACTGTTTTACCGGTACCCGTTGCCCCCGTAATAAGACCATGGCGGTTGGCGAGTTTTAGGCCAAGGTATTCTGGTTTTTGCAGACTGTCGTCAGGATTGCGGCTAGTGCCGAGGTAGATTTTACCCTCTTCAAGCATGTGTTTTCTCAATTCAGCTAGCTATGTTCCTTTGGCTTATAAAGCCCGCACGGGTTAGGCGCAATTACCTGTCCCAAAGAAGTACACATCATCTGGCACGAAATATGCACCACATACTATGAATCTCTTTGCACGTTTCACGGTGACACATGGATAGACGGCATTTTTTGAAGCATATGGTTGCTGGTGGTGTGATACTTCCGTCAATTGCCCCCCTGTACGCTTATGGCGCGGGGCCATCTAAACCATTGAAACTGGCTGGTTTACGTGGCGCTTTGGATGCTTCACAATTTGGCGTGCGTCCTGATGCGTTTGATGATCAAAGTACGTTTCTGCAAAAAGTCCTAGATAAGGCATCAAAAGAAAACAAACCAGTATTTTTACCGCCTGGAACATATGTGGTTTCCAACATTAACCTGCCGCCACGCACACGGTTGATGGGGATTTCTGGAACCTCGCGGCTTATCTACAGCGGCAAGGGCGCTATGTTCTCTGGCACTGGTTGCGAGCTGATTGAGTTAAATGGCATCACCCTAGATGGAGCTAATCGCAATTTTGGCGAGGAGTTTGGTGGGCTAATCTATGCCCGTGCTTGTCCGCGGGTGTTGATCGACAATTGCGATTTCATAGGCAGTCTTGGGGCTGGCATTAGTCTTGATACCTGTGGCGGTCGGGTAGAACGGGTTCATATTTCTGGCGCGGCAGGCATTGCAGGCTTGTTTGCTGTTAATAGCACCGGGCTATCCATTCAAAACAATACTGTCGAAAATTGTGCCAATGGGGGAATTTTAGTTCATCGTTGGACAGTTGGCGACGACAATACAATTATCACTGGAAACCGCATCCAACGCATTGCTGCCAAGGGTGGCGGAACAGGGCAACGAGGAAATGGCATCAACCTTTTCCGCGCGAATGGTGTTATTGTGAGCAACAACCACATTAGTAATTGCGCCTTTTCAGCGGTCCGCGCTAACGGGGCGAGCAATTGCCAAATTACAGGCAATACCTGTTTAGGTTCAGGCGAGACGGCGATTTATTCTGAATTCATTTTCGAAGGTTCACTAATTGCCAACAATATTGTCGATGGTGGGACGATGGGTATTTCCATTGCGAATTTTAACGAAGGCGGCAGGCTGGCCGTTTGCGCTAACAACCTTATTCGGAACCTGAAGACACAAGGCCCCTACCCCGCAGAAGTTGCTGGATTTGGCATTGGTATATCTGTTGAGGCTGACACCAGCGTCACAGGGAATGTGATTGAAGGTGCACCACTTTACGGTATCAACCTTGGTTGGGGGCCTTATTTGCGCAATGTAATCGCGGCTAACAATATTATTAAGCAGGCCGGCGAAGGGATTATCGTTTCCGTTGTGAAGGGCGCGGGTTCAGCGACAATCAGCGGTAATATCATCAGTGGCGCGGTGCGCGGTGGTATTATTGGCCACGAATGGAGCAACGCGGTAACAGGTGAGTTAGCAGGAGGGAAGCGTAGTCCGTTCCCGCACCTCAACGTCCATGGAAATCTAGTGCGGTAGTACCGCTTATTTGATACGCTCCAATATGGAAACATAGTTTGCTACTGCCGCCCCACCCATGTTGAAAATTCCACCGAGGGTTGCCCCATTAATCTGCATGCCCTCAGGAGCTGTCCCTGTTAGTTGCATCGCTGTTAGGGCGTGCATGGATACACCCGTTGCGCCAATTGGGTGACCTTTGGCCTTTAGCCCACCCGATGGATTGATCGGTAAACGCCCGTCTTTTTGGCTATGACCATCAAGTATAAATTTCGCACCCTGTCCTGATTCAGCAAGTCCCATCGCTTCATATTCAATCAATTCTGCAATTGTAAAACAATCGTGGGTTTCGACAAATGACAGATCGTCTATCTTCAGCTTTGCATCGCTCAACGCATTTGACCAAGCTTTTGTGCAACCTTCAAATTGCAAAATATCACGTTTAGACATCGGTAAAAAATCTTGCGCGTGGGCGGTGGCACGTAGAGCAACAGCTTTGTTCATGCTCAATGCCGCCTGTGTATTGCTTAATACAATCGCTGCAGCACCATCGGATACAAGCGAGCAATCAGTACGCTTTAACGGGCCCGCCACAAATGGGTTTTTGTCGCTTTCGGCGCGGCAAAATTCGAAACCCAAATCTTTTTGCATCTGCGCATAGGGGTTGGAAACACCGTTTTTATGGTTTTTGGCCGCGATTGCCGCAAGCGCGTCCGATTGGTCGCCATACTTTTGGAAATAGGCTTGGGTAATGTTGCCGAACACTCCAGCAAATCCTGCAGGGGTGTCGCCATCTTCAGGCAGGTAGGAAGCTTTTAGCAGGTTCGCACCGATTTCACGGCCCGGTGTTGTGGTCATTTGCTCAACACCGACAACCAACACATGGGTTGCGGTTTTTGCCGCAATAGCTTTTGCCCCTTGGTGCACAGCGGCGGATCCCGTTGCACAGGCATTTTCTACGCGGGTTGTTGGTTTGAAACGAAAGTCGTCGGAAGCTTGCAAGATCAAACTCGCGGTGAAGTCTTGAGCCGAAAAACCTGCATTAAAATGACCGAGATAAATCTCATCAATGTCTGAGGCATCAAGCCCAGAGTTTTCCAGCGCTCCTTTAACAACGCCAATGATCAAGCTTTCGACGGTTTCCCCTTCAAGCTTTCCAAATTTTGAATGGGCCCAGCCCGTAATGCATGCGGTCATGATATTGTCTCACACTTAGTTTGTTTTCAAACTAGAGTGATGTTGGCTAACTGCCAAGTGCAACCAAAGGGGTAAATTTTCAAGAAAATGGCTGGGACGGTAGGATTCGAACCTACGATCTGCGCTACCAAAAAGCGTTGCCCTACCACTAGGCCACGTCCCAACTTACGCACACGCTAAAACTGCGTGTTGCAGGGGCTTCTATAGGGGAAGAAATGGTAGCCTGCAACACACCAAACAGGCGGAGAAGCATTTTTTTTCTTAGCTTTGAAACGGCTAACTACCGCGATAGGTAGAATAGGACCACGGGCTGCATAATAACGGTACGTGATAGCCTTGCATTGTATCAAATATTGAAAACCGTAGCGGTACAACATTCAAAAATGCGGGCTTCGGCATTTCCGCCCCCATAGCAATGAAATAGTCCGAGACATGGAAACGTAATTCGTATTCCCCAATGGCCATTTCCTCGGCACTTAAGAGCAATTCATCTGTGCGACCGTCCGCATTGGTGACCACTGTTTTTATCAGCTCTTCATTGGCTCCGGGATTGCGAACAAACTCTATCTTCATATTCGCAGCGGGGTGGCCATTGGAGGTGTCTAGTACATGGGTGGAAAGTTTGGACATTGGTTTCCCTATTCATCATGGGTGAGCAAGGCTTCTAATCTAAAGCGTGCTATTTCGGCGATTTGTTTTAATGCTTCCGTATGTTCTTCGTCTTGGTTGTTTTCCAAACGACGCTCAAAGGCTTCCATGATTGAATGTTTATCATGGCCTTTGACCGCGAGAATAAAGGGGAAGCCGAATCTGGTTTTATAGCCATCGTTAAGGCCATGGAACTTACTGTGTTCTTCTTCAGATAGCGTATCAAGGCCAGCGCCAGATTGTTCATTAGTGGATGATTCTGTCAAATCTCCAGCCAATGCAGCCTTGCCAGCAAGGTCGGGGTGAGCATTTATCAAATCGAGTTGTTCTCGCACCCCCGCCGCGACAACGGCCTGCTCCATGGCTTGTTGCAACATGCGAATAGATTTGAACGGGCGTAAATCTGTCACCCGCTCTGCCACCCAAGGGGAATGTTCGAATATGTCTTTTAACGTCTCGACAAAATCGTCAGCCGTTAAATCATTCAAGCTACAAAAGGGAATTTGTTTCATGGGGTATTCTCAACCTTTTGCATCATGTCTTCAACCGCAAATAACACTCTTTCAGGTGTTGCTGGTGCGTCAAGATTTGCGGCAAGCTTTCCATTTGAAAGGGAAGAAACGGCATCACGTAAAGCCAACCAGACTGAAATGGCTAGCATTAGAGGTGGTTCCCCAATTGCTTTAGAGCGAAAAACCGTTTCCTCACGGTTTGGTTCATCGTCCAATATTTCCACATTAAACTCTGGCGGGACATCACGAGAACCAGGAATTTTGTATGTTGATGGGCCAGTGGTACGCAGTTTGCCTTTATCGTCCCACCACAGTTCTTCGCACGTAAGCCAGCCCATCCCTTGCACAAATGCCCCTTCTATTTGACCAAGGTCTAGGGTCGGGTTCAACGGCTTGCCACAGTCTTGAACGATGTCTGCTCGCAGGCAACGGTTCTCACCTGTTAGAGTATCAATCACCACCTCTGCGACAGCCGCGCCATAGGTGAAATAGAAGAACGGGCGGCCTTTGAGAGTCTTCCCATCCCAGTGAATTTTTGGTGTGGCATAGAATCCTGCTACGGAAAGGCTAACCCGTTGCATCCAACACTCTTTGGCCAGTTCGCCAAATGTCATGGCTTTCTCGCCGCAACTAACCGTACCTTTGCTGAAAGTAATTGAGCCAACATCAGCGTTAAAATGATCGCAGGCGATTTCCATCATCCGCGCTTTGATTTCACTGGCCGCATTAAAGGCGGCAGCACCATTTAGATCTGACCCAGACGAGGCGGCTGTTGCAGACGTGTTCGGAACTTTATCCGTTGTCGTTGCCGTGATTTTTACATCCGCAAGGGGGATTCCAAACACTTCTGCTACGACTTGCGCAACCTTAGTATAGAGTCCCTGCCCCATTTCTGTGCCACCGTGGTTTAGATGCACAGACCCGTCTTGATAGACATGAACCAGACTACCCGCTTGATTGAGGGTCGGCATGTTGAACGAAATACCGAACTTCACTGGGACCATGGCAAGGCCCTTTTTCAGCACTTTGTTTTTTGCGTTGAAAACATCAATTTCTTTACGACGTTTGTCCCACTGGGCATTTGCCAAAACCCGATCCACCACATCTGTGATGCGGTTATCTTCAACAGGTTGATCGTAGGGAGTGACCTCCCCAGTCTTAGGCCCATAATAATTTACCGCACGAACATCGTTTGGGGTGAGACCGAGCTTCCGAGCAACGGTATCAATTATCGCTTCTGTGGCGAGCAAGCCTTGAGGGCCGCCAAAACCACGAAAGGCCGTATTAGAAACCGTATTTGTTTTCGCAGAGAAACCAACAAAATCTGTTGCCGGGAGATAGTAACAATTATCAAAATGGGTAAGTGCGCGAGTGACAACAGGTCCCGTTAAGTCGGCCACGTGGCCAGAGTTTGCCAAGGCATCAATCTTCAGTCCAATAAAGCGGCCATTGACTTCAACACCCACTTCGTAGTTCATCACAAAGCCGTGGCGTTTTCCTGTTGCTGCCATATCGTCATCGCGGCGCAACCTAAACCGACATGGCTTGCCCGTTGCTTTTGCGGCAAGCGCAGCGATTGCGGCAATTATTGTCGGCTGGCTTTCTTTACCGCCAAAGGCCCCACCCATTCGGCGCACGCGCACATCAACATTGTGATCACGCACCCCAAGGGCAAGCGCCACATGCACCTGAACTTCGGTTGGATGCTGGGTAGAAGACCAGACCACCATTTCATCTTCTTCACCAGGAATAGCGTAGGCCACCATGCCTTCGAGATAGAAATGATCTTGGCCACCCATCTCCACACGGCCTTTGAATTTATGGGGAGAGTTTTTGAAGGCTGCATCAATATCGCCTGAACTCAACAGCTGAGTAGGGTGGGTGTGAGAGTTTTCTTTGAAGGCTTTTTCCACATCGTAGCAAGCTGCCAGCTCTTCAATATCCAACTTCACCTTACGGGCGGCTTGCAAGGAGTTGTTCAGGCTGTCCGCAACCACCGCCCCGATAATTTGACCTACGTGTTCAACCTTGCCGTCAGCGAAAATTGGCTCGTCCTTGAGAATGGGTGCGGCTTCATTTTTGCCAGGAATATCCTTCGCGAAGAGTACGGCAATTACACCGTCGCTCGCCTTCACTTCACTCGCATCAATCGACAATATATTGCCATTCGCAACAGGAGATAGAATGGGGGCAATGTGCATAGTACCGGGTAAGTCGGCCATGTCGTCAATATAAATTGCTTCACCACGCACATGGCGGCGAGCGCTATCATGGGCGTGGCCGTGACCAACAACATCGCGGATGATTTTTAAATCACTCATAGGGCCATTACCTCTATCGTTTCCCCTGCGAGATCAAGCGCCAAGCGGTCGAGTAAATTAACGGCTACTGTCGCACGATATTTTGCCGTTCCGCGCATGTCGCTCATTGGTGAGAATGTTTCTAATATGGCTTTTTGCGCGGCTGTTATTGTTGCTGAATTTAGCGGTTTGCCAATCAATAGCGCTTCAGCTTTTTTGCACCGCATCGAGGTCGCCGCCATGCCACCGTAGGCTATTCTGGCTTTTGTTATAATGTCGCCATCCACTTCCAAAGAGAACGCACCGCAGACAGTGGAGATGTCTTGGTCGTATCTTTTTGAAATTTTGTAGGTACGAAAGTGAGTGTTCTTTGTTGGTAATGGCACTGTAATTGACCGAATAATTTCATCTGATTTCAAGGCTGATTTTCGGTAATCGAGAAAGAAATCATTAAGCGGCACCTCCCGCTCTCCAGCGCTACTCGCAAGAGTGAGTACTGCATCTAAAGCCAACAATGAGGGAGCGCCATCACCGATAGGACTAGCGTTACCAATGTTTCCTGCGATGGTTCCCATGGAGCGAATTTGAGTGGAACCGAAACGGCGCACTAGGGTAGCAAAGCTGGGCCAGTGTGTTTGTAACAATGGCAGTGCTGCTTGCCATGTAACTGCCCCACCGAAAACGATGTGTGTTTTTGCTTCTTTAATGGCGCGAAGTTCTGCGACATTACGGGTGAGGATTGTTTCATCCCAACGGGCTTTTGCATGGGCAACTTCGAGAGATAAATCTGTTCCACCCGCGAGTAATGTTGCCTTGGGTTTTGCAGCTCGGAGTTCTAGTAATTCTTTCAAAGAATTTGGCAGGAAGAAGCGGCAGCCATCTTCGCCTACCATGGCTGCGGCATCTGCCATTTGGGGGAGAGGAAGTTCGACCGGGTTCGCTTTTACTGCAGCTTCAGCGGCTTCGACGATTGGGCGATAGCCAGTACAGCGACAGAGGTTTCCCGCTAAAGCATCGTGGATTTCTGATTCATTTGGATTGGGATTCTTATCTAAAAGACCAGCTAGGGAAGTGACGATTCCAGGTGTGCAAAAACCGCATTGGGAAGAGCCATTTTCGGCCATCAACTGTTGAACAACATGACCATCGGGGCCACTGGCGGCCAACCCTTCGACTGTTAGCAGGGCTCCGCCTTCCATTTGCCCCATCAACATGATGCAGGAGTTTGCGGAAATATATTTCTCGTCTCCAACCCGTTTCACCAGCACAGAACAAGCGCCGCAATCGCCCTCGGCGCATCCTTCTTTAGTGCCACGCAAGAGTGCCTCTCCTCGCAGCCATTCAAGGACAGTCATATCAGGGCGGCAGGTGGTTTTTTGTACTACGCCATTAAGCGCAAAGGTAATTGATTTGCTCATAGGGGCAGTTTGGTTAGTTCGTTGGATTCGTCAAGGGACTATTGCGCTGGGTGGACTAGATTCCAATGATCGGCAATTTCTCCACGGGTGCAAACCCAAGCATCATCATGGGCGGCCACATGGTCAAGAAACTTGGCAAGGGCGTGCGCACGGCCTGGTCTACCAACAAGCCGACAATGGAGGCCAACGCTCATCATCTTTGGAGCCCCTCCACGGCCTTCTTCGATTAGCAAGTCAAAACTATCGCGTAGGTAGGTGAAAAACTGATCGCCGCTGTTGAAACCCTGCGGGGTAGCAAACCGCATGTCGTTGGCATCCAACGTATAGGGAACATGTAAATGCGACTTGCCATGAGCTTTCACCCAATAGGGTAATTCATCGGAATACATGTCGGCCAACCAATCGAAGCACCCCATTTCCATGGCGATATCGAGGGTGTTTATGGAGGTGCGGCCTTGGTAAAGGCCGGTAGGTGGTTTACCCGTAATGCGTTCGTGAATACGGCAAGCTTTTTCTATATGGGCGCGTTCTTTGTCACGGCTATAGTCTTTGTAATCAATCCACTTGAGGCCGTGGCTTGCCACTTCCCAATTGGCCTCTAACATCGCCTCAACCGCTTCCATGTTTTTCTCAAGTGCGGTAGCGACCCCAAAAACGGTCACTGGCATTTTGCGAGCGGTGAACATGCGCCACAGCCGCCAAAAGCCCGCACGAGAACCGTATTCGTAAATTGATTCCATATTCATATGGCGTTGGCCGGGCCAAGCGGCAGCCCCAACAATCTCGCTCAAGAATGCTTCGCTAGCCGCGTCTCCATGGAGGATGTTATTCTCGCCGCCCTCTTCGTAATTGATGACAAATTGCACCGCAATTTTCTTTCCCTTCGGCCATTTAGCGTCAGGGGCATTACGACCATAGCCGATCATGTCTCTTGGATAGACAGTGGGGTAGACGGGAGGAAATTCAGAAGTCATGCGCAAGCCTCATAGCCAAGCCACGCATCCTGTTCGGCGCGCAGACGGTAAAGCGGGGTATCTTTATTCACCGCAACATCCTTGTTGGTGATCAGCGTTCCCCTTGGAATATCGTTCAGTATTTTTCCCTTGTCCAGCAGGCCAACAGGAATAGCGCCTACGGCACGCGCTTCATCAGCACGCATCGCCCACGAGCGGTAAGAAGTCTCGCCAATAAAATCGAGGGTATCCCCCGCCTTCAAATCTTTCTTCGCTAACGCGCACACCTCCGCCACAGGGCGCGGCAAGGGTTTCATATCGCTTGTTCCGTAAAGCGCCGCACGCGCCGCAGAAAGCGGCACTTCTAAACTGGTCAGATGGTAGGGACGATAGAAGGTGTAATAAGGTCCTTCGCCCAAATGCAAATCATTTAAGCGCTCACGAACACGGTGGTGGCTCATATCAGCAATAACGAAAATTCCAGGAGCAACCCCTTGGCCTACAGTAAAATCTACACACCCTTTTTTGCTCAATACGCCACCGTCTTCAACGGGGCACAGCACCTTGTGCAAATCTTCTAGCGAGCAATCGGGGCCGTGCATACCGGGCTTATCTGGCGTTAAGCCCGTGGCATTAGCGATACAGCACATCTCGACCATGGTTTTTGAGCCGTCGACAAACTCAACGAGCATCCGTGGGTTCATATTGCGTCGCTCCGCTTCTTCGCGGTAATCGTCTGGCACTGCATCAATGTTGAAGGCGTTATTTTTGCCCTTACCTGCAGCAACGACAGGGTATCCAAGGGCTGTTACCCAGTCATACATTTCCATAACAGAACTAGGTTCATCACCAGCACCAACGGTATAAACGAGCCCGCGCTTTGCGGCTTCGTTTTGCATTACCGCACCAACGGTGACATCGGCCTCCACATTCATCATCACCAAATGCTTGCCTGCATTGAGGGATGCCATGCCGAGTTCGGCTCCTGCTTCTGGAACACCAGTTGCGTCTATAACAACATCAACTAAATCATGGCTCAAAGCTTCATGGGCATCTTGAACAATTGGAATACGTTTGGCTTCAAGCGTTTTTGTGATGGCGCCCGCACCCTCGCAAATCACGCCCATATCATCATCGTAGCCAGCAATTTTTATCGCAGGTTTTGCAGTTTTCAAACGGCGGTCAACTATAGAGGCAATCTCTACACCACGCATTTGTCGAATGGCTGTAACAAGATCGGTTCCCATTTCCCCAGCGCCAATAATACAAACTCGAACAGGTTTTCCCTCGTCATCACGCTTTGCCAAATCAGCGGCGAGGCCCGTTGCAGACAGCAACGGTTTGTCGGGTAGTCTAGTATCATTCATGGGTATTTGCTTTTTTTATCATCGCTTTTTGCAGAGTAACAGAAACTAAAGCACTGCGCCCCTAGTTTTTCGATTTATAAACATACGGTTCGTCTTGACTTGCTTGCTGACGACAAGAACAATTACGACAATACAAATGTGAAGAGTTTATTCCCATGGCCGGCCCAAAATTTAGAACTGAGTTCGATCCAAAGTACGGCGAAGCTGTGGAAATGGTTCCTGGACTTTCTCGCATTACCTGCAACAACCCTTCACCCTTTACGTTTCACGGAACCAATACTTATCTACTGGGCGACAATAAAGTTGCGGTGATTGACCCAGGGCCTGCGGATGAGGAACACCTGAAAGCCATAATCGAAGCAATTGGCGGGCGGCCCGTTAGCCACATCATTGTTACTCATACCCATGTTGATCATTCGCCGCTTGCTCGCCCCTTGGCGGAGCATACAGGAGCTTCAATTTACGCTGAAGGGCCACACCGTCCTGCCCGCCCCTTAAACACGGGGGAGGTGAATTTTCTTGATGCAAGTGGCGATATGGATTTCACTCCCGATATAGCCTTGGAGCATGGCGATATACTTGAGGGGGATGGCTGGTCTTTAACCAGCTTGTTTACACCTGGACACACAGCCAATCACATGGCTTTTGGGTGGAATAATACAGATTATTTATTTCCAGGCGACCACGTAATGGCCTGGGCAACAAGCATTGTTGCGCCGCCAGATGGGGCTATGTCTGACTATATGGCATCCTTAGAAGTTCTTCTAAAGCAACCACAGAAAATCTATTTCCCCGGCCACGGCGGGCGTTTAGAAAATGCCCACGCTTTTGTGCGTGCCCTACGCACCCACCGAAAAATGCGCGAGACAGCGATATTGGGGCAGATACGAAAAGGCAATGAAACCATTCCGAAAATGGTTGCCGTGATCTATCGCACGACTGACAAGAAGCTTCATGGAGCCGCAGGGCTTTCAGTTCTCGCCCACATTGAAGACCTTGTTGCAAAAGGCGCGGTACGCACTGATGGGGCTGCGTCTATTGATGGGCGATACTTTGCGGTTTAGATCACCCCTGCCCCAAGCCTTGGAGGGCCGCATCTAACTCTTTCATGAATGTTAAAATTCGTTTTGCATTTGAGCCTAGATCATGGGGGCCCCAACGGGATGTTGAGCGCATATCGACTAGGGTTCCATCTTCTTCTTCAACCAGCCGTATGACGACATCGCTTTCAAAACCGAATAAAAAACTTGTGGCTACCGCTTCGACATATCGCTCTTCGCGCTCGTTGTTATCGTCGGTTTCTGCGCGGCCTGTTGGTGATACTTGAATTGTTTCAAATGCCGGAACGGTAGTGGAAGCAGGGTTCTCACCTGCCAATATAGGTATAATAATTGGGCGCTTTTTGGGAATCGTAATTCTGAGGGGTAACCCCTTTGAATTAGTCACAGGCTTAGCAACCAAACCAGAGCCCTCTTCATCAATCGGTGCTTTGCCCTGCTCAGTATTGGCGGTGAGGATTGTCCAATTCCGTTCACCTACCAAAGTAACGATCTCACGAAAGACACGCCCCATACCGAGTGGATACCGGCGCGCCGTGACTCTTGGATAGTACTGAAGTTGCATATTCTTGATAGCGGAGGTGGGATCAAGAACAGGGTTCATTACCCCCGTACGATCGTCCAATGCCGTATCATAAGCTGGAGGGTCTTCGAGATCGGTTGAAATGTCATAAATCGGTGGCAGAACAAAAGCTCTCGCGGCCTGATAGGCGAATGGCAGCAGCAGCAGAGTTGCCAATAGCATTCCCCGCGCGGCACTCAACCCAGCCTCGTGGCCGTAGGTCCACAATTCATAAACACCGCGCACGCCAGCTATAAGAGCTGCAACAGCCATGAAAACCCCCAGGCCCAACAGCCAAAATGTGGAGACTGTATCAATCGCACCGAAGCGATGACCTAGTACAACTATGAGTAGGTATGGGACTGCGAAAACGGCCAACCGCTGGCACCATTGGGCTGCAGATGAACGGTGTCTTTCAACCCGCGATAGCCGCTCTACATATCCTGCCATTATTTCACTTACTGGTTTTCACTGACTAATTTTCACTAGGCTGTGGGCAATGTGTAATCCGCAAATTGTTTGCGTAATTCCATTTTCTGAATTTTACCAGTCGCTGTGTGAGGGATTTCTTCAACAAAGGCAACATCATCAGGCATCCACCACTTGGCGATTTTACCTTCCATGAATTTAAGCACGTCCGCACCACTTGGGTCTTTTCCGGGTTTCTTGATACAAATCAACAATGGGCGTTCATCCCATTTTGGGTGAGTGATACCAATAACGGCGGCCTCTTGAATGTCAGGGTGACCAACCGCAAGGTTTTCGAGATCAATCGTTGAAATCCATTCGCCGCCAGATTTGATAACATCCTTCGCGCGATCGGTGATTTGCATATAACCATTTTCATCAATGTGAGCGACATCCCCCGTATCAAACCAGTTGTCCTCATCGAAATGTTCTGCTC
This sequence comes from Rhizobiaceae bacterium, assembly GCA_036478985.1. Lineage (GTDB taxonomy): Bacteria > Pseudomonadota > Alphaproteobacteria > Rhizobiales > Rhizobiaceae > Pseudahrensia. The sequence goes on from JAZGEY010000062.1 coordinate 36,164, forward strand.
CGTCACCGCCATAATAACCCTTGGCAATAGCAGGGCCGCGTACCTTTAGTTTACCGAAAGTTTTTCCATCCCACGGTTGTTCGTTATTTTCGTCGTCTGTGACTTTCATCTCCACACCGAACGGTGCGTAACCTTGTTTTTCTTGAACATCCAAGCGGGCATCACCACTAAGAGAGCTGTATTGTGGCTTTAGATTACCGAGGGTCCCTAGAGGACTCATCTCAGTCATACCCCAAGCGTGAACAACATCAACGCCGTAAACGCTTTGGAATTTCTCCGTCATAGCGCGAGGACAAGCAGCGCCACCAATGACCACCCTGTTAAGATGCGGCAGCATCTTGCCCGTTTCTTCTAGGTAGTCGAGGAGCATCAACCACACCGTTGGTACAGCGGCAGTGAAAGTTACTTTTTCGGAGTCCAATAATTCGTAGATTGAAGCACCGTCCATCAGAGGCCCGGGGTTTACAATCGAGGCCCCAACCATCGGAGCTGAATGGGCTATTCCCCAAGCGTTGGCATGGAACATTGGCACAACAGGCATAATAACTTCATTTGCTGCAATTCCCATCGCGTCTGGCTGAGCACCAATTAAAGCATGGAGCACATTGGAGCGGTGAGAATATACAACACCCTTTGGATCGCCGGTGGTTCCAGAAGTATAGCAGAGACCGCAGGCCGTGTTTTCATCAAAAGTCTTCCACTCAAACGCGCCATCGCCTTGCATGATCCAGTCTTCATAACAGATCAAATCGAGCTTGCTGTCCTTCGGCATGTGCTCGCTGTCAGTCAATACGATTATTTTGTTCAAGGTCGGAACTTTATCGGCAATCGCTTCTACGATGGGTATGAAAGACAAATCGACAAATATTGCGCTGTCTTCTGCATGGTTCATAATCCAAGCAATTTGCTCTGGGAAAAGGCGTGGGTTCAATGTGTGGTAAATGGCTCCAAGGCCCATTATTCCGTACCAACATTCCATGTGGCGAGCCGTGTTCCAGCCAAGGGTTGCTATGCGGTCACCAAGCTTAAAACCTTCAGCTTCCAAAGCTTGGGCAACTCGTTTGGAGCGACCGTGTATTTCGAGATAATTAGTGCGCGTTATAGGCCCTTCAACAGAGCGGGAGATAACCTCACGCTGGCCATGTTGGGTGGCGGCGTAATCTAATATTTTATGGCACAATAATGGCCAATCCTGCATCAATCCGAGCATAGTATTCTCCCTATCTGGCACTAGTATTGAGGGAGTTTTGGTTGCCAGTAAAGGGGGGTATTTGACATAATCTGTATTGCAAGAATCTACAAATTGATTCTAGGCTCAACATAACAATCATTATGGAGTTGAAACATGAGCAAGCCCCTCTCGAATCTTCAGACCCGTGACCTGGACGCAGTTCTTCACCCCTACGCACCACTACACAAATTACGTGAAATTGGCCCAATTATTATTTCCAGCGGTGAAGGTGTGTTTATCCGTGACACCCAGGGCAACGATTATATTGAAGGGATGGCTGGACTTTGGTGTACGGGGCTGGGGTTCAATAATGAGGAAATGATTGAGGCGACTATCGAGCAAATGCGCGCCCTACCCTATTACCACCAATTTGGAGCGCGGGGCACAGAACCTGCAATTGAACTTGCCGAAAAGCTAAAAGAACTCTCTCCATTTCCCATGTCGAAAGTGTTTTTCACCTCGAGCGGTTCTGAGGCAAATGATACGCAGGTGAAGCTTGCTTGGTATTATAACAATGCCCTTGGTCGCCCTAAAAAGAAGAAGATTATTTCGCGGATGAAGGCCTATCATGGTGTCACTTTGATGGCAGCATCCTTAACCGGCTTGCCAAATAACCACCGCGATTTTGATCTACCATTTGACGGCATTTTACACACGGATTGCCCCCATCATTATCGCTTTGGTCTTGAGGGTGAAAGCGAAGCTGAATTTACCGCACGAATGGCAACATCCCTTCAAGAGATGATAGATCGAGAAGGCGGTGATACAATAGCGGCCATGATTGCCGAGCCAGTGATGGGCGCTGGCGGAGTGATAGTTCCACCGGCAGGTTATTTTGAAGCCATTCAACCGATTCTTCAAGAACACGATATTTTATTGATAGCTGATGAAGTGATTACCGGATTTGGCAGGACTGGCGATTGGTTTGGTGCGACCACCCACAACATGGTCCCCGACACTATTTCTGTCGCAAAACAACTAACCTCAGCTTATGCACCTTTGGGGGGCGTAATGATTCCTGAATTCATGATGGAAGCGTTGGAAGCCCAATCTGCAAAAATTGGTGTTTTCGGCCACGGCTATACCTATGGCGGACATCCGCTGGGCTGCGCTCTTGGGGTGAAAGCTATTGAGATTTATCAAAAAATGGACATCTGCGGTAAGGTACGAGACATCACACCCGTATTAGAAATGCGTTTGGATAGATTGAAAGATCATCCATTGGTAGGCGAAACCCGGAACTCTGGTCTTATGGCGGGCGTGGAAATTGTGGCTGATAAGGCAACAAAACGCGCGTTCGATCCCTCTCAAGCTGTTGGCCCTAAATGCGCGGAACTTTGCCAAGAGCATGGCCTCATCTTACGAGCCATTGGCGATACCATGTCGATTTGTCCGCCAATGATTATAACGGAAGAAGAACTAAATGCTTTGTTCGACCGTCTGGAAAAGGCGCTGGACGATACGGAAGCTTGGGTAATTAAAGAAGGGTTGAGAGGCGCTTAATTCTCGCTGGAGAGCTCATCTTTCCAACTCAACAATAGAGCCAATTCTCCGTCAGCCTCTGGAATTACTATGGGTTGGGGCCCTTGGTGTACAATGCCTGAAACGCCGTCGATTGTGATGATGTCTCCGGCGGCTAAAATCTTGCCGGCGCAGCTGCAAATTTGGTTGGCCAAGTCAATTTTCAAGGTCATGGCTGCTGTGATACAGGGCTTTCCCATGCCGCGAGCAACAACTGCCGCGTGGCTGGTCATGCCTCCCCGTGTCGTTAAAATTCCAGTTGCAGCATACATGCCATGGATATCTTTGGGGTCAGTTTCTGGGCGAACCAAAATGCAGTCTTTGCCAGCTTCACGAAATGCTACGGCTTCATCTGATGTAAAAACTATTTGCCCTGTGGCCGCCCCTGGTGATGCGGGCAACCCCTTGGTCACCATTACTGCATCATCAGTTGGCTCGACCCTAGAAACCAACATCGCGGAAAGGGAAGACATATCGCAGCGTTCAACAGCTTGCTCTTTCGTGATAACTTTTTCCTGCGCCATTTCGACCGCAACACGTAGTCCAGCTTTTGGGGTGCGTTTTCCGTTTCGGGTCTGCAGCAAAAATAAACGCCCGCTTTCAACTGTGAATTCAATCTCCTGCATATCGCCAAAATGTATTTCCAGAGAAGTCCCCGCAGCAATTAAATGATCAAACGCCTCCGGCAGAAATTTTTCCATCGAAGGATTATCCGATAGGGCCCTAGCACGATCTGCTTCGGTCAATTCCATCGGTGTGCGAATTCCTGACACCACATCTTCCCCTTGAGCGTTGAGCATATATTCGCCATAGGGTTTTTTTTCGCCAGTAGAGGGATTACGGGTAAAGTAAACGCCCGTGCAAGATTGTTCATTACGGTTACCAAACACCATGGCCTGAATGACAGCTGCCGTGCCACCATCATGGGGTATCGCCTGGATATCACGATAGCGAGTTGCACGTTTTGTATTCCACGAATTGAAAACCGCCAGCAGAGCGAGATCGAGTTGTTCATGGGCATCTTGTGGAAAAGGCGCGCCGGTGATTTGCTCAACGATCTCAAGAAACACCGAAGCAATTTCCTTCAGTGCAGATGCCGGCAACTCCGCATCAGCATCAACATTGTTACGATTGCGCATTTCTTCAAGAATAACTTCAAACTCGTCTAACTCTAGACCGAGTACAACTTGTGCAAAGCTTTGAACAAAACGCCGATAGGTGTCCCATGCAAAGCGCTCATCACCTGTTTCTTTAGCCAATGCTTTAACGGTTTTGCTGTTCAACCCTAAATTCAAAACAGTGTCCATCATTCCCGGCATGGAGACAGAAGCACCCGAGCGCACGGAGACGAGTAGCGGTTTATTCTCACCGCCAAAGCTGCGACCCATTTCTTTTTCTATCAACAAAATTGCATTGCGCACCGCTTCGCGCTCGCTTGGAGCAAGGGTATTATCACCGCTCGCAATATTTTTACCTAAGGCAACGCTAACCACGAAACCAGGTGGAACAGGCATGTTTAGTTGCGCCATTTCAGCGAGATTCGCACCTTTAATGCCCATCCGTGATGGGTCTGGCGCGGTTATATTTGCGCCCGAGCAAAATGGGAAAATATAGTTTGTGGTGTCATTTGGTGTCGTCATAACAATTAAATATATGGCCAAGACACAGGGGCTTGGCTGCCTCTACAAGTTCAAGAACTATCCAGCCTCACGAAACGACTCTGCGGTCTGCAAGTCAACCGATACCAATTGACTAACGCCACGCTCCGCCATTGTCACACCAAACAGGCGGTTCATCCGCGCCATGGTGATTGGATTGTGAGTAATGATGACAAAACGTGTATCTGTATTGGCAGACATTTGGTCCATCAAATTACAGAACCGCTCCACGTTGTGGTCATCCAACGGCGCGTCAACTTCGTCCAGCACGCAAATAGGTGCGGGGTTTGTTAGGAACACAGCAAAGATCAATGCCATCGCCGTAAGTGCCTGTTCACCACCGGACAG
>JAZGEY010000063.1:0-21187 GCA_036478985.1 Rhizobiaceae bacterium
TGGCGACACCACAAATTGAGATCCTACCTCAGCACAATCTTTCATCATTCCAGGTGTCATTACCGTACCAGCGCCAACAACAGCGCCTTCAACTTGCTTTGCCACGGCACGAATACACTGCAACGCCGCAGGGGTTCGCAGGGTGATTTCAATGACAGGTAAGCCTCCTGCAACAAGGGCTCGTGCAGTATTCACTGCCGTCTCTTCATCATGGAATTGCAGCACAGGAACCACAGGCCCCAAGGCTAAAATTTCTGCTAAGCGTTCATTTTTCGATTTCATCTGTTGCCCCATCACCGGCTTAATTCAAATCAGTTCATATCCCCTAGATTAAGCGATACGCCGTGAAATAGAAAGCAAGCCTTTTCGCAAGTTCCGTTTCAGCTTTTTCCGCATAGCAATTGCACGGTTAAGGGCCCCTTTTGCTGCACTACTGGTTTGCAATGCTAACTTAATTTTGGTGGCTTTAGTGCACTTAACTATTTTTGTTCTCTTTCCAAAAATCAGTGCCTTCTCGCCATCACCAACAATACCAGTTTCAGCGATCATGTGGTCCCGTTGGAATTGACGCACAACCCTGTCGGTAATCAGCCCAAACAAACCATCTGCCACCAAAACGTAGCCTTTCAGCGTCAGTGCTTTTTGCATCTCTTTCACCCGGACTCCACGTGCGCCGAACATCAACACTTCATCCGTAGACGTTTCCTCGCTCGCGACAGCAGGTAAAGTTGCCTTCCCTGCCTCCCGCGTTATCCGCGTAAAAGCCTCGGCCATTTTTTTGTCGTACTTGTTTTTTGCAAATGCTGGACCGTTGTAACGGCGGGCAAAGGCGACCCAATCCCGTTCTTGCAACGCATAAATAAGTCCCGCTTTTTCAATATATCGTGCCATCAGCTCTACTTGCCCAACCACACCTGAACGGGCCTCCGCGACCAGCGCATCAACACTGCCATAACCAAGCCATTGCCAATGGGCCCCCATCACTTGCCCCAAACCCCACGACACAGAAGAAAGTGCAGCGGTTCTGTTTATACGAATTGCGCGATTCAGAAGCTTCCACCGCCCTGCCTGTGAACGCGGGTTTTTAACCCCTCCTGCGCGAGAACTTGCCAACCCTTCAGCCCTCGCCTCTAGTTTAGCGCCCCCCTTCAAAAACCTGTTAAAATAGTGACCTTCAAACCGAATGACTGGCTCTTTTCTACCGCGTACCTTTGCCATCACCCGCCCACCAGATTCCACCTCAGCCACCGCAAGTAAAGCCGCAGCAGGAATTTTCAAACGCTTAGCAATTTTGGCAATTTCAATTTTAGTCTCAACATCAAACATAAAAAAATGCTCCTCAAAATGAATTGAGGAGCATTATCGTTTAGCTTTATTCAGCGGGGATAAGTTCCCCGATAGTTTTAATCCATAGTCGGAATAGAGAATTCAGCACCCTCTTTAATACCTGAAGGCCATCTCGAAGTGATGGTTTTTGTGCGCGTGTAAAACTTAAACGCATCAGGGCCGTGTTGGTTCAAATCGCCGAAGCCCGAACGCTTCCAACCACCAAATGTGTAGTAAGCCAATGGCACAGGAATTGGCACGTTAACGCCAACCATGCCAACGTTGATACGAGACGCGAAGTCACGCGCCGCATCACCATCGCGGGTGTAAATAGCAACGCCGTTACCGTATTCATGGGTCATGGCAAGGTCGAGACCTTCTTCATAATCCTTGGCACGAACAACAGAAAGTACTGGTCCAAATATTTCTTCTTTATAGATGGACATATCTTTGGTGACGTTATCAAACAGGCAACCGCCAATAAAGTAGCCGTCCTCATAGCCCTGCATAGAAAAATCGCGACCATCAACAACGAGATCAGCGCCTTCTTTAACACCAGCATCAATGAAACCCTTAACGCGCTCGCGAGCTTCCTTAGTAACCAATGGCCCAAAGTCTGCATCATCGCCCGCCGTATAGGGAGCAATCTTGAGGTTCTCAACGCGAGGAGTAAGTTTCGCCATCAAGCGGTTTGCCGTGTCTTCACCGATTGGAACGGCAACAGAAATCGCCATGCAACGCTCGCCAGCCGCGCCGTAGCCCGCACCAATAAGCGCATCGACAACTTGGTCCATGTCCGCATCTGGCATAATAAGCATGTGGTTTTTCGCGCCGCCAAAGCATTGAACCCGCTTACCGTTAGCGCAACCGCGCGTGTAAACATATTCAGCAATTGCCGTGGAACCAACAAAGCCAATGGCTTGAATGTCGTCGTGGTCTAGCAGACCATCAACGGCTTCTTTATCACCGTGTACCACATTCAAAATATGGTCAGGCAAACCCGCTTCGCTCATCAACTCAGCCAACATATTTGGCACTGTGGGGTCACGCTCAGAAGGTTTCAAAATGAAAGCATTACCGCAGGCAATCGCTGGGCAGAATTTCCACATCGGGATCATCGCAGGAAAGTTGAACGGAGTTATCCCCGCCACAACGCCCAAAGCTTGTTTGACCGAGTGCATATCAATACCGGGGCCAGCCCCTTCAGAAAATTCACCCTTCAACAAATGCGCTGCGCCAATGCAGAATTCCGCAACTTCAAGACCGCGAATAACATCGCCTTTTGCATCTGGAATAGTTTTGCCGTGCTCACGAGAAAGCGCCTCAGCAAGCTTGTCCATATCGCGGTGGAGAAGTCGAACGAATTCCATCATTACCCGGCCACGCTTTTGTGCGTTTTGTGCAGCCCATGCAGGTTGAGCAGCTTTTGATGCCGCGACCGCAGCATTCAACTCATCTTTAGAGGCCAACGGCACCTGGCCCTGAACTTCACCAGTTGCTGGGTTATAAACATCCGCCGTACGGCCCGATGTTCCAGACACGTATTTACCACCGATAAAGTGTTTGATTTCTTCCATTATTCTTATTCTCCGAGATTCTATTTTCCTATCTCTAAGACAGGAAATTCAAAATCAACAGCACCACAATAGTTGCCATTTGACTAGCCTCTGGATTCAATAATTATGAGTCCAGTTTAACCGCCGCCATTCATGTAGGCTATCAGCCCGTGGGCAGGGTCGTAGAACCCGCGATAGAACATTTCCCCCGCGACATAGAGAAGCACGACCAGACCAAGCCATGAAATCCATGGGTATTTGGCTAAGAGCTTCATAATCAATGTCGCCGCAAAGGCCATCAGTAAAATTGCCAGCCCCAAACCGAACACCAACATCTTTACGTTACCGTCGGCAATCGCAGCAACGGCCAGCACATTATCAATCGACATAGAAACATCGGCGATGGTAATCGTCCACAAAGCCTGCGCCATGGTGCGGCGCGGTTTACCCGTATAGCCTTCATGGTCATCCGCCGCATCTTCAAGCGCATGGGCCGCGGCTTCGTCTGTATGTTCTTTGATCTCTTTATAAAGACCCCAGCAAACCCAAAACAACAGCAAGCCGCCAAGCACAAGTAGACCTGGAATAGCGAGGAGTTTTGTTGCAACAGCCGCAAAGACAATCCGCATTCCAGCGGCGACCATCATTCCATAGAGAATAGCTTTTTTACGTAACTCAGGAGCAAGCCCCGCAGCCGCCATGCCAATAATCAGTGCATTGTCACCAGACAACACAATGTCAGCAATTACGATCTTGCTAAAGTCGAGTACCATTTCCCAAATCAAAGGGCTTCCTCCAAAAATCAAATGAATTTCACCTGATTTTGAAAGCAGGTTGAATCGCATAACGCCCTCAGTAGGGGTTTTTGGGCGGCGTGGCTAGAATGAAAACAGCAAATCATCTGTGTAGTAATTCCTCGCTGGTCAAGTAAAAGCCGCAATTCTCATTCTAATAGATTAGCGCGGCGCTCTTTAGGTTGTTAACGTCCGGTTAACCCCCTTTGTTGAGCCGTAATTAACGGCTCTTGGTTATTATTTCCTCACCATAGCCTTTACAATTTTAGCTTTTGACAGGAGTCCAGCTGATGCTGATGACCCAGACGCCCCTTTCCAAAATCACCCTCGCCGTGACCCTCGCAACAATGGTTGCCATCACGGGTTGTTCCAAAAAGAAGACACTGCCCGACAACGCTGGCCAACTCGGTCTTGGTGGCAATAATGTTGCTGGCAATAACTCTGGCTCAGCAACCCCAGGTTCATCCCAAGACTTTACTGTGAATGTTGGGGATCGCATTTTCTTCACCACAGACAGCACAAGCCTAACAGCCCAAGCGCGCCAAACCTTGGACAAGCAGTCTGCATGGCTGGGTCGTTACCCTAATTACCAAATTACCATAGAAGGCCACGCCGATGAGCGCGGCACTCGCGAATATAACTTGGGCCTTGGCCAACGCCGCGCCGTTGCCGCCCGTGATTACCTTTCTTCCCGTGGCGTAAGCCGTAGTCGTGTTCGAGTAATATCTTTCGGTAAAGAGCGCCCAGTTGCTGTTTGTAATGATATATCATGCTGGTCACAAAACCGCCGCGCCGTTACCGTTCTACGCGGCGGCAACAGTTAGACCGCCTAATATAGACAAATATTCATGGCGGTTCGGGATAAACTCCGGGGCCGCCATTTTTATATCTTGCAGACTCGGCAAAATTTCGCCCAAATCAAAAGACACTATTTCATCTCCACCAAGGGGAATTATCTGATGAAACGAATTTTATTTCTTACGCTCTTATGCGCGACCACTTTCACCTCAGCTCAAGCCCAACGGCTTGTGCCGCCAGCTGGGATTCCAAACGCACCCCAATCACATGCTATCCAAGTGCAAAGCAACGATAGCTATAAGGTAAACGAGCTGGAAGAAACAGTTCGCAAACTCAACGGCAAGGTAGAAGAGCTCAATTTCCTACTCCTGCAATTACAGGAAAAATTCCGCAAGATGGAGGAGGACAATGAAAGCCGCTTTCAAGAAATTGAAGAAAAACAATCTAGTTTGACCGATAAAAGCAAAGATGTGGCGACAGCAGACACCGGCAGTACTAAAGATGTGGCGACAGCCGATACTGGCGGAGACAACAGCCTGGAAAAGCCTGAAACGTCTGGGGATGCTAAGGCGACCCCAGACGATAACAACTCAGAAGCCATTAAAGATGTGAAAACGGCTTTGAATACCCGCCCAACTGCTCCTAAAGATCTATCACCAAGAGCTTTAGGTACGTTGACCTTCGACAAGGATGGTAATGTTGTTGATGGTGGGAGCGATGGTAAAACTGCTGTCATTCTCAACCCGTTCAAAAGCGGCACTCTCGGCAGTGTTGAGGCTTCAGAATTTGGTGCAACCCCTGCTGAAGTATTCTCGACAGCAAAGCAAGCATTGAATGCCCGCCAATACCCGCGCGCCCAACAGGCTTTCGCCGCCCACCTCAAAGCTTGGCCGAAAGACCCTCGCGTCGGCGAAACCCGCTACTACCTCGGACAATCGTTGTTTTGGCAAAAATCCTATTACAAGGCCGCAGAAATCTATCTCGAAACCCACAACGAATATCCAGAGGCTCCAACGGCTGCGGATAATTTGCTGGCGCTTGGTCTATCGCTCGCGGGTCTAAATCAACGGGAAGTCGCCTGCGCCACCTATGCCGAAGTCTTGAAACAATACCCCGATGATGCCAAACGATTGGGTGAAAAAGTCAAGGACGAGCAAGCCGCCGCCAAATGTTGAGTAAAGACATTCTAACGACACCCGCCCCAATTCTCATTGCCGTCTCTGGTGGCAGTGATTCTATGGCTTTATTGAATTTACTCGCCGCCAAGAATCCAAACTCTCAGTTACATGTCGCAACCGTCGACCACCAACTCCGCCCAGAAGCCGCCAGTGAAGCTGAACATGTAGCCGAGTATGCGACGTCGCTAAATCTCCCCCACATAACTCTACACTGGGAAAACAACGGCCAATCCAGTTCCAAAGCCGCCCGCGAAGGCCGTTACGAACTGCTCATTACCCACGCCAAAACCATCGGCGCATCAGCAATCGCCCTTGGCCACACGATGGACGATCAAGCAGAAACCATTTTAATGCGCGCCCGCCGTGCAAAACCAAACAGTGGGACGCGAGGGCTTTCGGGCATGTCTCCCCACTCAACCTATGAAGGCATCAGACTTCTGCGGCCATTGTTAAACACCAGCCGCGAGGCATTGCGCGATCATTTACGCACACAAAACATCGGCTGGATCAACGACCCATCAAACGAAAAACTAACTTCCGAGAGGGTGCGCATCCGCAAAAGCCTTGCCCAAAACCCTAACCTTCCCACGTCCAAAGCTATCTCAAGGTTCGCCGCCCTTTCCTCTCACCACCGCCAGTGGCTCAATCAACAAGCGGCATCCCTATTGAATGAACACGTAACCAGACAAGAAACAGGGCTCGTGTTATCGGCTCCCGCAATTATCCCCACCGTGTTACTAACCGAATTATTCTCAACACTTATTTTAGTGAGTGGCGGCCAACCCTATCGCCCATCCCAAGAAAAACTCGAAAGCCTCATCACCGCCTATCAAACAGGCCGATCCACCCGCAAGGCGGTGGGGCGCTCGCTAATTAAAGTCAAGAAATCTACCGCCAGTTTCACCCGCGAAGCGCGGAACTTGCCCCCCCAACCAAAACCATCCGACAAACCCATCCCCTATGATAACAGGCACTTGATTTTACCAGGCGGCAAAAAACTGCCTTTTATCACTGCACTCGAACGATTTCGACCTTCTAGCGACGATTGCACCTATAAAGCTGTGATGAACATCTTATCTGCGCCCTTTTGTTCAACATAATTCAACAAACAGGAACTTGCACCTTGGCAATGGGCTAAAGGAAACCTATCTTGCAAGGAAGCAGGCAGCACAAAGCCTCATTCGTCAATTAATTCGCGGCCTCACTGGGCCGATAAACTGGGACAATTTCCATGAACTCCAATTTCCGTAATTTTGCACTCTGGGGCCTTATCGCCCTTCTCTTGATTGCATTGTTCCAAATGTTCCAAACCCCGGGCGGGCAAAAAAAGTCCAATGAAATCGCCTATTCAAAGTTCCTTGACGATGTGAACAAGAAGCGCGTTAAGAGCGTCACAATTTCGGGTGAGCGCATAACGGGTGCTTACACAGATAGCAGCGATCGCTTTAACACCTACGCCCCTTACGATCCGGAGTTGGTGAAGCGGCTTGAGACGCAAAACGTCGAAATTACTGCGACACCGCCAGCCGATAGCCGCAATACTTTCATGGGCATGTTGTTCAACTGGTTGCCGCTTATCATCCTCATTGGTGTGTGGATTTTCTTCATGCGCCAAATGCAAAGCGGCCAAGGCAAAGCAATGGGTTTTGGGAAATCCAAAGCCAAGCTTCTAACTGAGGCCCACGGTAAAGTAACTTTCGCTGATGTTGCTGGCGTTGATGAAGCCAAGGAAGACTTGGTTGAAATCGTTGATTTCCTTCGCGACCCACAAAAATTCCAACGGTTGGGCGGCAAAATGCCCCACGGCGTATTGCTTGTTGGCCCCCCAGGAACGGGTAAAACGCTAACCGCACGTGCTGTTGCAGGTGAAGCCGATGTTCCATTCTACTCAATTTCTGGTTCCGACTTCGTTGAAATGTTCGTTGGCGTGGGTGCATCCCGTGTCCGCGATATGTTTGAACAAGCAAAAAAGAATGCCCCTTGCATCATCTTCATTGATGAAATCGACGCTGTTGGTCGCCACCGTGGCGCTGGCCTTGGCGGTGGTAACGATGAGCGCGAGCAAACATTGAACCAACTTCTCGTTGAGATGGATGGTTTTGAAACCAATGAGGGCATTATCCTCATCGCCGCGACCAACCGCCCCGACGTTCTTGACCCTGCGCTTTTGCGTCCGGGCCGCTTCGACCGTCAGGTTGTTGTGTCGAACCCAGACATCGTTGGCCGTGAGGCTATCCTCAAGGTGCACATCAAAAACGTACCGCTTGCGCCAAATGTTGACCTTCGGGTTATCGCACGGGGAACCCCTGGTTTTTCTGGTGCTGATTTGATGAACCTCGTCAATGAAGCCGCGCTTCTAGCCGCCCGTCGCGAAAAGCGCATGGTCACGGCTCAAGAATTTGAAGATGCAAAAGACAAGCTAATGATGGGCGCAGAACGCCGCTCCATGGTTATGTCCGAAGAAGAAAAACGCAACACCGCCTACCACGAAGCGGGTCACGCTTTGGTGGCGATTACTGTGCCTTCTTCTCACCCGGTTCACAAAGCCACAATCATCCCGCGCGGTCGTGCGCTTGGTATGGTGATGCAGCTTCCAGAACGCGATCAAATCTCCATGTCCTATGAAGAAATGACTTCACGTCTCGCCGTTATGATGGCTGGACGCGTGGCGGAAGAACTCATCTTCGGCAAGAAGAACGTCACTTCAGGCGCTCAATCCGACATCGTGCAGGCGACCCAACTCGCCCGTGCTATGGTCACCCAATGGGGCTTCTCCGATAAGCTCGGCAAGGTTTCCTACGAAGGCAACCAACAGGAAGTTTTCCTTGGCCACTCAGTTGCCCAATCAAAAAACATCTCCGAAGAAACAGCACAAATCATCGACGAAGAAGTACGCCGTTTGGTAGATGAGGGTTTTGCATGGGCCAAGAAAATCTTGACCAAGCGCAAAAAAGACTTGGAAGCCTTGGCTCAAGGCCTGTTAGAATATGAAACCCTAACCGGCAAAGACATCGACGACTTGATGGAGGGCAACCCCTTAAGCCGTGATCTAGGCGACGACACCCCACCAACCCGTGGCAGTGCCGTTCCAAAATCTGGCGCAAAACCCAAGCCCAAAGGCAAAAAAGGCGGCGCCGCCGGAGGAATGAAACCTTCTCCGACCTGATAGGGATAAACCTTCCAAGCATCAACATCCCCGAATATTGGCGTGAGATGAGGTTAATTCGTGATTCAAGGGTAAAGATGTGAATGGCAGCAATGCGGACTTAGTGACCGTTAGCAATGTTCTATTCGATGTCTGGTTCCGCTGCTTGCTAAGCGGACAAACCTTGGCGTTGAGCCAGAACTCCGGCAATCAATAAGCCAAAGTAACCCGCCCTAAGATGTTGCACACCAAAAACTTACCAAAGCGTGGCTCTTTTGTGGGAAACAAAGGGCGAATGCGATGGAGATGTTGGATGCAATCTTTTGTTCTCATCAAAATCACTGTCGACATTGAAAGGGACAACCGTTCTTTTATTTAAGTCGGATAGTGCGGCTTTCCAGTTCGCTTCGTACCGATCCAAATTACTCATGCCGTCTTCATGTGCTTCAATTGAAGCCACCCCGCCGATGCCATGCATAATGACGGGCTCCAAAACATCAAAACCTATGTAGCGGAAAGGAAAGAGTAGAGGCCAGATCACAAGGCGCGTATCGCCTTCTCTGCCATCGAAAGAACAAGAATCCGCCGAAGCACCAGTTGTTATGCAGGCGATCATTTTCTTGCCGCGACAAATCCCAGCATCATAGCGCATTTTGCTTTTGTAGACTTTGCCGTACACAAAAACCCTATCCATCCATCCTTTCAGTATGGCCGGTGCGCCGAACCACCAAAGTGGAAAATGGACAATAAGAACATCAGCGTTCAGGAGCTTGTCAGCTTCTTCGTTCACATCAGCGGGGGTGGTTCCATTATTTGCATTGAAACGTTGTTCGGTTTGCGCATGAAAGACCGCGGTGTCTGAACGTTCAGTGTAGTGTTGCTCCGCTTCTCGTGGGTCAAAATCCATTCCATAGAGATCCGATACAGTAGTTTGGAATCCGTTTGCCTCTAGTGTTGCTTTAGAAGTATCAGCCAGTTTGCCGTTAAAGGATTTTCTCTCAGGATGAGCTAGGACAATATGTGCTTTCATGAGGCATTCCTTATTCAGTTTTATTCATAACAGACGTTGGTTCATCTCGCTGCATCCGTCAATAAGGGCTCGGTGCAGCCGCTCAGCAAAATCCAAGCGACGAGCCTAGAGGAAATAATCCCCCACTAACCTCCCGTTAACCATCAACGAAACATTACCAATTGCTACAGTTTAGTGAGATGTAATTAACCACAATTTGTGCTAGATATAAGGTTCTCTAGAAGTGGGAACTTAGCAGCTAAACCCGCAATATGTTGTCACAAATCGTGACTACGGGCCGGAAATTCATCGCGTATAATGGTGACAACGGCAGTGTTTTGGCAAATCCCACTGCAATATGAAGGGGTCTAATTTTGACGAACAAGCGTAAGTATTTTGGTACCGACGGGATCCGCGGATACGCCAACCGCTCACCAATGACCGCAGAAATTGCAATGAAAGTCGGCATGGCCGCTGGTGTTGCATTCAAACGTGGTAATCACCGCCACCGGGTTGTGATTGGTAAAGACACCCGTCTTTCAGGCTATATGATTGAAAATGCACTCGTTGCAGGTTTCACCGCCGCAGGTATGGATGTATTCCAACTTGGCCCGATTCCTACCCCTGCCGTTGCTATGCTTACCCGTTCTATGCGCGCTGATATTGGTGTGATGATTTCAGCATCCCACAATGCCTACCACGACAATGGCATCAAACTTTTTGGCCCCAACGGTTTCAAGCTTTCTGACAAACTTGAGATGGAAATCGAAGCGCTAATAGACGAAGACCTAACGCCACAACTCGCCAGCGGGCATTTAATTGGTCGCGCCAGCCGTGTTGATGGGGTTGATGATCGCTATATTGAATTCGCCAAGCGCACCCTCCCCCGCAAAATGTCCCTCGAAGGACTACGCGTAGTGGTCGATTGCGCCAATGGAGCCGCCTACAAGGTTGCCCCCGCCGCGCTTTGGGAACTTGGTGCAGACGTTGTGACAATCGGTGCAGAACCAAACGGCACGAACATCAATGCAGAATGTGGTTCAACACATACTGCTACGCTTGCTCGTAAAGTGCACGAAGTGCGCGCTGATATTGGTATTGCCCTCGATGGAGATGCAGACCGCGTTATTATCGTTGACGAAAAAAGCAATGTCATTGATGGCGACCAACTGATGGCCCTCGTTGCTCAATCGTGGAAAGAAGAAGACAAACTAACCGGCGATGGCATTGTTGCCACTATTATGTCGAACCTCGGTCTTGAGCGGTTTTTGACGGACCAGGGCCTCAACCTAGCCCGTACATCTGTTGGCGATCGCTATGTTGTCGAGCACATGCGTAACAACGGCTATAATGTTGGCGGCGAACAATCTGGCCATATCGTACTTTCAGACTACGCCACAACGGGTGATGGTCTTATTGCTGCCCTTCAGGTTCTGAACGTTGTGCAAAGATGGGATAAACCGGTTAGCGAAGTATGCGCTCGTTTCGAGCCTGTGCCGCAGGTTTTGAAAAATGTGCGCTATACCGAAGGCGATCCGCTAAAAGACAAGACCGTGATTGAAAGCATTGATGATGGCCGTAGCCGTTTGGCTAAATCTGGTCGCCTTGTCATTCGTGCATCTGGAACAGAACCTCTCATCCGCGTCATGGCAGAAGGTGATGATGCCTCTCTCGTACGCAATGTGGTGGACGACATTTGCTCGACACTCCGCAAGGTTGCCGCTTAAGAGCTAGAATATAGAGCGCATCACAAACAAAAAACCCGCCTCTATTTCTAGAAGCGGGTTTTTGATAATTCTAGTTTACTGACTAAAAATTAAGCGCTTTCAGCAAGCGGCATGTCTTCAAGTTCACGAAGAACATAACCACGACCCCAAACGGTTTCGATGTAGTTCTTGCCGCCAGTTGCAGAAGCAAGCTTCTTACGTAACTTACAGATAAACACGTCAATGATTTTCAATTCAGGCTCATCCATTCCGCCGTAAAGGTGGTTGAGGAACATTTCCTTGGTGAGCGTAGTGCCCTTGCGCAGTGAAAGAAGCTCAAGCATTTGATATTCTTTACCAGTCAAGTGAACGCGCTGGCTGTTCACTTCAACAGTCTTCGCATCAAGGTTCACTTTCAGATCACCGGTAGTAATAACAGATTCCGCATGGCCCTTAGAGCGGCGAACAATCGCTTGGATCCGCGCAACCAACTCATCCTTATGGAAAGGCTTGGTCATATAATCGTCAGCACCAAAGCCAAGACCGCGAACCTTGTCTTCAATTCCAGCAAGGCCAGAAAGAATAAGGATCGGTGTTTTCACCTTGGAAAGACGCAATGTGCGTAGAACTTCGTAACCAGACATGTCTGGGAGGTTCAAATCCAATAAAATAATATCGTAGTCGTAGAGTTTGCCGAGATCGACACCTTCTTCGCCAAGATCGGTCGTATAAACATTAAAGCTCTCAGACTTCAACATCAGCTCAATTGACTGTGCTGTGGCGCTGTCGTCTTCAATCAGCAAAACTCGCATTTCATTCCCCTTAAAGGAGCTCCCCTTCAGGTTATTAACCTATGGCAGGAAGCAGTTATCTAAATACCCGAACTCAACGCTACGGTGAAATGGTTAACAAATGATGATTCTTATATGCAAGTACTTATTGCAAGAATCTAGCTAATTTATTTACCGCGTTGAATTCATTAAACTTTTCTCACAAAAACAAGGTTAATTTTTTACTTCAAAATATGAACACAAAGTAAAAAACTAACAAAATCTGTTATTTTCAACAAAAACGAAGCAGGTGATTTGCCTGTTCGCCTCTTCACGCATTATTAAACGAACGGGTAAACGAGAAGTTAACAGAAAGGATTTAGTAAGGTGTATGAAGAAAAAGTTTCATTCTGAACAAACCAATTCATCAGCATAAATTTTCCGCCCTATATAAAGTATACTCGCCGCAGAGGTACATCGACCCATAATTTATCCAAGCTTCTTAAGTTAGGAGTACGATAAAACGGCTAATTCCCTTTAGAATCACGGTAACCTCAATAAATCCTGCCAAAGTAGGTAAATTTTTAACCAATCACCTCCATAGTCAAATTTCCGGTGTGCGTTTTTCTACCGGTGGAGTATCGGAGTATGAGTATGAAATCGCGTGAAAGCGTTCTTCGCCTGAAAAGATTTCAGGTGCAAGAAAAGGCCCGTCAGGTGGCCCAAATCGAAACCATGGTTTCGCAATTTACAAACATGGCAGAAGATCTTGATGGGCAAATTGCCTATGAAGAGAAAAAGGCCGGCATTGAGGATCAAACCCACTTTGCCTACCCAACTTTCGCGAAAGCAGCCCGCCTGCGCCGCGAAAATCTGCAAACGTCTATCCTAGACCTCAACGAACAGCACTCGGCGGCCAAACTTGCCCTGACTGATGTAGAAGAAGAGCTAGACAAGGCAGAAAAGCTGGAAGCCCGCGATGGAAAATCCACCGCCGAGCCAGAAAAACCTTCTACCTACGAATCAGCCGGAATGATCGGCTAATAAAGCCGAAGCATACCCAATAAATACCCCGCCCGTGGCAACATTGGCGGGGTTTTTGGCGTTTGGGATTTGGGTAATACTCAGTTTTGCCATCCAAACGGTGGCGGAGTGCACCCCGAAAGTAACAAAAGTGCAATCATTAGGTTTATACTAGTCAGAATAGGCATGGCTATTTCTCCATTCGTTTCAAATGATTGCTTTTGATAGAATGTAATTTTGTACACAAAATGACGTGCAAAAACCCTCCCACGAACTCCAAAGGTGGAAATCGCTAGAGCAAGCATCAGGCATTGCCCCTTATTTGATAGGGACGGCGGAGCTTATTGGCTTTGCCAATAAACGTTTTCATAAAAATGACGGCTATTCCAATTCGCTCCGCCTCGGCATTGTTTATCGCTACCATATACCGTTCGCACGCCACTGATTGACTGGTTCCCTATTAAGAGAGCCCACAAACGCGGCCAAGCCGGAGTGGTATTTCAACACACGCACTTGGTCCTTTAAGGCGCTCGAATGAATTGGGTTACCCAACCCAAAACAACCGAAGCCGAGCCCAATGAAATGAATGGTGGTGTACATCCACGTCCCTGTTTCATCAGGCGAGTGCATTATGCGGGAGGTATTTGACGCGGGGATTACTTTTTTGAAATCAATTTTGAGGCAAGTTCCACCCTTCCCCTGCAAAGTTGCACCTCAACGCCCCATTCGTTAGGGCTTATGAATGGACAAAGACAACAAAATATCTTTCGAAATATTGGAACACTTCCAAATCTCTTCTCCAGTTTTTATCGAGAAAACCCAAATTGCAACAATTTGGAAAGTTACTCAATCAATTGGCGGGTATGCGGCTTTAAAACTCTACGACAATCGAGACATGAAAAATGAAAGCGCAGGGTTTCCATTTTTACAAAGCTTGAACGGAATGGCTTCCGCAAAAATATACGCCATTAGAAAAGGTGAGGCGTTGATGGAGTGGTTGGACGGGCCGTCATTGGGTGACCTAACCCGAAGCGGGCAGGACAAAATAGCCAATACTGAACTTATCAAAGTTGCAAACCTGATACACCGTGCGCCTCTCGATATAAAAACGGAACTACCCAAAATTGAAAGCTTGTTTGAGGCACTCTTTCAACTTCAATTTCACCAAACCTGCCCTACCTCAGTCCATTCTGATTTATTGTATTGCAAGGAAGTTGCTCGCGATCTGCTCGCTACACAAGTTGATGTGCGCCCTCTCCATGGTGATTTGCATCACGACAATATCAGGCTAGGCCAACGAGGCTATTGTGCTTTTGATGCAAAAGGAGTTATGGGCGAACGAGCCTATGAGTTGGCCAATGCTTTTCGCAATCCAAAAGATGCGGTGGATATTGTGCAAGACCCGCAAAGGGTTTTGTACTTAGCTGAAACATGGAGCCAGGGCTTTGGTGTTGATCAACAACGTCTCTTGAAATGGGCAATGGTTAAATGTGCGCTATCAATTGCTTGGCGGAGTAAGGGGATGCTCGAGAATGATCCCGAGCTTCCATTACTTTCACTACTTAGAGTAAATCAAATTAGCTAAAATAGCTATTTTAGCTAATTCTCTCAAAAGCCTCAATCAAAGCCGCATAGTCATCATCGGGCTGTTTGTCATAGACCAAACCCTCCAGCTTCACCCATTTTTGAGCGCTCGCGGCCCATATGTGGCCAACGGGGTTTAACCAACTTTTGTCGTCTAGGGTTCCGGCTTTGACGCTTGAACCTGCATCTGCACCTCTGCCTTGATGCACGACGCGGGTTCCACATTTGGGGCAGAATATACCTTCTACAGCTTTGGGGTTTCCGGCATCGCGAAAATACGAGCCGTGCTCCCCGTCAAATTCAATTGCCCCTGCCCTCACCCGAAGCGACATGCCGAAGGCGGAAGAGGATTGCGCCTGACATTCGGTGCAGTGGCAGCAATAAAGCGTATAGGGTTGTTCGGTAATTTTGTAGCGCAATTGCCCGCATTGGCAGCCGCCTGTTAAGGGGAGTTTTATTCTCATTTATTTACCGCTCCGCGCAACATTCATAAACCGCTAATTCCGTCAGTCAAAAAGAGGAATGCAACTGGTTTTCGAAAACAAGTCCATGTAGGCAACTGCAAGCATACCGATAATGAAGACAGGATATGTGAATACCATCTTCCCTCGCAGGGAAATCTCAATATCTTCGCGATCCTCAATTGTGACTACTGATCGAGGAAAACGCTCTGAGCCATAAAAAAAAGAAAGAATATCGTTTATCAAATGTCCCGTAATGACGCCTAGAAATCCGATTACCATAATCATAGGCATATATGACATTTGCCCGGGAATTTCAGGTGAAATAATGCAAGAAGGGAATATTGCAAATATTGCCAAGACTATACCCAACCAAAATAGGATGCATGCCCAGCTAATTTTCCAAAGCATTGTCATTGGCTAAAACTCACCCTCTCACCACATCCATAAACATCTCGCCAAATTGCTCCAGCTTGCTTTTACCGACGCCTTTTACTTCGGAAAATTCTTCTGCCGTTGTCGGGCGTCTTTGCGCCATGTCTAACAATGTTTTATCTGGAAAAATAACGTAGGCAGGAACGCCGCGCTCTTTTGCCAATTCAAGCCGTTTTTTCTTCAGCGCAGCGAGCAAATCTCGGTCTTGATTGGACAACTCGACCACTGGTTGCGCCGTTCCAAATGCGCTGGCTCCGCGTTTGCTTTCAAACCGTTTTTTCAGCGGTTGCAACGTGTCAGAACGATAACTGAAACTGCCATCCCCACGGCTCAAGCGATTGCCCGCTTCTGTTATCAGTAGACCCGAATACCCCGCCACATCGACTTCCAAAAATCCACCAGCAACCATCTGCCGAATGATCCCCTGCCATTCAGCCTTGCCGTGGCGCGCACCAGAACCGTGCGCCTCTAGCCTATCGTGACGCGCCTTTGTAATTTTCTCAGTCTCAGCCCCGCGCAAAACATCAACGATATGCGCCTGACCGTATCGCTCCCCCGTCTCGATAATCGCTCCAAACACAAGCTCCGCATCCTCTTGCCCGTCCCGCAATTCAACAGGCGTAATGCAATTATCGCAGTTACCGCAGGGTTCGGATTCATCGCTAAAATAAGCCAGCAGTGTTTGCCGTCTGCACCCCTGCGCTTCTGCGTAAATGACCAGCGAATTCAATCGCGAAGTTTCCCGCCGTTTGTGGTCGTCGTCGCTGTCTGCTTGCTCAATAAATTGACGGCGAAGGCGGATGTCGCCCGGCCCAAAAATCATCATCGCGTCAGCTGGATCACCATCACGACCAGCGCGACCAATCTCTTGATAATAAGCCTCCACCGACCCCGGTAAATCCGTATGAAAAACAAACCGCACATCGGGTTTATCAATCCCCATACCGAAGGCCACCGTCGCCGCCATCACCAAATCGTCCTCGGTGACAAAACGGTTTTGCCGCGCCTGTCGCTCTTCCCGTTCTAGTCCCGCGTGGTAGGCCGTGGCGTTGATGCCATTGGCTTGCAATGCCTCCGCGCACTCCTCGGTTTTCTTGCGGGATAGACAATAGATGATACCACTCTGCCCTTCACGCTCCGAGACATAATCCAACATCTGCGATTTCCACCCACCCTTCACCGCCACGTTAAGGCAGATGTTTGGACGGTCGAAACCAGAAACAAAAGTGCGGTGTTCGCCTTTAAACAATTGCAGCTCGATGTCCTTGCGGGTAGCCTCATCAGCGGTTGCCGTCATCGCCGCAATTGGCACGTTAGGGAACCGCTCCGACAGCACGCCAAGCGCCGCATATTCTGGCCGAAACGAAGGCCCCCATTGGCTCATGCAATGGGCTTCATCAATGGCGAAAAGACAAATCGGCAGACGCGAAATTGCGTCCAGCATGCGCTCGGTCATCAGTCGTTCAGGCGCCATATAAAGGATGCGCGTTTCGCCCCCCGCCACTCGCTGCCAAGCCGCAACATTGGCCTCACGGTCTTGATTAGAATGGATGGCTTCGGCGGCAACACCCGCCAATTTCAAAGCCGAAACCTGATCCTGCATCAACGCCACCAGAGGCGAAACCACAATCGTCAGCCCCTCCATAGAAAGCGCTGGAACCTGAAAACAAAGCGACTTCCCAGCCCCCGTCGGCATCACCGCCAAAACCGAAGTCCCAGCGAGCAGCGTATCAATAATTTCCTCTTGCCCAGGCCGAAACTCATCATACCCAAAAACATCCTTAAGCACAGACCGCTTATCCGCCACATTAGCACGCACATAGGGGACGGAAGGGGCAGTGTTGGGCATAGGGAATGGAACCAAGAGAGAATCGTATGGGGTGTTGTAAACCAGATCGAGGTTGGTGGGAATCGTTGAATGGGATTACCCTAATCTGTCCCCCTCAAACCCCACGCAATTTCTTCCCGATCCGCTCCCCAAACTCCTTCGTTCGATACTGAGCAATATCCGTTTTCTTCCATTCCGCAAACAGCGTTTTCCTTGGCTTGGGTATCGCCATCTCTAGTATTTCATACTCCAATAATCCGTCTATTCTAAAAGTGCGGAAGTCGGCTCGTAGGGTGCACCATGCAGCTAGGACTGTGGCGGCGGGGAAGATGGAAATGAGCAGCGGCCAGATGGTGCGGGTGCTTTCATTTCCTTTGAGGTCACGATAGTGGATCGTCACCTGTTTTCCGATCCTGAGCGAGCGGCGGATGTCTGCCATGTCGATGTGCATTTCATTAGGCGCGATCATTTGCGGGGCGAACAGCGGCGCGTCTATGAGCGTATCGCGTAAGTCCTTCGGTACGACGGCGGCGATTTTTGCGACCACATCTTTGGCCGCCGTTGAAAGCGCCTCGTCAACCCGCCCGTCCAACATCCGCGCACCCAGCATGATCGCCTCCAACTCACTGGCGGTGAACATCAGCGGCGGCATGTCGTAGCCCTCGTCTAATACATAGCCAACCCCAGCTTCGCCGCGTATCGGAACGCCGGTGGATTCGAGCGAGACCATATCGCGGTAGAGGGTGCGGAGCGAAACTTCGAGTTCTTCTGCGATGCGCCCAGCCGCTATCGGGCCGTTGGCGCGGCGCATGATTTGGATGATTTGTAATAGGCGGTCTGCGCGTCTCATAATATACCTTAGACCACAAACCATGCTGACACCATGCTGTCAGCATGGTGATGTTAGTTTGCCAATAATTGAAATTGAGAAACCACAAAATGCTTAAACTAATCACCTTCGCCTCTGCCCTTGGCCTTCGTTCCCCCAGCCCTTTTGCGGTGAAAGCCGATCTTCTGTTGGCCATGAGTGGCCTACCTTACGAGCGTCAATTTGGCGATGTGCGCAAAGCACCAAAGGGGAAATTGCCCGTGCTCAATGATGGCGGCAAACTCATTCCAGATTCCCGCCATATCCAGCGTTATTTAGAAACTGAAAAAGGCGTAGATTTTGATGGTCACTTGAACGCGGAACAGATGGCCGTTGCGATGGCATTTAGGCGGTTGATCGAGGAACACCTCTATTTCATCAACGTGCATTTTAGATGGATGGAACATGCCGAGGTTATCAAAGAAAGTTTCTTTGTCGCCGCTCCGGCATTAATACGCGGGATTATTTTTAACAGCGTACAAAAAACGTTGAAGAAGACTTTGGAACTGCAAGGTATTGGTCGTTTTAACCGCGAAGAGATTATTGAACTTGGTGTGGAAGATGTCCGCGCTATTGCCGCACAATTAGGAAAAACCCCTTACTTCATGGGCAAGAAAATCAGCTCGATTGATGCCAGTGTTTATGGCGTACTACACGGATTGATTGATTGCGATTTAGACACACCAATAAAAGACGAATGTTTAAAACACAAAAACCTTGTAGACTACTGTGCACGCATCGCCAAAGAATTTCCATTTAGGTAAGACCATGACAAATATACTAGAAGTGTCATGTTTATTAAATTACTTCGGGGGCTGGAGAAACAACAAGGAAAAAATTACCACTACAATCAATTTTGCCCTTTGACTTTATTATTCCCGTTTAATACCGTCAGTGATTGATTGTTAATAATGGTTTGCCGGATATGGAAGATTTTTTTGAGGGAGTACGTAAAAACCTTAAATTGTTTACACATCCTACAAATACTACCTACAAAATTGTTGTGGTTGGATTTATTTTTACTGTAATAATGACAAGTATCAACGGATATATAATACAAAGCCAAGTAGAATTGGCGACCAAAAAAATAATGAAAAAGTATGAGCACAAAAAACTTGAGGAGAAAAACACCCAAACCTGGAGGATGGCCATAGTAAACGGCACTAATGAACGCAAGTT
The DNA here is from genome assembly GCA_036478985.1 of Rhizobiaceae bacterium. GTDB lineage: Bacteria > Pseudomonadota > Alphaproteobacteria > Rhizobiales > Rhizobiaceae > Pseudahrensia. Next base: position 19,661 of record JAZGEY010000063.1, read on the forward strand.
AACAAAATTGAACTCAAAAATCGAAAAAACGAATCAAAACCGCCACTTCAGGCGTGAACTACGGCTCCTTAAAACCAGAATTCAGGCATTGGAAAGCTCGATAGACTGAGTTTTTCAATTTAGCCTAAGTATATCCATTTAGGTAAGAGCATGAGCAAATCGCCAAAACTTCCTAAAGAAATTTCCACTGTGATGCAGGACTATGAACCTGCATCAAAAAAGCATTGCTCGTCGTGCGCGATCTCCTGTTTGAAGCGGCAAATGAAAACCCCGCCATTGGGCCCATCACCGAAACTCTAAAATGGGGGCAACCATCCTATCTGACCGAAAAAACTAAATCCGGCAGCACTGTGCGCCTTGGTGAGGCGGGCGGAGATAAATATCCCGCCATTTTCGTAAACTGCAAGACCACCCTCATCGCCCAGTTCAAGGAGCACTACGGCGACCAATTCGACTATGTTGGCGTGCGGACTTTGGTGATCACCGATGTTGACAATATGCGCGCCGAAATAAAGCATTGCCTCGCGCTGGTTCTGACTTATCACGCACGCAAATGATGCGACAATTTTGCAGTTCAACAGACCTTTTACTCATTTAACAATCGTGCTTAGTCCACCTCAATCAAACTTACTCAAAGGACGCGATTATGGACTGGAATGAAATGATGAAAACCACGCGGGACCAATCTCGTGTTTTGAACAAAGCTATTCCTGAAACCATGAAGGGTTTTCAAACCCTCACGAAAGCAGCCAAAGAAAGCGGCGTGCTTGATGCCAAAACAAAAGAATTTGTTGCGCTGGGAATTGCGATTGCGGACCGTTGCACAGATTGCATCGGCTTCCACATCATCGCTCTCAACAAGGCAGGCGCTACCCGCGAAGAAGTGGCGGATGTTTTGGGCGTAGCAATCCAAATGGGCGGCGGCCCTTCTCTTATGTATTCAGCAAAAGCACTGGATGCTTGGGATCAACTAACTGCGAAAGACTAGTCGCTTGCCCTTGCCGCAAACCGCGCAAATTCCTATAAGCGCGTCAATGACAAACACGTTTGGGCAATACCATGGCTGGCCACAGTAAATTCAAAAACATAATGCACCGCAAAGGACGCCAAGATGCGGTGCGTTCCAAACAGTTCGCCAAGCTTTCGAAAGAAATAACGGTGGCCTCGAAAATGGGTGGCCCAGACCCAGACGGAAACCCGCGCCTGCGCCTAGCGATCCAAAACGCCAAGGGCCAATCCATGCCCAAGGACAACATTCAGCGCGCCGTTGATAAGGGTGCTCACGGCGAAGGCGACGACTTTTTTGAAATCCGTTACGAGGGCTATGGCCCCGGCGGTGTAGCCGTTATCGTTGAAGCTTTGAGCGACAACAAAAACCGCTCCGCCAGTAACATCCGCGCCTGCTTCACCAAGAACGGTGGCCAGATGGGTGAGACGGGTTCCGTTGGTTTCATGTTCGACCGCATGGGCGAAATCAAATACCCCGCCGCCGCTGGCAGCGAAGACGACGTAATGGAAGCGGCGATT
>JAZGEY010000064.1:0-39952 GCA_036478985.1 Rhizobiaceae bacterium
GAAATGTTTAGCAAAGGATTTAGCGACCTTCTGCTTCGTCTTGGGTAATAGTTTTACTGCAGTTGATATAAGGCTATTGTTGTCTTGTCCGAATTGAGCAACCATCGGATAAATCCTTAAAGGGAAAATTTGCAAAGCAAGTTAGATTCGTAGCGAAACAAAGGTAGAGCAAAGATGCAAGAAAAACCTCCAATTGCACTGAAAATTGACCAAGAAACACCCGTTTCAGACAAAACCAAGGCTTATTTTGAGCTTTGTGAGGAAAAACTCGGCATGGTGCCCAATGTTTTGAAAGCTTACGCCTTTAACGAAGATAAGCTTCGCGGCTTCACCGAGATGTATAATGAGCTGATGCTGGGGGATTCGGGCCTCACAAAACTGCAACGGGAAATGATTGCGGTTGTCGTCTCATCGGTAAACAAATGTTTCTATTGCTTAACGGCTCATGGGGCGGCTGTTCGTCAATTATCCGGCGACCTTAAGCTCGGCGAAATGATGGTGATGAATTATCGGGTGGCAGATTTAGACCCGAAGGAAATGGCCATGTTGGATTTCGCTAATAAACTAACCGAAGAGCCTGCCAAGATTGTTGAGGCTGATCGGCAAGGGCTGCGCGATGCTGGATGGAGTGATCGTGAAATTTGGGATATCGCCAATGTGGTTGGGTTTTTCAACATGACCAACCGTGTTGCCAGCGCCACCGATATGCACCCGAACGATGGGTATCACGGGCAGTTTCGTTAGGCTGATTTTTGAGTAGGGGTGAGAAGTGGTGCAGGTTTTGATTCCGCCAAATTATCAGCACGACCAATCCATATATCAAGAAAATCATCGAGCCATTTGCTGATCGCCGCATCGTAAATCAAGCGGCCTTCTAAATGCTGTTTCGCCTTTTGTGCCCCCGGCGCATCCATTCTGTGCGCTCCTTTTACCGACCATCTATGCAACATCGCCAAAGTCAATTCGGTATGAAACTGCACGCCATAGGCGCGTTCACCACAACGGAAAGCTTGGTTGGGATAAACATCACCACGAGCCAAAAGCGTTGCTCCACGGGGCAAATCAAATCCCTCGCGGTGCCATTGATAAATCATCTTTGGCCAGTCCATCAGCAGGGCTTCACCTTCTGCCGTAGGATGCAGCGGATAATATCCTACCTCCACTTGTCCATCTGGATGAAAATTTACCTCACCGCCCAAATGCTTCACAAGCTTTTGCGCCCCAAGACAAATGCCGAGAAATGGGCGGTTCTCTTTTAAGGGGACAGCCAGCCAATCGATCTCACGCTTTACATATTCCTCAGGATCATTAGCGCTCATCGGTCCGCCAAACATCACAGCACCCGCGTGTTCATCGAGCGTTTCAGGCAGGTGATCGCCCAAGGGTGGGCGGCGAATGTCGAGGGTAAATCCGCGCTCTTGCAATCGCAATCCCACACGCCCAGGCGTGGAAGATTCTTGATGCAAAATGATGAGAATTTTTTTCTCGCTCACAGTTTCTCTCTCACGGCCATTTCTCGCTCTGCGCTCGAAGCCTGCGAGGGCGCGCAACTTCGTTGCGGCTCGCTTTTCGCTCGCTTGAATTTCAATTTGATTTTCTCTTATCGGGGAGTTAGCCGCGTCTTGCAAGCACCCGTTGCTTCAAGGCCATACGTTCATGGCGCAAAATACCAATCAACTCCGCAACCCGCCAAACAATATTGTCCTCAAATTCGTGGACTTCACCATCGGCATAAACCATTTCCCAAAGATCTTCGACGAGGGCTAAGCGGTCGCTCTCTTCCATCTCGGATTTCAAGATTGTGGTGAAACTATAAAGATCGATGGACTCGCTTTGAGTTTTCTTGGCATTCTCAGCTAAGACGCGGGCATCTTCTTCGCTCACCGCATAATGCTCTCGCAAGACTGAATTCAGCTTAGCCTCTTCTTCATCCGTTATCTTCCCATCAGCCGCAATCACATGAACCATAAGAACGGCAGCCGCGAGGTTTTTGTCGATTTCGAGAGGTGCATCAGATTTAAGGTCGGCACCGAAGAGTGATTTGAGTTTGTCGAGCATGGCCATGATTGATTATACTCGGCGCTCAATCATCATCTTCTTAATGTCGGCAATTGCCTTGGCTGGGTTCAAACCTTTTGGACAGGCTTGGGCACAGTTCATGATGGTGTGGCAACGGTAAAGGCGGAAGGGGTCTTCGAGGTTGTCGAGGCGCTCTCCCGTTGCTTCATCGCGGGAATCGATCAACCAACGGTAGGCTTGCAACAAAGTTGCGGGGCCAAGATAACGATCGCCATTCCACCAGTAGGACGGGCATGAAGTTGAGCAACAGGCGCACAATATGCACTCGTAAAGACCGTCTAGTTTTTCGCGGTCTTCTGGAGACTGTAGCCATTCTTTTTCTGGTTTTGGCGATACCGTTTTCAAATAAGGTTCAACGGAACGGTGTTGTGCATAGAAATTTGTAAGGTCGGGAACCAAATCTTTTACGACAGGCATATGCGGCAGCGGATAGATTTTAATATCACCGGAAACTTCATCCATGCCCTTGGTGCAAGCCAGCGTATTTGTGCCGTCGATGTTCATGGCACAAGAGCCACAAATCCCTTCGCGGCAGGAACGACGGAAAGTCAGAGTCGGATCAATGTTGGATTTAATCCAGATCAGCGCATCCAAAACCATCGGACCACATTCGTCGGTATTGACGACATAGGTATCGACCCGAGGATTGCCATCCTCGTCCGGCGACCAGCGATAAATCTTAAATTCCCGCGACGGAGCTTTTTGATCCGAAGCAACCTTCGTCCAAGTCTTACCGTCTTCAAGGCGGGAGTTTTTAGGGAGTGTTAGTTCAACCATTGTTTGCCTACATTCAGCATTTTGCTGTGTTAATTGGAATTATATCCAAAGTTGCTTCGGGTTAAGAGTGCATCTTTCCAGAAAGATTCTCGTTTCAATATTAGTCGTTCATCGGTGTGGAAAGGCCAACTTTCAATTAGGGTCATACGAAAATTTTTTCGGCGATAATTGACGTCGGTTTTATTGGCTAGATGGACGAGTTGGCTATTACCACCGTGACCATTACTTAAATAAGCAGCCCAGCGCGACCAGATACCCTCACCTCCATATGCGGAGCCAACATATTTTTTGCCGGTGTGGCCATCAGCAATAACATAAACACCGTTTACATTCTTAAGTGCAGTTTTCCAGTCGAGGCGCTCGTTTTGAAAAATGACTTCAAGCGCATGATAGTTAAAACTTATATTATTGAACCCTGGGAAAACTTCTCCTGAATACTTTTCTTTTAACAGTTCGGAAACAGATACTTTCCGCTCGATGGTTTCCAGTAAAAAGGCACGGCCTCGGGATATTTCTCCGCTAAACTTCAGCCTACCAATTAGATCCTTGCCGATACCTGTTTCTTCTATTTCGTACCCATTTTCGCCTTGGCCTTGCGCGCTCAAAACCTTGAAGACACCTCCAAACAACCAAGTTTTTGGTTCGGGATAAAAGCCTATTAAAGCTAAAATGAACTTACGATTAAATTCATTTTTTTTCCCTCTCCACCTATTCCATCCTACCCATTCCGACTTACTTCGAACGAAAACATCAAGCGGCTCATCACGTTGATTATAGCGAGCGACATGAACCTTGTAATCGAACGGGTCCTCAATTTGCAAAGCTGCGGAGAGAGAGTCCCATGTCATTCTAATACACCCGTGCTTTGGGTTTAATGTAATCAATTTCATCGCTCAGTGTGTAAGTATGGACTGGGCGGTTGCCTAGTTTTACTTTTTTGGTGTCATCATCTGCATAGACCAATGAGTGGTGCATCCATTTTTTATCGTCGCGGTTTGGGAAGTCCTCGTGGGCGTGGGCGCCACGGCTTTCCTTGCGGTTTTCGGCTGAGTCCATGGTGACAACGGCCTGAGCAATCAGGTTGTCATACTCCATGGTCTCGATCAGATCGGTGTTCCAAATTAGACCGCGATCCGTTGTGCCGATGTCGTCGCTGGCTTCCCAAACCTTGTGGATTTTCTCCTTGCCCTCGGCCAAAATTTCGCTGGTGCGGAACACGGCGCAATTGGCTTGCATGGTGGCTTGCATTTCGTCGCGCAATTCTGCGGTCGGGGTGCTGCCCTTGGCATAACGGAAATGGTCAAGACGGGACATTGCCAAATCGCCGGCATCTGCTGGCAGCGGCGCGTGGCTTTGATTTGGTTTGACGGTTTCGGCACAGCGCATACCGGCGGCACGGCCAAAGACCACAAGGTCGATGAGTGAGTTTGAACCAAGGCGGTTGGCGCCGTGAACAGAAACACAAGCCGCTTCCCCAATAGCCATGAGCCCGGGGACAACGTGGTCTGGGTCTTTGCCTTTTTTGGTCAAAACTTCGCCGTGATAATTGGTCGGGATGCCGCCCATATTATAGTGCACGGTAGGGATAACGGGGATCGGTTCTTTGTTTACATCAACGCCTGCAAAAATTTTGGCGCTTTCAGAAATACCCGGCAGGCGTTCCGCCAAGAGTGCTGGATCAAGGTGGTCGAGGTGCAAATAGATGTGGTCGTTTTTAGCGCCAACACCGCGCCCTTCCCGAATTTCCATGGTCATGGAACGGGAAACAACATCACGTGAAGCAAGGTCTTTTGCGGAAGGTGCGTAACGCTCCATAAAGCGCTCGCCTTCGGAGTTGACGAGATAACCGCCTTCGCCGCGCGAACCCTCGGTAATCAAGCAACCCGCGCCATAAATTCCGGTCGGGTGGAATTGGATGAATTCCATATCCTGCAATGGAAGCCCAGCGCGTAAGACCATTGCGTTACCGTCACCCGTACAAGTGTGGGCTGATGTGCAGGAGAAATAAGCGCGGCCATAACCGCCAGTTGCCAAAATGGTTTTATGGGCGCGGAAGCGGTGCATTTCGCCGGTGGCTAAATCCATCGCGATAACGCCGCGACATTCGCCATTCTCCATAATCAAATCGATGGCGAAATATTCAATATAAAATTCCGCGTCATATTTGAGGCTTTGGCCATAGAGCGTGTGCAACATGGCGTGGCCTGTACGGTCGGCAGCGGCACAGGTGCGTTGAGCCGGTGGGCCTTCGCCAAATTCTGTGGTCATGCCGCCGAATGGGCGTTGGTAAATCTTGCCTTCTTCGGTGCGCGAAAATGGCACGCCGAAATGGTCGAGTTCGTAAACTGCTTTCGGTGCTTCGCGGCATAGATATTCAATTGCGTCTTGGTCGCCGAGCCAATCGGAACCTTTGACTGTATCGAACATGTGCCATTGCCATGTGTCTTTACCCATATTGCCTAGCGAAGCTGCAACGCCGCCTTGGGCCGCAACTGTGTGGGAGCGGGTCGGAAAAACTTTTGTGATGCAAACGGTTTTTAGTCCCGCTTGCGCTGCGCCCAATGTAGCCCGAAGGCCAGCGCCACCAGCACCAACAACGCAAACGTCGATGGTGTGGTCGATGAATTTATAGGCTGGTTTAGTAGTTGTCTTTTTAGCAGTTTTAGCCATTTGAAAAATCAGCCTCCGAAGCCGAGTTTGAGAATTGCAAAAATGCTGACTGCCGCCATGATAATTGCGAAAAATGTATTGGCGATAAGCAGAGCTTTGCCACTGGCGCCATGAACGTAGTCTTCAATGACAACCTGCATACCAAGTTTCATGTGATAGATGCCTGCGCCCATCACCATCAGCATTGTGATAGCAACCCAAGGTTTGGAAAGGTGGGCAACAACTTCTGCATGGCTTGCGCCATTCAAGATAATAAGTGTCCAGACGAAAAATAGAATGAGCGGGATCAAAGCAATTGCGGTGAGCCGTTGGCGCCAGAAATGCTCAGTGCCGTCTTTGGCAGAACCAAGTCCGCGAACGCGAGACAGTGGTGTGTGCATATCGTTATCAGGTGTCATCATGATTGTTCTCCTAACGAACGATATAACCGGCAATCCAAATAAGGACTGTGATTATGATGGAAGCAACGGGATGAAACAGCGCCATTTTGGTGGTGAAGCCTTTTTCTAGCGCCCGCCCCGTGTCTTGAACCAAATGTTTCAACCCACCGAGCATGTGGTGGATGAGCGCAAAGGTGTAGGCAAACAAAATTAAACGACCAATCAGCGATCCGAAGAACCAATCAACGGTAGCATAACTAGCTTCGCCCGTTGCTGCAGCAATCAACCACCAAGCGACAAGGATTGTACCTAAATAAAGCCCAACCCCCGTGATGCGATGTAGAATAGACATCATCATCGTTGGAATGGGTTTATAGATAGAAATATGCGGAGAAAGCGGTCGTGGCTTTCGTGCGCTCGATTGTGTTGTTGAATTGCTCATGGGTGTCCTGAGGGAAGTTCCCTTATGTTACTGCGAGGGACACTACGCAATCGCGAACAGGAATAAAAGTGGTCTAAGGTTGTATGACGCAATTATTTTTCATTGCGCCATTTAGAGCTTAGGCCGCCTCTTCTAAAATGAAGGTCGCAGCGTTTACGCGGTTACGGCCAGTGTTTTTAGCGCGGTAGAGCGCACGGTCAGCAAGATCAAACAACTGTTTATAGCTTTCACCTTGTTCTAACTGGGCCACACCAAAGCTTGCGGTGCAATTCTCGCCATCTAGCAGGTCACCGAAATCGCAATTCTCCATTGATGTTCTCAATGTTTCGGCAACTAACCGCGCGCCTTTTATGTCTGCGTTCCACAATAGGATTGCAAATTCTTCGCCACCAATACGGCCAATGATGTCTGTCTCACGAGACGAGGTTTTCAACATATCACCAACTTGAGCAAGAACCGCATCGCCAGCCAAGTGGCCGTGCTTATCGTTTACCGATTTAAAGTTGTCGATATCCATAACAATTAAAGACACTGGCAAAGGTGTGCGTTTTTCTTGAGCAAAAATGCGCTTTGCATTTTGTTCAAAGCGACCACGACGGGCAAGGCCGGTTAGCTCATCCGTATCTGCTTGCATTTGCACAGCCGCCATAGCTTGGTTCAGCGTATAGAGAATGAAGGTAAGCGCACCCATGGTTGAAAGCACAATCACAAGAAGATGCAACGAAATCCATTCAACAGAGCTTTGATACGTTTCGATAGTTAAGGGATTAGTCGCCGTTAGATATCCACTCATCATGCGAGCTGGAATTAACACAGCAACCAAAGCCATGACCCAAACCGTCGTCATATTAATGGGATTCTTCTCAGCTTTCTTTTGCAATTTGTAGGCAATAATAGCTGTTTGAAGCCCTGAAATTATGCCCGTAAGCGTGAGAATAGCAAACACACTATCATACACATAAAGCGCAATGACGGAGCAAATAATATTGATGATTTGAAGCCCGATAAACAACCTATAGGGCACAGAAATGCTGAGTCGCAGTAAAATCCCGCGAGCAAAAAATACCATGGAGCCCATTGCGAATACCCCACAGCCGAGCAGTGCAGCGCGAGGAGCGTAATCATTCAAAAGCCAAACGGCAGAAAAGCCAATTGCGTTTAATGAAAATGCCATGGCCAAACAACGGCTATGAAATTGTTCTTTGTTGCTTTTCCATATGAATATGAAAGTCGCTGCAAAAATAAATAATAATGACGGAGTTAAAACTCCTAATATATCTTTCGGTTCCATTTTTTCCGCCCATCCCACTGTGCTAAAAATTTTTTGTCTTAGTTTTCCTAAGTTGCATTGAGTTGTATCAGCCAAGTGTTGGGATCGAATTGAGTAATATGTTCAGATTTTCTGGTTTCTATTTACTTTTTGAAAACCATGTTTTCGTGGCGGATGAGGCAAGGTTTCGTTAACTGCCAGGCTTTCCCACGACCCCATTCACATCTAAGTGAGAAAAATTGTGAAGCCTTGCCTTGAGAGTTCCATTTTTTATAGCCATTAATTAGGGATGTTATTTATCAAGGAACAAATTGAATGAAAGCCTTTTCATCAGCCTTTTTGGCAGCCGCCTTTATATCAATCACCCCACCTGCCATTGCCGTAGAAAAAGAAGCTATTTTTGCTGGCGGTTGTTTTTGGTGCATTGAGAAAGATTTTGAACATGTGGCAGGCGTTAAAGAAGTCGTCTCCGGCTATACGGGCGGCAGTTTAAAAAAGCCGACCTATCGCAATCATACGGGCCACCGGGAAGCGGTGAAAATTACCTACGACGATTCTAAGGTGAGCTATGAAGAGCTGCTCGACACCTTTTGGCGCACAGTCGACCCAACCGACGGCGGCGGTCAGTTTTGCGATCGTGGCCACGCCTATTCAACAGCCGTTTACTATATGAATGATACTGAGCATCAGTTGGCAAAAGCCACAAAGGATAAAGCCGCCAAAGATTTGAAAACGCCAATCGCAACAGCCATTGAAAAAGCTTCATTCTGGACAGATTCAGAGAAATACCACCAAAATTATTACAAGAAAAACCCTATCCGGTATGGCTATTACCGCCGTTCCTGTGGCCGCGATGCGCGGGTGAAAAGCTTATGGGGCAACAAAGCCTATCCTCGGGTCAATCACTAAACCTCACTCTATATTTGAAGGAATTAAACATGCGAAATATTACACTTGCTCTCACAACTGCCCTCTCCTTACTCGTAGCAACCGCCAGTTATGCCCAAGATGGCTGGGTAACAAAAACCAGCCCCCACAGCGTCACACAAACCGCCGATAACCTCGTGGCCGCAATAAACAAAGCAGGTGCAACCTTATTTGCTCGCATTGATCACCAAGCAGGCGCAAAGAAAGTCGGGCTTGAAATGGCGCCAGCCACACTTGTGATTTTTGGCAATCCAAAAATAGGCACGCCGATTATGAACTCTAATATGAAAGCTGGGCTTGATCTCCCAATTCGAGTTCTGATCTGGTCTGAGGATGGCAAAACCCAAATGGGTGCGCTTTCCGCAGGCACTATTAAATCTCGCTATAGTATTGAGGGTGCTGAGAAGCCTTTGAAAATGATGCAGGGCGCACTTGGAAAGCTCATGGGGGCTGCCGCGAAATAATACCAGCCCTCACTTGCGTTTTACCAATTGGCGGCTCAAGCTTTCATAATGGAGTATCCCTTATGAGCAGCTCAAAAACAGTAAGCTTCACCCAAATGAAGGACGGCACTCGGCAAGATTACGCTATGCTTGCCGAGATGGAACACGCCTATATTGAGGGAACAGCAACCCGTCTACTAGCAGAGCTGAAACGGCAAGGTGATGAAACCATTGAGGGTTACAAGATCACCCGCCTCGACCATGCCTTGCAATCTGCCACCCGCGCCCACCGTGATGGGGCAGATATTGATTGGGTTGTTTCAACGCTGTTGCATGATATCGGCGATGGGCTCGCCCCCACCAACCACGACAAATTTGCGGCCGCAATTCTAAAACCTTATGTGCGAGAAGAATGTGCTTGGGTGGTAGAGCATCACGGTACATTTCAGATGATCTACTATATGCACCACTACGGTGGCGACCCGAACCAGCGCGAGCAATTCAAGGATCATCCGAGCTATCAAACATGCATTGATTTTTGCGAACGCTGGGACCAATCCTCCTTCGACCCCGATTACCCTCAAGAAAAACTAACCTTCTTTGAACCGATGGTGCGTGAGGTTTTCGCCCGTAAACCCCACAACGAAACAACAATAAAGCCTAACATCGCGCTTGGGCTTCCCGAAGCGGGTTAAAATGTGTTAACCATGTTTTTCAAATCTAGTATGTTTTGTGGCGCTATAGGGGCTTTACGCGCATATTCAGATATCATTTACCGTAAGGCTCATTTATTGAGCCCGGGGCTTCTTATTTTGCGCGCCTCATTTCGCGCACGATAAGGTAATAAAGACTTTACGAGGAGACTGTCATGAAGGCGTCTATGACAAGAGTGGCAAATATGCGGAATAATAAACTAACATCATCTCTAGTGATCAGCGTGGGGCTTGCCCTTGCTATTAGTGGTTGTACCCGTGGTGCAAGCCTTAATCAGGGTGGCGTACTGCCAACCCAACAAAGCACCCCAGGTGTGAGCAATCTAAAGCCCGCCCCGTTAACCCCCGTTAAATCAAGCAAGCTTGAGCCAACCAGCCCAACGCCTCCACCAGTTTCAAAGCCGGCCGCTCCAAAGCCTATTCCAGCAACACCAACGGTTGAAGCTCCTAAGCCAAAACCTGTTAAAGTGGCCAAGGTTTCTGCAGCGAATGCAAAACCTGTAACCCGCCAAGCCCTTGTTGGTGCTTGGACCGTGAGTTCTGGATCGTCTAACTGCCAATTGTTCCTCGCCCTCACTAAATGGTCAGGTGGCTATCGCGCTGCCCCTCGCGGATGCGCGGCAACTGCAATCTCTAATGTTGCGGCCTGGGATGTAAAAGGCAAAGAAGTCATCTTAGTTGGTGCTGGTGGTGAAAAACTTGCCACGCTCTACCGTTCAGCTGGCGAGCGCTTTGATGGCTCCACCTCAAGCGGCGGCTCAATCTCTCTTTCCCGTTAATTCCAGTTAGCTATTAGAAATTTCTATTGAACTCATGGCTCATGTCTGTTTTTGACAAGGGATGAGCAATTCTGTTGAACAGACCCAGCCTGTTGAGCATCTCATGGCTGACGCCATTGGGAGGAAAATTGCTGAGGGCAGGTTAAACGCCGATCCCGCCCAAGCTCCTGCCATTGCTCTATTCGATGAACTGCTCGTCCAGTTGAGCACCCCACCCCTTGGCAACAAAAAAAGTGCACTCGGCTGGCTGTTCGGCAAAACCCCGATTGTTGCCGATTCCCGCCCCCGTGGAATTTACCTGTGGGGCGGTGTTGGCCGTGGGAAATCCATGTTGATGGATTTGTTCTACGATCTCGCCCCAGAAAAATTAAAACGCCGCGTACACTTCCATGCCTTCATGCAAGATATTCACAAGCGCATTCATGCTTGGCGACAATTGCAAAAATCGGTGAAAGAGAAATCCGCCGACCCCATCCCACCATTAGCAGAAGCGCTGGCTAAAGAAGTTCACCTTCTATGCTTCGACGAATTTGCTGTCACTGATGTCGCCGATGCAATGATCCTAGCGCGATTGTTCACTGGACTTTTCGAGCGCGGGGTAACCGTGGTTGCTACCTCAAATGTTGCCCCTGACTTGCTCTATAAAGATGGCCTCAACCGCTCATTCTTTCTGCCCTTTATTGAGCTGGTGAAAACCCGCATGGAAGTTTCAGAGCTTTCTTCCTCTACCGATTACCGCATGAAGAAGTTGATCAATGGCGACACCTATATGGTCGGCAAGAATGCTCCTGCTAAATTCAACACCTTGTGGGAGAGCATGACGAACGGACTAACAATTGCCCCAGCGCAAATTGAAGTGGCAGGGCGAGCTACCAAATTCAAACAAACAAGCGGCGGTCTATTACGAGCAAGCTTTGCCGAGCTCTGCGAGAGTCCCTTAGGAGCAGGCGATTATCTAGCGCTTACAGATCGGTTCCACACCTTGTTTTTAGAAGCCGTACCGATAATGGAAGAGAGCGACCGCAATGCTGCAAAACGTTTCATCGCGCTCGTCGATACCCTCTATGACAAAGGACTAATTCTAATAGTTGAAGCCGCCGCCAATCCTGCAAAACTTTATACCACCAACCACGGCACAGAAGCATTTGAATTTCAGCGGACAATCTCAAGGCTGCGCGAAATGCAAAGCAACGATTGGCTCAATCAACAACAAAGCTAAACCTTGAATCCCACCCCAAAACCATGTTCACTATAGTGAAGCGGGAGAGGGAAGAAACACGCGTGTCAGAACAAGAAACAGAGCAAACTAAATCCGCCCGCCCCTTTGGTCGCAGTTTAAGCGATCTATGGCTTGATGGCATCGAGGGAAAACTACATCCCGCCGAGTGGAAGTTGTTGGAATGCGCGGCATCGGGGGAAGGTTGTACGCTTGGTAAAACACGCCCTAATCACCCTACCGATGAGAATAGAATCAGAGCCGAATTGCTGCGTTTCATTGCCCTTGGTGGCGATGATGAGAACCCGTTGCATGAACATGGTATTCAGCTCGGGGGCGCTTATGTGGAATGTCAAACAGCGTTGGATTTTAATGGGGCGATATTCCCGGAAAACCTAGCTTTGGTTCGCTGCGTGATTGAGGGTGTGATCAACCTTATGGATGCATTAGCAGAAACGCTGAATTTTAATGGCAGCACTGCTCAAGGCATTATAGGCGATCGGGCGGAAATAAATGGCGGTATGTTTCTAGCCGATGGTTTCATAGCAAATGGAACTATTAGGCTTTTAGGTGCCAAAATTGAAGGCGATTTAACTTGTGGCAATGGTCAATTCGGCGGGGATGACGCGGCACTGGTTTGCGATGGTATCGAAGTTAAAGGTGCTATTTTTCTCAATGATGGCTTTCAAGCAAACGGGACTGTTAGACTCTTAGGAGCAAAAATCGGTGGTAATTTAGAAAGCCACGGAGGCTTATTCAAAGGTATAGAAGTTGCTCTTGTTGCTGATGGGGCAATAATTGGCGGCTCGTGTTATTTGAATGACGGCTTCCTTGCCCTTGGCACCGTCGATCTTTCCAACGCCAACATCAACGGCAACCTCATGTGCCAAGGCGGAACTTTCTCTTCCAAAGCTCAAGCCATTCACGCCCCACGCCTTACCGTTGGGGACAATGTGAACCTCGGCAAAGGCTGTCGTGTTGCGGGACAAATCTCATTTCAAGCCGCCGAAATTGGTGGAGACATGACCTTTGCCCACGGGTCGTTTGAGGGGAAGCCTGCGGTTAATCTTCGCAATGCTGAAATTGAAGGCATGTTGGTTTGGCGTGATATTGAGCATGCCCGTGGTGAGTTGAACCTCTCTGGCGCGTCTTGCCGAACCTTGAACATGGACTGGTCTTCATGGGAAAAACCCGATCAGGTGCGTATTGATAATTTCACCTATCGTGGATTTTCTGAATTACCAAAAGGCTGCGATGCTGACTTTTGGCGCGATTGGCTGGAACGCCAACCCAAGCGCCATTTGGAAGAACGCTATCGCCCCAAACCCTACGCCCAACTGGCTACCGTGTTGCAAAGCATGGGGCATGAAGAAGAGGCGCGCTCCATTCGCATTGAGCAACGCAAGCGCCAAAGCCTATTTACGCGAAAATTTGAAGCCGTGGCCGATACATTTGAAGCGAAGATTTTGCGAAAATTTATTGTGTTCTGGAACTTCATTCAATCGGCAGTTGTCTCCTACGGCTACCGCCCCGGCAAGGCCGTGTTCTTTCTTGCAGGCATGATTGTTCTCGGCAGTGTGATATATTACGCCGCCGCCCGTGACGGCATCATGACACCAACCCATCCGCTGATTTTCAAAGAAACGGTGAATGGCTTCATCCCCAAAGCCTGCTCTGAAAACTGGGTCTATCCCGCCGCCGGTATCCGCGCTAAATGCGAAGCGGCGGTTCCCTCTGAATACTCCACCTTCAACGCCATCATTTATTCCATCGACACCGCCATCCCCGTGGTCAATTTCCGCATGGAAGCAGATTGGTCGCCCCGCGTTGTTACGTGGGATGAGGGCAAGCCCTACTCGCTCGGCTGGTGGGTGCGCACTTGGGAATGGGTGCAGATTGCCTTTGGCTGGGGCTTTAGCTTGCTATTCGTTTCAGCCATCGGCGGTGTAATTCGTCGCGATTAAACGAGCGACTAACTACTCAATTATCATCACGGTTTCAGGCCCAATACGCGGCAGCAACCAAAGCATATGGTCGCGAGAAATCGCCACACAGCCCTCGGTCGGGCGATAGTCCTCATGGGCAAGGTGGAAGAATATCGCACTGCCCCCAACCCCCATGTGCTGCGTAATGTTATGATCCATAACAATGACGATGTCATAGAGATGGTCGTCGCGGGTAAGCGCTTCATGGCTCTTGGGATAACTGGTTGGGATGGCTCGGTTGTAGTTCCGATCCCCCGCCTCATCGCACCAACCATCATTTTTGGTAATCCGCTGCCAATCGAAATTACTCGCCCGCAATTTAACCCGTTCACTTCGCAACATCATCAACAACAACGGAAAATGACCCAACGGAGTAATGCCATCCCCCTCCCCGCGTTTGATTCCAATACCTGAACGACCAAGTGCGCAAGGTAAAACGCGACCTCCCACAAGAAGCAGGCCCTTTGTTCTATGACCCGGTTGAGCCCGAATACGGATAAATTTTTGCACTATCGACCTTTTTGGCTCACAATTGGCGTTATAATTTCACAATCGCGTGTGATTCTCACATGTGCAAGTTTACGACAACATTTGAGTCCTTAAATAAGGGCATTACCCCATGAAAGGGGCCTATATATTATGAGGAATAAAATGACCGAACGCTCAATCCTACTCGTGGACGATGATAACGACTTGCGCGAAGCGCTGACCGAACAACTTAGCCTTTATGAAGAGTTCGCGATAACCCAAGAAGAAAGCGCTGCCGACGGTATCAAATCCGCCCGTGCTTCCCATACTGATTTATTGATTATGGATGTCGGCCTACCAGATATGGATGGCCGTGAGGCGGTGAAGCTGCTTCGCAAAGGCGGCTTCAAATCTCCGATCATCATGCTCACCGGTCATGACACCGATAGCGATACCATTCTTGGCCTAGAGGCAGGAGCAAACGACTATATCGCCAAGCCATTCAAATTTGCCGTTCTACTTGCCCGTATTCGCGCCCAACTTCGCCAACATGAACAAAGCGAAGATGCCGTGTTCACCATCGGTCAATACTCCTTCCGCCCCGCACAAAAGCTGATGATCGAAGAAGACGACAGCAAGGTGCGGTTGACCGAGAAAGAAACAGCTATTCTCAAATACCTCTACCGCGCCGAGCAGAAAGTAATCACCCGCGATATTTTGCTAGAAGAGGTTTGGGGCTATAATTCTGGCGTCACCACCCACACATTGGAAACCCATATTTACCGACTACGCCAAAAAATAGAACGGGATCCCTCCAACGCCCAATTGCTTGTTACCGAATCTGGTGGCTATAAGTTGATGCCATAACGCATCCTTGAATAATGAGTTCAAATGTCCCTCGATTCAGATATCCAACTTCTAACGCGGGTGAAGCTTTTTGAAGGTTTCACCCACGATCAGTTACGTCTGTTAGCCTTTGGCGCAGAGGCGCTTACGGTTGGCCACGGCACGCGCCTTTACCGTCGCGATGAATTAGCCCAAGGCGGGTTTGTTGTTGTCAGGGGTAAAATTGAACTTTTATCTGGCCTCAACGATAGCATTATCTCAACCCACAGCGCTGGTTCCTTGATTGGCGAAATGGCCTTAATTTCAGAAACCCGTCACGCCGCAACAGCAGTGGCAACTGAACATAGCGAAATCCTGAAAATCCCGCGCGCCCTGTTTATGCGGATGTTGGAAGAATACCCTGAGTTGGCTGAACTGCTACAACTGCGGATCATGCAATCTATGGATGAGTTTATGGAACAGCTTGATCGAATCAAGGCAAAGCTTGATCACGCTACTGATCTAGCAAATCGCCCCAAGAAGACGGTTTCTAATTAGGCTAATTTCTAAAAATCAAAGCTGGCCATAACGGGTACATGATCCGATGGCTTCACCCAGCCCCTTGCCTCACGCAAGACCAATACATCGTTGAGGTTTTTTGCAAGGCTCGGGGAGGACCAAATGTGATCAAGCCGGCGACCCTTGTCGGCCGTATCCCAATCGCGGGCACGGTAACTCCACCAAGTATATATTACTTCTTCTTCTGGAATGTGCTGACGGATCAGATCACTCCACCCACCTTTTGCCATAACTTCTTTTAGCCCATCAGTCTCGACAGGCGTATGGCTAACCACCTTGAGTAGTTTTTTATGGGACCAAACATCCGTTTCCAGCGGCGCAATATTCAGATCTCCAACAAGAATTGAAGGTATATTCCCCGCATCACAGTGAAGATCTTTCATCTCATCGATGAACTTTAGTTTGTGATCGAATTTTGGGTTTTTTGTCGTATCGGCTTCGTCGCCGCCTGCTGGTACATAAAAATTATGAACACGAACAGGCCCCGTTCCTGTATCAACAACACACTCCACATGACGCGTATCCCCCATCGCCACATAATCAGTTGAAGCAATTTCACGTAATGGATGTTTTGAGACGGTGGCTACACCATGATAGCCTTTTTGCCCGTGAACGGCATGATATTCATATCCAAGCTTTTTAAATTCCTTGGCCGGAAATTGGTCGTTCTGGCATTTAATTTCTTGAAGGCACAACACGTCTGGTTGGTGTTGTTCAAGGAAATCCCCAACAATCCCGATACGCAAACGAACTGAGTTAATATTCCAAGTAGCAAGTTTGAAGGTCATCGGTGAGCCTATTGGTGAGAAGGAGCTAATGCTCACCTTGAACTGCCACTCCGTAACTCACAAGCAAGTTTATACCTTTGGCAAAACTGTCCCCAGTTGCAACCAGCTACCTGTCGACTTTACCGCGATTGAGAATTGCGCGTTGATTGATTCGGAATAATTTTTTTGAAAGTTTTACGTTTTTCTTGACGTTAAAAATCATCACGGAAGTATCTTTTCCCTGCTTGTCCGTAATCGTCCATTGACGCAACTCATAGGACTTGGGGTCAAACATCAATGTGATCTTCGAATTACCAAAAACGGACTTATTACCCAACACAACAGTCGTCAAATCTGCCTCTCTTTTTACAGATTTAATCGACTTATCTTTGACGTTAATTTTATCCGCCAACAACAAACGCAGAGGAGTTTTCTTCAACGGGAAGAAGTCCCAAGTTTTTAGTTTTCTGTTATGAATACCCACCGTTTTTCCATCCGCTTTTACAGTGATGGGTGATGGTTTGTTGTAATCGAAACGAATTCGACCGGGACGTTTAAGGTAGAATTTGCCACCCGTCTGTTCGCCGTTTGGGCCGAATTGAATAAACTCGCCCATCATAGATGGCACGCTTGAAAAATGCTTAGAGATCTTATCAATCGCTTTGGTGTCTTTCTTACCGAGCTTGGCATAAGCAGGAGCTTGAACGACAGCAAATGTAAGAGCCAGCCCAAGTGATGCAATACTAAATGCGCGGCCAATGGCGGACAGGGTCATCATGTTGTCTTGTCTTTCAATTTGTTCAGCAGCTAAAAATAAGCTTACTATTTATGGCCGTAAATTCTGGCGTTACTATGACCTAATATCACATTATCTCATCTTCAGCTGGAACCAGTATTTCACGTTTACCGGCATGATTCGCAGGGCTAATCAGCCCTTCTTGCTCCATGCGTTCAATGAGCGATGCCGCCCTATTATAGCCAATTGATAAACGACGCTGAATATAAGATGTTGATGCTTTGCGATCGCGCAAAACGATTGCAACAGCTTGGTCATAAGGGTCATCTGAATCAGACAAAGCGCCAGCACCTTCACCGCCGCTTGCCTCTTCTTCTTCATCATCTTCTGTCACCGCTTCCAAGTATTGTGGAACCCCTTGGGCCTTCAAGTGATTGACAATATCTTCCACTTCTTCATCGGCCACAAATGGACCGTGAACACGGGTGATACGGCCACCACCTGCCATATAAAGCATATCGCCCATACCCAATAATTGCTCCGCACCCATTTCTCCAAGAATTGTACGGGAGTCAATTTTTGACGTTACCTGGAAGGAAATTCGAGTTGGGAAGTTGGCTTTAATTGTACCGGTAATAACATCCACTGAAGGGCGTTGAGTTGCCATAATAACATGTATACCCGCGGCACGCGCCATCTGCGCCAAACGCTGAACAGTACCTTCAATATCTTTCCCGGCAACCATCATCAAGTCGGCCATTTCGTCAATAATAACAACGATAAATGGTAGCGGTTCAAGATCGAGTTCCTCGTGTTCGTAAATCGCCTCACCAGTATTACGATCAAACCCAGTTTGAACCGTGCGGGTGATAACTTCCCCCTTGGCCGCAGCATCTTCAACGCGAGCGTTGAAGCCGTCGATATTACGAACGCCAACTTTCGACATCTTTTTGTAGCGCTCTTCCATTTCCCGAACGGTCCACTTCAACGCGACCACAGCCTTCTTCGGGTCAACCACAACGGGGGTGAGCAAATGGGGAATACCATCGTAAATCGACAGTTCCAACATCTTTGGGTCGATCATGATCATCTTACATTTTTCAGGGCCAAGACGGTAAAGCAGTGAGAGTATCATGGTGTTGATACCCACAGATTTACCAGAACCAGTTGTACCCGCCATCAACAGGTGAGGCATTTTCGCAAGATCAACAATTACAGGATCGCCACCAATGGTTTTACCCAAACACATGGCGAGCTTTGCTTTCGTGGTTTTGAATTCCTTGCTTGATAATTGTTCACGTAAATAAACGGTTTCGCGGCGTTTATTTGGCAATTCAATACCAATAGCATTGCGGCCAGGAACCACAGCAACACGAGCCGCAATAGCGCTCATAGAGCGGGCTATATCTTCAGCCAAACCAATCACCCGCGAGGATTTCACCCCTGGGGCTGGTTCGAGTTCATAGAGAGTTACAACTGGACCCGGGCGAACTTTCAAGATTTGACCCTTAACCCCAAAGTCTTCCAACACACCTTCCAAACGGCGGGCATTTTCCTCAAGCGCATCGGTTGAAAGTGAGGGGTCGTCAACAACACTTTTTTGATCAGACAATAAATCGAGCGCTGGCAATGTAAATTTTGCATTCGACTTTCTTGCTTTCACTTTTTTTGCAACACGAGGCGCTTGTGCGACAGGTTGCGCAGCATCTGTGTGAGGAACAGGATCATCTGCTTCCATAGCAGGCGCATCAACACGTGCACGCTCTAATACTTGGCGAGATGTATCAACATCGTTTTCCCCATCAGCCCATTCAGCCTCTTGATGATCAGTATCAAACTCGGGTTCAATTTGCGGCATATCCAGTTCAGCTTCCACCACCGGAGCCATTGCACCTGGTTGACGAGCCACCGGCTCTTCACGTTGCTGGCGGTTGCGGAACATAGTTTTCGCGCTGTAACCCAAATGCATTATCAAACCGAGCGGCATTGCAAATAATGCACTCCAATCACGTCCTTCAGAATCAACATCATCCTCGATGTGTTCATCAGCTTGCATCGCATCGTCTTGGCTAAACGTATCGGCAACAAGAGGGGTTCCTTTTTGATATCCACACGCCCGCAATAATAACCAAAGGGCAGGAATAGCAAATAAGACAAAGAGAACGCTCGCAAATATCCCACCAGGGTATGCACCAGTGAAAGCACGAGGGATACTTAAGACGGCATCCCCAACAACGCCGCCAAGTCCAACCTCCAAAGGCCATCCTTTTGGCATCGAAACACAGCCCATTGCAGCCGCCGAAAATACCAAGCTTGCCATCCAATAACCAAACCGGTTTCGCAACAAACTTAAAGGACGACCAGTAAGTTTCATCATCCCCCAAATAAACAGTGGTACAAGAAATATTACAGCCGCAAACCCAAGGAATTGCATCGAGAAATCGGCAAAGCTCGCCCCCCAAAATCCAAGCCAGTTATCTGCTGTTCTGCCATTGGCAAACGTAAGGCTAGGATCACTAACGGTCCATGTTGCAAGGGCCAAAGCACCAAGTAAAGCAATGCCACACAATATAGCCCCACTTATTTTACCTAAGGGCCCTTGAAGAGAAGTTGGAATGAAAGAACCGAACGATAGAACCTTTGCCCGCGTACCCATTGTTCCCTCGCCTTCAGCCCCATAAGGCGCACGATCAAGGCCAATGCCATTATTTGTCAAACTTACATCTGGTGCTTGCATACTCAAATTTACCTCTTGCCAAAATAGATAGGGACACCTTTGAAGGCCAATCACGGTAGCGAACCGCGCCTATATTAAGAGCAAGTTTACCCGAGCGATGGTTAAGAGCCTGTTAACCATGGGGAGGAGTTTCGGGTTATTCGCAATATTCTCAGACTTCAAAAAGAAACAACCCGCCTGTTCCTCAACAGACGGGTTGCAACCCGAAACGCACGCCACTCTTACGGGGGGTGAGGGTTAGCGCGCAACATGAATACGAATATCCATGTTTTCCGAAGCTTTAGCCTCTTCCGAAAGTAAATTCCGGATAGGCTTCAACACCAATTTCACTACGGTCAAGACCCAGTGCTTCTTCT
This sequence comes from Rhizobiaceae bacterium, assembly GCA_036478985.1. Lineage (GTDB taxonomy): Bacteria > Pseudomonadota > Alphaproteobacteria > Rhizobiales > Rhizobiaceae > Pseudahrensia. Next base: position 20,150 of record JAZGEY010000064.1, read on the forward strand.
TCTTCCGAAACACGGATTCCGATTGTGTATTTAAGTGCCAACCAAACGATCGCACTGAACACAACGGTAAACACCGCATAGCAAGCGATCCCATAAAGTTGCGCCGTAAGTGTTGCGCCAGAGTTCGTAAAGACAACAGCGATCGTGCCCCAGATACCTGCAAACAGGTGAACTGGAATTGCGCCAACAACGTCATCAATTTTTAGCTTGTCCAACAGTGGAACAGCAAAGACAACAATCCCGCCACCAGCAGCACCAATTAAGATCGCCGCAAGAGGGCCAGGTGTTAGGGGTTCAGCGGTGATAGATACAAGACCAGCCAAGGCGCCGTTAAGAGCCATTGTGACATCAAGCTTGCCGTACATGATTTGCATCAAGATAAGCGTTGCAACAACACCGCCAGCAGCAGCTAGGTTGGTGTTGGCAAAGATGCGGGAGATGTCGGAAACGTCACCGATTGTACCCATGGCCAATTGTGATGCGCCGTTAAAGCCGAACCAACCCATCCAAAGGATGAACGTACCAAGAGTTGCCAAAGGAATGTTTGAGGCAAGCATTGGAACCACGCGGCCATCAGCTGTGTATTTCCCTTTACGTGCGCCGAGAACGATAGCGCCAACAAGAGCAGCCCAACCACCAACAGAGTGAACGATTGTTGAACCAGCAAAGTCGTTGAAGCCTGCCTCTTTCAAGAAGCCAGCGCCCCAGTGCCATGAACCAGAAATTGGGTAGATGATACCAGTTAGGACAACGGTGAAGATAAGGAACGGCCAAAGCTTCAAGCGCTCAGCAACTGTACCCGATACAATCGAAGCGGTAGCTGCAACGAAAGCCATTTGGAAGAACCAATCAGAAGCCGTTGAATAAGAACCATCTGCGCCTTTGCCAACTTCGTCGAAGCCGTAACCAAAGAGGCTGAATGTGCCCATAACGCCGCCATCGACGCCTGTGTACATAAGATTATAGCCAATCCAGTAATACATAATACCGGCAATAGAATAGAGCGCGATGTTTTTCAAACACTGCATGGATACATTTTTGGAGCGAACCAACCCTGCCTCAAGCATGGCGAACCCTGCCGCCATGAACATGACCAGGAAGCCGCCAATGAGGAAAAGAAGTGTGTTGAATACGTAGGCTGTTTCTTTGGCTACGCTTGCGGGGGTTGCTGCATCTTGTGCAAAGCTTGGTCCCGCGATGAGGGCGGCGGTTACGGCCAGTGCCGCAACAGTTTTTCCCTTGTTAAGTGAGTATGTCATTTGTCTGCCTTTAATAATTTGGAGGGCTACAGTGCTTCTGCGCCTGTTTCACCGGTGCGAATACGCATGGATTGCTCGAGATCGAGAACGAACACTTTGCCGTCACCGATTTGACCAGTACCGGCGGCTTCACGGATTGCTTCAACAACCTGTGGCACGACGGAGCTATCTACCGCGATTTCGAGTTTAAGTTTTGGAACAAATTGCACTGCGTATTCAGCGCCGCGATAAATCTCGCTTTGTCCTTTTTGCCGTCCGTATCCTTTAACTTCCGTCACGGTCAGCCCCTGCACACCAATGGCAGAAAGAGCTTCGCGGACTTCGTCAAGTTTGAATGGCTTGATGATTGCCACTACAAATTTCATATCGTTTCCCGTCATGCGGTTCATAAGCTAGCGATTACCAGCTTTTCATGCCCCAGACTGCAAAATGAGCCAAGGATAAGGGAAACAATTCAAGTACCGTGCCAGTTTGACAAGGCCTTGTTTTTACTAATTAAATTTTATCAACCTTCGTAATCAGCCTTACCAAAGCCTAATTACTAGGCACATATAAAGGTTTTATTAGTCTATGGCTGTTTTTTAGGCATTCCAGATTCCGCCCTGCGATTTGGGTCGCGTAAACGGATGAGTCCTTCTTGGGCGCAGGAGGCAATCAACACGCCTTCCTTGGTGTAGAGCGAACCACGGGTAAAGCCACGACCGCCGTTTGAATTGGGGCTGTCTTGAGCAAACAACAGCCAATCATTCATATCAATGGGACGGTGGAACCACATGGAATGGTCGAGGCTCGCCACCTGCAAATCCTTATCAAACACCTTGCGTCCATGGGGATAAAGCGCGGTGTCGAGTAAGGTCATATCAGAAGCATAGGCCAAAACAGCCGCTTGTATCGCTTGGTTATTGGGAATTGGCCCCGTGGCCCGCACCCAAATATATTGCTCGGGCGATAGTTTTTTATCTGAAATATAGTGCTCAAAAGACGTGGTTCGTAATTCAATCGGGCGCTCTCGCTTCCAATAGGATTGCGCTTCCTTTGGCGCGGTCGCCATAAATTTTTCCTTCAGTTCCCTTTCACTCATCAACGTTTCAGGGTCCGCTTGGTTCGGCATTGGCATATGAAAATCAAGCCCAGTTTCTTCCGCATGAAACGAAACCGAAGTTGAGAAAATCGCTTTTCCGTGCTGAATTCCAACAACACGCCTGGTGGTGAAAGAACCCCCATCACGAATCCGATCTACTTCATAAATTATCGGAACCGTAGGATCCCCCGGCCGCAGAAAGTATCCATGGAGGGAATGAACGGGCCGCTCATCAGGAACAGTCCGCTGAGCGGCAACCAAGGCTTGCCCGATTACCTGTCCACCAAATACGCGCTGCCAGCCAGTTTTCGGACTACGTCCGCGAAAAAGATTCCGCTCCAACACCTCAAGGTCGAGAATATCCAACAGCTCCTCTACGGCAGTTAGCTTAGAGGGTGCGACATTATTATCTTTATCAATATCTGTTCTGGGGGTGGTCATGGGGGCTTCCCATCTCCATATAAATAGGGTGCAATTGAACATGCATTCATAGAGCATTATACCAAATCTTCAAATGGTGACGATAACTCAAATATCAAGGCATGGAGGCTGAAATGGCGCACCAAGATTCAACAATCGACTGTCTCATTGCTGGCGGCGGCTATGTGGGCCTTTCCACCGCCGTAGCCACCAAAGCTTCCGCTCCGCATTTAGCGATTACTCTCGTCGATGCAGCCCCCGCCGAAGACATCGGCAAGGATGCGCGCGCCTCTGCAATTGCCGCCGCCGCCAGTCGTATGTTGAACCAACTCGGTCTTTGGCAAGATTTGCTCAAGCACGCCCAACCCATCAACGAAATGATCGTCACTGATAGCCGCACTTCCGACCCCGTGCGCCCTGTATTTTTAACTTTCGGGGATGTGGAAAAAGAGGGTTCTAACGATGAGCCCTTCGCCCACATGCTACCCAATCAAGCTCTCATTCTTGCCCTCCGAAAGAAGGCCAAGGACCTTGGTGTTAAGCTCATTCACGGTGATACCGTAGCCGATTTTGACACCCAAGACCCCGCAACAATCGTCACCCTCGGCTCTGGCAAGACAATTCGCACCCGATTGCTAATTGCTGCAGATGGGGTGCGCTCTGGCCTTCGCGATAAGGCTGGAATTAAGACTGTTCACTGGGACTATAACCAGATGGGTATTGTCACCACTGTTGCCCATGAGCGCCCCCATCATGGTCGTGCTGAAGAACACTTTTTGCCCGGTGGCCCGTTCGCAACACTACCTCTTCCCAACAACCGCTCTTCTTTGGTTTGGACAGAACCGACCGAGAATGCCAAACGGTTGATGGCGGCAGATGATTTTACTTTTGAGCTGGAGCTCGAACAACGATTTGGCCATAAGCTTGGCGAAATCGAAGTTGTCGGACAGCGTAGAGCCTTTCCCCTTGGCCTCACATTAGCACGCAGTTTTGTGCGCCCGCGCTTTGCTCTTGTTGGCGATGCGGCCCATGGTATTCACCCAATTTCTGGCCAAGGTCTAAATCTTGGTTTCAAGGATGCCGCAGCCTTGGCGCAAACAATTGTTGAGGCAGACCGCCTTGGCCTCGATATCGGCTCCCAAACAATTCTCGAACGCTATGAGCGATGGCGTCGATTTGATACGGTTCAAATGGGTGTCGTAACCGATGTGTTGAACCGCCTGTTCAGCAACGACATTGGCCCGCTACGGATGTTGCGCACCATTGGCTTGGGCATTGTTGATAGGTTGCCAACTTTGAAGGAAGGCTTCATCAACCAAGCCGCAGGCCGTAAGCCCGGCAACCCTGCACTCTTGAACGGTGACGCGATTTAGTCTGTCAAAACGGCTTTTCAAATATGCCCGTTTCTTCGTCCATCGTCCATAATTCACCGCTTGATATGTCGAACCAGGCACCATGTAGCCCAATTTGTTCGCGCTCCAATAGGAGTGAAACGCAAGGGAACGTTTTGAGGTGCTCGATGGATTGGCGAATACTTTCCGCTTCTAATTTACCTTGTAATTCCTCTTCCGTTTCTCCCTCTACCCGTTCAATCTTTTGAGCAACTGGGTCAAGAAGTGAAATCCATTTGCCAATGAAATCTCCTGGTGAGAGAGGTTTGTTTTCTTCCCCCATTATTTGACGGCGGAAAGCTTCAATCCCACCACAACGACCATGACCCATGACCACAATGTGTTTAACTCGTAGCACTTGGACAGCAAACTCAAGAGCCGCAGACGTACCATGATAATGGCCATCATCTTCAAATGGCGGCATGATATTTGCAACATTACGCACCACGAACATTTCTCCGGGCGCTGCCCCGAATATCGTCTCTGGTGCAGAACGGGAATCGCAACAGGCAATTATCATCGTATCGGGTTTTTGTCCGCTTTCTGCCAACTGTTCGTACCGTTCCCGTTCCCGACTAAGGCGGTTTTTGCGAAAGTGTGCATAGCCCCCAAGAAGCTTCCGGGGAAATCCCGCGTCAACTAGATCGCGTGGCTTTTTTGCCGGCTTTTCGTCGTTGTTATCACTCACCTGTCGCTCTCCCGATATAGTCTATTCTCATTTGGCATGCTCACCGCTCACTCGTCTAGAGGGCGCGCTTCTTCGATTAACAAAATAGGTACGCCATCGCGAACAGGGTAAGCTAATCTTGCTTTTTTTGAGATCAGCTCTTGTGCTTTTTCATCATATTCCAGCAATGATTTTGTTTGCGGGCAAACCAGCAACTGCATCATTTTTGGATCGAGTAAGGGTTGCTCTTTTTTAGCCATCGCGAATGTTTATTACTGCCCTATTGCATTGTGCTGCTGGTTTCGCCCGCAGCGCGGGCCAACATAATTTCAGTTATCGCTACCAGCGTTTCAGCTCGGGTTTTCAAATCGGGGGCTTCCAAAAGGGCTTGCTTTTCAGCTGGACCAAAAGGGCTCATCATAGAAAGCGTGTTGACCAAAGTTTGGTTCCCCGCCTCTCGTACTCCATCCCAATCCGCATCCATATCATTGGCTTCCAAGAACTGTTTGAAGGTTTCCAACAGCCCTTCACGGTCCACCGCTTTACTAGCCTCAGGGTTTTCGTCGAGGTCGTGCTCGAAATAAGCAACCTTGGCAAAACGATACCCGTTTCTCATCTCTAATTCTTTTTTGAGACGGAACCGATTAACCCCAGCTAGATTTATCATCATTCGACCATCACCAGATTCTTGAAAAGCTGTAAGACGGCCAACGCACCCAATTGCACAAAGCTGCCCATCAGCTTCATCATCTCCGCCATTACCCTCAGCTAAATCAAACCGCGGCTGAATAACGCCAATTAACCGATTTCCCCGCATCGCATCATCGACCATGGCGAGATAACGAGGTTCAAATATATTCAAAGGCATATTCCCTGAGGGTAGCAAGAGCGCACCAGAGAGCGGGAACAGAGCGATCTGGTCCTCTAGCTCATGAATATCAGAATAGGTAGTGTTTCCAGCTTCCAATGACTTGCACCTTAAGAAAACAGCACGGAAGAAAGAGCGCGCCGTCCAGCATTTGTGGCAGGGTCCGCATTGCCCCAGTTCGCAAAGAATTCTAGCAATTGTGTTTTGGCTCCATCGTCCTTCCACTTGCGGTCAGCGCGAATAATCATAACAAGCTGTTCGGCGGCCTCTTCCCGATCGCCATTGGCATTCAAAGCCAATGCGTAATCGAAACGCGCTTGATAGTTTTTGAGATCAGCGTCAGCCGCCGCGGCTAATTCAGAAAGTTCACCAAGCCCTTCGCCTTGTTTGGCCAATTCAATTGATTTCATCAAATTTATCAGCGCTTCTTGGTCGCGGTATTCTTCTGGAATTTTATCAATTAGCTTTTGGGCCATGTCAGCTTCGCCAACTGCTACATAACATTGCCCAAGACCGGCAAAGGCATCTAAGTTTCCTGATTCTTGTTCAAGGATAAGGCTGTAGATTTCTGCGGCTTCTCCATGCTCACCTTGAGCTGCCAATTCGTTGGCCTTTTCTAAAGCAACGGCCATGCCAGCGCCTTCAGGCGGCGGACCTTGTGCTGCGACCTTATCAACAAAATCACGTACTTCTTTTTCAGTCTTTGCCCCCATAAAGCCATCAGCTGGACGTCCATCAATGAAGGTGACAACAGCGGGAATAGATTTAACCCCCATCTGTTGAGAGACTTCTGGATACTTTTCCACGTCCATTTTACAAAGGGTGAGCGAGTGACCCGCATCAACCGCATCCGTAACAGCCTTTTCAATAATCGGACCAAGTTGTTTACAAGGACCGCACCACGGAGCCCAAAAATCAACAATTACTGGAGCCTGCTTTGAGGCCTCAATAACCTCAACCATGAAAGTTTCAGTTGTAATGTCTTTTACCGCAGGGCCAGCAGGCGTTGCGGGTGCAGCTGGTGGAGCGGGGGCAAATTCAGGCGCAGCTGGTTGGCCACCCCCCATTGAGGCGGCCCCCATGCCGCCTGATCCCATACTTCCGGACATAGAATAGGATATGTTTTGCTTTTGCGGTTTTTGTTCGTCGCTCATGTTCTAACTTTCAATTCTCTCAAGCTCTATGGCCTGTCTCTTATCTATAAATCGGGTTTCATTCGTCAATATGCAAGCACCTGCGCCCATTAAATTTCTTCATCTAAATCAATAATTCGCGGCTCGTGCCTGCAGGCTTTGGCGAAGGCCAACAAATCATCACGGGCAATAGTCGTTGTCGCCTCATTAGTGAGCGGATGGCAATTTATTTTATCATGCTCCAACAGCCTTTTATCAATTGCAAAGCTCAATTTTCCTTCTCGATCATTGATGATGCCAAGCGCTGTCACCGCGCCGGGAGAAACGCCAAGGAGTTCAAGCATCATATCTGGCTTCCCAAAAGAAAGCCTGCCAGTTCCGCCTAAAAGCTTGTGCAGTGTTTTTAAGTTCACAACACTATCCTCTTGGGCCGTTAATAAGAAATAGTTGCTTTTCTTATCTTTCAAAAAAAGATTCTTCGTATGCCCCCCATCAATTTTACCGCGTAGTTCTTGGCTCTCGCCAACGGTAAACAAGGGCGGGTGGGTAATTGTTGTTGTTTCAAAACCACAGGCTTCAAGAAACTCCAACAAAACTTGCGAGGAAACGGGCGTTGCTGGCAGAGATAGTGTCATTAAATATTGGCCAATTTAAGGGTTTTGGCTTCTTATCACCCTTGTGGGCTTGCGCAAAGCTTTTACCACGTTCCCTATTTTCCAAAATTAAGCGAATTACGCCTTGCAATCAAAAATGCGTTGGCGCATATACACCTCGCTAGAGACGGAAATCTCCAGCCGCCCGAGCGGGCGTAGCTCAGGGGTAGAGCGAAACCTTGCCAAGGTTTAGGTCGTGAGTTCGAATCTCATCGCCCGCTCCAATTTCTTTTAACGACACCAAATATTTGCCCCCCGCGGGGAAAACGCCTATTGGCTTGTTCATACCAATTGCGCCTTTACCGAAAGATCGACCATGATTGAATTTGAAGGCGTTGTTACACCGCTTGCCACCGCATTGAATAAACGCGGCTATAGCAAACTGACCTCCGTACAAGATGCTGTTATCGAGCCTGAGTTGGCGGGCACAGATATGCTTGTTTCAGCTCAAACAGGCTCCGGTAAAACCGTGGCCTTTGGTGTCGCCATTGCCCCCACCCTATTGGAAGGGGCTGATAAATTGCCCCGCGGTAAAAAACCGTTGGCTTTGGTTATTGCTCCTACCCGCGAATTGGCTCTGCAGGTAAAGCGCGAATTAGAATGGCTCTATGAGGAAACTGGAGCAATAATTGCCTCCTGCGTTGGTGGCATGGACATGCGTACGGAACGGCGCACCCTTGAACGTGGTGCACATATTGTTGTTGGAACACCCGGTCGATTGCGTGATCATATCATGCGTAAATCTCTCAACCCCACAGAATTGCGTGCTGTCATTCTCGATGAAGCCGATGAGATGCTCGACCTTGGGTTTAAAGACGATCTTGAGTTTATTCTTGAGACCACCCCTGAAGATCGCCGCACTCTTATGTTCTCGGCAACCGTTCCGGCCTCCATTGGTAAGCTGGCGAAGAACTATCAAAACGACGCGGTGCGAGTCAGCACTTCGGAAGAAAGCAAACAACACGTCGATATCGAGTACCGTGCCTTGACCGTAACAGGTCGTGAGCGTGAAAACGCGATTATCAATGTGCTGCGCTATTATGAAGCCAAGAACGCACTTGTATTTTGCAACACCCGCGCTTCGGTCAACCATTTGGTTTCTCGTTTTAACAACCGTGGTTTTTCCGTTGTTGCCCTTTCTGGAGAGTTGAGCCAATCCGAACGTACCCACGCTTTGCAAGCCATGCGTGATGGCCGAGCCCGCGTTTGTATCGCAACAGATGTAGCAGCACGCGGTATTGATCTGCCCAATCTTGAATTGGTTATTCATGCCGAGCTGCCCTCCAATCCTGAAACCCTATTGCACCGCTCTGGCCGTACCGGTCGTGCAGGCCGCAAGGGGGTGAGTGCGCTTATTGTGGATCATAAAACCCGCAAAAAAGCTGAGCGGATTTTGCGCTTTGCTAAAATTAACGCAACTTGGGCCGCGCCGCCTTCCGCCACCGAAGTCATTAAGCGCGACGAAGAGCGCATAATGGAAGACCCAATTTTAACTGATCCAATATTAGACGAAGAAAAAGAATTCGTTGAAAAATTGATGGAAAACCACACAGCCGAACAACTCGCCGCTGCCTTCGTCCGCCTTGGCCGCGCAGGTAAATCTGCCCCTGAAGAATTACAAAATGTTCCTGTTAATGCTCCTGCACCCTATATCCACGATGGCCGCCCTGAACGCGGAGAGCGCAAGCCCCGTGAAGAATTCAAAAACAGCATTTGGTTCTCTCTTTCTGTAGGGCGCAAACAAAACGCCGAGCCTCGCTGGTTAATCCCATTACTTTGTAATGCTGGCGATATCACCAAAGCCGATATCGGCGTTATCAAAATGCAAACAGACGAGACATACATTCAGTTGAATGCCGATAATGCAGATGACTTTTTTACCGCTCTTGGGCCAAACCAAACCTTAGAGAAAAACATTCGCGTAACCCGCATTGAAGGCACGCCGAAAATTGATACAAGCCCCTATTCTAAACCCAAACGCAGTTTCGGGGATAAGAAACCTCACCGTAAAGGTGGCCCTGACAAAAGAGGGAACAAGGGTGAGTTCGCAGACAAGAAGCCGTGGGAAAAGAAGAAAGATCGAAAACCCAAAGGCGATGATTTCAACAAAGATGATCGCGGCGAGAAGAAGCCTTACAAGGGCAAAAAATCATACGATGGCTCAAAGCCAACAGGTGACACTTCTTCTAAGAAGAAACGTAAATTCGGCCCTGTAACGGATGAGCCATATATGGGCAAAGAAAAAAAATCCAAAGCCAAGGCTAGTCAGCCCACTGAAAAGAAAGAGGGCTGGGCAAAGAAAAAGTCCAAAGCTCCTTTCAAAGGAAAGAAGCCACGTCAAACTGGTCCCGCAAAAAAGACCTAGCTTAAATCTTTCAACTCTACTTCACTCAACCCCCAACCTCACTCAACCAAGGTGGGTTTGCACCTGCTTGCGAAACTGTGTGGGCAGCAACTGATGTGGCAAAATCAACTGCCCGCTCGGCATCATGCTTAGAGATCTTCGCAAGAGCTTTTTTGGTCAACAGGCAATTTGATTGAAGGTCGAATAACACCCCAGCGTTAAACGCATCCCCCGCGCCAACGGTATCAACCACCTCAACACTTTGAGCTGCGATTGAAAAATCATCTGATCGCGTTATGGCGCGTGATCCATTTTTACCCATAGTAAGGATAACAAGTGATGCCCCCTGCTTAATCCAACCATTTGCAATCTCATCAAAACCCTCATCTGGATGCATCCACGCAAAATCTTCATCAGAGACTTTAATAATATCACTTTGGCTTATCATCCGTTGTAATCGAGCGCGATACGCATCGCCATCCTTAATAAAACCCGTGCGGATATTTGGATCAATTGCAATCACACTTGTCGCGGCTTGGTTTAGAACTGCTTCATAGGCGGCGGCTGAAGGGCCGACAGTCAGGCTAATTCCCCCGAACTGTAGAGCAGAAGTTTCCTTCGGTATGGGCGGAGTATTTTCTTCACTAAACATTCGCATCGCCGAGTTTTCATCGAAGAATGAATAGTTTGCCACCCCTTCAATCAATTCGACGAAAGCCAATGTAGTGGGTTGATTGGACCGAAAACAAAGCCCCACCCCAACATTTGATGCGGTTAAGCCTGCCATCAATTGCTCTCCAAACATATCGTTTGAGATGCCGCCAAGAAGAGCTGTCTTCGTCCCCAAACGACCAAGAGCAATCGCCGTATTAAAAATAGCGCCACCAGTAACGGGGAGGAAACCGTTTGTCTCTCCTTTGCCATCCACCGCTCTTGGCAGCATATCAATCAGTGCTTCACCGCAGCAAATTATCATCGCTCAACCTCCTCTAATGTGATGTATTTCTGCCTTGAACTGCGCTCGATATCAAGACGACAGCCAGAAACCCATCCACGAATTCCAAGGTGGAACCCGCAAGAGTGCGCATCAGTCATTGCCCCCGAAGATGGAGACGGCGGAGCTTATTGGCTTTGCCAATAAACGTTTTAGTAAAAATGACGACTCAACCATAAGCTCCGCCTCGGCATTATTTATCGCTACCATATACCGTTCGCACATCACCGACTGACTAGCTCCGTTTTGAGGGAACTCACAAACGCGGCCAGCCGTAGCGGTATCCCAACCGTGCACTGGTCCTTTAGGGCGCTCAAAGAAATATCTCTACCGAAGATAAATCAGCGAAACCGAACCTGATGAAATGACGATTGGTGATCTGCCACGTCTCCGTTTCATCAGGCGAGAACATAATGGGCGTGGTTGAGAGAGCGGGGATTACTTTTTGAAAAAAATATCACAACCTCAACCCAGCGAGGCTCGGCAACAATATTTCCGTTCTCTTTATCCCCGCACCTTCGCTCCATCAGGAATTATCTGCTCGCTTGCATTCAGCGTTTCAATCGCAAACCCTGCGATTTTTTTATACGAAACCGCGTGGGCTTCTAACTCTTCTTGGCTGGCTACATCGTCTAAGTTCTCGAACATACCACCGCAACGATCTTCGATCATTTGCAACACTCCGTCAGGCCCTTTACCAGAACGATTGGTTTGGCCAACTTTTGTAGTGATTGGGCGCACCTCCGCCTCATAGGCCTGCAAAGCTGCTGCACGAATACCATAGTCCAGAAATGCTCGCCCTAATTTGCGCCCGTCCATGATCGCTTGGGTCGCGCCATTAGAACCGACGGGGTAAGTTGGGTGCGCGGCATCGCCAAGAAGGGTTACATGACCATCCGTCCAAGCCTCCAACGGATCACGATCCACCATTGGGTATTCATATATTTTTTCAGCTGAATTTATCAAACTTGGAATATCGAGCCAATCGTAAACCCAGTCCTCAAATTTTGGTAAGAAGTCTGCTTTATTTGCTTCTCTATTCCAATCTTCTTTCTTCCATCCGTGCGTTGGGTCGAACTTTAATTCTGCAATCCAATTCAAAACTGCAAGGCCTGTTTGCGGATCAACTTCTGTAATTGGGTAGGCCACTAATCTTTGAGTTTCATGGCCAATCAGCATCATTGTTGCGCCCGTTCGTATAGGTTTTGCTAGTGAGGTTGCCCGCCACAGTATCGCACCGCCCCAAATTGGCGGCCCTTCATGGGGAGCCATTTGTGCCCGCAAGGCAGAATGGATTCCATCAGCACCGATAACGAGCGAACCGGTTTCCTGCCGCGTTTTGCCGCTATCAACATCAACTAAATTAAGCACCGCGCCATCTTTGGTATTTTCAAAACCAGCGGCCCGCCAGCCCATTTCCACACAACCAGCGCCTGCCCGCTCTATGAGAGCTTGGTACAACATCATTTGAAATTCGCCTCGGTGCACAGAATATTGCGGCCACTTATAACCAGCTGCAATCCCGCGCGGTTCCAGCCAAATTTCCAAACCATGTTTTGAAAACATGCCGTATTCTTGCGTTTTGATACCAGTTGTCGGCAGGGCATCTTCCAACCCAAGATCAAATAGCTCGCGCACACAATTGGGTTGCAAGTTAATCCCCACCCCAAGCGGTTTCATCTCGCGAGTCTGTTCGAATACCTTAAACGGCACTCCAATTTGATGGCAGGTCAACGCCAAACAAAGGCCGCCAATGCCGCCGCCAGCAATAAGAACAGTCATGTTATTTTCCTTTTATAAGATGAGAGCATTCAGGTACGGGTGTTACCGGAACACCCGTTTCAAAATAAGTGATCAAATTTTCAACCATCAAATCAGCCATCGCTTGGCGTGTTTCCCAAGTTGCGCTAGCCACGTGGGGGAGTAAAACAACATTATCCAAGGCGATAAGATCATGGGGGACTTTTGGTTCTTGCTCATATACATCAAGACCCGCCGCACCTAAACGGCCATCACTTAACGCCGCTATCATTTCTTTTTCATCAACCACCGTGCCCCGCGCCACATTGATAAGTGTGCCTTCAGGTCCAAGTGCTTCAATCACTTTCTTGTTAATCAGTTTATCTGTTGCCGCACCACCTGGTGTTATGACAATCATCACATCGCAGTTCTCAGCCATCTCAACGAGGTTTTTATAGTATTGAAAAGCAACGCCGGGCTTTTTATTTCGAGAGTGATAAACCGTGGTGCAGTTAAACACCGATAACTTTTCCGCAATCGCTTCACCAATACGCCCTAGCCCAACAATACCAACAGTTTTACCCGCAACCGAACGGGTAAGGGGTGCAGTGCCTTCACGCTCCCATCGCCCATCGCGCAAATATCTATCCTGGACCACAAGTTTACGCATGGTGGCGAGTAACAACATAATGGCGGTGTTCGCCACATCGTCATTCAAAACATTTGGGGTGTGAGTTACAAAAATCTTTTTGGAAGCCGCATAGTCAGCTGCGATGTTGTCATAACCAACAGCAAAACTAGAAATCAGTTTTAGCTTTGGAAACCGATCAATCACCTCAGCGGGCCCCCAGCCGAAGGATGCCATGCCTTCGATATTTGCCAAATCGCTATCATCAAGCGCCGCCAATTCCTCTTTGCTTTGCACGTGCAGTACATTAAATTTCTTTTGCAAATCTTCCAGAACCGAGGGAAAGAAACTCCCAACGACCATCACTTCAGTGGACATAAACCATTCCCAAATACAATTCTAATAGGCGAACCATAAAGTAAATTTTACCCATGACACCACCCCTTGAACCCGTCTATTCTTCGAAACATAACCAACCGATAGCAGACACCAAATGACCGCATCTCACGATATTTCGAAATCAGCTCGCCCTCATTTTTTCAAGCTCTTAAAAATGTGCGAGGCAATGCCTCCTTTACGGACAGCCGTCATTTGCCCAGAAGAAAAAACGGCCCTTGAAGGCGCTCTATTGGCACGGAACGAAAATCTCATAACACCAATATTGGTGGGCAATGAGAGTGAAATAATCAAAGTTGCCAAAGAAGCTGGCTTTGATATTTCAGGGCTTGAGATCGTTGATGCCAAGGACGAGAAAACCGCCGCTAATAGTGGCGTTGACCTGATCATTGAAGGGAAAGCCAATGCCTTGATGAAAGGGTTTATTCACACCGATACCTATTTATCTGCTGTCATTCGCAAAGAAAAAGGGCTTAGGACAAAACAACGCACGAGCCATTGTTTCGTTATGGATATTCCCAATTGGCCAAAGCCAATAATAATTACGGATGCGGCACTGAATGTAGCACCTGAGGTTAAGCACAAGATTTCTATCACCCAGAACGCAATTCATTTGGCCAAGGCCTTAGGCATTGAAACCCCAAAAGCTGCCATTCTTTCCGCTACCGAAAGCCCAAATCCAGCCATCCCATCGTCCATTGAGGCCAAGGTCGTATCTGATGCACAATTCGAGGGCGGTCTAGTGGATGGCCCCTTTGCTTTGGATAACGCGGTCAGCAAATCAGCGGCCAAACTAAAAGGCATCACCTCGCCTGTGGCTGGCGATGCTGACATACTGGTGGTTCCAACCATTGAAGCCGGCAATATTTTCTTCAAAGCGCTGACCTATATGGCTAGCGCAGAAACAGCAGGGCTTGTGGTCGGAGCCAAAGCCCCCGTAATTTTAACCAGCCGCGCCGACAGTGCAGAAGCCCGTATCGCCAGTTGCGCGCTCGGCGTTTTATATGCGCATTATTTAGCTCAGTAATCAGAATTTAGTACTCCCCGAGCTTAATGCCCTCTTTATAATCTTCCCCTGGCACTTCTTTTGTCACCGGTTGGGCGCACATGGTTTTACCGAGAACGGCATCAAAACTAAGTGACCCACTTCCCGCCAACTCCCAGCCATTTGAAAGTGCCTTGGAAACACGGTGACAAAACTCACTGTCGTCCGGCCCCGTAATCATGCGGTATAGTTTCATTTTCTACTCCATTGTTGTTTGCCAAAAATTTCTGCCCTTTGACTTCATGCCCCCATGGTGTAATCCACCCTTAACAAATGACACAAGGTTTTTACGATGGAAAAGTTCACCAGCATGAGCGGCGTTGCCGCCCCCCTTCCGATCATCAACATTGATACGGATATGATTATTCCGAAGGACTACTTAAAAACCATCAAACGCACAGGTTTGGCTGAAGGCCTGTTTGCTGAAATGCGCTTTAACGATGACGGTAGCGAAAACCCTGATTTTGTTTTGAACAAACCCGCCTACCGCGATGCAACCATTCTTGTTGCTGGCGATAATTTTGGTTGCGGCTCCTCCCGTGAGCACGCCCCATGGGCACTTCTCGACAAAGGCATCCGCTGCATTATTTCCACCAGTTTCGCAGATATCTTTTACAACAACTGTTTTAAGAATGGCATTCTACCTGTCCGCGTAACCCAAGAACAATTGGACGCATTGATGGACGATGCAAGCCGTGGCGCAAACGCCGTATTGACCGTAGATCTGGAAACCCAATCCATCAAGGGCCCTGACGGCGGAACGATTTCCTTTGAAGTTGACGCATTCAAAAAGCATTGCTTGCTCAACGGCCTCGACGACATCGGCCTGACCATGGAAAAAATAGATTCAATCGACACCTATGAAGGCAAGCTCGTGGGCGATCGTCCCTGGGTTTAATCGCCTACTGAGTCTTCTCAAAAACCCCGATAATCGGCCCAAGCGCACGCCATCCTATTTTGCTAAACGTCTTTGTCTTTAGCGCGGATACAGTTCCATCTAAAAATAGCGCGTTGTGCGTCTTCAGCTCATCTTGAAACAGTTTGCCGAAATTCCAAAAGGTCACACTGCGTTTTGAAATAGCGAAGTGTACGGTTTTCCCGTCTTTTGACATCCCCACCCCATTACGGATTTTTCTGCTATCAGAATTTTTCAAAAACTTAGGGTGTAACTTGCCGTTAATCACCAACATCGGGCCAGATTGGGTTGCGAAGTCTGGCTTCATTTTTGATTTGATAAACGACTTGGTTTCCGTAACTCCCAAGCGGCCATCTTCCCCCCAAAATATGCCATTAGGAAGTAAATGGAAATTTCCCCAGCCGCCCTTGGTAGAAATGCCCTTAATCTCATTACCTTTTTCAACATAGAGACCAACCGCCCCCAAATCCTCATGGTACATGCCACCATTCATCAGCAAGTTAGCTGGGTGCTGCAAGGATCGAGATACCTTTCGCAACCGGCCATAGGGCTGCCCACTATCATCATTTAAGAACAACCGAACATCTATTTTTTCCACGGCGTAACTGCAAACAATGTAACCATCGCCATTATGCTCCACTGTACGACAAGCGCCTTCTTCGCAATTTCCAAACATGGCGCAGAAGAAAGACGCAATTATTTCCCAAATCATACGAGTTACCCAACGGATTTTCTTGACGCTTACCCCATCTGTAGCGCATATCCTCTATTAAATTTAGTCTTTTATATGAATACCGAACAGGAACACAAAATGGCCCGCACGCTTTACGACAAAATCTGGGACGACCACCTCGTACACAGCCAAGACGATGGCACTAGCTTGCTCTATATTGATCGCCATTTGGTCCACGAGGTAACCAGCCCGCAAGCGTTCGAAGGCCTTCGAATGACCAACCGCAAAGTGCGTGCCCCTGAAAAAACACTGGCCGTGGTGGACCATAATATCCCAACCACAAACCGCGCAGGCGGTATTGCCAATAAAGAGAGCCGTATTCAAGTTGAGGCCCTCGCCAATAACGCCAAAGAATTTGGCGTTGAATATTATTCCGAGACAGATAGCCGCCAAGGCATTGTTCACATTATTGGCCCAGAGCAAGGCTTTACCTTGCCCGGCATGACCATTGTTTGTGGCGACAGCCACACCTCAACCCACGGCGCATTTGGCGCCCTTGCCCACGGCATCGGAACGTCTGAAGTTGAACATGTCTTAGCGACCCAAACGTTGATCCAAACAAAAGCCAAAAACATGAAGGTCGAGGTAACTGGCGATCTTTCAAACGGCGTGACTGCCAAGGACATCATCCTTGCCATCATCGGTGAAATTGGAACCGCTGGCGGCACTGGCTACGTTATTGAATTTTGTGGCAGCGCCATTGAAGCCCTATCCATGGAAGGCCGCATGACTGTTTGCAACATGACGATCGAAGGCGGCGCACGCGCTGGTTTGATCGCTCCTGATGCCAAAACTTTTGAATACGTCAAAGGCCGCCCCAAAACGCCAAAGGGCGATGATTGGGATAAGGCTATGGAATATTGGGCAACACTCACCACCGACGACGACGCAACATTCGATAAGGTGTTGACCTTGGATGCCAACAATCTCACTCCAATTGTCTCTTGGGGCTCATCTCCTGAAGACGTGGTGGCGGTAACCGGCGTTGTGCCAAATCCTGCAGAGATTAAAGACGAAAACAAACGCGCCTCAAAACAACGTGCATTGGATTACATGGGGCTAACAGCTGGAACGAAAATCACCGACATCAAAATTGATCGTGTCTGGATTGGCTCTTGCACCAATGGCCGTATTGAAGATTTGCGCGCCGCTGCTGAAATCTTAAAAGGTAAAAAGATTGCTGATACGGTTTCGGCAATGATCGTTCCCGGTTCTGGACTCGTTAAAACCCAAGCCGAAGAAGAGGGTTTGGATAAAATCTTTTTGGGTGCTGGTGCAGAATGGCGCGAGCCAGGTTGTTCCATGTGCCTCGCCATGAACGACGACCGCTTGAAGCCAGAGGAACGCTGCGCCAGTACCTCCAACCGCAATTTTGAAGGCCGCCAAGGCTTCAAAGGCCGCACCCATCTGGTCTCCCCCGCCATGGCAGCCGCCGCTGGCATCGCAGGGCATTTCGTCGATATTCGAGATATTTGATAAGAAGGGATTGGCCGCTAGGCCAATCCACGTTTCTCTATCATCGCATCAACGCTCGGCATTTTTCCTCGAAATGCTTTATAGGTAATTTCAGGATCGACACTACCGCCCGCTGAATAAATATGGTCATGCAACCGCTTGGCCATTTCTTCGTCAAACGCACTTCCTGCTTCTTCAAATGCGGCGAACGCATCAGCATCCAAAACTTCACTCCACATATAGCTGTAATAGCCTGCAGAATACCCGTCCCCAGCAAATACGTGGGCGAAGTGAGGGGTGCGATGACGCATGGTGATCGCTGACGGCATGCCAAGCTTTTTAAGGGTATCTGATTCAAACCCGATCACATCATCAATCGGTTTTTCATGCGCCTTATGAAACTCCATATCGACCAGAGCAGAAGCCGTAAATTCCACAGCGCCAAACCCAGCATTAAAAGTTTGAGCCGCCAGCACCTTATCCAATAATTCTTGCGGAATTGGCTCCCCCGTCTCGACATGACGTGCGTGCTTTTTCAAAATTTCAGGCACACTCAACCAATGCTCGAAAACCTGACTTGGCAGTTCCACAAAATCTCGAGCGACAGCAGTTCCCGAAACCGAAGGGTAGGTTACATTCGACAATATACCATGAAGCGCGTGGCCAAACTCGTGGAACAATGTACGGGCATCATCCATTGATAACAATGTTGGTTGCCCCTTAGGTGCTTTCGCAAAGTTCATCACGTTGACGATAATCGGCGACTGACCGCCTTCTAATTTATGTTGGCTTTGAAAGTCGCTCATCCAAGCCCCAGAACGCTTCGAGGAGCGAGCAAAATAATCTGCCAAAAATACAGCGCGGTGAGAACCGTCTTTGTTTAGCACTTCAAACACCCGCACGTCTTCGTGATAAACACTCAGGTCTCTATGTTCTTTAATGCTGATGCCGAACAAACGGTTCGCCACATCGAAACTAGCCGCGATTATATTCTCCAACGCCAAGTAGGGTTTTAACTCAGCCTCGTTGAAAGCGAATTTCTCGGCGCGAAGTTTCTCAGAATAGTGCCGCCAGTCCCATGGGGCAACTTCGTGATTAGCGCCAGAACGAGCGATCAGCTCAACAAGCTCTTTTTCTTCTTCTGCGGCTTTATCGACCGCCTTTTCCCAAACAGCTTCCAACAACTCAATCACTGCTTGGGGTTTCTTCGCCATTTGAATTTCGAGCTTATAGTCGGCAAAACTTGCGTGGCCTAAAAGCAATGCTTTTTCTTGACGCAACGAAACAATCTCACGCACCCCGTTACGATTGTCAGTCTCTCCGCCATTTTCACCCCGTGCCGTCCAAGCCTTAAATGCTTCTTCTCGCAAATTACGGTTTTCTGAGAATGTCAAAAATGGCTCTATGATAGAGCGAGACAAAGTAACCGCATGCTTGCCCTCGTTACCCCGCTCTTCAGCGGCCGCCTTCATTGCGCTGATGAGGAAATCTGGCAACCCGATTAAACCATTTTTATCTTCAATGATGAGCGCCCAGCTTTTTTCATCGGCCAAGATATTTTGGGCAAAGGCAGCGCCAAGCGCCGCAAGCCGTGCATTGATTTTTGAAAGCTGCTTTTGCTGTTCGTCACCAAGGGCCGCCCCACCTCGCACAAACCCTTGCCAAAGGCGTTCCAAAACGCGGGTTTTCTCTGTGGTTAAATTTAAGCCTTCACGCCCCCGCCACAGGCTATCAATACGTTTGAACAATATTTTGTTGGCAGAAGTTTCTGACCCGTGAATTGACATTTTGGGAGCGATCTCCCGCTCCAAATCTCGCAAAGTCTCGTCGCTAATAGAACCCGTTAGATTCCAAAACAAAGATGCCACTCGCTCAAGTTCGTCGCCACAAAGCTCTAGGGCAAGAACAGTGTTTTCAAACGTCGCTTCATTGGGGTTATTGGCAATTGAATCTATTTCTACCCGATCGTTTTTCAAAGCCACTTCAAATGCTGCCGCGTAATCTTTGCTGTTCACAGCATTAAATACTGGCAAACCCATGGGGCCCGTCCAATTAAAAATGGCTTTATTTGTCATCTTAA
>JAZGEY010000065.1:0-72048 GCA_036478985.1 Rhizobiaceae bacterium
CGTGCTGGCGGCGGTGAAGAACTGGGGGGAATCCGTGGCGTTATGCAATATATGCAACGTACCGCCATTCAAGGTTCTCCCGATATGATTTCCGCCATAGGCGAGACAGGGATTGCGGGGGCTTCAACTTTAGAAAAAGACGTTCATCCATTCACCCGTAAATTTGACGAGCTGTCCTTGGGGGAAACGCTAAAAACAAAATCGCGAGTGATTACAGTTGAAGACATTGAAACTTTCGCGCATTTCACGGGCGATAATTTTTACGCCCATATGGACGAAGAAGCAGCGAAGGCTAATCCGTTCTTCCCGGGCCGTGTTGCCCACGGTTATTTGCTCTTGTCATTTGCAGCTGGGCTATTTGTGCAACCCGACCCTGGGCCCGTACTCGCCAATACAGGGCTAACCGATTTGTCTTTTCAAAAACCTGTGTCACCCGGAGATAGCATTCGAGTTACCCTCACAGTGAAGCGGAAAACCAAAAGGAATGATGAATATGGTGAAGTGCAGTGGCATGTTGCTTTACATAATCAAGACGATGAACCTGTTGCCACATACACTCTCCACACAATGAACGAATATTAGGAACGAATATTAAGGTGAGCGATTTCGAAGATCTATTGAAACAGGTAAAGCGCGGCGAAAAATTGCGGGTATGGTCGCTGATCATTACTTTCTTTGGTGATGCGGTGATGCCCCGCGGCGGGGCGGTTTCTGCGAGCACAATCAGCGCTGTTATGGCGCAAATTGGCATCGAGGCTGGAGCCGTTCGCACCGCGCTTTCTCGTCTCGCCAGTGATGGCTGGGTCGTGCGCGAAAAAATTGGCCGCAATGCCTATTACAGATTGTCACCCATGGGTCATGAACCCTTTGAAAATGCCGCCAGCAGAATTTATGCCTGCCGCCGTGTTGATAATTCAAAAAACAAACCTTGGATGATTGCTATCGCCGCCCCAAATGGAACTGGCGATATGGCATGGGCAGAACAATATGAGGGGCTTTGTTTTGCATCCAATATTGCTCTTTTTAATGATCCGAGTACCAAGTTGCACGATGTTGCGACCAAAGAAGAATGTATGGTTATTGAAGGAGACATTACTGCTTTTCCGAAATGGCTGACTAAATGGGTGCAACCTAATCAATCCAAGCTGGCCTATGAAAATATCATGGCGGCCTTCGGGAGCTTCACCCCAAGCACCCCTCTCGAGGCGATTGCAGTGCGCACTTTGCTAATTCACCAATGGCGGCGACAATTACTTCGAACGCCAGATTTACCTGTTGGTCTTTTCACCAAAGACTGGGCAGGATTTGCGTGTCGTGAATTGGTTTGCGAACTCTACAAACAAATCCTGCCACTTTCTGAAGAATGGTTGGATGAACAAATAGACGGCGAACAACCTGATTTATCTAACAGGTTCGGCTAATAATCATGTTACAAAACTTGCCTTTGATTATATTTATTGTAACATGTTGCGAAGAAAACGGAGAAAACACATGTATTCCCAAGGCTTGATTGGCTCTCATTTCGAAATCGAGGAGACGGAGGAATTTCTTTCCGCTTTCCAAGCGCGCATTGACCGCGAAGAAAAAATTGAACCCAATGATCCCATGCCTGCGGCTTATCGAAAAACATTGATCCGTCAAATTGGTCAACATGCGCACTCCGAAATTGTCGGTATGTTACCAGAGGGTAATTGGAACACCCGCGCACCAACCCTGCGCCGGAAAACTGCCCTGCTTGCTAAAATTCAAGACGAAGGTGGCCACGGGCTTTATCTGTATGCGGCGGCTGAAACCCTTGGCGTTTCACGCGAGGACATGACGGCTGAGTTGCTATCGGGCAAGGCAAAATATTCGTCCATCTTCAATTACCCCACACTCTCATGGGCCGACATGGGCATCATTGGTTGGCTTGTCGATGGGGCTGCTATTATGAACCAAGTGCCACTTTGCCGTTGTTCTTTTGGCCCCTACTCCCGCGCCATGATCCGCGTGTGCAAAGAGGAGAGCTTTCACCAACGACAGGGTTACGAATTAACAAGAACCTTAACCCAAGGCTCAAAAGAGCAAAAAGCTATGGCACAGGATTCCATCAACCGTTGGTGGTGGCCAGCTCTGATGATGTTTGGGCCCCATGATTCTGACAGCGCCCATGGCGAACAGTCGATGAAATGGAAAATTAAACGCTATTCTAATGATGCCCTTCGGCAAAAATTTATTGATGCGACCGTGCCGCAAGCCGAATTTATTGGGCTCACCATTCCTGATCCGGATTTGAAATGGAACCCAGAGAAAAACAATGGTGAGGGTGGCTATGATGTTGGCCCGATTGATTGGGACGAGTTTTGGCGTGTAGTTAAAGGAGGCGGCCCAATGAATGTGGATCGCATCGCCATGCGCACGAAAGCGTGGAACGAAGGTAAATGGGTGCGCGATGCCGCCCTTGCCTTCGCAGAAAAACAACGGGCGCGAGCCGATGCAGCAAGAGAGGCAGCAGAATAATGAGCGAATCTTTTACCCCCCTTTGGGAAGTTTTCATTCGGTCCCGTAATGGACTTGATCACAAGCATGTTGGCTCCCTTCATGCTGCAGATGCTACACTCGCCATGCAAGCGGCACGGGATGTTTACACCCGCCGCGAGGAAGGCAACTCAATCTGGATTGTTCAATCAAAAGACATCGTTGCTTCTGATCCCGACAAGGAAGCCGAGAATTTCGACCCAGCTGTCGATAAAGTTTACCGCCATCCAAGCTTCTATGAGATTCCTGATGAAATAGGACATATGTAATGGACACGCGGGAAGCACTTGTTCATTCGCTGATCACCCTTGGGGATGATCATCTAATATTGGGGCATCGCCTGTCTGAATGGTCTGGCCACGCGCCGATGTTAGAAGAGGACCTTTCTATGTCGAACATGGCTCTTGACCTCATAGGTCAAGCCAGAAATATTTACACCTATGCTGGCGAAGTTGAAGGCAAAGGCAGAGATGAAGATGCGCTTGCTTACCTTCGAACTGAGCGGGAATATTATAACGTCTTGATGGTTGAACGCCCTAATGGAGATTTCGCCCACACCATGCTGCGGCAGTTTTATTTTGCCGTTTATATGCAAGCTTCATGGGCGGCGATGGTTGAGAGTAAGGATGAAACACTTCGCGGAATTGCTGGCAAAGCCGTAAAAGAAATATCCTATCATGTGCGCCACGCAGGGGAATGGGTTGTGCGAATGGGTGACGGCACTGAAGAAAGTGCAGAGCGAATCAAATCGGCTGCTGCCGCCCTTCACCGTTATACCAACGAGCTTTTCACGGTGAACTCAGCCCTTCAAATTTGTATTGATGCTGGAAGTTTGCCCGACCCAAGTAAACTTCGCGACAGCTGGAACAACTCGATATCGCAAGTGTTCAAACAGGCATTCCTAGAGGTTCCAGAAGTTGCGGCTCCACAAGAAGGCGGTCGTGATGGACGACACACTGAAGATTTTGGCCACTTACTTTCTGATCTCCAATACCTGCAACGCACCTACCCTGGGCAGAAATGGTAAGCATGGTAGCGGCCCTCAAAATAGATGAAACGCAACGGGCATGGAGGGCGGCGAGTAGTGTTCTTGACCCTGAAGTGCCATGCGTATCTGTTGCTGATCTTGGCATTTTACGAAGCGTCGAGATGGTGGATGGTATTGCCGTTGCGAAAGTTACCCCAACCTACTCTGGTTGCCCTGCCGTTACCTTCATAGAACTCGCTGTGCAAACGGCACTCTTGGAAGCGGGGTTTGATGCCCGTGTTGAGCGAGTGATGTCTCCCGCATGGACTACCGATTGGATAACGCCTGAGGGCCGCGAGAAATTGCGTGCCTATGGAATTGCGCCACCAGTTGATGGCAGTACTTCTAAACTTTCGCTGTTTGGCGAAACCACCGTCGCCTGCCCTCGCTGTGGCAGTGACGACACCAACAAAATCTCCGAATTCGGTTCTACCGCATGTAAAGCACAGTACCAGTGCCGCTCCTGCGCCGAACCTTTCGAC
Organism: Rhizobiaceae bacterium; assembly: GCA_036478985.1. GTDB lineage: Bacteria > Pseudomonadota > Alphaproteobacteria > Rhizobiales > Rhizobiaceae > Pseudahrensia. Next base: position 4,027 of record JAZGEY010000065.1, read on the forward strand.
TACTTTAAGTGTATTTAATTATGGCCGCTCCCCGTTTCCACGACCTAACAATCACAGCAATTCGTCCCCAAACTGCAGATGGTGTTGCCCTTACCTTTGGTGTGCCCGATAAACTTGCTGAAGAATTTGAATTCATCCCTGGGCAATATCTCACACTACGGGCCATTGTGGGTGGGGAGGATATTCGCCGCGCCTATTCGATCTGTTCAGCGGATGATGCCGCTGGTTTAGAAGTCGGAATTAAACGGGTGGAAGGCGGTGCTTTTTCTAATTTCGCAGCCGAGCTGAATGTTGGAGACAGCATTCAAATCATGACACCGCAAGGGCAATTTACGGCAGAGATTGGCGGCGCGCACAATTACCTCCTCTTGGCCTCTGGCTCTGGCATCACCCCTTGCCTTTCGATCGCAAAATCTGTTTTAGCGCACGAACCAGAAAGCACTATTACCCTCATTTACGGCAATACGCGTACTCAAACGATGATGTTTCGGGAGGATATCAATGCACTGAAAGACCGTTACACCGAACGTCTCCAAGTGGTTCATGTGTTGAGCCGTGAGCAGCAGGGTGTTGATTTTCTGAATGGTCGTTTGAATGGAGAAATGGTGAAGGCCCTTAATGATAGGGGCTTAATTTCACCGAGCGACTATGATGCCGCCTACCTTTGTGGTCCACAAGAAATGATTGAGGAAGCAACCGCTTCGCTTAAAGAGCTGGGAATGAAAACCGATGCTATTAAGTTCGAACTCTTTACGAGCGAAGGCGCACCGCAACCGGTGGTTCGCAGGAGTACAACACCAGGGAATGGAACCGCAGTTACAATAATTATTGATGGAGTTGAAAAGCAGATCACAGTTGATGGCAGTGCCGAGACTGTTTTGGTAGCAGCGCAAAGGCAAGGGCTAGACCTGCCATTTTCTTGCGCGGGCGGAATGTGTTGTACTTGTCGATGCAAAGTTGTTGAAGGCGAATCCGAAATGGATGTTAGCTATTCACTCCAAGAGTGGGAAATTGAACAGGGCTTCACCCTTGCTTGTCAAACCCGCCCTAAGGGAACATCTGTAACCCTTGATTTTGATGAGAGTTAAACCCGCGTCTCTTCAATTATAGCCTGCGCGCCTTTTGCTATCATCGCTAGCCCAGCATTCCGACCAAGCTCTTTTGGATATTCGGCTGGCCCTTCTTGAACATGGCGAATAATTGTATCGCCATCTAATGACATAACCGCCACTGTTATTTTCATGATTTCGCCTTCAAAGACGGCATGGGCAGCAATGGGCGAATTACAGTGGCCATCCAAGACCCAAAGCACTTCCCGTTCAGCCTCAGCACATGCACGAGCGGCGGCATCATCAATGCGTGATAGGTACTCTAATGTAGTCCAATCATTCGAAGCACATTCTACAGCGACAATACCCTGCCCGACGGCTGGTAGCATCTCCTCGACAGTGAATGTGTGGGACGCGCGATCTGAAACACCGACCCGCGCCATGCCCGAAGTGGCGAGAAGAATTGCATCAGCTGGCCCGACGGTTCCGCCATCAACCAATTCCTGCGGAATGTGATTGTCTAGTTTATGGATACGGGTGTCCGCTGCACCGCGAAAATGGATAACTTCAAGTTTTGGGAACAACTCCTTGATGAAAGCTGCGCGGCGTACAGAGTTAGTACCAAGCTTATAGCCTTCCCCGCCATTTTTGTGGAGCATCTCCATCGTTAAATCTGGATGTAGAACAAGGCTATCGGTTGGGTCGTCCCGTTTAAGATATGCCCCAATAACAAGCCCGGGAGTTTCTTCATTGCCCGGCATGTCTTTTAACGAATGCATGGCGCACTGGCTGCGACCCGCTACAACGTCAGCCCTAATTTCGGCGACAAATGCGCCACCCTTGCCACCGTGTCTATCAAGCCGTGAAATCTGATCGCGGTCACCGCGCGGGTTATTTTCAGCTAGTGCTACCTCTAAATTCGGCACAGCTTTTCGCAATAAATCAGAAACCAGTTCGGCCTGCGCCAATGCCATTTTACTTTTACGCGTGGCTATTAGAAATTTTCTCACCGGTGTTTCTCATTCTTTTCGTTGTTATAACAGTCATTGGAACACGCCTGACATTCACCGCGCAATTCGATTGTTGTTTTGTTCAGCTGGAAACCATCTGAACGCGCCCACGCTTTAACATGGCGAGCAAGTTTTGCATCAGCAAATTCTGAAACTTTCCCGCACTTTTCACAAATGGCAAATACCGCAGCCGCCTGCTCAGTGCAACATTCATGGGCGCAGGCGACAAATGAATTGATACTTTCTAACCGATGGACCCGGTTTTGGCCTACCAGTTTATCAAGAGCGCGATACACTTGTAGGGGAGAACTAAAGCCTTCATCCCGTAATTGTTCCAAAATCACATAGGCCGTTAATGGAGTCTTTGCATCGCTAAGGGTGTGAAAAACGAGGCTTTGGTTTTTTGTAAGTTCTGGTGTGGTCATCCCCTCACCTGCTTTCGGTTCCTCAAGGTAGAACTAACGGATGCGGCTAGGAAAAGGATGAAGGCGGCGACGACAATCGAAGGGCCTGATGGGGTATCCCACTGCAGAGAAGCAAACAAGCCAGCAACCACGGAGATAACCCCTGCGAGGGCGGCAAGGAAAGCCATTTGTTCTGGACCCGTGGCAAAGCGGCGTGCTGTTGTGGCGGGAATAATGAGCAATGCCGTTACCAATAATACGCCAACGAGCTTCATTGAGATCGCGATGACCAGCGACATCAAAAGCAAGAAAATTAAATTGGCACGCTTAGGGTTCATAGCTTCCGCTTCAGCCAATTCAAGGTCAACGGTGGCTGCGAACAATGGTTTCCAAATACTGGCCAACGCTAGAAGAAGAACCGCCCCACCTGCATATATCAAGAGGATATCTGATTTGGTGACGGCCAGTATATCGCCAGTTAGAATCCCCATAATATCCACCCTCACCCATGTCATAAAGCCAAGAGCAATCAGGCCCAATGCCAAGGATGTGTGGGATAACATGCCAAGAACAGCGTCTGAGGCAATTGCATTTTGCCGCTGCATAAAAAATAACATCAACGATATCGCAAAGGCCACGGCAAAAACAGAAAGCATAATGTTGACTTGAAAAAGCAGCGCAAGGGCAACACCAAGGAGCGCGGAATGGGCAAGAGTGTCGCCATAATAAGCAATCCTTCGCCACACAATAAAGCAACCAAAGGGTCCTGCAATCAGTGCAACACCGATACCAGCAACAAGAGCACGGGTGAAAAAATCATCAAGCATCTTTCTCACCCTTAGGGCTAGAAGTTGGGTGGTTGTGATGGTGACCATCATCTGGATGGCAATGGTCAGTGATTGAGCCATCTGAATGGCGCACTGTGCCATCTTCCAAATGAACATGATCGTGGTGATGTTCGTAAAATGCCATTGTTCCTGCGGCATGTGCGCCAAATAATTGTTGGTACTCCTTAGTTTCCGCAACGGCTTTTGGATGCCCTTGGCAACACATATGACCGTTCAAACATATCACCTTATCGGTTGCCGCCATGACCAAATGCAGATCGTGAGATATGAGCAAGATGCCGCAATTCAGTTCATCACGTATTTCAGAAATCAAATCATAGAGCGCAATCTCGCCCGTGAAATCTACACCCTGAACTGGCTCGTCTAGCACGAGTAAATCTGGCTTACGGGCAATAGCACGAGCAAGGAGGACCCTTTGAAATTCGCCTCCTGAAAGCTGCTGCACGTTTGCTTTTCTTAAATGAGAAACCCCGGTTCGCTGCAACGCCTCCTCCGCCACCCCCATTCCGCGTTTACCCGTTAGGTACATAAGACGGTCAACGGTGAGGGGAAGTGTCCAATCAATCGTGAGCTTTTGAGGGACATAACCGACAGTCAGTTTTGACTGGCGCTTTACAAGGCCTTCCGACGGCTTGAGGACCCCAAGGGCCATTTTTGCTGTGGTGGATTTTCCCGAACCATTTGGCCCGATAAGCGTAACAATCTCGCCTCGTGAAATATTGAAATCTACGCCGCGCACGAGCCATTTTCCATCGGCTTGCATTCCAGCATTTTGTAAGGTGAGTAGTGGCACGGTGGTTTGAAGCATTTTGTTGGATACGGTTATCTGGTGTTTGCAATTTTGCATATGTAATAGTATTACACAATCGACGTAATACTATTACCGAGAGTTTTTTTTGTTTTCCCTCCGCTTCATTTTGATGTTTTCCATAATTGTCTTCGCAATGCCTGTTATGGCAGCTCCTAAAGTGGTGGTTTCAATAAAACCAATCCACTCCCTTATTGCTGGTGTGATGAAGAATGTTGGCGAGCCAGTACTTTTGATTGATGGCAATACTTCTCCTCATACAGCCAGCTTAAAACCATCGCAGGCGCGGGCGCTACAGGAAGCTGACTTGGTTTTTTGGATTGGCCCTGAGTTAGAGGTTTCTCTTACGAGGTCACTTAAAACGTTAGCAAGAAAAACGACTTCTATAGAATTGCAAAAGCTGGATGGCCTACGCTTCCCCACCCTAAAAAACTCCAAAAGCAATGATCCACATATTTGGCTCGACCCGCAAAATGCTCTTGTTATAATCAGTAGCGTGACAAAAATTTTGGTTGAACACGATGAAAAAAATGCAAGCCACTATTTGGCTAATGCGGCTCAAATTAGTGAAATGATTTTCAAACTCGAACGGGAAATTCACGCATCGCTAAAGCAGGTTCACGCCATTCCTTTTTTATCTTTTCACGATGCCTACGGCCATTATGAAGGTCGGTTTGGCTTGAAAAATGGGATAGCGGTTACGGGCAATCCAGAGGCTAAAACAGGCGCAGCACATATTGCTTCGTTGCAACAAACTATAAAGCAACAGAATATTAGGTGTATATTTTCGGAGCCTCAATTCGATTCAAAAATATTAAACACCTTATCAACGGAGAGTGGCACAAGAATCTACACTCTCGATCCTTTGGGTGGCGGGATAGAAAAAGGCCCAGCGCAATATTTCACGATGATGCGTAAACTAACCGACGCATTTATTGAATGCCTTGGTTCTAAGTAACGGCAGAACGCTGGTGGTATTTTTCTTGGTCCCAAGACTTTGAGTTCATCACGCCGTCGATGATTTTTGCTGCTGCGATTACATCACCTTCATCAATATAAAGCGGTGTAAAACCAAAGCGCATAATATTTGGGGCGCGGAAGTCTCCAATCACGCCACGGTCGATAACGGCTTGCATAGCTGCATAACCGTTTTCAAAACTAAACGAGACTTGCGAGCCCCGTTGTGAAGGGTCTCGTGGACCAACTAATGCCAGCATCGGACAACGTCGCTCAACTTCCGCTATAAAGAGTTCTGTCAGTTCAATCGAGCGGGCACGAACATCATCCATGCTCACACCATCCCAAATATCCATTGCTGCTTCTAAGGCTGCTAATTGGATAATTGGAGGTGTTCCCACGCGAAAGCGGTCTATGCCCTGCCCTGCTTGGTAATCAAGGTCAAAATTAAATGGTGCTGCATGGCCGAGCCAGCCGGAAAGTGCGGGGCGAGCCGTTTCTGCATGATCGGGGCGCACATAAATAAAGGCTGGCGCGCCCGGTCCACCATTCAAATATTTATAGGTGCAACCAATCGCGAAGTCGGCGTTGCAACCTGTTAGATCAACAGGAACTGCACCAGCAGAATGGGCTAAATCCCAGATCACTAAAGCGCCGACTGCGTGGGCTTTTCTTGTTAAAGCCTCCATGTCGTGCATACGGCCCGTACGGTAATCCACTTGAGTAAGCATCAAGACTGCGAGGTCTTCATTGATGTTGTCTGCCACCTCTTCAGGCGCAACTGTTTTGAGGGTGTGCCCCTGTTTAAGAGATTTTATCAGGCCGTCTGCCATATATAAATCAGTAGGGAAGTTGCCATTGTCCGACAGAACCACCTTGCGTTCAGAGCGCATCTCTAGTGCTGATGCAAGCGCCTGATAAACTTTGATTGAAAGTGTATCGCCCATCACAATTGTATCTTCTGCGGCTCCAACAAGGCGAGCAATCCGGTCACCGATTTTGCGAGGTTGTTCCATCCATCCTGCTCGGTTCCACCCGCGAATAACCAACTCTCCCCATTCATTGGCGAGCATGTTATCCACCTTCGATTGTGTATCCTTCGGCATGAGCCCAAGGGAGTTACCGTCGAGATAAATCACTTCTTTTGGGGTGATGAATTTAGTTTTTGTTTCTGCGAAATTGGTCAAATTAGTTTCCTGTTACAGCAGTCAGTGCAGGATAGAAGGCACGATATCGGTTGTAGGCCTGTTCATAAGGCTCGCGCAAGAGCGTATCAGGATCGTAGCTAGCGGTTATTTTTGGCGCAATGCAAATCTCATTCGCCTCAATATTTTCAGCTGCTAGAAGGCCCAACCTTGCAGCTCCAAAAGCTGCGCCAAAATCTCCGTCTTCAGGTAGCGACAAAGGAATACCGAGAGCATTTGATACGATCTGCAACCAATGAGCAGAACGGGTTCCGCCTCCTACAGCCATCACATTATTTAACGACGTTCCCGCAACTTTAAGTGCCTCAAGAGAATCTCTAAGTGCAAATGCTACACCCTCAAGCACGGCGCGGGTCATGGCTTTGCGGTCGTGGGTGTGCTCAAGACCAATGAACGAGCCGCGAATGTTGGCATCATTGTGAGGTGTTCTTTCTCCTGAAAGGTAGGGCAAGAAAGTTAAATTACTCGGAGCGACAAGCGCATCCCCGAGCTCATTTGTAAGGGTGGCAGCATCGCTTCCAGCAACGCCTGCCCACCAGTTCAAACAATCAGTAGCCGATAAAACCACTCCCATTTGATGCCAAGTGTTTGGCAGAGCGTGGCAGAAAGTATGCACCGCACTTTCGGGATTTGGCAGATAAGAGTTATTCGCGGCAAAGAGAACGCCAGATGTTCCCAGTGATACAAATGCGCTCCCCGCTTCAACAGTTCCAAGGCCGATGCCCGATGCAGCATTGTCGCCAGCCCCACCGGCAACGACAACATTTTTCATCCCCCAACGAGAGGCTAATTCGCCGCGCAATTTTCCTGATATATCGGAACCCTCAACCAGCCGTGGCATTTCGTTTTTACTAAGGTTCGTCGCCTCTAATAACTCAGTTGACCAATTGCGTTTTTTAACATCGAGCCAACTCGTGCCCGCCGCATCTGACATATCGGAGACATGTTCACCCGTGAGCCACAGGCGTAAATAGTCTTTTGGCAATAGCACCATCGAAGTTTTGGCAAAAATATTTGGTTCATTGCTTTTTACCCAAACCAATTTCGGAGCTGTGAAACCTGGAAAAACTATGTTTCCAGATAACTTTCTGAATTGCGGATCGTTATCTAATTCAGCAGCTTCCTTGTGACTGCGGGTGTCGTTCCACAAAATACATGGCCGTAAAACATTATCATCCGAATCAAGCAATGTTGCCCCGTGCATTTGACCCGAAAGACCAATGCCTTTCACAGCGGCCAACTGTTTTGGGTGGCTTTGTTTCAAAGCATCAAGTGCCTTCCCAGTGGCCTCGAGCCAATGTGCGGGATTTTGCTCTGACCAACCTGGGTGTGGCCGCGAGACTTCTAAGGGCGCATCTTTTGAACCAATGATCGTTTGTGTTTCATCAATCAACAGCGCTTTCACACCTGATGTTCCTAAATCCAATCCGAGGTACATGGTTATTCTTTCCTATGAGCGTCTGATAATTTATTGCACATCTTGTTATTCCATGGTCAACCGTGGCAACGTTTCCACATCAAATCAACTAACGAATTGGCGTTGTATTTATGCGAGGGATCACCCTTCCTTTAGCCTTGGGGCAAACGATTATTTGGGCAGCCAGTTTTTATTTGCTACCTGCACTTCTGCCAGCCCTAGAAGCAGGAACAGATTGGTCGAAGGCGCATATTACCGGCGCTTTAACGGTGGCTCTTTTAGTGTCAGCAACCGCCGCTCCTTTTGTGGGGCGCGGAATTGATTTGGGTTTTGGCCGCACCATTATGGTGACAAGCATGGCCTGCACAGGGTTATTACTATTGGTCTTTTCTTTCGCAGATAACCTTTGGCTACTCTATGGATGCTGGTTTGGGATTGGCCTTTGCATGGCGGGCATGTTGTATGAGCCGTGCTTTGCTATCGTCACCCGCCATTATGGAGCTGATGCCCGCAGGGTAATTACTCACATCACACTTGTTGCTGGGTTCGCAGGCACTTTGAGCTTTCCCATCAACAATTATTTATCAGCTGAATTTAGTTGGCAAATTGCCGTGCGGTTTTTTGCTTTCGCAGCACTCCTTCTGGCTTTACCATTGAGTTGGGTGAGCCTTGGGAAATTGTACAAAGCCCTCCCAATTGCCCCCCCAAAGCTCACGCCCCCCACATTTAAGACCACACGTAACCGCGCTCTTTTTTGGTCACTTGCTCTTGCTTTCACCTTAGGTGGCTTGAACCACGGCATGGTGATTGCCCACCTTCTACCGATGCTAGCGGAGCGTGGGATGAGCCAGAACCTAGCTGTCATTGCGGCGATGCTAATTGGGCCAATGCAGGTTTTAGGGCGTTTTATATTTATGCTGTTTGGGAACAAAACCTCCTCTAAAACGACCGCCCTAATTTGCCTTGGAGGTATGGCTCTTGCCGCAGCACTGCTGTGGGCAGCAAATGCGAGTGCCCCATTGATCTTTCTCGCTACGGCGATACAAGGCGGGACATGGGGATTGGTTAGCATCACAAAGCCGACCATTATCCGTGAAATGTTGGGGCAGGTAAATTTTGGCGTAATATCTGGACAATTGGCCAGCGTCTTTACCTTTGGTATTGCGCTCGCCCCCTTTTTCGGGACGTTCCTGTGGGGAATTGGCGGCTATGACTTGATGCTGGTCTTTGGCTTCAGCTTTGCCGTGACGGGTATCGTGTTGCTCTATGTAGCGTTCAATGTGAAAACTGCCGCAGCCTCAAATTGAAGAGTTAGCCCCCGAGGAACAGCTGGCCAACTTTTGGGTTTGCCAGAAGATCATCACCCTTACCAGCAATAGCAACTTCGCCGCTGACCAGAACGTAGCCAATGTCTGCGAACTCCAAGCCCTTTTTAGCATTTTGTTCGACCATGATAATGGTCTTACCGTCGTCATGTTGCAGACCATGTAGAATTTCGAACACCATGTCGATAAAGCGTGGCTCCAAACCGATGGAAGGTTCGTCCACCAATAGTATTTCTGGGTCCATGACCAATGCTCTAGAGATTTCTAAAAGCCGACGCTCGCCCCCCGACAATACTTTCGCCAAGTGCTTGCGGCGCGCAGCAAGGCGCGGGTATTTGTCAAAAATCATTTCAGCCGCACGTTTTGCTTCAGCAGGTTGGTTTTTCAAGAAGCCGCCCATCCACAGGTTTTCTTCCACCGTCATTCCAGGGAATACTGACTTGTCTTGCAAGATATAAGCGATGCCTGCTTTGCTAAGCTTTTCGTTTGCAGACATTTTTGTAATGTCTGTTTTATCTGGTCCGTCACCGATTTTGATTGATCCGGAAAAAATATCATTGAATCCAAATATCGCGTGAAGAATGGTAGATTTACCAGCTCCATTGGGCCCAATTAGGCAGAGGGATTGCTTGCGGCCAACCTTCAAGTTGAGGTTATGGAGTATCTCCATTTTACCGTACCCAGCATTGAGGTTTTCAATGACAATAAAAGGATCGCCATCAACGAGACCGTCGATCTTCTCCATGGTGATGTCTTCAGCAATGGCTGCAACTTGACGCGTTACTTCTTCTACAGAAATAACTGTTTCTATGCCGCCGGAACCGTAACCGCTGACAGCTTTACTCTGCTTGGCTGGAGCTTTCTTCCGTGCGGTCTTTTTAACTGGTTTTTTTGCCGCTTTTTTCGGTGTCGCTTTTTTTGTCGATTTAGCCATTAATGCGCTCCCAGATAAGCGTCGATTACGCTCTGGTTGTTTTGAATTTCGTCTGCTGATCCGCTCGCTAAAAGCTCGCCGTGGGCGAGGCAATAGATGTGATCTGCCATGTTCATAATCACCCGCATATTATGTTCGATGATGAACAGGGTAATCCCAAATTCTGAATTGGCCAATTTGAGGCGGTCAATCAGGCCGTTTATGAGAGTCGGGTTGATCCCCGCCGTTGGCTCATCGAGCAATAGAACCGTTGGCTCATTCATCAAAGCCATGGCAAATTCGAGAAGCTTCTGCTGGCCGAAGGAGAGGGAACCTGACCGAAGATTGCGTTTTTCGTAAAGGCCAACGAATTCAAGTAAATGCTCCGCCCGCTCAATATCCTCCCCCGTGTTCTTATGAAAAGCATCCATGAAACTCATCTTACGGTGAGGCAATGAGATGAGCATGTTTTCAACGCAGTTCATCGCACCGTAAATGCGGGTTTGCTGGAAGGTACGCAATAAACCGAGGCGCGCAATTTGCGGAACCTGCAGGTTTGAAATTTCCTGCCCTTCAAATTTAATCGAACCAGAATCAATCGGATGGTAGCCAACAATGGAATTGAAGAGCGTTGTTTTACCCGAACCATTTGGCCCGATAAGACCAGTTATGCCACCCTTTTCAACCGTAATAGAAACATCAGAATTGGCTTTTACTCCACCGTAGGATTTGGAGACGTGACTTACATCAATGATACTCATTTGGCCGCCTCCGCTGGTTTGTCTTCATCAACAACAAGACCAAACCATTCAGGCTTGTTGGTGTGCAACCAGCCCATGACCCCATCTTGGAAATATACAACAGTAACAACAATGAGCGCACCAAGGGCGACCCACTGCCAACCGAGTAGGTAATTCCAAGTCACCTCTTTGAATACCTGGAACATGATGGCGCCGATGATAGGCCCCCATAGGGTTCCTTTCCCCCCTAGCAGTACACATACGACCATAAAGATACCGAGGTTGATGGTTTGGTAGGCGGATTCTAATGGCTCAAAAGAGATAAGCTGAAAGGCGGAAATTGCACCAGCTATGCCAAGGAAAAATGCTGACATGGCCCAAGTGACCAGCTTGTAGCGCATGGTGTGGATGCCCATAGCTTCGGCTTTTTCCTCGTCGTCGCGGATTGCATTTATCGCTGCACCAAAGCGAGTTTTATAGAGCCACTTTAAGAAAATAAACAGCGCAACGCCCGTGGTCGCAAATGCATAGTACAAGAAGACTTTGCCTTCATCTAAATCGCCAGGATAAACAGGAAGAGTAACCCCCTGCCCGCCACCAACCCAGTCCCAATTGGAAACAAGTTCGCCAGCAGCAATGGCGACACCCAAAGTGCCAATGGCAAAATAAGGGCCACGCAGACCGAAGGTAATGTATCCGATAGCGAACGCAGCTGCCGCGCAAAATAGGCCAGCGCCGAGTGCGCCAAGGAAGAATCCCGTAAAATATTGCGTGCTGGTAAAATCGAAACGGCCCCCGCCTGCGGCCCCCGTATATTCAGCGACATTATAGACAAGACCAATTGCGATTATCGCAGCAACATACATGCCTGTGCCATAAAAGAAGATGTTGCCAAGCGAGTTATAGCCCATTTGGCCACCGGTCATATCCCAAGTCATGGCGACAATAATCATAAGCCAAAGCGTGCCAAGCTGTACGCCATAGTTTGGAAACAGAAATGGTGCTGCGATAATAAAGGCTAGGAGTAACCCGTAGAGGCCCGTTTTTTGAATGTTCATGATAACGCTCCTTTACTGCAGCACTTGGCGGTTGCGTTTTTGTTGAACTAAGCGGAACACAAGGATCCCCAAGAGCAACAGAACTGCGATCGCTTGTTGATAGCTAATTCCAAAAATATGTGCGCCATATTGTTCAGCAACACCAATGCCAAGGCCCGCCGCAATCACGCCTGGTAAGTTGCCCAAGCCAGCGGCGGTAACAATAACGAATGCGCGGATTGAATAGGTGATGCCGTAGAAAGGCTGGATAAGCCAAACCATCACAATAATCGCTCCTGCCGCACCGCAAATGGCCGCATTAAGTGAGAAAGTGAATGCATAGACTTTTTCAGTATCAATTCCCATGACGCGTGCAGCACGGGCATCTTGCGCCGTAGCGCGAATAGCCTGCCCCATGCGAGAGCGTTTCATAAACAATATAACTCCGATGGCTATTATAGCAGCGAGGATAACGCCAACAATCTTTGCGGCAGGTAGATCTATTAGTCCGTCCGCAAATGTGAAGGAATTCGGTAAACCCAAGAAACTCACATCAAGCACAAGGTTTTGCGTATCGGAGCCAAACATTAGGTTCATAATTTGCGCGCCCATAATGGCAAGACCAAAGGTAGCAAGAAGCGATGTAAACAAATCCCGTTCAATCACGCGTGAAATAACAAGGTTATAAATACCGCCATTGACGATAAGGAGAATGAAGAGAACAAGGCCAGCGTACCCCTTAATTGCACTACCATCTCCTTGGTAAACCCCATAGAAAAGAGCAATGATAGAGAGTACGGCAAGGCCAATCATTAGCGGTTTCTGCCCTCTAGCGGCTCGATGAACCGCAGTGCCGTGGAGTGCGCCAGCAAGAAGCGACATCACTATGAAAGCAGCTGGAACACCCAAAAGTGGGTGCAGGCCAATCGTATTATGCAGCCACCAAGATACATACCCACCGCCGATAACAAAATCGCCTTGGGCCAAATTCTTTACATTCATCACCCCCCAAACAAGAGCAAGACCGTAAGCTGCCAACGCAAACAATGCGCCAATCATAATACCGTCCAAGATGATTTTAATATTTACGATCGGATACTGTATCAGCAGATCGATGTTGCCCATTATCTGATCCATAAGATCAGGTTCCTCCCGTTTGCTAACCACATCTTTATGTGCGGTTTAGCTAAAAATATTGAAGTTACTTAGAAAAAAAGGCTGGGACATTAAGCCCCAGCCTTTATATTTCAGTCTTACTTACCGCGTGGGAAGTTGACTTTATGGGAAGCAAATGCGGCAGGTGCTACCACCACAAGTTTTCCGTTTTGTATTTGGCGCAACACCATTGGTTTGGCGATGTTGTTGCCAGCTTCGGAGAACTTAACGCCACCGTAGAAAGTTTTCAAATCGGTTGCTGCAAGCGCGTCACGCACTTTTTCTCTATCCAAAGAACCAGCACGTTGGAAAGCGTCCATGAACACATAAACCGCAGCAGTTGCCTGGGCTGTTTGGTAAGGAACACTTTTGGTTGCATATTCTGGATAAGCCACTTTGAACTCTTTTTCATAGTTCGCAGCAGTACCAAACAATTTGTCCTCATAGGTCAAAGTTTCAGACCATTGAGTTGAACAAAGAATGTCGTTCGCAGCAGTACCGAAATTTTTGATTACAGCGGCGGATTCACAGTGTGTCATCGCAACCATTGGGGTTGTGATTTTTTGTTCAGCCAATTGACGAACGGCAGTTGCCGCGCCTTTTGAGTGACCCGTAACAATCAACAAATCAGGCTTCAACAATTTCACTTTAGTGAGGATTGAAGACATATCTGAAAGATCACGCGGTAATTTTTCGTCAATAACGATTGTCATACCGAGCTTCTTGGCATCTTCCATAACGCCCGCACGAATATCGAGAGAGAACGGGTCGTTCTCAACAGCGATTGCGATTTTCACATCGGAAGCTTTACCGCCATTCGCTACTGCTTGCTCACCTGCAAGTGTTACAGCAGATGCAAGATATTGCTCTGATGTTGAAAGCACTGCGAAGAGATATTTGTAGCCTTTGTTAAAGAGTGAGCGCGATGCGCCTTCTGCTTCAACCATTGGAATTTTGTATTTTTCTGTCACAGGCGCAATCGCCTTAGTTAGACCAGAAGAATATGGACCAAGCATGTATTGAATTTTGTCTTGGTTGATGAGGCGTTCTGCAAGAGTTGCACCACGGTCGCCTTTTGATTCATCATCATAATAGGTGACTTTGAAGTTGTAGCATTTGCCATCAACCTTAACGCCACCAGCGCCGTTGATTTTTTTAACGGCGAAGTCGTAGCCCTTTTGGGCATGAGTGCCAGCGGTTGCGTATTTACCAGTTAGTGAAATAGCCGAACCGAGGTTGATGGTTCCACAATCAGCCGCAGCCGCGATTGCAGTGGACGCCATTAGTGCGCCGAGCGCATAAGTAAGTGTTTTCAATTTCATCTTGGTTTCCTCCCAGAATTGATGAACCGCAATCTATTCGGATAATCCCCTCACATGCAACAGTGGAAAACAAGAAATTCGTCATTGCGTCATTCTGTTCAGCAATTTTTCAGCACCCCCTCGCTTTGATCTTTGGATACTGATATTCAAAATCAACTGAACAAACACATTGAAAGCCCTTCTCCATGAATCAACATGTTGATGTCTTTATTATTGGCGGTGGAGTGAATGGCGTCGGAATAGCCCGCGATGCAGCTGGACGTGGGTATTCCGTTGCCCTTTGCGAAATGAATGATTTAGCCAGCGGCACTTCGAATGAATCCAGTAAATTGGTGCATGGTGGATTACGGTATCTTGAGCACTATGAATTCATGTTAGTCCGCAAGGCTTTGACCGAGCGAGAAATATTATGGGCTGCAGCACCGCATATCATTCGTCCCATGCGCTTTATCCTGCCCCACCATAAGGACCTGCGTCCAGCTTGGCTCTTACGGCTTGGACTGTTGATGTATGATTATATTGGTGGCCGAAAACTTTTACCTGTAACGAAAACTGTAAACCTCGCCACTGGGATATTCGGGAAACCTTTGAAGGCAATGTTTAAAAAGGGCTTCCAATATTCGGATTGTCAGGTCGATGATGCACGGTTGGTTATTTTGAATGCAATGGATGCTCAAGATAAAGGCGCTAAAATCGCAGTGCGCACTGAATGTGTTTCGGCTAGGCGCAAAGACAAAAAATGGGAAATAGAAACCCGCCATGCTGATACTGGCGCAATAGAAAAATATACCGCCGATCTCGTTATCAATGCTGCAGGACCTTGGGTCGATAAAGTATTGGGAGGTGCATTTGGCCGCAACGATTCAAAAAATGTTCGAATGGTGCAGGGCAGTCATATTGTTTTGCCAAAACTCTACGATCACGACAATTGCTACATCTTTCAAAATGCAGACGAGCGGATTATTTTCGCAATACCTTACAAGCTCGATACAACCATCATTGGCACGACAGATCAAGATTTTGAGGGGGATCCAAAGGACGTTAAAATTTCAGCGAAAGAGATTGATTATTTGTGCGACGCGGCCTCAGAATATTTTGAAAAACCCGTGTTGAAAAAAGATATTGTTTGGACTTATTCAGGCGTTCGCCCCCTTTACGATGATGGTGCAAGTGCCGCGCAAGAGGCTACCCGCGATTATGTTTTCAAAAAAGAAGGTGGTAGCGGTGAAGCACCCCTCATCAATATTTTTGGCGGTAAGATTACCACCTACCGTGTGCTGGCCGAAAAGATGATGGACGAGATTGAAGAGGCCCTTGGGCGCAAGGGTCGACCATGGACTTCAAAAGCCACCCTGCCCGGCGGGGATTTCCCGACAACGGGGTTCGACAATCTAGTTGCAGATATGTTGGGGCACTACCCCTTCATGGATCCGAAAGACATGGAACGCATGTGCCACGCATACGGAACGCGCATCGCCATGGTGCTTGGCCAAGCTACCTCTTCCAAACAACTCGGTAAAAATTTCGGGGCGGGCTTACGCGAAGTTGAATTGCGCTATTTGATGACCAATGAATGGGCGGTCGAGGCCGCAGATGTGGTTTGGCGGCGCAGTAAATTGGGTATTGTTATGAGTGAGAAACAAATCTCGGCGCTTGATAAATGGATGAAGGCCGAGGCCTGATAAGCAGCTGCAATTGGGGCTTAGTCTCAATCCTTACTAAAAAGGCCTATGAAATATTTACGCGAGCTTCTAGATTTTGAATGGTAGCAGTGCGATAGACTTCCCATTCGCTGAAACATAAGAACACAACCAATGACTAAAGTTGCGCTGTACGACCTTTCGAAAATAGACGCCTCCAAGCGGGAGGAACTTCTACGTCGTGCTGAAGATGATCTCACACCCTTCATGGAAAAAATCGCGCCTATCATCGAGGCCGTTCGCTTAGAAGGCGATACGGCATTAGTACGGTTTGCGGAGCAATTTGACGGTGCAAAATTTGATGCTTCCACCATTGGAGCCAGCGATGCGGATTTTGACGCGGCCTATGAGGCACTCGATGATGAGTTCATCGAGGTTCTTCGCTATAGCGCAGATAACATTCGACGCTTCCATGAGAAGCAAATGCCTGAGCTCACTTGGACGATGGAAATCAGGCCAGGCGCTCAAGTGGGAGAACGGTTTACGCCAATAGATAGTGTGGCCTGTTATTCGCCACGCGGTAAAGGTTCGTTCCCATCCGTGACTTTGATGAGTGTTATACCTGCAATCGTTGCCGGTGTGAAAGAAGTAATCGTTCTCACTCCAACAGGTGCAGATGGCAAGATTGATCCAGCCACTTTAGTAGCCGCAGATATTGCCGGCACACGAAAAGTTTTCAAAGCTGGCGGCGCGCAGGCCGTTGCTGCGGCTGCCTATGGTACGGAAACAATTCCAAAATGTGTAAAAATTGAAGGGCCCGGAAGTCCGTGGTTAGCGGCGGCAAAAGTCATGCTCGCAAACCGCATTGATCCCGGCATGCCTGCTGGTCCCTCAGAGGCAATTATCTTTGCTGATAATACTGCCAATGCAGATTTAGCGGCGCTTGATACGATTATTGAGTCTGAACACGGGGGTGATTCATCCGTGTTCTTGATTACCTCTTGCCCCAAACTTGCGGAACAAGCGCGAGCTAAAATCCCTGAGTATTGGGCGGAGATGAGTGCTGAGCGGGCGGGGTATTCTTCAGCCGTGTTAAACAGCACGAGTGGTGGCATTATCCTTTGCGAAAATGACGAGCAGGCCTACGGTTTCATCAACGACTACGCACCTGAGCACTTGCAAATTTTGTCGCAGAACCCGCGCCAACACCTTGATCACATCCGTAATGCTTCCGAGATATTGCTTGGACAAGACACACCCGGATCAATCGCGAATTACATGATGGGACCGAACTGTGTATTGCCCACTTCGGGGGCTGCTAAAACTCGATCACCTTTAGGTGTGATGAACTTCTTGAAGGCCTGTTCCATCGGCGAACTCACCCGCGAAGGCTTTCAAGAGATGGGGCCAAAGACTGCTCTGTTCGCAACCTACGAAGGCTTTGATGCCCATGCTAATGCCGTAGGAAAATTGCGCAAAAAAGCACTAAGTAACAACTGAATGAGCCTTCACTAAAGCTGCGCTTACCATGATATCGAGATGCGCTCCGCCGCCGTTCTTGTAGACTGTTATTTCGGAATTACTGGCGCGTTCTGCACTTCCTGAAACCAACATATGCAAATCACCCTTGATAGCATCGCGGGTGATTACGCCTTCCTCAAGAGGTGTTTTCAATTCGCCAATGTGATCGAGAGTGGTGTCAAAGCTATCTACAAACCATGTGGCTCTAACGTGTAAATCATCGTCTGCCTCGCGCATATTCGCTTTGTATGCGCCAACTAAATCGACATGGGTTCCGTCCTTCACAAGCGCGCCTTTAAGGACGGGGGTATTGCTCATGGTGGCGCAACAAATAATGTCTGCAGTTGGAATTGCTGCATCCAGTTCTAAGACAACTTCTATCTCTTGCGGTAGATCATGGAGACGTTCCGTTAAGGCTTCAGCACGCTGTGGCGATCTATTCCAAAGCAGTATCTTCTCAAGATTTGGGCGCACTGATAAATGCGCTCGAATAAGCGGTTCGGCCATGGCTCCAGCACCAACCATAAGGAACACTTCGGATTCATTTCGCGCCAGAATATCACACCCCAATGCGCTATCGCCAGCAGTCTTCCATGCGGTTACTTCTGTGCCATCAACCAGCGCGGTTAGCTCACCCGTAACATCATCGAACAACATGATCTGCGCGTGGATGCTTGGGAGCGGGATGTCTCGGTTGACGTTATCGGGCACTATAGTTGCCGCTTTCACCCCTGCGGCCAAGCCATCAATATAGGCACTCCGCACGAGCATCGTATTATCGCGAGCTGTGACGAATGAATCGCCAATGCTGGCTTTAGGGAACTTGTGGCCTGCGCGTATGGCATCAATGACCAATGGCCAATTGGCAATGGCACGAATGTCTGTTGCAGTAAGGTTGACGATCTCTCCCATTAGTCAAACACAATCGAGGGGCCGGAGGATTGTTCTTGGGCTAGGCTGGTCGCAATTTTCTCTGCAATCGCGTTGTAAATCTTTGCGTGTTCACCATCAGGAGAGGCAACCACGACTGGCGTTCCGGCGTCTGACATCTCGCGTATTTCCATGTGGAGTGGCACTGCACCAAGGAATGGCACGCCAATTTTTTCCGCTTCTTGCTTTGCACCACCGTGACCGAAAATATCGGTCTGCTCGCCACAGCTAGGGCAAATGAACGTGCTCATATTTTCAACAATACCCAATATCGGCACGCTGACTTTCTTAAACATGTTAAGTCCTTTGCGCGCATCAATCAGCGATAAATCTTGCGGGGTGGAAACAATGACCGCACCGGCAAGCGGCACTTGTTGCGCCATGGTTAGTTGTGCGTCCCCTGTTCCCGGCGGCATATCAACAACCAATACATCCATCGGGTCGTCCGCACTTGCCCAAGATACTTCACGCAACAATTGGGTGAGCGCTGATATAACCATTGGGCCACGCCAGATCATCGGTGTGTCTTCTTCGACCAAAAAGCCAATCGACATGACCTTCAACCCGTAAGCCTCCATGGGCTTCAAAATACGCCCTTCCGCCTCGGGCTTCCCCGTTATCCCAACGAGCCGTGGTACGGAGGGGCCATAAATATCGGCATCCATCAAACCGACCTTTAGCCCTTGGTTCTGTAGGCCCAAAGCTAGGTTGATTGCTGTGGTGGATTTACCCACACCGCCCTTACCTGAGGCTACAGCGATAATATGCTTCACGCCTTCGACTTCTGGCTTCTCAGGGGCTTGTTGCTTGGGGGTGGCTTTAGGAGCAGGCGCAGAAGAACCGCCCTCGCCTGCTTTACGCTCCGCAGTAAGCGCCACCATCACCGAGGTCACACCATCAATACCCGTTATCACCTTTTGCGCCTGTTCGCGCAGAGGTTCTAGCTTTTCGGCTTGATCGGCCGGCACGGTCAGCGAGAACATCACCTTAGCACCCGCATCGTTTTGTGTAATGAATGGTTCCGACACCATACCAAGCGAAATAATGTCACCATCACCCGATGGCATTTTTACCTTGGAGAGGGCCGCTAAAATTTGGTCTTTGGTAATGCTCATCAGTTTTGCCTATTCAAACGGAAGTATCTTGTACCACATAAGAAAAAAGCCCGCATTCTTCAATGCGGGCTTTTGTCACGATTAGATTATTTTAGTATTAGCCTAAAAGCGAACCGAGCTGCATGGCAATACCCATGTCGCCTTCTACTTTTAGCTTACCTGACATAAACGCCATTTGAGCGTTTTCTTCGCCAGATGCGATTGCTTCAAATACGTCTTTTTCAACTTTTACCGTGCAGTCTGCATCGCCGTTTTCGTTGTTCACAACGGCAGGGTCTGAGGCTCCGTCGATGGTAAGCTGACCATCGTCACCGAAATCAAACTTTACAACTTTCCCGTCAATTGCACCATTTTTTGCAACTTGGCTGGTCATTTCTGCGGTAATTTCTTCGAGTGTCATGGTGTTCTCCCAGTTTGTTCGTTTCAACATCGGGGGTGATGTTGTTGATTGTAAAAATGTCTGTCTTGCCCTCCCACAAAACACAGGTCATAGTCAACATACTCCTCGGTATGTCGACAGTTGAATTGCCGAGATTCGTATTTTCTTTAAGGACAATTCCATGCGTGAAGCCGTTATCGTATCCACAGCCCGTACTCCCATTGGCAAAGCTTATCGGGGTGCTTTCAACAATACACCATCGCAAACGTTAGCTGGCCACGCCATACAGCACGCCGTTGAGCGCGCTGGTATTGATGGCGGCGAAGTTGATGACGTGGTGATGGGTGCAGCTATGCAACAGGGTGTGCAAGGCGGCAACATTGCCCGCCAAGCTGCGCTGAAAGCTGGACTTCCTGTCACCGTCTCTGGCATGTCTATAGACCGCCAATGCGCTTCGGGCATGATGGCGATTGCAACCGCTGCAAAACAGGTTGTCCACGACAACATGCCAATTTGCGTTGGCGGCGGTGTTGAATCCATTTCCATGGTTCAAACTCCCGAAATGCGGGTTGGGGTTGATAAGTCCCTCATCGCCATGCACCCGAATGTGTACATGTCGATGTTAGAAACGGCAGAAATCGTTGCCAACCGTTACGGTATCTCCCGCGATAAAATGGATGATTACGGGTTCCAATCTCAAATGCGCACTGCCGCTGCTCAAGAAGCCGGTAAGTTTGATGACGAGATTGTTCCTCTTTCCTCCACCATGATCATGATGAACAAGGAAACCAAAGAAAAGTCCGAACATGATGTGACTTTGGAAAAAGATGAGGGCAACCGTCCGTCCACCACACTTGAAGGCTTGCAAGGACTTGGTCCTGTGCTTGGCCCTGACAAAACCATCACTGCGGGTAACGCTTCTCAACTATCAGACGGCGCATCTGCTGCCGTTGTAATGGAAGCAAAGGACGCTGAAAAACGCGGCCTTAACCCGCTTGGAGCCTATCGCGGCATTGCGGTTGCTGGGCTTGAACCAGACGAAATGGGCATTGGCCCCGTGTTTGCTGTACCAAAATTGCTTGAGCGTTTTAATTTGAAAATGGACGACATCGGCCTTTGGGAATTGAACGAAGCTTTTGCTGTGCAGGTTCTACATTGCCGCGACACGCTTGGTATTCCTGACGAGATTTTGAACGTCAACGGCGGAGCAATTTCTGTTGGTCACCCCTATGGCATGAGCGGCGCGCGGATGGTTGGCCATGCGCTTATCGAGGGCAAACGGCGCGGTGCAAAATATGTTGTTTGTACCATGTGCATTGGCGGCGGCATGGGTGCTGCTGGCCTATTTGAAGTCTATTGAGCCGACCAGCATTTAGGAAACTTCGATGTCTTTGAAAGTATCAAAACACAATCGCGTAGCGACGATAACAATCAGCCGACCAGAAGCACGCAATGCAATGACGCGTTCGATGTGGTCGGAGCTGGTTGATTTACTACGCAGCTTAGAAACAGACAAAGCCGTGGGCTGCATTGTCATTACAGGAACCGGTGGGGCTTTCTGCTCTGGTGGTGATGTAAAAGGGATGCTCGATCGGCTAAACGGCAAAGGCAATGCTAGCCTTGAAGAAGAAACAGCATTTGTTCGCAGCATAATGGAGGCTTCACGGCTTTTGCACGAGATGCCAAAACCAACAATCGCGGCCATCAATGGCGCTTGTGCAGGGGCAGGCTTTGCACTGGCTCTGGCATGTGACATGCGACTTGCTGATGAGGATGCGAAATTCACAACGGCATTTGCTAATGTTGCTGGCTCTGGAGATTTCGGCGGCTCTTGGTTCCTCACTAAAATTGTTGGGACCGCAAAAGCGCGGGAACTCTATTATTTTGCCCCCATCTTCTCTGGCCGTTTGGCCGAAGATATGGGTGTCGTCAACAAAGCTTACGATGCTGACGATCTGATGGATGCAACAGTTGATTGGGCCGAACGGCTGGCTAATGGTCCAAGTGTTGCGCTTGGATACATGAAAAAAAATATGAACTTGGCAGAGCAAGGTACTTTGTCCCAAGCGCTCGATCAAGAAGCCCTGCATATGATGCTTTCATTTCGCACGGAAGACCATCGGGAAGCGGCCACTGCATTCGTAGAGAAACGCGACCCTAAATTTACGGGACGCTAAAGGAATACTGAAATGACCAAGTCTGTTACCACCGAAATGCGCGGGGATATTGCGCTTATCTGGATCAATAACCCACCAGTAAACGCCCTCTCCTACCATGTGCGCGAAGGTATTGTTCGTGAGCTTGGAGCCGCACAAAAAACGGCGAAGGCGATTGTTCTGGCTGGCCACGGCGGGACATTTATTGCTGGTGCAGATATCCGAGAATTTGGTAAAGCTTTGAAAGAACCGGGCCTTCCAAAAACCTGTGATATAATTGAAGCAAGCCATATTCCTGTGGTGGTGGCGATAGAGGGCTATACTCTAGGAGGTGGACTAGAGACAGCCCTTGCTGGCCATTATCGGGTTGCCCATCCAACGGCACGGCTTGGATTACCTGAAGTGACGCTTGGCCTGTTGCCTGGAGCTGGCGGCACACAACGGCTGCCCCGTCTGTTACAAAACCCAACAGAAACCGTTGCGATGATTGGCTCTGGAAAGCCCATCTCCAGTGCAAAGGCCAAAGAGATAGGTCTGGTGGACGAGGTTGCGGACGATGCGGTGAAGGCTGCTCTTGTGTTGGCCAAGAAAATCGCCGGCGATTATTTTGAAAGCCGCCGCCTTTCAAAAGTCGCTCTAGAAATGAGCGATGCAATTTCAAGCGAATTCGACGCTGCCATTGATGCTGTTGCTAAAAAAGCAAAAGGGGCAGAAGCACCAATTCGTGCGGCGGAGTGTGTTCGTGCTGCGTATGCGCTGTCTTACGCCGATGGCATCAAAAAAGAACGAGCCACATTTATTGAGCTCATCGCTTCGGATCAATCAAAAGCCCTTCGACATATTTTCTTTGCTGAACGGCAAGCTGGAAAACCTTCAAAAGATATTTCAGGTACACCGTGTGAAATTAAAAAAGTTGGTGTTTTGGGCGCGGGCACGATGGGTGGCGGGATTGCCATGACCTACGCGGCA
Source organism: Rhizobiaceae bacterium (assembly GCA_036478985.1). GTDB lineage: Bacteria > Pseudomonadota > Alphaproteobacteria > Rhizobiales > Rhizobiaceae > Pseudahrensia. Next base: position 26,927 of record JAZGEY010000065.1, read on the forward strand.
GCAGGCCTTCCTGTCACAATGTTAGAAATGAGCGACGAAGCGCTTGATCGTGGTTTGGCAATGATGGAGAAAAACTGGTCTCGGGGGATCAAATCTGGCCGCATTACAGCTGAAGGGGTAGCTGAATTGATGGGACGGCTTTCTCGTACAACGAATTACGACGACCTAGCCGATTGCGACCTTATAATCGAAGCGGTGTTTGAAACGATGGAAGTGAAGCGAGACGTTTTTAGCAAGCTGGATAAAGTGGCAAAAAAAGGCGCGGTGTTGGCGACCAATACGTCCTATCTCGACATCAACGAAATCGCTGCTCAGACATCTCGGCCAGAAGATGTGTTGGGCATGCACTATTTCTCGCCAGCCAACATCATGCCTTTGTTAGAAATCGTACGGGCGGACAAAACCTCAGATGACGTTCTCCTCACGGCTTTGGCCATTGCCAAAAAGACCGGTAAGAAGCCAGCCGTCGCGCGGGTTGGCCATGGCTTTATTGGCAACCGCCTGCTCACGCCATATTTACGCCAAGCCAACCTCTTGGTGTTAGAAGGGGCATCACCTGAACAGGTGGACAAAGCCCTAACAGATTTTGGTTGGGCCATGGGGCCGCTTTCTGTGAGTGATTTGGCAGGCCTCGATATTGGGTATAAATCCCGCCAAGACCAAGATTTAGATGAGCACGAGCAGAAAATTTATCGTGTTGCTGATGCGCTGGTCGAGGCTGGACACTTGGGGCAAAAATCTGGCTCCGGCTTCTATTCATACGACCCGCAAACACGAGCACGAAGCGAAAATAAAGCGACCACAGAAATCATCAATAAAGTGCGTGCCGAACTTGGTATCAACACCCGCAGCATAAGTGATGAAGAGATTGTTGAGCGCACCATGTTTGCCCTCGCGAACGAGGGAGCCCATGTGTTGGGCGAAGGGGTCGCAAATCGTGCAAGCGATATTGATACAGTTTACATTCACGGTTACGGCTACCCACGCTGGCGCGGTGGACCGATGCATTATGCAGAAAGTGTTGGGCTTGGCGTTGTGGCTACTAAAATACGAGAATGGAGTGATGGGGCAAGTGGCGTTCACTGGACTGCATCCGACTTGTTAATGGAGTTAGCAGACGAGGCTAAAGGGTTTTCGGATTGGGATAGAGAGAACAGCTAACTCGATCTAACAAATGTTCACATGCTCGTTAGGAGGGGTGGCTTATTCACCTCTTGAGAACCTAAATACATTACGACTATTTTCGACGAACCTAACCTGTGAGCCTTTATGACGGATTCATCTACCCCAAAAAATGATGCGCAACCACGCGGGTATATGACGTGGCTGGTTATTTGCGCAGCGCTGATTGTCTTCGGGACGATCTATTACTTTTTACCCATCAAAGAATGGTTGGGTGAGTTCCAAACTTGGGTTCAAGCCTATGGTGCTTTGGGCTGGCTTATCTTTATTGTTGTTTATGCGCTCACCGCTTTCTTGCTCATTCCTGGCTCCATCCTCTCACTTGGCGCAGGTGTTGCTTATGGGCTGTGGGGGTTTCCCCTTGTGATAATTGGCGCAAGTTTGGGATCTGCTATTTCCTTCCTTGCGGCCCGTTATATCTTCCACGATAAGGTGCAGGCGAAAGTCGCAAGCTATCCAAAATTTTTAGCTGTGAATGAAGCGATACGCGATGAAGGTTGGAAAGTTGTCTTTCTCCTTCGCCTTTCCCCTGCCCTGCCATTCTCATTACAAAACTGGTTTCTTGGCCTTACACCCGTTGGTTTTTGGCCGTCGCAAATAGCAACATTCTTCGGCATAATGCCGGGAACTTTGCTTTACATTTGGGTGGCTAGCCTTGGCGGTGAAGCAGCGGCTGGCGGTATGGAAGGCTCAAGCACCGCTCGCTACATTGGCTTGGGCGTTGGGCTTCTTGCTACTATCATCGTGACCGTTGTCGTGACTCGTAAGGCACAACAAAAGCTCAAAGAGTTTTCAGTGGACTAGGCTATTTGCCTTTCCATTCAGGGTCTCGTTTCTCTGCAAAAGCTTTGAAGCCCTCCAGCATATCTTCGCTACCATAGAGCTTATCGACGCTGGCCAATTGGCGTGTCGTAATACGATTCAACGCGTCTTGGAATTTTGAATCCTCCGCATCGCGCACAACTTCTTTGATCGCGGCATAAACAAGGGGCGGCCCCGATTCTAGAAGTTTGGCGGTTTCCCAAGCCTTTTCCATCAGCTCGCTGGCTGGATGAATATGATTCACAAAACCCCATTTGTGCGCCTCTTCAGCATCTAACCAGCGTCCCGTAAGCAGAAGTTCCATGGCGATGTGGTAAGGAATGCGCTTTGGCAATTTAATAGATGCGGCATCTGCCACTGTACCTGAGCGGATTTCAGGAAGGGCGAAGGTGGCGTGTTCGGCTGCTAAAATAATATCACAGGAGAGAGCTATTTCTAAGCCACCACCACAGCAAATTCCGTTTATGGCGGCGATGACAGGTTTGTTCAGACCGCGCAGTTCCTGTAACCCACCAAAGCCACCCACACCGTAATCGCCATCGACTTCATCGCCATCTGCTGCGGCTTTAAGGTCCCATCCAGGGCAGAAAAACTTCTCGCTTGAGGCTGTTAAAATGGCAACTCGCATTTTCGGGTCATCGCGGAATTCAGCAAACACATCTCCCATGATACGGCTCGTCGCTAGATCAATTGCATTGGCTTTTGGGCGGTCAATTGTCACCTCCAATATTCCGCCAACCTTACGTGTTTTAATCGGGCTATCACTCATGAGTTTTCCTTTTTACAATCAGTGCATCCACAGCAACGCTACCAAATTGGTTCACGAATAGCGGATTTACATCGAGCTCTTCCAGCGTGTCTTTATTGCTTTCCGCATAGTTAGCAATGCAAATAATATTTGCAATCAGTGCATCAATATCAGCCGCATCCGTCCCACGAAAACCATCAAGAAGTTTTCCAACTTTCGCGGATGCAAGAGCATTACGAATTTCGGCCTCAGTTGTCGGTAAGAGTAGCGATGCGCTGTCGTCTAGCAACTCGGCCAACACACCACCTGCTCCAATGGTCATTAGTAAACCGCAGATGGGATCTCGTGTTATGCCGACGATGAGTTCTATCAGTGGTGTTGTCGCCATTTCTTCAAGCAGGAAACGCGAAGATAGGTTAGCCATCTTGTGCATTGCTTCAACGATGTCTTGCTGCGTTTCTAAATTCAAAACAACGCCACCGGTTTCTGTTTTATGGGCAACACCAAGTGCCTTCAAGGCATAGGGTGGAGAGAGCGCCTCTGCCAGAGGTTCGATTTCTGATGATTTGGAAAAAGCGCCACCCTTTGGCACTATCAATCCAGCCAGTGCTAATTCTTGCTTTGCTTCATGTTCATCAAGAGCGGCACAATCTCCCTCATTGGAATCGGTTATTTCCAACAATGGTTCAGGCAAGTTCTCGCGCCATACTGCGCCAATCATCGCTGCAGCTTCAGCTGCTTGTATGGCGGATTCAAACCCGCACAGAGGCGCGATGCCAGTTTCCAACAATCGTTCTGCAACAGCTTCTGGCATAGTCTCTGGTAAACTCGATACCACCGCACACCTGACGTTGCTCTTTGCGTGGGCCGCAATGAAACTATCTAGCGCCGATTGCCAATCCGCATCATCGCAACGCTCGTTTCGGGGGAAATCCATCACCAATAAACTTAGGTCGAAGTTCGGCTGTAACACGGAGCAAAACATTCGTTCCATTGCGAGCCAATCACCCCAAATGAATGTATTGTAATCGAGTGGATTCGCTACCGTTACTATTTCTCCAAGCTCTTTTTTTAGAGTTGAGATTTCGCCATTGGTAAAAGGGCGATACGTTACGGCTTTGCCCTCCGCCGCATCTGCCATCAGTGAAGCCTCCCCGCCCGAACAGGATAGCGAGAGCAAATCGCCACCATCCAATACCCCAACCGCATGGAATAGTTTTAGTGTTTCAAGCAACACCTCAAGGCTTTCAACCCGCGCAATTCCAAGGCGTTTGAACAGGGCGGTGTGAGCCACATTAGAACCAGCCAAGGAGGCTGTATGAGTCATGGTGGTAGCGCGGGCCTGTTCAGATTTCCCGACCTTCAAAACAACTATTGGCTTGCCTAGTTCGCGGGCGCGTAGGGCGAGGCGCTCAAATTGTGTCACATCATCTAGCCCTTCAACATACATGCCGAGGACTGTAATTCGATCGTCTTCAATTAGCCCAAGGCCAATTTCTGACATACCAATTTGTGCTTGATTTCCAACGGTCATCATAGTGGCAATTGGTAGCCCGCGCTTTTGCATAGTTAGATTGATGGCAACGTTTGACGACTGGGTGATGATCGCCACCCCTCGCTCACAGGCAACAGCTCCATGCTGGTCTGGCCAAAGGGCAACCCCTTCGAGAGCGTTGATGAAGCCATAGCAATTGGGGCCGATGATCGGCATGTCCCCCGCAGCCAATACCAATTGTGTTTGCAAGTCAGCGGAGCCAGCGCTCTCACCATCAGCCTCAGCAAAACCTGCGGCATAACAAACCGCACCTCCTGCTCCCAGCTTAGATAGTGCTTTTACAATTTCTACCGAACGCTCGCGATTTACCGCCACATAGGAGGCATCCGGCGGCTCGGGTAATTCTTCGACCGTGCGAAAGCATTTGCGCCCACCCATCGTTTCGCGACTTGGGTGAATGGGCCATATGGTTCCAGTGAACCCAAGCTTATCGCACTGCTCAATCACCCGCTCACATTCTTTACCACCAATCACGGCGATGGTTTTTGGGTTTAGGAAGCGAGATAAACAAGCCATTCAATTATCCGCCCAATGGACGAAGCAAAGCGCGGCTTATTATGTGGCGTTGAATTTCGCTGGTGCCTTCCCAAATACGTTCGATACGGGCATCACGCCAAATACGTTCTAGGGGAAGTTCATCCATTAACCCCATGCCACCGTGAATTTGAATGGCTTCATCGGCAACGAAGGCAAGCATCTCGCTGGCTTTTAACTTTGCCATCGCCATGTCCATATCAGTGCAGGTGCCTTGGTCGAATTTCCAACCGGCTTCCCATGTGAGTAGTTCGGCGGCTTTCATCTCCATTGCCATGTCAGCAAGTTTGAAACTCACCCCTTGGAATTTCCCAATTTGCTGGCCGAATTGTTTACGCTCCGTGGAGAATTCCACGGCATGGTTGAAGGCGCGATCGGCACGGCCAAGGCATGTTGCAGCAACCTGCAGTCGGGTTGCGCCGAGCCAATCGTTGGCCACTTCAAAACCCTTATGCACTTCGCCAAGCACGTTTTCTGCGGGCACGCGGCAGTCATCAAATTCCAAAATCGCGTTGGTGTACCCTCTGTGAGAGACATTGTTGTAGCCATCCCGCACTGTATATCCGGGGGTGTCTTTATCGACGAAAAAAGCAGTGATGAGCGCCTTCGGTACTTTCATGCCTTTGGCGAGCGTTTCTTCTTCACCCGTTTTCATAAATGCTATTGTGAAACCAGCAATGTCAGCGTGACTGATAAAATGCTTGGTGCCGTTTAATATCCAATCTGTGCCGTCTTGTTTGGCAGATGCTTTCATTCCGCGCAGGTCTGACCCCGCACCGGGTTCCGTCATAGCAAGACAATCCCAAGTCTCGCCTTTCAAACAGGGCGCAAGATATTTCTCGCGCTGCTCTGCCGTACCCGCGCATAGGATATTTGATGGGCGAGCAACGCAGGTCCAGTGGAGTGCGTAATTGGCGCGGCCTAGTTCTTTTTCGTAGAGCAACCAAGATAAAGTATCCAAGCCACCGCCGCCAAATTCTTCGGGAATATTAGCGCCATATAATCCCGCAGCCATCGCTTTCGATTGGATTTCTTTAACAAGCTCCAAAGGTAAAATGCCCGTGCGCTCTATCTCTGCCTCATGGGGGTAGAGTTCGTTTTTAACAAACGCGCGGGTGGTCTCAATGATGAGATTTTGTTCTTGGGTGAGTTCGAAGTTCATGGCCGCGCTTTACAATTATCAGTGCTTACTAAACACTAGGAGTTCAACATGTTTGAGGGATAATAAATGACAACTAAAAACAACAGTAATAGCCGACTTAAGTTTTTATTGCTTCCCGCTTGCATCGCATTAGCATCTTGCAATGCGTCGACATCTAAAGCGCCAACTACAGCGCTGCAATCCAACTCCGCATCGAATACAAACGCTATCTACTATGGCAAATGGGATGGTAGTGCCAATACTTCGCTTGAGATTGTTAGCGAAGCTCCACTTACCGTTCGATATTGCTTCAAAAAACAGTGCGCCAATCATGCCCCTTCTGGAACGCTGGAAGACATGGTATTTGATTTCCCCAAGAGCGCTGGGTTTCGAGGAGCAAAGATGACGATGATAAAAAATGGGGAGGTCTACAACGGCAGGTACCAAATCCGTGGTAGCTCTAATGTTGCTCTGGCGACCCTTGCGCAGAAATAACTGATAAACCTGATCAAACATCATTCGCCGCCTTTGCTTTGAGTTGTGCTTCATAGTTGTTGAGCAGTTTTCCTGCCCCCCAACCTTTGCCGCCGTGCCCCTTAGCAAGCACTTGTAAAATACCGACAAGGTTTTCATCACGGATCCGTTCTAACTCGCGTATTCCAAGGCCATCAGCCTGTGCATCGCTTTGTTCTACGATCTTATCTATCAGCGCTTCATCCAGCTCTGGCACGTCCATAAGCTTTGTCCAAGGCAAGCTTAGGGTCGGGCCGAATTGGTTTATGAAGTGGCGCATACCCGCCTCCCCGCCAGCAATGCGGTAGGTTTGAAACAGGCCCATTTGCGCCCAGCGCATACCAAAAGAATAGCGCATGATATCGTCGAGTTCTTCAACGGTACAAACATCGTCCTTGATCAGCCAAAGCGCTTCGCGCCAGACAGTTTCTAAAAGACGGTCGCCAACAAATGCGTCGATCTCTTTGCGAATGGTAATAGGCTTCATGCCAATTTGCTCATAGGCCTTATGGGTTCGCGCGATTGTCTCTTTTGACGTTTGTCGTCCGCCAACAATTTCTACCAAAGGCAACAAATAAACCGGGTTGTATGGATGGGCTACAAACATGCGCTCGGGGTATTGCATTTTGGCTTGGATGTCGGTCGGCAACAGGCCAGAGGTGGACGAACCAATGAGCGCCGTTTCAGGAGCCGCCGCATCTATTTGCATGTGAACTTTTTGCTTTAATTCGATGCGTTCGGGAACTGACTCTTGAATTAAGTCCGCATCTTCAACCGCATCTTCTAGCTCATCTACAAACGTTAGTTCTCCGCGCTTTGGGAACGGGGCATTGGTCAACATACTGTAAGCGCGTTCGGCATTATCCATGACCTCGCCAACGATGCGTTGGGTTTCTGGGTGAGGGTCGAAAACTTTGCAATCAATACCATTGAAGACAAACCGCGCCGCCCACGCACCGCCGATAACGCCGCCACCGATGATCGCGGCTTTTTTTATCTCGCTCATTTTGGTGCTCGCTTTTTCAAACCAAGTTTCTTACGCACATCTTCTGGGCCAATAATTTTAGCACCGAGGTTCTCAACTATGCCAACCGCCCGCTCCACCAATTGCGCATTGGTCGCTAGTACGCCTCTGTCGAGCATGAGGTTATCTTCCAACCCAACACGCACATTGCCGCCGGCTAAAACAGACGCAGCCACATAGGGCATTTGGTTTCGCCCAAGACCGAAAGCACTCCAATTCCAAGTACTAGGGACATTGTTGACCATCGCCATAAAGGTGTTCAAATCGTCTGGTGCGCCCCATGGAACCCCCATACATAATTGAACCAGCGCATCGGCTTCCAACACCCCCTCCTCTACTAATTGTTTGGCAAACCAAAGATGCCCTGCATCGAAGGCTTCAATTTCGGGCTTCACCCCAAGCTTGGTCATCATCCCCCCCATGGCGCGCAACATCCCGGGGGTGTTGGTCATCACGTAATCAGCTTCGGCAAAATTCATTGTGCCGCAATCTAGGGTGCAAATTTCTGGCAAGCACTCGGCCACGTGGGCAACACGTTCAGTTGCCCCCACCATGTCCGTTCCGTTTTCTGTTAAGGGCAATGGGTTTTCAGAACCGCCAAACACTATATCGCCGCCCATACCCGCGGTTAGATTCAGAACCACATCAACATCGGCATCGCGGATAAGATCAGTCAGTTCACGGTATAAATCTAGCCTGCGGGATGGGGTTCCTGTTTCAGGGTCGCGCACATGGCAATGAACAACAGCGGCACCAGCTTTGGCCGCATCAATGGCGCTCGCTGCTATTTGCTGTGGTGAACGGGGAACATGAGGACTTTTGTCTTGGGTACTGCCTGAGCCTGTCACGGCGCAGGTGATAAAGACTTCGCGGTTCATTTCTAGGGGCATTGGCCATCCTCATATCTATTTTTATGAGGTTGGGAGAAACAAGTGCCGTTGGCAATCGGAAAATACGACCTATCGAGGCGTTTTCTCGAAGCCTTTGAGGTTACCCTCCACCAATGCAACTTCGAGGGCATCTACGGCTGAGGCCAACCGCTGATCAATTACCGCTAAATAGCGCGTCCAATCCGAATATTTGGCCACCGGTTCAGCGCCGTCGGATATACCACGCAGACCTATCATCGGTACATCGGCCTTCATGCAGGCGCGAAGTATTGCCCAAGTTTCCATGTCAACAATATCTGCTTTCACTGAACTGTAAGCATCTCCGCTTACTACATTTGCACCCGTGCTTAGGTTGGCTTTTGGAATGCTGGGAATTTCAATTCCTATCGGAACTTCAGCGGGCAAGCCGGAAAAGGGAGTCTCGCCTTTTGGGAAACCAAATGCGGAAGCATCCATATCCCGATAGGATACGGCGCTGATCTGATAAACATGCGCCTGCTGTAAGTTTTGTGACCCTCCACTACCAAGAGAAACAACCAGGTTAATCTGCCTATTGGTTGCGAGATACTCTCCCATATGGATCGCGGCTTCGACAGGGCCAACTTGGCAAATGAAAGGAGTGAAGCGTTGTTGTAACTCATCCAAATATTCAGCCCTCGTTGCCATAACAAAGAGGACATTTACCCCACCAATGAGCTTTGGCTTAGAATTCTCAATCGTGTTCATACTCATATCTATTCATAAAATAGGGTTGAAAATAGTCTGCACTTCGTGCCTTCATGGTGCAAACGGGGCATTGATACTAGTAACCTACTGGACGATTCGTCTAACCACTTTGGATGCACTTATGCCATTTCTTCGTCTTTTATTCCTTATCATTTGTGTCAGCTTCATTCCGCCACTGAATTTTCACCTTGCGCAAGCTCAAGAGGTTGCGACTATAAAAGCGGTCGATGCAGCGGCGCAAGAAGATCAAACCCTTCAGCTCAAGGTGCGCAATCTGCTCAAGCAATTGCCTGAATATCAAAATGTATTTGTAACCGTTAAAGGCGGTGTAGTGACACTTAAGGGGCGAGTGCTTGAGTTGGACGATGTGACCAAGGCGGAAGAGCTTGCGGCTAAAATTGATGGAGTGGTTACCGTCAACAATCAAATTGATGTGGAGACATCAGTCGAAAAACGCCTCACTCCAGCCTTTGAACGGTTTCAAGAAAGGCTGGCGCAGTTTATCTCTGCATTGCCCATAATGGCTGTTGGCCTCATTGTTTTTGCGATAGTCACAGTGTTCGGTTTCTTGATTGCGCGAATGAATAACCCATGGAATGCCATCGCACCCAATCAGTTTGTTGCCAACTTATTACGGCAAATAATACGCTTGGCATTTATCATATTAGGCCTTGTTTTAGCCCTCGACATAATGGGGGCAACAGCCTTACTCAGCACCATCTTAGGTGCTGCTGGTATTTTGGGTTTGGCACTTGGCTTTGCTGTAAAAGATACGGTGGAGAACTATATTGCATCCATTTTGCTAAGCTTCAGACAACCATTTCGGCCCCGTGACTGTGTGGAAATAGCTGGGCACGAAGGCTATGTTATCGCTCTAACTTCCCGTGCAACCATATTGTTGACCTATGATGGCAACCATGTCCGGATCCCTAATGCTACCGTGTTCAAAGGGGTGATAACTAACTTTTCTCGCAATCCAGAACGACGTTTTAGTTTTACGATTGGTGTAGAGAGTGAGGACTTAAAAAGAGCTGTATCAATTGGCTTAAACGAAATACGAAAGCTTAGTTTTGTGCTCAAGGAACCCGCAGCGGATGGCCGTGTTGATTCCATTGGTGACTCCTCCATAAACTTATGGTTCGGCGGGTGGATCAACCAAAACGATACGAGTCTTGCTAAGGCAAAAGCTGAAGCTATTCGAAAAGTTAAACGGGCGTTTGAGGCTGAGGGAATTTCAATGCCGGAACCAATTTATCGAGTTCGGTTTGATAACGAAATTTCTATGCCTAAGACACAATCAAAACCAAAGGCCGTAAAAAAGCGACCTGCAAAGCTCATCACCGATGATGGCGAGCAAGATGTTTCGGTTGATAAGGATTTGCAAAAGCGTTTGATTGAGGAAGAAGAGCGCAATGTTGACGGTGATCTCTTGGATACAAATGCGCCGCAGGAAATAAAATAATCGCTCACAATTAGTTGAGTGAGATTTATCGCGCAGCAATCATTTTGCCCCTATATTGAAATGACTATTTGCAAACATTGATAATGAGGTTGGGTTATGAACCGTAGATTTTTTCTTCTTGGATCGGCTGCTGTGATGGTGGCTTTAGCTGGTAATGCAATTATAGGAAGACGGGTGGCGGAAGCTGCAAACGATCCTTTGGCAACTGCCACTGAATTCGGCTTGAACCTTATGCCTGAAAAAATAACCCCTATCGTGATGAGTGACGCAGAGTGGAAGAAGTCTCTGACCCCTGCGCAATATGCAGTTTTACGAGACGAAGCCACCGAGCACTCTTTCTCAAGCCCCATGAACAATGAAAAGCGCGTTGGGACATTCCACTGTGCTGGGTGTGACTTACCGCTTTATCGGTCAGAGACAAAATACGATAGCCGTACAGGGTGGCCAAGTTATTCAGAAGCCATTAAAGGCGCTGTTGGAACTAAAACTGACTATGGGTTGCACCTCCCGCGCACCGAAGTTCACTGTATCCGCTGCGAAGGTCACCAAGGGCATATCTTTAGTGACGGGCCAAAACCAACCTACAACCGCCATTGCATCAATGGGCTCGCTCTGACCTTTAAACCCGACGTTGCATAACCACTTTGGGGGGTGGCTATTCACAGTTTCAAATGGGACAAGCTTCTTTTGAAACAGGACTAAAGCCCTTTTGACAAATTCGAATAGCTCCATCGCCGCAAATGAAAACTCCATTAGATCATTGGTGATTTATTGTGGATTTCTCATGGCGTTGACGGGGTTCACCATCGACATCATGTTGCCGGGGTTTAGCCAAATTGCTCTTGAATTAGATGCCCCTATGCAACGGGTGCAAGAGAGTATTTCTATCTTCGCCCTTTGCTTTGGTTTTGCCCAAATCATTTATGGGCCAGCGTCCGACAAATATGGCAGACGGCCAATCATCGCCATTGGCATGGGCATTTTTATCATTGGGGCAATAATCTCTATGTTCGCTCAGGATATTGCTACCTTGCTAATTGGCCGGGGCCTGCAAGGTTTTGGCGGAGCAGCGGCCCCTGTGTTGGCTCGGGCTCTCTTACGCGACACCCATTCTGGAACCGAATTAGCAATGGCTATGGCAACTTCGATGGCTATCTTTTCTTTTGGCCCCATCGTTGCCCCGCTGCTTGGAATATTTATTATTGATAGCTTTAACTGGCGCGTTGTTTTCGTCTTCATTTGTGCATTTGCATTTATTTTGCTGTTATTCGATATCTATATTTTAAAAGAAACCAACCGTAACAAAAACCCCAACGCCTTGAAGCCGAGGGTTATTTGGTCGTCGATATCTACGATTGTTCGTCATCCTCAATCTCGTTATTTTATTCTCTGCGCCAGCATCGCCTATTGCGCATTGTTTTCTTACATATCCAACTCCCCAGTTATATATGAAAGCGCTTTCGGGGTAACAGGGTTTGCATTTGCAGCTATGTTCGCGTTTACGGGGCTGGGCATCATCATCGGGCAAATGGTCAACCGCGCCCTACTGCCAAAACTTGGAGTGATGAAGATGCTGCGCGTCTCGAGCTTCATCTTGCTTATTGCATCTGTTGGTGTTGGGTTGCTCAGTTATCTTGAACTTCTCAATGCATATAATTTTACGGCGCTCATGTTTTTCTTTAACACCTCTTTTTTGGCCGTAATTTCCAACACGGCCAGCCTGACCATCGACCCTCACCCAAATCTTGCGGGCATAACATCTGCATTTTACGGTGGTGTTACCAATGGAATCGCTGCGGTGTTTATTGCGGCTACATTTGCGTTGATTGGTGGTGATATACAAATTTGGGCTTGGGTTATGATGGCTACAACGGGCTTAACCGTCTTGGCGCTATGGGCCGTTAAACCTTCAAGTATTGAGTTTTCCAAGTAAGGCAGTGTGATTGCTTTATCCCCTCGCTCATTCGGGGCATGGTGGTTGAGCGTTTTTAACCGATTCTTTTTATTCGTAGGAACCCCATGACCGTCCATCGCCTCAGCGATAATATTGTCAATCAAATTGCTGCCGGCGAAGTCATCGAACGGCCTGCTAGTGTTGTGCGCGAATTGCTAGACAATGCTATTGATGCGGGAGCTTCGCGTATTGAGATTGTCACCAGTGGTGGCGGGAAAAATCTAATTCGTGTTACCGACAATGGTAAGGGCATGAGCCGTGATGATTTGGAACTTTCGGTGGAAAGGCACTGCACCTCCAAGCTAAGCGATGATTTAACCGATATTCGTACCTTGGGTTTTCGCGGGGAAGCACTTCCCTCAATCGGCTCCGTTGCGCGGTTGACCATCCGAAGCCGCCAAAAAAATAGCGATGCGGGCTGGGAAATTTTAGTTGAAGGCGGCAAGGTTTATAAAATAAAACCGGCGGCATTAAGCTTTGGAACGGTGGTTGAGGTTGCTGACCTTTTCTACGCGACTCCTGCCCGGTTAAAATTTTTGAAAACCGATAGAGCCGAAACAAACGCTATAACCGATATAATAAAGCGAACAGTTCTGGGCCATCCTCATATTCATTTTTCCGTATCTGGCGGAGATCGACAAGCGGTTGAGTATCCAGCGGTTCCAGACGATGACAGCGGGTTACGCAGAATTGAACAGGTACTTGGAGGCGAGTTCACGGCTAATGCACTTGAAATAGATGCGGAGCGCGAGGGGGTGATGCTGAACGGATTTGCGGCACTCCCGACTTTCAACCGTGGTAATGCCATGCACCAATTCATATACGTCAATGGTCGCCCCGTGAAAGACAAACAACTCTCTGGTGCGGTGCGGGGAGCTTATATGGATTTCCTTTCACGCTCACGACATCCAGTTCTGGCGTTGTTCATCACCATCGACCCATCGCAGGTAGATGTGAATGTGCACCCCGCAAAAGCCGAGGTTCGGTTTAGAGATGCAGGGCTTGTGAGAGGGCTGATTGTTGGAGCATTGCGTCAGGCTATTTCTGGTGCGGGACATCGGGCCTCCACCGAAGGGGCAACCGATATGCTGTCGTCATTTAAGCCAGAATTCAAAGCAGGGGGTGTAGGTGAACAAGCATCAAAGGCAGCTGGTTATCAATACACCACTCCCCCTGCCAGAAACCAAAATTACGACTGGCAACAATCACCCAATCGGCCTGAACCTGCCACACACACCGCAGGATTTGGAGAAACACAACAAGCTGGATTTGATGTCACATCGGCTCCTTCTGCTGATGTTCGTGTCGATGAGCAAGATTGGACTGAAAGCCAAGCTCTACCGATGGGAGCAGCGCGGGCACAAATTCACGAGAACTATATCGTAGCGCAAACGGATGATGGATTGATAATCGTTGACCAACATGCCGCCCACGAACGGCTAGTCTATGAGCGGATGAAGGCGCAAATTGCCCGCGATGGTGTGGCCGGGCAAATGTTGCTTATCCCTGATGTCGTGGACATGCCCGAAGAAGATGCTAACCGGCTGCTTGAGCATGCCGAAGATCTGAAAAAACTTGGCCTCACAATTGAATCATTTGGGCCAGGTGCTCTTGCCGTACGTGAGACCCCGGCCCTGCTTGGCAAGGTAGATAGCAAAGCGCTGCTGCGTGACCTCGTTGATGAGATTTCAGAATGGGGTTCAGCCAATCTTGTCGGTGAGAAAATTGACTACGTCGCGGCCACAATGGCTTGTCATGGCTCAGTGCGTTCGGGAAGGCGCTTGTTGCCTCAAGAAATGAATCAATTACTGCGCGACATGGAGGCAACGCCTAATTCTGGTCAATGCAATCACGGGCGACCCACATATATTGAGCTAAAGCTTACAGACATCGAAAAACTTTTTGGCCGCCGCTAGGCGCTGTGATAAAAGCCGCTAGACGTTTACCCAAGGTATGTTAAAACTGTTTTATGTTGAACCGACCAAATACAACAAACTCCCAAATTGCTAACGTGCGATATTTGGAGTCTGATTTTCAGGTACTTGCCCCTGGCGCTAATGTTGTGTGCGCAATCACAGGCAAGAGTATTCCTCTTGATGAGCTTAAGTACTGGAGCTGGGAGCGCCAAGAGGCCTATATTGATGCTCAAGCTTCACTTGAAGCTGAACAACGCGCTGGACGCTTGAGCTAGTTTTTCTTACTTATTCGAAATTCAGCCGCACGTTTAATTGTGTCGCGAATTATCACCTCAACCATTTTTGGGTTTTCGAATTTCAAATCAACATTCAAGACTTTGCTGGCGGTGCGTAATTCTTGTTGCCCTTCCCCCATTCTTATGAGGCGAACGGAATCTTTTTCTGTCGTAACCAACGTAAGTTTTTCCGATTTGGCGCGGGTTAAGAGATCATGGCATTCTTCTGCTGAATAGGGATGATGATCATGAAAATTCCTTCGCTCTACAACTTCAGCGCCCACGGCTTCTAAACTTGCGTAGAACTTTGAGGGATCCGCAATGCCCGCATAGGCAAGAACCCGTTGTCCTGTCCAGTCATCAGCTCGGCGCGCAATAATTTCTGCTTCCAAAATAGGTTTTGCCATTTTAGCGGCTTTTCGTACGACCCGTGTTCCTGCTTCAGATTTTCCGATCAGCAATATTGCAGAGGCCAGCGCCAATTGCGGGCGCAAAGGGGCACGCATGGGGCCAGCAGGCATGCAAAACCCATTTCCTATTCCACGGCTAGCGTCCACGACAGCTAAAGAATAATCCTTGTGCAAAGAAGGGTTTTGGAAACCATCATCCATGAGAATAATATCAATTCCCTGCTCTTCTAAAAGAGCTGCACCTGCTGGTCTATTGGGTGAAATAACCGTGACCGCGTAGAGGCCAAGAATGAGCGGTTCGTCTCCCACGTCTTTTGCATTGTGTGCTTTGATGTCCACGATTGTTGGCTTTGTAATGCTGCCACCATATCCTCGCGAAAGAAATCCAGGGCGTAGGCCAAGTTCGCGGGCTATTTTTGCAATGGCAATTGCCGTTGGTGTTTTACCTGCGCCACCGGTGATGAAATTTCCAATACAAAGAACAGGCGTTTTGGTGACGACCCCATCTGTTTTTTGCATGCGTTTGGCTGTGATTGCACCATAAATCGCGCCTATTGGAGAGAGAGCCCAGGCAGCTATTCCAGGTTTTTGAAACCAAAATGGGGGAGCCTCACTCATCTCTATCCTAGCTTTTTTGGAATAGAGGCACGAATGGCTTCGCCCTGTTTATGGCGCCGGCTAAGGCCAGCTTTCACACGCAAAGGCGTCAAATATGGATCAAGTACCGAGATAGACCTCTCGAGCGCACCCGTCATTGCTTCAACGGATTGCTTCGCCGCTACCTGCATGATCTTAAGGTCTTGTTTGTTTCGCAGCAGGTGCAACACGTGCCCAGCTAACATTTGCTCATCACGAACGAGGCGTGCACCACCAGCATCTAATAATGTTTGGTAGGTTTCTCGAAAGTTTTGTACATATCGACCTGATAAAATTGCAGTATTCATCATGGCGGGCTCAATCGGGTTTTGCCCCCCTTCTGATTTCAGGCTCTTACCCATGAAAGCAATTTCAGAGAGGCGTAGGTACAGACCCATTTCACCAATGGAATCTCCTAGAAAAATTTGCGTATCCTTTTGAATTGGGTTCCCCGATGAGCGGGTAACAATATTCAATTCTAAATTACTCAGATCAGCAAGAATTTCTTCCGAACGGTTGGGGTGTCTAGGAACAAGTATCGTCAATATATCGGGAATATGAGCTGCAAGCATTTTATGGACAGCAGCAACGCTTTCCTCCTCCCCTTTATGGGTACTTATCGCCACCCAAGTGGGGCGTTTATTGATCATCGTTGTAAGGGCCTTAACAGCTGAACTAGCCGCTGGAAGCTCACCAACGTCAATCTTTAAATTCCCTGCCACTGTAACCCATGGAGCTCCAAGGGCACGGAATCTCTCACCATCTAATTCCGATTGAGCGATTACTTGCGAGAGTTGTCCAAAAATTGCTTCCGCAAGCGCAGGGCGTTTTGACCATCGTTTATTTGACCGATCTGACATGCGGGCATTAACGAGTATCTGGGGCACATTCCGCACAGCTAGTTCAGAAATAGTCGTTGGCCAGATTTCGGATTCAGCAAAAATTGCAAGATCAGGCTTCCAGTGATCTAGAAAGCGAGAAACTGCCCGCTTCATGTCCATTGGAACGTATTGGTGAATGGTACGCTCAGACAACCGGTCATTGGCTATGCTGGCAGAGGTTACAGTACCTGTTGTTAAAACCAGATTGATACCAAAGTCTTCCATCCGTTTTATCAACGGCATGATTGCAAGCGATTCTCCGACGCTCGCCGCATGGAGCCAGACCAAGGGGCCCTCTGGGCGATCATGGCTAGCATAACCATATCGTTCGCCACGGCGCTCTCTATCTTCTTTACCCTTACGCGCACGGGCACGCAGAAACGGTCCGGTAAACGGATAGATCAAGGAACCAACGCCTCGATACAGTTTCAGTGTGGTTTGTGCCCAAACGCTGCTCAATGAACTACTCTCATTTTATGGGTCTCTAAATGCCCTTTGTGGCAGGTGATTTAGTCATTTTTGGGCTCAAGGAAACGGTGCATATGCACAACAAAATATCTCATGTGAGCGTTATCAACAGTGGATTGCGCCTTGGCTCGCCAAGCGGCACTGGCCAATGCGTAATTGGGATAAATGCCAACAATGTCCAGCTTATCAAGATCGCGGAAAGTAACACCTTCAAGATTTTCCAGCTCACCACCGAATACGAGGTGTAACAATTGTTCGTCTTTTTTTTCTTTGCTCATCGGGGATGACTCCAACTTTAATTAGTTATTCTGGTTGCTTATTCATTGCTCTGCGCGCGAGATCAAGCATTTCGTTATGATGACTTGCATGACATGCCACAAGAGCGCCCTGCCTTACATCACTGCAATTATAGATTAGTCCGTTGCCGTCAATATCTGTAAGGATTGAGCCTGCTTCAACAGCTATCAAATCTGCGGCTGCTAAGTCCCAATCCTTGGCACTGGCCCGGGCAAGGGTGAGATCCATTTCCCCCATCGCAACCATCGCTATGCGATATGCTAGAGAGGGAACAAACTTCGTTTTCTCAACAGGCTGCTTTGAAGCAAGCAGTGAAGCGGTTTGAAAGCTTTTTGGCCCTGTCACACGAATGGGTTCATCATCTCGAAATGGCGATGAGCTAATCGCGCGGCCATTCGCTGTAGCTCCCTGCCCAACACCTGCAACAATGGTTTGGTTTAAGGCTGGGCATTCCAGCACACCAACCGTTGGGCGGTTATTTTCAACAATTGCTATACTAACGCACCATTGATCCATACCGCCGATAAAACCGCGAGTGCCATCTATCGGGTCAACAACAAAGGTTCGCTTGGTATTTAAGCGGGATTTATCATCATCAGTTTCTTCAGAAAGCCAACCATAATCTGGACGCGCTTGCAGTAGCTTTTCCTTCAAGAAACTATCGACAGCGAAGTCTGCCTCAGAAACAGGAGAATCCCCTTCTTTCATCCATACTTCAGGGTTTTTACCAAACCACTTCATAGCAATTTGGCCCGCCTCCTTTGCCAGCTCCACAAGAAGATCTTGGTCTGCTTGGATGAAATTATTGCCCGGCAATGGTCATGCCCTCGATTGCAATTGTCGGTGAATTGATCCCAAACCGTATTTCCAAATCAGAGGCAGGAATGAGCTTCGCGAACATGTCTCGTAATTTTCCCGCGATTGTGACTTCACTTACGGTGTAGGTTAGCTCGCCATTTTCTATCCAAAACCCGCTTGCTCCGCGCGAGTAATCTCCTGTAAGCAAATTTACGCCTTGGCCGATGAGGTCTGTAACGTAAAATCCATTTTTTAAATTGCGTATCATGTCTTCTGGTGTGCGTTTGCCGGCTAGCATGGTGAGATTTGTTGATCCAGGTGACGTGCCGCTACCAGCGCGGTTAGCGCGACCATTGGTTGTTAGATTCAACTCTTTCGCTGTTCCTGTATCTAATAACCACGTTTTTAATATTCCATTTTCCACCAAATTCAATCGTTCGCTAGCCACTCCCTCGGCATCGAACGGGCGCGAAGCAGCGCCGCGTATGATATGAGGCTCATCAACAATCGTAACATTGGGAGCAAAAATTTTAGCGCCCATATCATCACGTAAGAACGACGTTTTACGCGCAATGGATGCGCCATTTATTGCGCCAGACAAATGACCAACTAGGCCACGAGCCACGCGGGGGTCGAAAATAACGGTTGCTGTTTGCGTTTTTACTTGCTTTGGGTTTAGTCGTTTAACTGCTCTTTTCCCAGCTTCCAAACCTATTTCGTTTGCCCCACGCAAATCGGACATGAAGCGCATGCTATCATAATCATAATCACGCTCCATATTTTCTCCCTCGCCCGCAACTGCGGAAACAGATAAGGAAAAACGGCTGGCGCGGTAACTGCCTAAAAATCCATTACTTGTTGCCAGCACTGTACCGCCAAGTCCACGAGCGAAAGAAGCACCCGAAGATTTCGTAACCCCTTCAATACTCAAGGCGGCCTCTTCGCAAGCCAGCGCGATATCCCGCATAGTGTCAAACTCTGGGTTTGTTGAATCATACAAATCTAAATCTGGAAAATTTTTAGACAGCTTGTCTTCGTCCGCCAACCCGTTATGGGGGTCCTCGGGTGCGACTTTAGCCATAGCGACCGCGCGCTCCGCTAATGCGAAGGGATCGCCCGTCATATTGGCCGAAACCGATGCCGCGCGTTTACCTATGAAAACACGTAATGCGAACGCATTATTTTCTGCACTTTCCGTTTCTTCAACCTTGCCTTCACGCACCTCAACACCTGTTGAGCGGCTCGCCGCAACCACGGCATCTGCAGCATCGGCGCCAGCCTGTTTAGCGGCTTCAACGAGTGCTGCTGCACGCTCTTGTAAGGGGGCTAGTTCAAATTCTTCTTGGTCGGATGATGGCAAATCAAAAATTCCAGTTTGTGGTTAGCAACGTGTAATATCTCGCACGAGTTGCATCAAGTGCGTTGCGGTATCATATGGTATATTAAGCCTCAACACACTTATGTTTTTGGAATTTTTATGGCCGAAGCTTCAAATCTTTTTCTCGATGCAGTTGTTTTGCTTGGTGGTGCAACTATTGCGGCTCCCATGTTCAAGAAAATTGGGCTTGGAACCATTCTTGGGTATCTGGCTGTTGGCATTCTGCTTGGCCCCGTTTTGAACTATGTACACAATGGCGCACAGGTGTTGCACGTCGCTGAGCTGGGCGTAGTGCTATTACTATTTATCGTTGGCTTGGAACTTAAACCACAAAGACTTTGGGATATGCGCCATGAGATATTTGGGCTTGGGGCAGCGCAGGTAGTTTTCAGCGGTATTGTGCTCACACTTATTGCTTGGGCTGCTTATTTTTCTTTGGCCGCAGCAACGGTAGTCGGTTTTGGCCTCGCACTTTCTTCTACCGCCTTTGCCCTTCAATTGCTCGAGTCCTCCCATGAAGATCGCCTGCCTCATGGTAAGCGGGCTTTCTCAATCCTTCTTTTTCAAGACCTCGCTATTGCTCCCTTGTTGGTTATCGTACCGCTTTTAGCCGCAGGTAATTTGGAGATCACCAGTGCTGGCTTAGGCCATGCGGCACTGGCAATCGCTGGTGTGGTGGCGCTAATACTCATTGGAAGATATGCCTTAAACCCACTGTTTGGGGTAATAGCCGACACTGGTGCGCGCGAAGCGATGATTGCGGCGGCCCTCTTTATCGTCATCGGTTCTGCAGTACTCATGCAATATGTTGGATTGTCGATGGCTATGGGGGCATTCATTGCGGGGGTGATGTTGGCAGAATCAAGTTATCGTCACGAACTTGAGGCAGACATCGAGCCTTTCCGAGGAATTTTTCTTGGCCTGTTTTTTGTAGCCGTTGGCCTTGCCGTTAATCTTGAAGTCGTCTTCGACAACATGCTGCTGATCCTTCTTTGCGTGCCAGCCGCAATGCTTATAAAAGCAATTATACTTTATGGGCTGTGTCGAAAATTTGGATCAAGCCATAATGATAGCATTCGTATTGCATGCATTTTGCCACAGCATGGTGAGTTTGGGTTCGTCCTGTTCTCAACAGCGATGGGGGTGGCACTTCTCACACCGCAAGAGGCATCCTTTTTGATTGCCTGTGTCACTCTTTCTATGGTGCTTACACCGCTCTCCGTCAAACTGGGTTCCTACTTGCTTTCCCATGCTCCCGACGAACATATGGACGAGGACTTTGAAGGAGCAGGGTCTGAAGTTTTGATGATTGGCTTTTCAAGAATGGGGCAAATCGCGGCTCAAACCTTATTGGCAGGAGGCTGCGAGGTTACCGTTCTCGACAATTCTGCCGAACGAATTCGCCAAGCCCAACGGTTTGGTTTTCGAATTTATTTTGGAGACGGCACGCGTAAGGATGTTTTAAAAATAGCGGGGATAGAAAAAGCTAAAATAATTGCAGTTTGTACCCAACACAAGGACGTTACAGATAAGATTGTTGATCTCGTAACAGCGGAGTTTCCCGATGCAAAACTTTATGTCCGCTCCTATGATCGAGGACACGCGTTAGAACTTTTAGAGCGCGGAGACATTTGGCAAATTAGGGAAACATTTGAATCTGCTCTCGTTATGGGACAAGCGCTGTTAGAGGCTAACGGCCATTCTCCAGAAGATGCTAATGAGATTGTAAGGGACGTGCGACGGCGCGATAGAGACCGCTTACAAATCCAACTCAAGGATGGGTTTGCGGCGGGTCGCGAAACACTACACTCCGCCCCAGTTCCAGAACCCTTGGTACAACCACGCCAAGATAGCATTGCAATTAGTAAGGAAACTCAAGAAATTTTGGACGAATAAATTGACATTCGCCTAGTTGAGTTATGAACCTAACACGGTGATAATGGGCCAATCCCATACAAATCTCAATTGAGATTATTGCCTTTACTCCTTGAGCACTTAATGACCACCAAGATTGCCGAAAACAAACAAGCTGCCTTCACGACGGGCAGTACGATGCGCCATGTTATTGTGATGACAAGTACCGCATCAGTTGGCCTTGTTTCGATTTTTTTCGTTGACCTGCTGAACCTATTCTACATTTCTTGGCTTGGTGATCAGGCACTAACAGCGGCAATTGGGTACGCATCCACGGTGATGTTTTTCTCTTTATCAATTTGTATTGGGCTGATGATTGCGACCAGTGCTCTAGTTGGGCGTGCTATTGGAAAAGGCGAAGCGGACCGTGCAAAGATCTTAGCAACATCTTCATTGGTTTTTACTGGAATATTCACGACAGTTTTTGCAATTTCTGTGTACCCATTTCTGCCTTGGTTTTTGAGCACCTTAGGGGCACGTGGCGAAACATTCGATCATGCATTGGGTTTCATGAGAATTGTTGTTCCTTCCATTCCATTCATGGGTTTGGGTATGTGTTTTGGAGGATTGCTACGTGCTAAGGGTGATGCGAAGCGTTCCATGTTTGTCACCCTTTCAGGTGGCGTAACAGCATTAGTACTTGACCCTATTTTCATCTTTGGGTTTGATCTTGGAATTACTGGCGCGGCAATTACCGTGTTTATAGTACGCATTGTGCTGGTGGTTATCGGCTACTGGGGTGCGCAAGGAGTACATAAAATGTTGGGGCGATATGATCGTCCAGCAGCGCTACGCCAAATGCGCCCGTTTTTTACTATTGCTATTCCAGCTATCATAACTCAACTCGCGACACCTTTTGGGAATGCTTATGTAACACAAGCAATCGCGGAATTTGGCGATAGTGCGGTTGCTGGGTGGGCCATTATCGGGCGCATTCTTCCAGTTGCATTTGGGACATTGTTTGCACTTTCGGGAGCAGTTGGGCCGATATTGAGTCAGAATTTCGGGGCGGCTCTATTTAGTCGCGTCAATCAGACTCTCAAGGACGCGATGGTATTCACGATGATTTACGGGCTTGTGGTTTGGGCGCTACTGGCACTCTTTAGTCCCTGGATCGTCAGCATGTTTAGCGCGACCAGCGAGGCTGCTTCTCTTGTGCAATTATTCTGCACTTTAGTTGCAGGAAGCTTTTTGTTTAATGGCGCTTTATTCGTTGCTAACGCCTCTTTCAACAATCTTGGATTTCCGCTTTATGCTACATTCTTCAACTGGGGTCGTGCGACACTTGGCGTCATTCCCTTTGTGATGATAGGTAAAGCCTATGGGGCAGAAGGAGTGTTAATGGGCTGGGGATTGGGGGCGGTTATATTCGGCGTTAGTGGAGCGATTACCGCTTTTTATGTCACAAAAAAACTAGGGAATAACGTTCAAACCTAGGAGTGTTTCTCTATTGCCTCGCCGACCATTCGTTTTGTCATGTCATAGGTCTCAAGTGTAGTTTCTAAAATTGAGTTGGCCTTTAAAAAATCTAGAACACCAATCCCGTTAACCGGTGGAACAATAAGGACTTCTGGAGGATGCATTTCAATTTTTAAGCGGGTGGTTGCCTGCATCATCAACTGGCTTGCCCCCTGCAAGGCTTCAATTCTTGTTGGCACTTCGCCTTTGGCCTGCTTAGGGCCGCCAACCACATCAACCGCAATTACAATATCAGCTTTCGTTAGTAGCAATTCATAGGGCAATGCATTTTGTATGCCGCCATCAACAAGGGCTATACCGTCGCGGTTTACGGGGCGAAAGATTGCAGGCAAAGCGGAAGAGGCGGCGATTGCATCTACAAGATTTCCACCACCTATCACCAAAGGTTTTTGACCATAAAAATCAGTGGCGACAACTTCCAATGGGATTGTTAATTCTTCGAATGTCTCTGGCACTTGTTCTGGCAAGAATGCACTGACTGCTTTTTTAGAATTGATATTCCCCAGCATAGTACGCGGACCAGCTAACATTTCTTTCACACCAGAAGGGCGCATACGCCAGAAGCGAGAAAGAACTTCACTGGTGTCCGTGAAGGTATCAATTACGTATTCACGAATATCATCCCCACTCATCCCTGATGCATATCCAGCTCCCATAATGGAACCAATGGACGTACCAGAGATCGCAACAGGCTTGATACCCATATCATCTAGAGCTTTCATGACGTGAACATGCGCAAGGCCACGGGCTCCGCCACCACCCAACGCAAGGGCAATCGTTGGGTCGCTCATTTTACTTTTTTACCAACCGTGATGATCGTAGGGTTTCCACCGTACAATTTTGCTGCCACCCGCTTTGCATCTTCCAAGGTAACCGCATCAATATACTCTGCACGTTTATCAATGTAATCAATACCAAGGTTTGCGGTTTGAATTGCAACAAGCGTACTGGCAATTTTGTTTGATGTATCAAGATTAGATATCGCATAGCTACCGATAATATATTTCTTGGCCTTTTCTAGCTCTTCGGCGGTGGGCCCGTCTTTGGCCATACGTTTGAACTCGGCTAAAATAACCTCAAGGGCTTTATCTGTTCGCTCAGAGCGGGTGGCCGTTCCACCGCCAACCATACCTGCGTGATCGTAGGTCCCAAGATAGGAATAAACTCCATAGGCAAGGCCGCGCTTTTCACGCACTTCGGTATAAAGCCGCGACGAAAACGAGCCGCCACCTAGTACATAATTCACGAGGTAGGCCGTATAGAATTCAGGATCATCGCGCTTGATACCGGGCAAGGCCAGGCGAATATTAGTTTGCGGAGTGTCAAATTCAATATGGGTGGTTTCACCAGTGGTTACTTGGAATTCTGGAACATCAACAAGCTTCGCTTTTTCTGGAAGGTCGCCAAAAACTTGATCCAGCATCACCTTCAGCTCTTCTGCGCTGATAGCGCCGACCACGCCGATAACAAGATTATCGCGGGCAAAAACACGGCTCCGGTAGTCTTCCAAATCAGCCCCAGTTAAAGCGCCCATTGTCTTGGGGCTACCGGTGCTGTGGCGTGAATAGAGGTGATTTTTAAACAGAGCCTTACGAAATGCCTTCCCCGCAATGGCTTGCGGATTAGTTTCTTCGGCACGCATAGAATTCAGATGGGTGGCCTTCATGCGGCCAATTGGCTCTTCATCAAAGCGCGGTTTATTCAGCATCAAAGAAAGAAGCTCAAACGCACGGGGTGCTGAATCCTTCAATGTTTTTATACCACCAGAAAAAGAATCTAACCCAGCAGTAAAGGAATAGCTCATTCCGTTGTCATCAAGCGCCTCTTGGAAAGCTTGGCTTTTTATCTCAGCGGCCCCCTCGTCCAGCATGTTTGACATAAGTTGGGCGCTGCCTTCTTTGCCAACCTTATCTTGGGTCGTGCCACCCTTGAAAGAAAAGGAAACGGCGATTAACGGCACAGTGTAATTTTCGACTAAGAGAGCTGTTATGCCCTTGGCGCTCACAACCGTTTTTATCTCAACGGCCTGAGCATTTGTGATGAGTTGCGTGGCAAAAAAAACTGCAAGAGAAACGATTGATAGGAATTTATGGGAAACTTGCATTGTTTAACCCTCCTTCTTTTCAGGAGTAAGATAGCCAGTTACAGAACGTTTCTTTTTCAAGTAAGCTCTGGCTGCTTTGTTCACAGCCTCTACCGTCACCGCCTTGATACGTGTTGGCCATGCTTCGATATCTTCGATTGTCTCTCCCAAAGTCAAAGAGCTTCCGTAAATACGAGCCAGGGACGCTTGACTGTCTTGGGCAAATACGGCTGATTTGATCAGCCTGTTTTGAGCGCGGGAAACTTCTTTTTGTGTAACACCATCTTTAAGAAGTTTTTTGATTTCTATGTCGATTGCGGCCTCAACCTCTTTCAAAGTTTTGTCTTGTCTAGGGGATCCGTAAAAACCAAACTCAGTGTCATCATAGGCTCCGCCTTGGTACCAAGTACCGGCGGATGTTGTAAGTTTTTGCTCAATCACCAAAGACTTATAGAGGCGCGAAGTGGAGCCACCACCAATAATCTCACTTAGCACATCCATAGCTTCGGCCTCGCCGTCTGCGGCTCTGTTATATGAGGGCACAAGATAAAGGCGCTGGAACGAGGGGTTGCGCACCCGTGGGTCTGATAATTCTAAACGGCGTGCAGCCCGTGGAGGAGGTTCTGTTGGACGCATGCGAACACCCGGCTCCGCGCGGCGCTTTACCTTACCATAGGTTTTAATTGCCAATGCCTTAACAGTTTCGGCATCCACATCACCCGCCACCACAAGAATAGCATTATTGGGGGTGTAGAATTTATTATAGTAAGCGATGGCATCATCTTTATTCAACGCATTCACTTCATGCTGCCAGCCAATAATGGGGATACCGTAATGGTGGTTTTGGTACATGGCAGCGCCCATTGCTTCACGTAGCAAAGAACCGGGGTTGCTCTCAGTGCGAGAGTTACGT
Organism: Rhizobiaceae bacterium; assembly: GCA_036478985.1. Lineage (GTDB taxonomy): Bacteria > Pseudomonadota > Alphaproteobacteria > Rhizobiales > Rhizobiaceae > Pseudahrensia. Next base: position 52,926 of record JAZGEY010000065.1, read on the forward strand.
TCTTCTTGAACAACATCACGCTCGGCCAAAATTTTATCCTGCTCGAGCACAAGGTTTTCCATTCGGTCCGCCTCTAACATCATCATTTCTTCGAGAACGGCTGGTGTGACACGCTGATAGTAGGCCGTATAATCTGTCGATGTGAATGCGTTTTCTTGGCCACCAATGGCAGCAACCCGAGCGGAGAACTCACCATTCTTTGTGGTTTTAGTTCCCTTAAACATCAAGTGTTCAAGATAGTGAGCGATGCCAGATTTTCCTGGCGGCTCATCCGCTGATCCTGCCTTATACCAAATCATATGGGTAACAACTGGGGCACGGCGGTCTGGGATTACCACAACTTGAAGGCCATTATCCAACATGAAAGAGGAGACTTGTGGGCCCGTTTTTTTCGTCGCAACGACAGCGCTAGACGCAGCTTTTACAAAAAGCGAAGGTACAACAAAAATACCCATGGTTGAAACCAGTAAGGCGGCGGTCAAAGTTTTAGAAAATGACATTCATATTCCTCAAATCGGCAGTGAATTATAAGTCCCAAGAATACACAATATAGGGCGTTATTACGGCGTACTACTATAATTATTTGTCATGTTTCCGTGACAAGTTGAAACAATCCAAAGGCAGACTCACCAAAACTGCGCTCATCCGTCTTTCTAAAACCGTTTAGTGTATTTGGCATATGGTTTTTCTGCTCCTCTAAAACCAATAATGCCGATGGCTTAAGCCAACCATTTTCAACCAGCGCTGCGATGGCTTTTTCACCAAGTCCCTTCCCGTAAGGTGGGTCGGCGAACACAAGGTCAAATGGTTCTAATGTGCCAATGATACCTGGTTTCAGCGCATCACGGCGAAAAACCTTGGTGTGTCCCGTCAGGCCTAAGGCCTCAATATTTTGGCGCAACAGCCCTCTACCCTCAACGCCCTGTTCAATAAAGACGGCAAATGCGGCTCCGCGCGAAAGTGCTTCACAGCCCAATGCACCAGTACCGGCAAAAACATCAAGAACCCGGGTGCCATCTAGTTTTTCTGGCCAATGATGGTTGAGGATATTAAACAGGCTCTCCCGGTTTCGATCGGTTGTTGGGCGGATATCTTGGGTCTTGGGTTCCGCCAATTTACGCCCGCGTAATCTACCGCCGACGATCCGCATTTCTCGATCCTTTTTGCGGCCTACCACGAGAAGGCTTTCTTTCCCCATCTCTATTTGGTTTGGTGTCCAATCTTGAAAGTGGGTCTACCCGCTCTGACCTTGGTCTTTTTTGTTTTGGGTCTTTCTTCTCGGTTGTTTTTTGCTGTTTTTCCTTCGGCATTGTTGCCCAAAGCGGCGCTTCAAAATTTGCACCCGACTGTTCTATCAGTTTCGCCCCGAGTTGATCGCGCAAAGTACGACCGCGCACCTCTTGAACCTGGCCCGGAGTAAGATCACCTAATTGGAAAGGGCCGTAGGAAATTCTGATAAGACGATTCACCTCAAGCCCAAGGGAGCCAAGAACTTTTTTCACCTCACGGTTTTTGCCCTCTCGCATGGCAAATGTGAGCCAAACGTTTGAACCCTGTTGGCGTTCTAGCTCAGCCTCAATTGATCCATACAATACGCCCTCAACGGCAATACCTTCTTTCAGCGTATCCAACCGCTCTTGTGTAACCGACCCATGGGCGCGCACGCGGTAACGGCGCAACCAACCCGTTGAAGGTAATTCTAATGCACGGGCTAAACCGCCATCATTTGTGAGCAACAGTAAGCCTTCTGTGTTGATATCCAAACGACCGATTGAAAGAACACGGGGCAATTCAGCAGGGAGTGTCTCGAATACGGTCTTCCTTCCTTCAGGATCGCGGGAAGTTGTTACTTGGCCAGAGCGTTTGTTGAGCAACCAAAGACGGGTGCGCTCAAAATTCGGTAGAGGCTTTTCATCAACCTCGATTTTATCGGCGGCCGTTACAACACAGGCTGGCGTTTTCAGCAGCTTCCCGTTGATTTTAACCCGTCCGGCCTCAATCCAGCGCTCAGCATCGCGGCGTGAACATAAGCCTGCACGGGCCATCCGTTTAGCGATACGCTCGCCTTTTTCAGCAACCTCAGGGCTACCCTCTGGCTTGGTAGCTTTAGGTGGCTTATGATCCTTGGGGGACTTCTGTTTATTTTTATCAGCTTGTTTCATCCTGCGTCCCTACCACCCGAGGCGCTACTATGCGAGTAAAGAATAAGGTCTAAGCAAAAGAATGACTAAACGTATGAATGATAGCTTTATGGATGTGGCCCTTGCCGAAGCCCGCGCCGCCTCTGAACGTGGTGAAGTGCCGGTGGGGGCTGTCATAGTTCGAAAAGGCGAAATTTTAGCGCGAGCGGGGAACAGGACAATCGAGCTAAATGACCCAAGCGCCCACGCTGAATTACTTGTTATTCGTGAAGCCTGTGCCACGTTGAAAACCCAGCGACTGCCAGATTGCGATCTCTATGTTACATTGGAACCCTGCACTCTTTGCGCCACGGCTATCTCATTCGCACGAATTCGTCGGGTCTATTTTGGTGCGGAAGATAAAAAGGGCGGCGCGGTAATCAACGGTGTACGGTTTTACCAGCAACCAACATGCCACCACGCACCTGAAGTTTATTCAGGTATGGCTGAAGCAGAGTGTAGCGGAATATTGAAGGCGTTTTTTAAGGAACGGCGTTAAAAAATCCGCACCCTAGTCATCACGGCTTTTTTTCTTAGATGTCCATCTATCAAAAATACCTGTTTTCCGCTCTTCGTTTGGCCCATACTCTTTTTCGCCTGTGTTACCAGTATCAGCTGATTCTGCTGGCTTGCGATACTCGACAGGTGGCTGCGTCAAATACTTGCGCGGGGCTAATCCACGTTCTTGATTGCGAATATCATTTGCCCGCGCCAAACGTCGGGCGCTGCCATTTAGATTTGTAGCGCGAGCTTGGTCGGCAGTTTCTTCATGATCTTCGTTGCGGAACGATTTTCTTGATTTTGAAATTGCAGGACCAGTTCCGCTATCACGAACGCGAGTGTTATCTCCATCGGGAAGGTTACCCGAACGAGCGTCGGCCACAGGTGCATCCGAAATCCGTTTCAGCCGCGCCTCTTCAGGGTTTGTTGGGAAATATGCAGCTCCCCCTTCCACTGTTTCAGCGGGTGCAGGTAGATTGCCAGTTGCTGGCGCTTTCACTAATTTTGGCCGCGATGAGTAATTGATATTTTTCTTTTTCTTACCAGAACTTAGCAAGAAAAGGCCGCCAACATCTGAGGCTAATTGGGCCTCTTGAGAAACACCAGTACCGTAGGTTGTTCCGTTGGAGCAACCTGCCAGGACACCAATTGACAATGCGCTTGTGAGCGCGATCAAAGATTTCGATACATTGTTCTTTGTCATAAGACTAAACCTGAAATACTGGATAAAAATTTCCGCCCCAAACAGGCCATACAAATGCGGCCAGAATCCGACGGCAAATTCCGATAAAGTTAATTGTAGATGTTTTTCTGTGTTTTGCAAGAAACGCGCCTTCCAAAACCCTTTGTCCACTGACTTTGGTTAACCAAAGCCAGCTTCACCATCTAAGCCCCCTCAATCTCACGCATTGCATCTGCATCGCGTAACGAAAGGTCTGGGTAGTCGGGGTCGCTACCAACTTCAGGCAGAACCCGCCACGAACGGGCGCATTTCGAGCCGGCGGCCATCGCGTTGATAACCGATACTCCGGCAACATCATCCAAGTTGAAAGCTTCTTTGGGGGCTTCAGTGGACAAAATTTCGATATCACTGGTGATGCAAATATCTGCCATTTTCAAACCTTGAATGGCTTCTAATAAACCGGCATCTGTAATGTGCACAATTGGAGCAGCCTCAAGGGAGGAGCCGATATGACCCTCCGTTCCTTTTTCAAGGCGGCGCGCAACTTCCAAAGCACCCGTTACAACACGGCGAACCGAGCGCACCTTGCGCCATTTTTCAGCCAGCGCCTCATTTTGCCATTCTGTTGGAATTTCTGGGAATTGGCGTAAATGCACGGAATCAGCATCGGGATGGCGTTGTTTCCAAGCCTCTTCCATGGTGAAACACAACATAGGAGCCATCCAAGCCGTAAGGCAATCGAAGAGTTTTGAAACCACCTGCAGGGAAGCACGGCGGCGAACAGACGAAGGCGCGTCGCAATAAAGTGCGTCTTTGCGAACATCGAAATAGAACGCCGACAACTCAACATTCATAAAGTTGTTCAACTGCGAAAAGATGCGTTTGAAATCAAAATTATCATAGCCCTCGCGCACCACGCCATCCAATTCATGAAGGCGGTGTAGCATGAGTTTTTCCAACTCTGGCATATCAGCCAACGCAACTTCATCCCCTGCATCATGGGCGAGAGTACCCAACATCCAGCGCAGGGTGTTGCGTAATTTACGATAGGCATCGACCGCGGTTTTGATAACCTCGTTACCTATCCGTTGATCCTCCGTATATTCAATCGAAGACACCCAAAGGCGGATAATATCTGCGCCATATTGTTTGATGATGTCTTGGGGAGCGACATCATTGCCGAGTGATTTCGACATCTTGCGGCCGTCTTCTGTGACGGTCATGCCATGAGTTACGACCGCGTCATAAGGTGCTCGCCCCCGTGTTCCGCAAGATTCAAGCAAAGAGGAATGGAACCAACCGCGATGTTGGTCTGAGCCTTCTAGATATACATCGGCAGGCCATTTTAGATCAGGCCGTTGCTCCAAACAAAAAGCGTGGGTGGAGCCAGAATCGAACCACACATCAAGAATGTCACTGACCTTTTCCCAAGGTTCCATGTCATCAACGAAGCCTTCAAGGAAACGCTCTTTTGCACCATCGGCATACCAAGCATCAGCACCTTCAGTTTTGAATGCCTCTTGAACGCGAGCCATAAATTCATCGGATTTGTCAAAATCTGGGCTAGGAATAATCTGTTCGGTTTCGATATTGCGGAACACAGAGATCGGCACGCCCCATGCGCGCTGGCGCGACATCACCCAATCTGGCCGCTGCTCTATCATTGCGCGCAAACGGTTTTGACCTGTAGCAGGAACAAAGCGGGTGTCATCAATTGCAGTCAATGCAGTTTGACGCAAAGTGCCTTTTTCAGAAACGTCATCCTTGTCCATATAAACAAACCATTGCGGCGTGTTGCGGAAAATGATCGGCTTTTTTGAACGCCATGAGTGAGGATATTCGTGTTTCAAACGCGAGCGGGCAAAGAGGTTGTTGCAACCGATAAGAGCAGTGATAACCGCTTGGTTTGCTTTGCCTTTTTTGCCCTTGTCGTCCATCACGCGCACATCAGGAAAGCCCGGTGCGTCTTCGGTATAGGAACCGTCATCAGCAACAGTGAAAGGGATTGCGGAGGAGATGCCCATGGCCTCAACTTCATCGCGTTTGGCGATCCAGTTTTCAAAGTCATCGCGGCCGTGGCCGGGGGCGGTGTGTACGAAACCCGTACCTGCTTCATCGGTCACGTGGCCGCCCTCTAGCATTGGGACCATGAATTGATAGCCGTCAGCAACGCCCATGCCTTTGAGTGGATGATCAAGGATCATACCTTTGAGATCGGAAGCTGAAACATCCGCGACCCGTTTCAATGTGACTTTGGCTTTGCTTGCACATTCATCTGCGAGTGTATCAGCAAACAGGAGTTGATCACCCGGTTGCGGGCCAAACTCTTGCTCGGCGGTGTCAATTTCATAAAGACCGTAGGAGACTTTTTCAGAATAACAAACGCAACGGTTCCCAGGCATCGTCCATGGGGTCGTGGTCCAGATCACAACGGACGCATCTTTCAGGCTTTCTGGGCCTTTAAGAATCGGGAATTTCACCCAGACTGTATCACTCTCGTACATATGGTATTCAATTTCGGCTTCTGCCAAGGCAGTGCGTTCAACCACGCTCCACATGATCGGTTTTGAGCCACGGTAAAGTTGACCCGATTTTGCAAATTTCATCAGCTCATTGGCGATGATCGCCTCAGCAGGGAAATTCATTGTTAGATAAGGTTGTTTGAAATCGCCGGTGATACCAAGGCGCAAAAACTCTTCGGTTTGAACGCCGACCCAGTGCTTGGCAAACTCGCGACATTCTTGACGAAACTCGTTAATTGGAACTTCGTCTTTGTTTTTACCCTTGGCACGGTATTGCTCTTCGATTTTCCATTCGATTGGCAGGCCGTGGCAATCCCAACCGGGAACGTAATTGGAATCATAGCCGCGCATTTGGAATGAACGGGTGATGATGTCTTTCAAAATTTTGTTTAGTGCATGGCCAATGTGCAAATTGCCGTTGGCGTATGGAGGGCCATCGTGGAGCACATATTGGGGGCGCCCTTTAGCGTCTGCACGAAGTTTTTTGTAAAGGTCTTGGCGCTCCCATTCCGCAATAATCTCTGGCTCTTTTTTGGGCAGACCGCCACGCATGGGGAAGTCTGTTTTTGGCAGATTGATAGTCGATGAATAATCGCGTGTTTCTGTATCAGACATAGATGGTCGCTTCATAATCGGTTCGAGCGCCCCATGTTTGGTACGCGCTCTTGAATAAAATTGTACTTGGATACTGCGTGGGTATTAGACGTCTCCCCGGCCTTGGCGCGTTCGCCTAAACCGGGCTGATAATTCGATTATCAATAGTTATGAGAAGATTTGTCATGGGCGGTATCTAGCAAAGGTTTGCTGCGGTTTCCACCCTAATAATACGGACTTAATATTGCGGCCCATCAAGCTTATCAAAAATAGCACGGCGCATCATACGGGTTGCTAAGTTCGGTGCTATTTTTCCGAGCAGTCTTGCGGTTTCTGCCGCACCGCCGGGGTAAAGCTCTTTGGATTTTCCTTTGGCAGCTTTCAAAATCTTTTTTGCGAGCATTTCTGGCAACATACGCTTGCTTGCTTTTGCACCCTTTGGAGCGTGTTTTTCTGCATGGTCTGTGCGTATTGGACCGGGGTAAACTGTGAGAACACCGACACCGCGCTTTTTAAATGCTTTGCGGATACTCTTGGCATAAACGGCAAGAGCGTCTTTTGTTGCCCCATATACAGCAGCACCGGGGTAACCCGTTACGTGAGATAACGATGAGATGAACACCAACTTGCTTTTCTTAGCCATATGCCCCCCTCGCACCAAACTAGAAGCCATAATTATTGGTGCGGCGAGATTGATGGCAACTAAATTTGCATAGGCACTTGAAGGAATATCTTCAAACCTTCCCGTGGCGCTAATGCCAGCATTAAGGATCACCAGATCAAGTGGTTTGCCGCTAATGCTCGCCAGCATTCGCTCGATGGAATCAGGATTGGCCATATCAGCCATGCGGACGAGACAAGCGCCTCGGCTGCTTACCGCTAATTCATCCAGTGCATCTGTATCAATATCGACCGCAATAACTTCATGGCCATTGTTTAATAGTTCTTGCGTTAAGGCGCGGCCAAGGCCGTGGGCTGCGCCAGTGATCAATGCTCTCATAGCCGCCCCTCCTTCCCGCCAGCAAATAAGGTGCGCCAACCATAGGACCGAGAAAGAATACGACGTTTATCGTTGTTGCGAATTGCCTTCTGGATTGCCCTGCTAGCTCGTTTTGGTGACATGAACAGGGCTCTGCCCGCGCCAATGTTTAATCCAGCTTTCGCGTGCATATCCGTGCGGATGGGGCCTGGGTGGATCATCAACACATCAGCTTTCCCTCGCCATTCCTCGCGTAAGGATCTGGCGAACCCATCAAGCCCCGCCTTGGTCGCCGCATAGGTTGCGAAATTTCCTTGGCCCTTGATGGCAGTCGATCCGATTAGCGCGAGCTTGCCTTTTCCTGCCGCCAGCCAAGGGGCAAGCGCTTTTGTGATATAGATGGGGGCAACCAAGTTTATCGTGACTTGTTGCGCGATCTCGCTGGGTTTTTCGTCTGATGGATCGCCAACCCAGCCAATACCAGCGTTTAAGATTGCTAAATCCAATTGCGCCCACCCAAGCTCCCGCATGGCGTTAGCAATGTTTTCAGCAGCCTGTTGCGGCCGCGCTTGGTCAGCGCGGGTGTAGGTGATATTTGGGACACCAAAAAAATCTTCATCCGTAATGAGAGAACGACGGCCTGTTGCTAAGACCTTGTGGCCGCGCGCTGCATAGTCTTTTGCCAGTTGCAGACCAATTCCATCGGTTGCACCGGTGATAAGAATTGTATGGGGTCGTGGGGTGAGTTTCGCCATGGCTTATGGCTTGAAGTTCAAACGGCTATCGAGAGCGGAAAGCGGTTTCACTTTTGAAAGAGTATCGCGAGCAATTTGCGCGTCATTTTTCATCTGCTCAATCAGCGGTTCAATACCATCAAATTTTATTTCGCCGCGCTGATAGGCAAATAAAGCAACATCAATCTGTTCGCCATATATATCTTCTGAGAAATCGAAAATGAAGGTCTCAAACAACGCTGGACCATCATCGAAGGTTGGGCGACGACCAAAGCTTGCTACACCATCATAGAGTATTCCGTTTTGACGGCGTAGGCGAACGGCATAAATACCTTGTTTCAAATGGCAGCTTTCTGGAAGTGAAAGGTTCGCGGTTGGAAAACCAAGGGTGCGCCCCAGTTGGGCGCCTTTGATAACTTCGCCCGAAACACCCCAGCGGAATCCCAAGAGCTTCGCAGCATTATTCACGCCCCCTGCCCCAAGTAAACGCCTGATACGGCTAGAGGAAATAACGTCCTCCACGCCGTCGCCTTCGTCGCCAAAGGCATCAACAATTGTGACCCCAAAGCCTTTTGTCTTACCTGCGTTTGTTAAAAACTCTGGCGTGCCAACGCGGTCTTTTCCAAAATGGAAATTAAAGCCTGTTACAACATGGCTTGCCCCAGCGCTTTGCAATAAAAATTGTTCAACAAATTCATCGGCGCTGGTACTGGCGAGGTCACGGGTGAAAGGTAAGGTCAGCAAGCCATCTATGCCAGCCGCTTCCAATACCCGCGCTTTCAACGCTTCTGGGGTTAAGCGGAAGACAGGATGGTCAGGGCGAAATAGTGTGCGCGGATGAGGTTCGAAAGAAAGTGCGTAGCACGGAACATTATTTTTTGCGGCAATTGCACGGGCTTTATCTAAAACCGTTTGATGTCCACGGTGAACACCGTCGAAATTGCCAATCGCGATCACCCCCCCGCGAGCAGCAGACGCAATTGGTTGCGATAGATTATGATGCAGAAACTTACTCAACAATTTATACCTTTTGCCACGTGAGGCGAGGCATCCAAACCGTTGGAGTTGCCCCGTGGCTTTCGAGAAAAGCCTCTAACAATTCTTCATCTGGATCATCTGCGGAACCGTATTCATTATAGTGGATACCGGCACTGATATAGAGTAAATCAAAACTATTGTTTTGCGCACCTGCAACATCAGTTGGCATAGCATCGCCAATGGCAATAATGTCTTTTTTTGCCACATCGTGACCCGCAACCTCTGCCATTTTCACCATCGCAAGATCGTAAATTGGTTGGTGTGGCTTACCCGCGACTAAGGTGTTTCCACCGAGCTCAATATAGAGATTTGCCAGCGAACCAGCACACCAGATCAACTGACTTCCCCGATGCACCACAACATCTGGATTTGCACATATGAAGGGTATGTTGCGTTTAACCATCGCCTCTAAATGCTCTCGATAATCATCAGGTGTTTCGCTCTCATCTTCAAATAGGCCAGTGCAAACGATTGCATCGCAATCTTGCTCATTTGTAAGTATTACCTCAAGGCCATCGAACAAGGGGGCATCCCGCTCTGGCCCCAAATGAAAAATTGATCCCGTTACATCCCGGATCAATTCACGGGTAGCATCACCCGAGGTGACAACCGCGTCGTAGGCATCGGCATCTACTCCAAGAGCATTGAACTGTTCAATAACGCCAGCCTCTGGTCGCGGGGAATTGGTCAGCATGACAACATGCCCCCCTTCAGCCCGATAGGCAGCAAGAGCTTTAGCTGCCTCTTCGTACACCATTTGACCATTATGCAGCACGCCCCAAACATCGCATAAAATGCCTGAATAGTTGGTGGCGATGGCGCTTAAACCGTGAATTCGGTTAGACATAAAACTACAGGCTCCAAACACAATGAAAGAGGCAAATCAGCCTCCGTTTATCTTCGCAATCTTTCGGGTAAAACAGCCACTCATGGTCGTCAAGGAAGTACGAGTGCAATAGTTACTAATCACCCCAATGAATATAGGCAAGTCAAATGCTTGGGGTTTGTCAACGAATGCCCTTCACACACCTGCACCCTATCTCTATTAAGAGATAAAAATACGCAGGGGAGAATATATTTCAATGAGTAAAACAAGCACTGCCAAATCTTGGGCCGCGCGGCTTTTTATTGCAATTTGCGTAATTATCATCATCATTTCATTCGCAATAATGTTGGTGCGATTTAATATTCTCCAGCCGCTTGGCGCTATTCTCACAAGCCTTGTGGCCTTTTTTGGATTTTTCCTCATACAACGCCAATCGTCCCTTTCGAACGACATAAAAATGCTTAAAGAGCAGCCTTCTGACTTGGTTGAGTTAGAAAATAGGGTCGATGAAAAGTTTGGAGCCTTGACGGGGCACATTACATCCATCTCTCAACACTTGGAAAACACGGGCCAACAAAACACAGCCGTGGATCAAGCAAAACTAAGTGAGTTTGAAGCGCGGCTAGCAGCCATAGAAAAAGGCCCTTCCGAATTACCCAGCGCATCAATGGCTCCCTTTCATGAGGCTAAGCAAAACGTTGATGCCGCCTTACCAATTGAGACCGATATAAAACCGGCTAAAGCCAGCATTATTTCGGCTCTTGAGGGCGACAATTTGCAGATGCACCTACAGCCGATTGTCGGCCTTCCCTCAAGGCGCCCAGATTACTTTGAAGCATTTATGCGTTTAAAGACCGAGAAAAATGAGTATTTGGATTCCAACGAGTTCAATAAATTAACGGAATCGGGTGGTTTACTGCCGGCCATTGATACAAAAATTCTTTTCAGTTCAGCCCGCTTGATACGTACCCTTGAAGGGGTAAATAAATCAGCAGGGCTATTTTGCACCCTATCAGCAAGCACCTTTGAAAATGCCAAAATATTTGAGCAGATCATTGATTTTTTGGAAGCCAATAAATCAATCAACGGCTCCTTGATACTCGAGATTTCCCAACGGGATTACAATTCTTTGAAGTCTGGCGGGCTGGCGCGCCTTGGAAAATTAGCGGACCTTGGGTTCGCTCTCTCTTTAGGACATGTTGCTGATCTAAATCTCAAAGCCGAAGAGCTAGCTGCGCAGGGCTTTCAATTTTTGAAAGTGCCTGTATCAATTCTTCTGCACGCCGATTTAGACGAGGAAGAATCAGGTATCCGCCCCACTGAGCTTGCTTCCATATTGAGCGAGCAAGATATTACGCTCATTGCACTTGAAATTGAGCGGGAAGATCAGGCCATGGGTTTGATAGACATCCACGTGAGCCAAGGGCAGGGCATTTTGTTCGCACCACCAAGGGCTGTTAAAACTGAATTACTGGACAAAAAATAAACAGGGTTCTTCGCAAAAAAATGCCCGCCTTTAATCTAAAGACGGGCATTTTTATTTCTTAAAGCTTGAGAGCGGGTGCTAGTTCGTAATTCTCAACTCCGCGAGTTTTTCTGCAATATCTTTAAATGTCTTGATCAACTCAGCATTGTTCGCGGCATCAAAGTAAAGCGGCTTCTTCGTGAAATAATCCAGCGAAGCACAATCTTGCAACATTGTTTTCACGGTTGAGCCGTTTGGTACATCAAAAGCGATTGTGTAGATTTTGATTCCTGCATTTCTCGCCTTGGTGCACGTGTTGATCAAATGATAATCAATAGCTTGGGTAAAAGTCGTGAAGCTGTGACTTGGGTTAGCAATCACGCCATAGCCTTCAAAAACTCTTCCGTAATTACTCAAACCATATGCTCCGTAATAAGATTTATTTCTAGATGAAAAACCGTTGGCGAAGAAGTTGGTTGGGTAATAAGTGTTGTTACCATCACTCATCACAATCATAATTTTCTTATTCTCCAAAGCATCATAATCACGACCATTAGTGAATGGTTTACCTGGAGAAAGCGTTCTCCAGCCCCACACGAGCCCTTGCTGGATATTAGTTGCACCGTTTGGTGTCATATTGCGAATGCTGGTCACTGTCGCTGATTCAACTGCTGTCAAATCACTAATTGCCTGTGAAGTACACGCGCTGTTTGGCCCTTCAATGCCTGTATTACGGATACCTGCATTATTATTTACATTGGTCACAGTAGGCCATTGTCCCGTGGTTTGGTTACGCATGTATTTCCAAGTCCACTTCTGGCGACCATGTTGGTCCTCACCCGTACCCGTAAATGCCTTTTTACGCGGATGCCCTAAAGAGCTTGGGAAGTTATGATCATCACGAAGGTAATTGTTCTGATAGGTTTCCTCATTGATACGTCTATCGTTCACCCACGTCACACCACCGCCTGAAGCAGGGCCAATGTAGTTACCGTTTCTATATTCTTGCCTGTCATCGAATTTTGGACGATAAGAATAATCCTGCGAATGGACTCTGCCCCAATACCCGTCAGTCCAGTTTCTGCAATAACGGCGACTTCTTGTTCTGCGGCGGCCCCAACGGTTATAGTAATATTTGCTCTGCCAAAGAATACAGGTCTCGTGATTACCGGCAACAACTTCTTTCTTGTCATAAAGGCCATCCCAGTCATCTGGGGTGTCTGGAGCAAAGCTAGGGACAATCATTGTCGCTGGCGTCGCTTCAGTCGGCTCATCATCATTAGTGTGATACGGATTTGGACGTGCCTCAACACACCCGCCCCAACTTTGACCTGGCAGATTATTGTACACAGTAAAACGCGTTAATTTTTGCCCAGAGAGGGTTTTCCAAATGCCACCAACTTTTACGGCATTAGGATCAAGTTCCCAATTGAAGACCTTGTCGTGGTGGATTGGTGAAACTCCATTTTTGTCCATCCAATCTGCATTAGAATTATTTGCCCCAACATTTACGGTTGCCGCAAATGGAACAATTGAAAATTGCATAGGGTCAGGCCGACCATTGTTGGAAACTGATGCATGAAGTGTTGTTACGAGGTCTTCCGCAGCAATTCTCAGGGCTGCAATCTTACCATTATAGCGCATGGAACCAGAGTTATCCAAAACCAACGCAATTTCAAAGGTGTTGTTACCGCACTTCACTGTTGATGCACCATTCAAGTGTACATAACCAGGATCATTCGTACCGTTGGCATCTGCCGAGATGAGTTTATGAAGCGGCTCAAAGAAAATCGGGTGACGCAGTTTTGCATCAGCCGTCACGCCTTGGCTAACGCAGTTGCCGTCTCCCATATCAAAATCAATGGTTCCGGTAGAAGCTGAGAGGTTTTTGATATTCGCCTGGAACACATCTTTACCGGCTTGCTGAGCCACAGCAGGTTTACCAGTACGCGCAAGCGTTTTAGCGGCCATCAAGGTTCCCGCATCAACTGCGTTTTGGAAATTGATTTTCGCCCGATAAACCTCAGCCGTATCAATAGCAACGCCGACACTCAGTGCCAATAACGGGACCATTGCCATTGCTAAGAAATTTATCGAACCACTTTCGTTCTTTACGAATCTACCAAGTTTCAATGTTTTCAATATTTTATTTAACATGCTTTTCTCTCCAACCCCATGAAATTGCTAACTAAAACCAAAATATAGCTGGCAAAACGGATTTGTTCATAGGCAACTATGCACCCAAGACCTTTAATATCGGTTGAAGAGATAGAAATAATTTTAACGATCAGGGCCAGATTAGACGGAGAAGGGTGTGATCGGTTGTAATTTCTAAGCTTAGGCGGCTAAAAAACGATAATTCGACCTTTAGATTGCATTTGCTGCATCTGTACCCTTGACTCATATGGCCACGATCACTATCTCAACTACGCTTGCTGGCACTCTCTTATTGGGAGTGCTAACAGGACACTCTTTCTTCAATATAACGTGATGCCCGTTTAAGCATCACTGCCGAGTACAGGATTTAAAACATATGGCTAAACTGAAGTTCCGCCCGCTGCACGACCGCATTGTCGTACGCCGCATCGAAGCTGACACCAAAACTGCTGGTGGCATCATCATCCCTGATAGCGCTCAGGAAAAGCCTGCTGAAGGCGAAATCGTTTCTTGCGGCTCTGGTGCCCGCGATGAAGCAGGTAAATTGGTTCCATTGGACGTGAAAGCGGGCGACCGCGTTTTGTTCGGCAAATGGTCCGGTACGGAAGTCAAAATCAACGACGAAGATCTGTTGATTATGAAAGAATCCGACATCATGGGCGTGATCGGTTAATCCCTCCCCCTTTCGCTTTATAAATTTCTTGCGCCTTCAAAAGCGCAAAACAGGAGTAAGTCAAAATGGCTGCTAAAGAAGTAAAATTTGGTGCGGACGCCCGCACCCGTATGCTACGCGGCGTGGATATCCTCGCTGACGCAGTAAAAGTAACGCTTGGCCCAAAGGGTCGTAACGTTGTTCTCGACAAAGCTTTCGGCGCACCGCGTATCACTAAAGATGGTGTTTCCGTTGCAAAAGAAATCGAACTTGAAGACAAGTTTGAAAACATGGGCGCGCAGATGGTTCGTGAAGTTGCTTCACGTACGAACGACGAAGCCGGTGATGGAACAACTACTGCTACCGTTCTTGCCCAAGCGATCGTTCGCGAAGGCGTTAAAGCTGTTGCAGCTGGCATGAACCCAATGGACCTTAAACGCGGTATCGACAGTGCAGTTGATGACGTTGTTAAATCTCTTAAGAAGATGTCTAAGAAAATCAAAACATCTGACGAAGTTGGCCAAGTTGGTACAATCTCTGCAAACGGCGAAGCTGAAATCGGCAACCGTATTGCTGAAGCAATGCAGCGCGTTGGCAACGAAGGCGTTATCACTGTTGAAGAAGCTAAGTCGCTTGATTCAAGCCTCACAGTTGTTGAAGGCATGCAGTTCGACCGTGGATACCTTTCTCCTTACTTCGTAACAAACTCTGAAAAGATGCTTTGCGATTTGGACGATCCGTACATCCTATTGCACGAGTCAAAATTGACTTCATTGCAAGCTATGCTTCCAATCCTTGAAGCTGTTGTGCAAACTGGCAAGCCTTTGCTTATCATTGCTGAAGACATCGAAGGGGAAGCTTTGGCTACTCTCGTCGTCAACAAATTGCGCGGTGGATTGAAAGTTTCTGCTGTTAAGGCACCTGGTTTTGGCGATCGCCGTAAAGCGATGCTCGAAGACCTCGCTGTTCTTACTGGCGGCCAAGTGATTTCCGAAGACCTCGGCATCAAGCTTGATACTGTTACTCTTGATATGCTTGGCACTGCTAAGCGCGTTTCAATCTCTAAGGAAGAAACCACTCTTGTGGATGGCGCTGGCAAGAAAAAAGACGTTGCTGCTCGTGTTGAACAGATCAAACTTCAAATCGCTGATACAACATCTGATTACGACCGTGAAAAACTTCAAGAGCGCCTAGCGAAACTCGCTGGTGGTGTTGCTGTTATCTCTATCGGTGGTGCTAGTGAAGTTGAAGTAAAAGAAAAGAAAGACCGCGTTGACGATGCACTAAACGCTACTCGCGCT
Source organism: Rhizobiaceae bacterium (assembly GCA_036478985.1). Lineage (GTDB taxonomy): Bacteria > Pseudomonadota > Alphaproteobacteria > Rhizobiales > Rhizobiaceae > Pseudahrensia. The sequence goes on from JAZGEY010000065.1 coordinate 68,557, forward strand.
GCGGTTGAAGAAGGTATTGTTCCTGGTGGTGGCGTTGCTTTGCTTCGCGCATCTGATGGCATCAAAACTGAAGGCGCAAACGCTGACCAAGTTGCTGGCGTGAACATCGTTCGCCGCGCTCTTCAAGCTCCAATCCGTCAAATCGTTGCTAACGCTGGTGAAGAAGGTTCTATTGTTGTCGGGAAAATCCTTGAAAGCAAAAAAGGCACTTACGGCTACAACGCGCAAACTGGCGAATTTGGCGACATGATCACAATGGGCATTATCGACCCAGCTAAAGTTGTGCGTCACGCACTTCAAGACGCTGCGTCAATCGCTTCATTGTTGATCACGACAGAAGCCATGGTTGCAGACGCTCCTGCTAAAGACGGCGGCGGCGCTCCTGGTGGCGGAATGCCAGACATGGGCGGAATGGGTGGAATGGGCGGCATGATGTAAAAACGCGAAAGCGTCTTTACTAAAGCCGTTCGATCTTCTCGAACAGTTTAAGAAGCCCGTCTCGCAAGAGGCGGGCTTTTTTGTTTGGGGTCTTAAAGTGAGGCCTTTAATTGCAGCAAAATCCCATCACAAACGCCCCGCTCCGCATCGCTCCAATTCGCCCGTTTGCTCAGAATCAAATTGGCTTGGCTTTGCAGGATCACACCGTCGTCCAACACCTTTAAATTATTGGCGCGGATGGTGCTTCCGGTGCTGGTTATATCGACAATCACATCGGCACTACCAGCCGCAGGTGCGCCTTCCGTTGCGCCCAAGCTTTCGACAATACGATAAACGCCGATGCCGTGCTGCCCAAACCAGTTTTGGGTGAGCTGCCAATATTTAGTCGCTATACGAAGCCGCTTGCCGTAGCGGGCACGGTAGTCGGCGGCGACATCATCAAGATCAGCCATCGTTTGCACATCAACCCAACTGTCAGGCACGGCGACCACAACGTCCGCATGGCCAAAGCCGAGCTGTAATTCAAAGCTCACAACATCATCGGTTTGCGGAATGGTTTCGCGGGCGAGGTCTTCCCCCGTTACGCCGAGATGAATTGAACCGAGTGCCAATTCGCGGGCAATTTCGGAAGCCGAGAGGAAAGCAATTTCCACATCGTCACGGCCCGTGATTTTGGTTTGATAAGAACGCACATCGGCAGGTGGTTCGATAACCAACCCAGCGTTTGCGAACACCTCAAGTGTCTTTTCTTTCAAGCGTCCCTTAGAAGGCACAGCAATAATCAAGGTCATGTCGCCTCCTCCACCCGGTCTAAGGATATGGAAAAACCGACTGCAGGAACGGGTTTATCGCTGCCCAACAACGAACAAAGCCTATCGTAACGACCACCACCTGCAACAGAAATGCCATCCACTTCAGCCTCAAAAAGCACGCCGGTATAATAATCAAGCTTGCGCCCAAAGGAAGCTTTGAAAGTGACGTTGTTCAGAGCCACACCCAGAATTTTAAGTTGCGCAACGCGCTCAACAAATGTCTCAAGCCTGTCGCCAAAAATGAGGCCGCTGTCCTTGGCAAATTTGGCCAGTTCATCGGCAGCAGTTTCAAACGGTAATTCGAGGGCGAGGTAATTACGCAAAATTGCGGCCTGTTGTTTTTCCAATCGAAAACTCGCATCCCGGGTTTTATCAATCATCCGTTTGGCAATCGCTTCTGGCGAGCGTCCTGTTTTTGGCGATAGGTTTCCCGTCGTCATCAAGCTTTCAACATGGGCAATTAACGTCGCCTCATCGCCGCTCACGGCAAGTTTATGGGCTTCATCATTCCCCTGCTCACCGTTTTGTTTGCTCTCCAAAATATCAATCAACCGCTCGATCTGTTTCGGCTCGCCAAAGTTACGCACCAGACGGGCGGCAATTTCAGCAGGGAGTTTTAGGCTTTCAACCACGACCCCGAACAGGTTTTGATCGCCGAGCGATACGGCGGGATTGTTGATGCCGACCTTCGCCAATGCGCCAAGCATATCGGCCAAACATTTCGCATCGGCCTCAGCCGTGTTGGTATTGCCCAAGTCCTCAAGACCCGCTTGCAAAAACTCAACTGCGCCTTCACGGGATTGGCGGAACACAATGCCGCCGTAGCCGTAGCGGGCAGGTTTATTGCCGTGTTGTAGGCAGATCGGAATGGTGAATTCTGGGCGCAGGCATTTGAGACTACCGTCCGCAGATTCCGTCATAAAAATACGCCGCCGCATATCCTCGCCAACCGTTTCCAAGAACGGATCGGCAGGTTGCAGAATTGGAACATTCGCCCCGTCGGGTGCGACGGTTTTTAAGTGATCGAGAATTACCGTGAGCATAGGGTTTAGGCTTCCCGCTCGGCTTCTTGATCGGCAAGAACTTTTTGCACCGTTGCTACCAACTCAGTAAGTTTCACCGTTTGTTGAGCAGGACGTGCTGCGCGCCATTCTTCGTTGTCGGTGATTTCTTTGGAGAGGCGTAGACCTTCGATCAGGTCTTTCACCTGCACGGTTCCAGCTTCGCGTTCGTCACCGCCTTGGATGATGGCGATGGGGGAACCACGGCGGTCGGCGTATTGCAATTGCTTGCCAAATTGCTTCGGGTTGCCTTGGTACATTTCAGCGCGGATGCCTGCGTTTCGCAATTCCTGCACCATTTTTTGATAACCCGCCAAAGCTTCCGTATCGCGGTCCATCACGCAAACCACAACAGGCGCAATCACGGTATCGGCTTCCAGTTTGCCGAGGTTTTTAAGGGCGGTCATAAGCCGCGAAACACCGATGGAAAATCCAGTGGCGGGAATGTCTTGACCCGTGAACCGTTTCACAAGCCCATCATAACGACCACCACCAGCAACCGAACCAAAGGTAACAGTCTCGCCTTTTTCGTTGGTAACGGGGAACGTAAGTTCGCATTCATAAACCGCGCCAGTGTAATATTCGAGGCCACGGACGCAGGAGGGGTCGATCTTAATCCTATCTGAATCGTACCCAGAATTACGTAAAATATATTCGATGCTGGCAAGATCTTCCAAGCCAGCTTCGAATAGTTTGTTATTGAACAAAATGCTAGAATCTAACGGATATTGAGGTGAGCAATTTAGGGTGACCGTTGTAGATATATACTTGGTTGAGTATTTCCCATTTTTTCCCGTCACATTCAGATCAGCGTGAAGGAAACCAATTAAAATGTCGATTTCTTCCTCGGTTAGTCCAACGCCCTTGGTAAAATCTCCGCTCTCATCTTTACGCCCTTTCGCCCCAAGCAATGCTCTCACACCCTCAACCTTGAGTCGGTCTAGCTTGTCGATCGTACGCATAGCATCCAGCCGCTTGTCGGTGTTCTCATCACCGCCCAAGCCAATCACTTCCATCACCCCGTCAAGCACCTTACGGTTATTGACGCGAATAATGTATTGCCCCTTCAAACCCAAGGCATCCATCGTGTCTGCCATCATCATGCACATTTCTGCGTCGGCGGATGGGTTTGGGGCGCCTACTGTATCGGCATCGAATTGCATGAATTGGCGGAAGCGGCC
>JAZGEY010000066.1:0-12918 GCA_036478985.1 Rhizobiaceae bacterium
TAACCTCAAGATCATCATTGATCTTAACATCACCAACAGCCGTACCCGCAGAAAATGCAGACCCAACAACAGATCCTGCAAAAGCAGCACCAATCAATAATACAGATATTCTCATAAATTCTCTCCCATAACGACAAAAACATAGAGTCGCTTACGAAAAGCTAGAACACCCACGTTCAACACACAACATCAAATTCAGAGATATGAATAATAATGCGAAATATTCCTAATTTTTCTTAGCTTTTGTCTCAGAAAGTTTACGAGAAAGGTATTTTTGGAAGTGTTCGTCGCCTTCGTACCCTTTTTCTTTGACCCATTGGAACATGCTTAAGGTTGTGCCTTTGCCAAAAGCACCTGGCATTATAGAGACGGCAGCTTTCGCTGTATCCATACCCTTGGGAATTTCTTCGGGCATAAACATGATGGTCGGCGTGTAGAATAGACGCCATTTACGGGCGGCCTTCTTTTCCGTCAGGGTTTCGCCGTCGAGGTCGGTAACCTCTTTATCGCCAAACATATTATATTGAACCATGATGAAGTTATCTGAGATGTATTTGATGACTTCTGGATCGCTTAGCACAGTCTCATGAAGCTTCTTGCAGTAGATGCATCCACGCTGTTCAAAGATAATGGCGAGGCGCTTGCCCTCATCTTTAGCTGTTTGCATGTCTTCCGCCATGTCTAGGAAGGATTCTGCAAACCAATCTTGCTTATGCAAACCATCGTCGCCAATTTCGGCAGCATGGGCTGAGAAAGAAAGAGGTAGAATTAGAAAGAAGGAGATGAGCAGATTACGCATAGTTAAGTCCTCCAGTTAGCCTTTGAGCCCCAAACTTGGGAACCATTCGAGCAAGAGATAGGATAGGGTGGCCATAGAGCCAGTAAGAAACAAAATGCCCGTAAGCACAAGGAAAGCGCCCATCACTTTTTCTACTTTGCCCATATGCTTGCGGAAGCGCTTCATCAGTTTCATGAAAGGGCCAACAAAGCCTGCCGCTAGTAAAAATGGTATGCCGATACCTAGCGAATAAACAAAGAGCAATGCTGCGCCCTTGGTGACTTCGGCTTCAGTTCCTGCATAGAGAAGAATGGCTGCAAGCACGGGGCCAACACAGGGTGTCCAACCAAATGCAAAGGCAAGGCCGATAACATAGGCCCCCAAAAGGCCGAGTGGCTTACTCCTAGTTTGGAAGCGGGCCTCACGAAACAGCAGGCTAATACGAAAAATACCGAGGAAGTGGAGGCCAAGGATGATGATGATGATGCCAGCGAAGATACTTAAGGTATCAAGGTATTCGGAAATGAAACTGCCGAAGTAAGAAGCGCTTGCCCCCAAGCCGATGAACACGGTTGAGAAGCCCGCGACAAAGGCGAGCGCTGCTAAGAGCACTTTTCCTGTGACGCTTGCCGTTGCTTCATCATCAGAAATTTCGTCGATGGTTATTCCCGCTAGAAATGAAAGGTATGGGGGAACGAGGGGGAGAACGCAGGGAGATGCAAATGATAAGAGGCCTGCAAGAAATGCTGCGCCCCATCCAATGTCGAGTTCCATGTTGATGCCCTATCTTTATTAATATTCATAAACTATAATATGTTTGATCTTGATCAAGACAAATAATTGTGAATCGCACTATTTTGTTTTTGAGCTAAGGATATCAAATGAAAAACCTTTTTAAATTTTTATTACTCCTCACAGCCCTTACGGCAATTAGCCTTCCTGCTAAGGCTGCGCAATTGCTGATGTTGGAGCAAGATGGCTGCCCCTATTGTGACCGATGGAAAGCAGATATTGGAGTGTTCTACCATAAAACAAGTGAAGGTAAGCGCGCGCCATTACGTCTCATTGATATTCACGATAAATTACCCGACGATCTCGAAGGTTTGAAACTGGGCCGATACACACCAACTTTTGTTTTGATGGACAAGGGAAAAGAAGTCGGCCGTTTAAGAGGGTATATCAGCGAAGATTTCTTCTGGGGATTGCTAGGCCAAATGATGAAAAAAATACCGAATGAGACTACCCCAGTTGGGGGATAGTTAAAAATATTGTATGCGTGAATAAGTGTTGGACTAAATGAACTTGCGAAGGAAAAGACATGTCTGAGTTAGCAACAAAAAATGAATCAAAAGGCTTTGAATTTAAGTCTTCTGATATTGATGCAATGGCAGATAATGCACAGGCTGCTACTGAATTCTTGAAAGCTATTGCCCACGAGGGACGTTTGATGATTCTTTGCCGTTTGGTAGAGGGCGAATGTTCAGTCGCAGAGTTTGAAGAATTACTGTCAGCACGCCAAGCAGCTGTTTCGCAACAGCTTGCGCGGTTGCGGATGGAAGGGCTGGTCACAACACGCCGGGATGGGAAGATGATGTATTACTCTCTTGCCAATGCCAAAGTTAAAAAGATCGTTCCGATTATTTATGAGATGTTCTGTAGTTAGAACGGTTCTGTCGGCGCCGATTTTTCATTACTGATTTTTCATTGCTTATTTCCTGTTATTTATGCGACGACTAATCTTCGTTAATTTGCGAATGTTTGGGAGGCATTAGCATGGAAGAGTTATCTGTAGGCACAATTGCAGCTATTTGCGGCTTGTTGGGCGGGGTAGTCCTTGGCTTTTCAGCCCGTTGGGGGCGGTTTTGCACATTAGGCGCAATTGAAGATGCCGTTTTAGGGGGCGATACTAACCGCCTTCGCTCTTGGGGGATTGCCATAGCGGTTGCCATTGTTGGCACTTATGGAATGAACCAAGCAGGCATTATTGAAATTTCTAACTCGTTCTACGTGGCCTCACCCACAACAATACTTGCAACAATTGTTGGTGGGTTTTTGTTTGGTGTGGGGATGGCGTTTGTTGGGACATGCGGATTTGGCACGCTTGCCCGTGTTGGCGGGGGAGATTTGAAGTCTGTTGTTACATTTTTGGTGATGGGCATTACTGCCTATGCGACCTTACGCGGTGCGAGTGCTTATTTGCGGGTTGCGCTTTTTGGTAATCCTGAACCTGCGGAAAATACGGCTTCATTCGCAGCATTAGCAGAACGTACTTTTGGACTGGATGCTTCCATCGCGGCTTATCTGATTGCCGCGCTTATTGCTGCTTTTTGTTTCTCATCTGCAAAATTCCGTAGGGACTATAAACGGATTCTGGTTGGGGTATTGGTTGGACTGGTAATCGTCTGGGGCTGGTATGGCTCCGGGGTCATTGCTGCGGATGAATTTGAGCCTTATCCGCTTGAGAATTTCACATTTTCTGCGCCCTTAGGGGAAACCATTATGTATGTGATGACCATGTCTGGGGCGGCGCTGAAATTTGGTATTGGCGCTACACTGGGGGTTGTTATTGGAGCCGCTATTACGAGCATAATCCAAACGCATTTTCGTTGGGAAGCCTGCGATGATGCGCGGGAAATGCGCCGTCAAATTGGTGGTGGAATGTTGATGGGCTTTGGGAGTGTTACAGCTTTGGGATGCACCATCGGGCAGGGGCTAAGTGCGGCTTCTGCACTGGCCTATTCAGCGCCGATTGCGATGGTTTCCATTTTTATTGGCGCTTGGCTTGGCCTACATTATTTGATTGAGGGGACAATAATGGGGGCATTGCGCCACTCGTTTAAAGGGCGAGATGACGCTGGGTAAGGTGTGACAGCTTGACGCAGAAGGGTTCTATCAATATATTCATATATATGATTGTAGGGGTAATGGTTTGAACGTTCGTAGATCCATTTTTGCTGGTATTCTGGTTGGCGTAGTTTTTGCGGCACCTGCTTATGCTGGTGGCGATCCTGAGTATGGCGAATATCTTTCTGGTGAGTGTGTCACTTGCCACCAAACGAACTCTGCCGATGCACAAATTCCCTCTATTCAAGGCATGAGTGAAGAGGGGCTGATTGGCATCTTGAAGCTTTATCGTTCAAAAGACTTAGACAATGAATCAATGCAAACTGTAACGAAACGTCTAACGGACGAAGACATTGCAGCTCTTGCAGCATATTTCTCATCACTTCCGCAATCGGAGTAATGAGGGGCAACCGAGGGTCAAACTGGGAGGAAACCTTATGACCAAAATTAACAGAAGAGACTTTACCACAGGCGTAGTTGGCTTGGGTGCTGCTACTGCAGCGCTTAGCACACCGTCCTATGCGGCAGGCAAAAAGCCACGTGTTGTTGTTATCGGCGGTGGCGCTGGTGGTGCAACGGCTGCGAAATACATCGCTAAAGATTCTAAAGGCGCGATTGATGTCACGCTGATTGAGCCAACGAAGAACTATTACACTTGTTTCTTTTCAAACCTCTATATTGCTGGTCATCGTGACTACGCATCTATCGGCCATACCTATGAAGCCCTTGCTTCAAAACATGGTGTGAACGTTGTGCACGACTGGGCAATGGATGTTGATCGTAAAGCCAAAACTGTAACTTTGGCATCTGGCGCGAAAATCCCATACGATCGCTTGGTGATTTCTCCCGGTATCGACATGAAATACGATTCCGTGAACGGCTATTCAGCTGGTCAGCAAAACAAAATGCCTCACGCTTGGAAATCAGGCACGCAGGTTGCTTTGCTTAAATCTCAAGTTGAGAACATGCGCGAAGGCGGCACATTTGTAATGGTTCCTCCACCGAACCCATTCCGTTGCCCTCCTGGACCGTATGAGCGTATCTCTATGATCGCTAGTCTGTTGAAAAAGAAAAACCCAACAGCGAAAATCATCGTTCTTGATCCAAAAGAGAAGTTCTCTAAGCAAGCGCTCTTCACTGAGGGCTGGGAAAAGCACTACGGCGACATGATTGAGTGGATTCCTGCTTCAATCAGCGGTGGCGTTAAAAACGTCAACATGGATACGATGGAAATTGAAACTGACATCGATACCTTTAAGGCCGATGCCGGCTCTATCGTTCCAGCTCAAAAAGCTGGTACAATTTGCGAACGTGCAGGCATCACCAAAGGTGACTGGTGCCCAATCATTCCAATGACCATGCAATCAGCAATGGACGAGAACATTCACGTTCTTGGTGATGCGTCTGTTGCATCTTCCATGCCTAAGTCTGGTTTCTCTGCTAACAGCCAAGCAAAAGTTGCCGCTATGGCAATCCGCGCCGCGTTGACAGATTCCAAAGCATTCCCACCACGTTTCGCTAACACCTGCTGGAGCTTGATCTCTGAAGGTAACGGCGTAAAAGTTGGTGCGAGCTATAAAGCTGGTGCAGAGAAGATTGATGTTGTCGACAAGTTCATCTCTAAAACAGGTGAAGCAGATGATGTGCGTAGCGCAACATATGAAGAATCTGAAGCTTGGTACTCAGCGATTACCAACGACATGTTTGGCTAAGCTTTACCGCTAGTCCGAAATTAGAAAAGGCCGCTCAGTCGAGCGGCCTTTTTTGTGTCTTGTTCGTTTGTTGCGGTTACTGATTAGCCGCTTCTTTTGCGATGCCATCGAGGACGGAGTTGATCTTCGCTAATGCCTTTTTGGAGGCTTCACTTCCTGTTTCATCTAGGCGGCGGAAGCCCACGTGAACCTTCCCCGGTTCGTCTGTGCGCTCATAGGCGAAAAGGATATAGGGGCAAAATGCGATATTGGCGGGGTCTGCCTCCATAGCAGCGCGGGAGAGAACTGCGGAACAGAATTGAATTAACTCGGCTTTTTTGAAAATGCTTTTTTTTCCGCCGACATCTGCAGAAGTTCGCGCGAGCATATCGCCGATGAAGGATTCGTGGTCAACCTTGTAGCCAAGGCTAACAACACCATCGCCAAGGTCTTGGCGGACATCTTCAAATGGGGCTTCCACAACGTATTCAGTAATTTCCGAAGCTTGGGCTTGGAAAGAAGTCGCCATCATCAGCAGTGAGGCGAGGGTAGCTCCCGCTAATGATCGTAAAATTTGTTTAGTCGGTAGTGGCATGGAATTTCTCCGTGTTTGATCTTTGACACAAACACACCATGGCACACTGAAACAATGACGGACATTGATTCACATCAAAAAGCTTCGCGAAGGCGATCAACTTTTATTGAGCCAATTGTCCAGGGCTAGAACCTATTCAAATTCCATCTGTTCAAAGACACGGCCAGCATTTCGGGTGGCGAGTTCTTTGAAGGTGTCGAGGTTTTTGTAGGGGGATTGGTCGACGTAATAAGCGTCTTTCAGCTTCCCACCCTTATCCATATGCTCTTGAATTTTACCACGTAAATAGGTGAGGTAGTCGAATGTATAGCGGCGGACTTGAGCCATATTGGTTGGATGTCCGTGGCCCGGAATAACGTAGAGTGCGCCGAGCTTTTCGAACTCATTTTCCCAAGTTTCCATCCAAGTTACGGTTTCCGTGTCGTCGAATATTGGCAGCATGCGCTCATGGAATGCCATATCACCGGAGATAACTAATTTCTGTTTTGGCAGCCAAACCTGCGTGTCGCCGGGGCTGTGGGAAGGGCCGAGGTTGAGGATTTCAATGGTGAAATCCCCCATCTCAATAACCTTCTTATCGGTGAAAGTTTCGTCTGGTAATTTGATAGTTGTTTTTTCGGCGCGGTCTTTTAAGCGACGTTTGGCTGAGTCCAAAATGTCGGCGCTTTTTTCTTTGAAGACTTCAAGCGCGTCTTCGTGGGCTAGGATTTTTACACCCTGTTCCGCCCAATAGGAATTGCCCAACATAGCGTGGCCTTGGCCGTTTTCATCGACGACCAATTTGACGGGCTGGTCGGTTATTTTCTTGATTTCATCATGCAATGCTTTGGCCAATAGATAGCCACCACTGCCATTGATGACCACAACGCCATCACCCGTTACGATGAAACTCAGGTTGTTGTTATGGCCTGCATTTTCGTAAGTTGAAGGGGCTGTTTGACCAACAGAAACCCATACGTTTGGGATTACCTCAATTGGCTTCGCATAGAGCATGGAGCCTGGATATTGGTCGGGGATGTTTTGCGATGCCATTGTGGGCGTTACCGTCGGCGCTACTGAAAGAGATACCGCAAGGGCGAGTGAGCGCAGTGTTGCAAGTTTCATTTTCAGCTTCCTTATGCGGCAACAAATTTGTAGGCGTTGTCTTTCTTCTCGACACGACCAATGCCCGGGTGGGGTAGGTGGTAGCCGATGATCATTTGCTTTTCAGTGGCCAACTGATCGAGCAAAGAAAGGCGGGTTTTAACCGCTGTCTCATCGTCTTGATCGAATCCTGCATGCCATTTTGGATACTCAAATGCCATGTGATCATTGGTAATTGCGTCTCCGACTATCATCAAAGATTCCGATCCGCTACGCACTTCAAAGGCCGAATGACCGGGGGTGTGACCAACGGCGTCGCGTGCCATCACGCCGGGAAGGATTTCTTCTCCAAATTTGAAGAAGGAAATTTGTTCCTCGATGGCTTTCAAATTCCGTGCTGCACCCGCGGCGAAAACCTGACGCTCTTCGCCTATTGTGGTCATTGTTTTTGGGTCTATCCAATAGTCCCATTCGGCTTTGCCAATCATATGTTTGGCTTCAGAAAACAAGGGCTCATCAAAGTCATCAAGCAAACCCCAAAGGTGGTCGGGGTGAGCGTGGGTGAAAACCACATGGGTGACTTCGCTAGGATCAAGTTCCAAAGCTTCCAGTGCTTCACCAAGTTTGCCAGAAGTTGGCATGAAATTCGGGCCAGCGCCTACATCAAAAAGGATTGTGTTTTTACCATCACGTACGAGGGTAAGATTTAAATCAGCATTGATGGCATCTGTCGTTATTCCATGGCTTTTTAGCACGGGTAAGTAGTCTTTTTCCGGCACTTTTGAATAGACAGATTTAACAGGTAAAACCATGTGCCCGTCGCTGAGAACATCAATTTTTATTTTGCCCAATAGAGTGCTGGACTTAGCCCATGCGGCTTGCCCAAAGGGGAGTGCACCGATCGCAGCAGCTGCAGTCGTGGTTTTTAAGAGTGTGCGTCTGGTAACAGTCATAGTTCAATACTCCAACTAGCTGATGCGTAGTAACAATGCGTCGACGGATGCTTTTGCATCGCCGTAGAACATGCGGGTGTTTTCTTTAAAGAACAGTGGGTTTTCAACGCCTGAATAACCTGTACCTGCACCACGCTTGGAAACAAATACTTGTTTGGCTTTCCATACTTCCAATACAGGCATGCCTGCGATTGGGGAGTTTGGATCGTCTTGGGCTGAGGGGTTCACGATGTCGTTTGAACCGACAACCATCACCACGTCTGTATCAGGGAGATCATCGTTGATCTCGTCCATTTCCAAAACAATATCGTAGGGCACTTTGGCTTCTGCCAAGAGCACGTTCATGTGGCCCGGCAAACGACCCGCAACAGGGTGAATGGCGAAGCGCACATTCTTACCTGCATCACGCAAACGCTTAGTGAGTTCCGAAATTGAGCCCTGGGCTTGAGCAACGGCCATGCCGTAACCGGGCACGATGACAACGCTGTCTGCTTCTTCCAATGCGGAGGCAACAGCGTCTGCTGATGTTTCTAGCATCTCGCCGTCGATTTCCATGGCTGGGCCAGTAGTTCCGCCAAAACCACCAAGGATAACTGAGATGAAATCGCGGTTCATGGCGCGACACATGATGTAGGAAAGGATTGCACCAGACGAACCCACAAGCGCGCCGACAACGATGAGAAGATCATTGCCGAGTAGGAAGCCCGTGGCGGCCGCTGCCCAACCCGAATAGGAGTTGAGCATGGAAACCACAACGGGCATATCCGCGCCGCCGATTGCCATCACCAGATGAGCGCCAATTGCAAAGGCAACAAACATGATGAGAATGAGCGCCCACATGCCAAAGTGAGAGGCAAACATAAGGCCGAGAATGAGGGTGATAACAATTCCTGCCGCGTTCAATATGTGGCGACCTGGTAGGGTGAGGGGCTTGCCATCAATGGAACCTGCCAATTTACCGTAGGCGATGATTGAACCTGTGAAGGTAATCGCGCCAATGAAAACACCAAGAATGATTTCCCATTCGTGGATAGTAAGGGCCGCGCCTGTTAATCCCGCAGGTGGGTTATAGGCAGAGTTCAAACCAATGAACACGGCCGCCAGACCAACGAAAGAGTGAAGGGCCGCCACGAGTTGCGGCATGCCAGTCATTTCTACTTTTTGGGCAACAACGACACCAATAGCCGCGCCACCGCCAACCATCAAAACGATAAGCCAATATTGACCAACGCTGGCTGAAAATAGGGTGGCGAGAAAAGCCAAGCCCATGCCAACAATGCCGTACCAAACAGAGCGTTTGGCGCTTTCTTGATCGCTCATTCCGCCAAGAGACAGGATGAAGAGAATGCTTGCCGTTACATATACGGCTGTGATGAATCCATTTTCCATGACTGTTGCCCCTTAACTTTTTTGGAACATGGCGAGCATGCGCCGTGTAACCATGAATCCGCCAACGACGTTAATCGTGGCGATGAAGATTGCGATTGCTGCGAGGATTGTGACAATCCAACTGGAAGATCCAATCTGCAGCAATGCGCCTAGTATGATGATGCCTGAAATGGCGTTTGTGATTGCCATCAACGGAGTGTGCAGCGCGTGGCTTACATTCCAAATAACTTGGAAGCCAACGAAGCAGGAGAGTGCAAAGACTATCATGTGCTGCATGAAGTTGGCTGGCGCATAAAGCCCGATAAGCATCATCAGCAAACCACCGCCAACGAGGATTCCGACTTCGCGGACGCCTGCTTTGCGTGTTGCTTCTGCCTCAATGATAGCCAGTTCTTCTTTTGTAGGCTCTGGAGCCTTGGGGGCTTGTTTCGCGATTGCCGCTATTTTGGGCGGCGGCGGTGGGAAGGTGATCTTCTTTTTATGTGCCACCGTTGCACCGCGAATAACATCGTCCTTCATGTCATGTTTAATCTTACCATCTTTTTCAGGGGTAAGATCGGTCATCATGTGACGAATGTTTGTGGAATAAAGCGTGGAGGATTGTGCGGCCATGCGGCTTGGGAAATCGGTGTAGCCGATGATGGTTACGCCGTTCTTTGTCTCAATTTTCTTGTCTTTAACTGTCAAATCACAGTTGCCGCCGCGTTCAGCCGCGAGGTCAACAATAACAGAACCGGGTTTCATGGCTTCTACCATGTCTTTCAACCAAAGCTTTGGTGCATCACGACCCGGAATAAGAGCCGTGGTGATTACGATATCAACGTCCGGTGCTTGTTCGCGGAAGAGGGCGAGTTGCTTCTCACGGAACTCTGGGGAGGAGGGGGCGGCATAACCACCATCACCTGAACCAGACTCGTCAAAATCTAGGAACAGGAATTCTGCCCCCATGGACTCAATTTGTTCGGCCACTTCTGGGCGGACATCAAAGGCGCGTACAATCGCGCCCATAGATTGGGCCGCACCGATAGCAGCAAGGCCCGCAACGCCCGCGCCGATGACAAGAACCTTAGCGGGAGGTACTTTACCAGCGGCTGTAATTTGACCTGTGAAGAACCGACCGAATGAATTACCGGCTTCGATTACAGCGCGGTAGCCTGCGATGTTGGCCATTGAAGAGAGGGCATCCATTTTTTGGGCGCGTGAAATACGTGGGACCATGTCCATGGCGATCAATGTGCTGCCAGCTTTTTTAGCGGCTTCCATCAGCTTTTTATTGTCCCCAGGATAAACAAACGAAATGATGGTTTGTTTGTCGCGCATTTTTTTCGTTTCGGCGGTAGTGGTAGGGCGAACTTTGGCGATGACATCTGCTTTTTTCCAAAGAGCGGCAGCGGTTTTTACAACTGTGACACCCGCTGCTTTATAGTCCGCATCAGAAAAGCGAGCAGCGTCCCCAGCGCCTGATTGAATCATGCACTCGAAACCGAGCTTTTGCAGATCGAGCGCGGATTGCGGGGTCATTGCCACGCGATTTTCGTCTGCGGCTATTTCTGTGGGTGTTCCAATGATGGTCATGTTCGTCCTCGACATTTGTTTTCGTTGCGGCGGAGTTAAATCTGTTCGCTAACTGTAACAGAATGACTCACAAGTTGTTTCTGGTCATCGTAATCGTGCCATAACTCCCTGTGAGATGAATAGCTTCCCAGCGACAATAAATCTACTCTTAGTCGCATATGATTTGTGAATATATATAAATTTAGGAATATGAAAATGATCAAATTTTTAGATAATAAAATTCTTCTCATCGCTGGGGCTCTTGCCTTCAGCCTCGGGTCCACATCTTCTGGATTGGCGGGCGGCAAATCCTTCAAGGCTTATCTTACCGGCTACAGCTATTGGGATAACACTCCTCCGGGGTCTTCAGCCATTGCGCGGCCTGTAATTCACAAACGCGCAGGTGGGACGGGAACCTATAGAAACCCGATAACAATCGCGGTAGGTCACAGTATTATTGGCGGGATATCGAAAATGGATTACCCAAAGGGAACGCGGTTTTATATTAAACGTCTTCGTAAATATGCGATCGTTGAAGACCTGTGCGGTGACGGCCCAAAGCCACAAAAAGGCCCTTGTCACACGGGTAAATATGGCAAGCCGTGGCTTGATATATATGTTGGCGGGGCGAAGTCCAGAAAGAGTGCTTCTGAATCTTGTATGAATAAAATTACAGGAATGCACACTATAATTCGCAACCCCGGGAGTAAGTTCCCCGTTTCCAAAGGCCCATTAACTGAAAGCGGTTGCAAAGTTTTTTAAGCTACCGCCCAGCACCCATCACCATGTCCGGTAATGCTGTTGCTAGTTGCGGGAAGATGCACAGCAACAAGATTGAAAGCACCATGCAGCCAACATAGGGCATGGAGCCCCAAAGGATTGTCTTGAGTGGGATATCTGGCGCAATACCGTTGATGACGTAGAGGTTTAAGCCAACAGGCGGCGTGATCAGACCAATTTCCATATTGATGGTGAGAACAACCGCGAACCAATAGGGATCGAACCCTGCGCCCGTAACGATCGGCAATAGGATGGGGGCGGCCATGAGGATAACGGCTACTGGCGGGAGGAAAAAACCCGCCACGAGTAAGAACATGTTAATCGCAAACATCAATGTCCATGGACTGACATCCAGTGTGCCAATCCAAGCGGCGATTGATTGGGTAATATACAAGCTAGAGAGCATATAAGAGAACACCCCAGCAGCGGCGATGATAAACAGGATCATGACGCTTTCACGGGTGGAATCGCGCAGTACTGTCCAAAGCGCCATTGGGCTCCATAGTTTGTAGATCACCACGGCAATTGCCATGCAAAGCAACGCGCCAATTGCAGCCGTTTCTGATGGCGTGGCGATGCCACCATACATGGCGTATAGAACCCCGAGAATGATGGCGAGAAAGGGTAGCACGCGCGGGAGAATCTCAAACTTCTCTTTCCACGTGTAGGAGCGTCTGCTCAAAGCCAATTCACCACCTTGGCGGTGGGTGGCGTAGATTGACCAAGCCATAAAGAGAGTGACCAACAACAAACCCGGAATTACGCCCGCTAGGAACAGGCGGCCAATAGAGGTTTCTGTGGCGATGCCGTAAACAATCATGGTGACGGACGGTGGAATAAGGATACCGAGCGTTCCACCTGCCGCGATGGAGCCAGCGGCTACACCGTCTGGATATCCACGTTTGCGCATTTCTGGGATGCCCATTTTGCCAATAGCGGCACAGGTGGCAGGGGATGAGCCAGACATGGCGGCAAACAGTGCGCAGGCCCCGAGGTTTGAGATAACCAAGCCGCCCGGGATGCGGGTGAGCCATCGTTCCAAGGCTTCATAGAGATCCGCTCCTGCGCGGGTGGAGGCGATGGAAGCCCCCATGATGATGAACATAGGAATAGAGAGCAGGGCGAAGTTGTCGAGCTTGCCGAAGAAAATTTCAGGCATAAGCTCAAGCGATCGCATGCCATCAAAGGCCAGCAGGAAACCCGCTGAAACAATAAGGAGGCCATTGGCGACAGAAACGCCGGAAAACAAAA
>JAZGEY010000067.1:0-99194 GCA_036478985.1 Rhizobiaceae bacterium
GGTGTTGTTCATTTTGGTTGCGGTTCAAAAGATTGATCGTAAAACCGTAGCCAGTTCTCCCCCATTACCGCCGCAGTTTCAGCACTGGAAAACCCAACACTCTGCAAGCCTTTTTCAATATTATTGAAGTGGGTGTTGTTGACGAACCATTCTGGTTGCTCAGGAAAACCAGCCGCTGCTTTTGATCCCTCGCCATAGTCCGTGGTTTTAGACCAGCGCCCGTTTCGCATCCAATTTACAACACTGTCTGGTTGATCCTGACAAAGATCCGAACCAATACCAAAAAACTCAATACCATAGCGATCAACCATGTCCGCAATCATCTGGCAAAAGTCAGTTAATGTGCACGCTGCACCATTGTTCAAATGGTGCGGATAAAGCGAGAAACCAAGCATTCCGCCAGCCCCAGTTAACGCCTTTATCACGGTATCTGATTTGTTGCGTAATGCAGGATGCCAAGTTTTTGGGTTGGCGTGGGTAATGGCTATAGGGCGGGTTGAAATTTCAATTGCTTCTAGGGTTGAGCGGTCACCAGAATGGCTCATATCAACCACCAAACCGACGCGGTTCATTTCGACAATTGCCTGCTTACCAAACCGCGTTACGCCTGTGTCTTCATCTTCATAACAACCGGTCGCGAGCAAGGACTGATTGTTATATGTTAGCTGCATGAAACGCGCCCCAAGAGTGTGGCAAATCTCGATGAGGCCAAGGTCATCTTCGATGGAGGACGGGTTTTGAAATCCAAAAAATATTGCTGTTCGGTTCTCAGCTTTTGCCCGTCGGACATCATCGCCAGTGCGACCCATAAAAATCAATTCGGGGTATTGCTCAAACCAGCTGTTCCACTGCTCAAGGTTGAGCACCATTTCGCGAAAAACTTCGTGGTAAGCGATCGTTACATGAACGCCATGCACTCCGCCTTCTTGCATTTGTCTAAATATTTTTTCCGACCAGTTGGCGTATTGCAAACAATCAATCACGGTTGTTTCCGACATTTCAGATACTCCAAGCCATAGGCAAATAACTTCAAAAGCCTTTGCCATAACCATCCCAAGGTTCTTATATCCTTGCCTAAAACCATCTCGTAATCAAATAATTACGATCCATCCGAACGCTTTCTTTCTAAAATGCCTTTTGGCGTAATTGTTACAATTCTTTCCCAGCCTTGAATTCACCCCAACGTAATCGAGCGTTTACACCAATCCAGGATAGCGGTTTGGGTGGCAGGATTGTTGGCTGTTTTTGGTTTTCCATTATTTCAAGAAATTTGGATTTATTCCCAGTGGCCAAATCAGCGGCCATCATCCCGGATAGCGTGCCTTGGGTTAAGCCCAACCCATTTTGACAACAGGCGGAGTACACATTGTTATCGACCTCACCAAAGGCTGGAACATTATTCCAGCTTAAACAAAGCCTGCCGCCCCAACGGTATTCCATTTTTATGTTTTTTAACGCGGGGAAGCGGTTGGCAAACGTCTTGTCATGGAAGCCTGCGAAGTCTTGTGGGCGCGAATGATTAACCTGTAACGAGGGGTCGTAAGTCACGCGATTTCGTATGATGATACGATCGCCACCCGTTCCAGAAATTCGTCGCACTGTGGAGCCAAATGGATCGGACGGTGTTAAGCCCCATGCCTGTGCGCCACCTAAGTGCTGTACTTCGGTGGCCTCCAACCGACGGGTCATCGAGGCATAGAGAAAAACATGCAGCAACTGTCGTTTATAAAACCCGAAGCTCTCGGCATGACCATTAACGGCAAGAATTACTTTTGGGGTTGTAACTTTCCCCTTTGGTGTCGTTGCTGTCCAACCTGCGCCCCTTCGTTCAAGCTCAATAACAGGCGAATTTTCGAACAGTTCAACACCAAGATCACTTAAGACTTTTGCCACACCTTGAATAAATTTAGCAGGCTGTAGCATTGCTGTACCGGGAGTATAAAGACCACTCATATAGTAATCTGATCCCGTCAATTCCTTCATTGCCTTTGCATCCAAAAGCTCATGGGGTTCGCCCAAAGCCACAAGGTAATCGGCGTAATCATTATTGTGCTGTGCGCCTTTTTGCGTAGCGGCCGCATTGGTTTTTCCGCTCAAGATGAAGGCTTCATCATCCAGACCAAACTCTTCAACCATCTGGCGGGAGAACTCGATTGCCCCTCTGTTTAACTTGATTTGTTCAACATCGCTGTCGGCATTGTTTATATAATTCTTGGAGGATAAATCATGGGGTAAGTCGATCATGAAACCAGAATTGCGGCCAGCTGGCCCCTGTGAAACTTGAGTGGCTTCCAGAATAACAATTCGATCGCCGGGGCATATTTGTTGCAATCTTCGCGCGGCCGCAAGTCCGGCGAATCCTGCGCCAATCACAAGCCAGTCACAGCTGAGAGATTCCGCAAGTTCGGTATAACGGGATTGCTTCGGTAGAATTGCATTCCAACCGCTAGCTCCAGGATCACAGGGAAAGCTACTTACTTTCATAGCTGCTCATCAGTGCTCGGTATTCAAAGCATCGACAGCTGGAATTTCGCGCTCACGTCTGGTGATGTAGTCTAGCAATTCTTCGTCAATTGCTTGATCCAGTTTGGGCTCTTCATAGGCATCCAGCAGTCGTCTTGCGTGCCCCAAGGCGCGAGCGGTAACATCTTGCGACCCATCGGCTATCCATTGTTCAACCGAATTATTATCAAACAATTTCGGCATGAAAAATGCTCGCTCGAAATTGGCAAGCGTATGGGGGTGGCCAAGATAATGACCGCCGGGGCCGATATCGCTGACCGCAGCAATAGCTTCGTCAAAGTCATCCCAATTGATGCCCTGCGTCATCCGATAGGCCATGGCACATTGTTCTGCATCAACGATAAATTTCGCAACTGAACAGTGCATCCCTGCTTCATTCCAGCCTGCGGCATGCCAGATGTAATTTGCCCCTGACAACATCACCGCCATCAAGGTTGAAGCGCTTTCGTATCCGGCCTGCGCATCAAAGGTTTTAGCACCGCCCAAACTTCCCGATGTCCGCCATGGAACATCATAATGGCGCGCCATTTGGCCAATCATAAAGTTCATCAAGCTGATCTCGGGCGTGCCTGCCATCGGTGCGCCACTGGCCATGGATACAGTGGAAAGATAGTGGCCATAAATTGCTGGGCAGCCTTTGCGAATAACCTGAGTGTAGGCAAGCGCTGAAAGGGCTTCTGCATTCAACTGAGCAACAGCGGGTGCTGTCGATGCGGGTGTGTTGGCCCCACCAAGCACGAACGGCGAGCATAAAACGGGTTGATTTTTTCTGCAAAAAGCGCGCATTGCACCTAGCATAGTTTCATCCCAAACTAGGGGTGAATTCCCATTGCAGTTACCCGTTACAACGGCGTGCGTTTCCATGAATTCTTCACCGAATAATATCGCGCACATATCCAAAACGTCTTCGGCATTTTTTGGAGTCGTTGTCATGCCCATGAAAGTTTTGTCGGAGTATTTCATCGACGAATAGGTGATGCGTAAATGGCGGTGGGCTACAACGTGATCCATTGGCTCAACAATGTGGTGAGCGGTTGAATGAAGTGCTGGAGACATATGTGCCAATTTGTGGAACATGGCTAAATCATCAAGTGTTGGCCCCCGCCGAACATCATCCAAATCACGTATATAAGGCGCGCCAGTCATTGGTACGAAAATGGATTTTGCGCCACCAATCGGTAAGTTATTCTCGGGGTTACGGGCATGATAAATAATGTCTGCGGGAACAGTTTTAATCAATTCTCGGATCAACCCCCGATCAAGGTGGACCGTCTCCCCCCGAACATCAGCTCCAGCTTTCCGCCAGTCTTCTAGGGCTATTTCATCACGGAACACCACACCGACGTTTTCGAGAATATCCATTGAGGCGTTGTCAATTTTTTCGACTTGATCCGGTGTCATTGGTTCGACCAATGGCAGGCCGCGTTTAAGTGCGGGAAGCATCGGCTCGCGGATATCTTTTCTTAGTTGTTGACGTCTGTTCCGCCCGCCTCTGCGTCCCTCTGCGCCGCTCATCCTACATTGTCCTGCGAAGCTGAATCAGACAAATCAATCCAGATTGTTTTGAGTTCAGTATATTGATCGTGGGCATGAAGGCCGTTATCGCGACCGCCAAATCCAGATTGTTTATAACCGCCAAATGGCGTCGATATATCGCCCTCACTGTAGCTGTTAATGCTGACGGTTCCTGCTCGAATATTTCGTGCAGCGCGTATTGCTTGTTTGCCGTTGGCTGTGAAGATGCTCGCCGTTAGGCCATAGGCGCTCTCATTGGCAACCTCTATTGCTTCTTCGATTGAGGAGATCGTAATGACAGATAAAACCGGTCCAAAAATTTCTTCTTTGCCCAATTTATGGTTGCCCGTTTTCAGGTCAAAAACAGTTGGCTCGACAAAGTTTCCAGAAATTTTACCCGAAACAAGTGCCTTCACATCTTTTGATTTACTACCTAAATAGCTTGCAACTTTTTTGCAGTGACCGTCATCAATTAAAGCTCCCAAATGATTGGCGGGATCAAGCGGGTCCCCTGTTTTCCAATCGCGAATGCGTGCGATAATACGTTCCATGAGCGGCTCTTTAACAGCCTTATGGACAATGAGCCGAGATATTGCCGAACAATTCTCACCCATATTCCAAAAGGCACCGTTTACAATATGCTCGGCTACAAGGTCCAAATCTTCCGCATCATCAAGGACAATTGCAGGGTTTTTACCGCCACATTCCAAAACAACTTTCTTTAAATTGCTGTCTGCCGCATACCGCAAGAAGTGACGGCCAGTTTCGGTCGAACCAGTAAAACTAATCATGTCCACATCATCGTGCCGCCCCAAGGGCTCGCCAACTTCTGAGCCGCCACCGGGCAATACCTGCAGTACTCCACGCGGTAATCCTGCCTCCATGGCCAGCTCTGCCACCCGCAGCGCAGTTAGGGAGGTCTGCTCTGCAGGTTTAACAATAACTGAGTTCCCCGCTGCTAGTGCTGGGCCGATTTTCCAAGCCAACATTAACAATGGAAAATTCCATGGCAGCACTGCACCAACGACACCAACGGGTTCCCGCACAATCATGGCGAGCGCGTCATCTCCGGCAGGCGCGGTTTGATCGTAAATTTTATCGGCAGCCTCTGCGTGCCATTTGATCGTGTGGATGGTTTCAGGAATGTCGACCAACTCGCAATCGCGGATCGGTTTTCCGCTGTCGAGTGACTCCATAACCGCCAACTCGCGCCGGTTTCGTGTAATCAGTTTGCACAGCTGGATTAAAGTATCTTTTCGCTCAGATGGGTGAAGTTTCGACCACTGCCCCTGTTCAAAAACTTTTCGTGCTTTTGAGACAGCCAAATCCACATCCTCGGAATTACAGGCGGCTATTTCGCAAACCACCTCCCCAGTTGCCGGATTGGTTGTTGGCATTTTTTTGCCTTTACCAGCGCGGAATTTTCCGTCGATGAATGCGCTGCGTGGAGGGTCAATTTGTGCTGCAATTGCTAAATATTCTTCGTGGGTCAGAAGGTCGCTCATTTTGATGCCTCCCTTTCAATTGTTTCAAGGGCTGTGTTCATTGTTCGGATTACTTCTGCTAGTTGTCGTTTGTCATCCTTGTTAAGCGGCTGCAAAGGCCTGCGCGGAGGCCCGGCATCAATACCGCCCAGCGTCAATCCATGCTTAATACACTGGATAAATTTTCCGCCTTGCTCAAGCACGCCCATCAAAGGCATCATCGCTGACATAATGCGTCGACCTTTGGTGAAATCACCATCCAGTACGCAAGCCTGATAAAGAGCAATATGAGCCTTTGGGGCAAAGTTTGATCCAGCGCATACCCATGAACGGGCACCCCAAGCAAAGAACTCCAAAGCCTGATCATCCATGCCACAAGCAAGCTGGATGTGAGGATACTCGCGCGCCAGCATATGAAGGCGGTTGATATCACCGGAGCTTTCTTTAATCGCACAAAAGTTAGGGCTGCGCCCTAACCGATCGAGTGTCTCTTCATCCATATTTACGCTCATCCTGCCTGGATAATTATACAACATGATCGGCATGTTAACCGCCCTATCGATGGCCAGCGCATGCAACGCAATTTCGCGGGATGTGGGATACGCATAAGGTGGCGTGGCAACAAGGATAGCATCAGCTTTTACTTTTTTTGCCGCCTCAGCAAAGACAATACTGTCTTCAGTTCGAATGGCGCCAGTGCCAATTATCAACGGCACCCTGTCTTTGATAAGTTCGCTGGCGAACGCCATCATGTCGATGCGCTCTTGGGTCGATTGAGCATAGTATTCACCCGTGGTGCCCGCGACAACAATGCCATGAACGCCAGCCGATATAAGGCTTTCAACCAGCTCTGCGAAGTTGTCTTTGTTCACGGAGTAGTCGTCATTGTATGGCGTTACAATCGGCGTATAAATTCCTTCAAACTGCATAATCACAATCCTAGCAGCCAATGCCATAATATTGACATTGAGCATTTTGTATAATCTATGTGTACAATAATTTTCCACTCATCGCAATTGGTTTTAAATAACCTGCAGTGCAGTGCTGACAGAAGTGAGGAAAGAACAATCGACAAGAACGCGGCTAAAAAATGAGTAAAAAAGAAACCCTCTACAACGATTTGAAGCGTCAAATTCTTACCTTGAAGTTGGAGCCAGGGATTAGTCTTGATGAAACCAGACTGGGCAAAAAATACACTCTATCGCGCACCCCCGTTCG
The DNA here is from genome assembly GCA_036478985.1 of Rhizobiaceae bacterium. Lineage (GTDB taxonomy): Bacteria > Pseudomonadota > Alphaproteobacteria > Rhizobiales > Rhizobiaceae > Pseudahrensia. The sequence goes on from JAZGEY010000067.1 coordinate 6,741, forward strand.
GGATGTATTTCGCCGCCTGGCCGGGGAAGGGTTTTTGAACATTGAAGAAAACCGTGGCGCATTCGTATCGCCATTAACATACAAAGCGCTCCGAGATTTTTTCCTTATTGCCCCTCCAATTTATGCAGTAATTGCGAAACTGGCGGCGCAAAACCGAACCCCAAAACAGCTGCTTGAATTAAAGGATACCCAAACTAATTTTCGCAACGCTATCGCATCAGAAGAACCCGCTCAGATGGCCTACTATAATAACCAGTTCCACTTAATCTTGGGGGAAATGGCCGATAACCAGTACCTTTGGCCGAGCTTGCAGCGGCTGTTAATTGACCATGGTCGAATTGGCCACACTTTTTATCGGCCCCGCGATGCAGAGATGAAAAAAAACCTAGCCACCGCCTGCTTGCACCACGATCAATTCATTGAAGCAATAGAAGCGCGCGATACGCAGACGGCTGAAAAACTGGTCCACAAACATTGGGAATTGTCTCGCGGCAACATCGAAATGTTCGTCAGCCCTGACCCAGTTGAAATTCGTTTAAGCCCTGACAAAACGCAACCCTGAGCATTTAAAAATTGCCCACATTTCTGAAGATTGTGGCAATCAATGATCACTACAGCTACGCTGTGAATCGGCCCTAAAAGCAATACCGTCAACTGTTTGATGTGCTTCCGATTTAATCAAACGCGTCTGATCTACGAGCTGGCATGTTTTGTTGGACGGGATTGTTCTTCATCGGCTAACATTGGTAAAAATCAATCAAACATAGTGGGAGGTTGCCGCCATGACATCGCCATCTATCAGAGTTCGAAATTTGGGAGTGGAACCTGGGTATTACCCTACAGGCTGTCTGAATGCCATTACGGATGTGCCAGGGGTCAAGGTTGGGCATGTTACTCTTCGTAACGGTGACGTCTGCACTGGTGTGACATCAATCCTGCATTGCGAACACGAAGACCTATGGTTGAAAGCACGCTTTGGCGGTTCCCATGTCTTAAATGGTTATGGACAGGTTGTTGGGCGAGATTGGTTGCAAGAAAGCGGGCTTATCAATGGTCCTATCCTTTTGACATCATATTTTGGCATAGGCGCGTTGTTACAGGGACTGAATGCTATTTGCCCTGATACCACCGCACATGGATACACACATCACCTTGTTGCTGAAACTTGGGATGGATGGCTTAGCGACCCTATGTCGGGCGCGATCTCGCCGAAACATGCGAGAGAGGTAATTGCCAATGCGACCACTGGCCCCGTTGCAGAAGGCTGTGTCGGTGGCGGCACTGGAATGTCCACCTATGATTTTAAGGCAGGCATAGGCACGTCCTCGCGCAAGGTTGAAATCGCTGGTCAGGAATACACTCTGGGAGTGCTCGTCCAATCCAACTTTGGGGATCGTCGCAATCTGATGGTCGATGGTATGCATCTTGGGCGTGACATTACGCACGACATCGTGCCTGTGCCTGAACGAAAGCGGGTTCTTCCGAACGAAGATGGCTCGATCATCATCATTGTGGCGACCGATGCCCCGCTCTTGCCTCAGCAATGTAATGCACTGAGTCGTCGCGCCACGCTTGGCCTCGCCCGAACAGGTGCAATGGCGAACAATGGCAGCGGCGATTTCGCTATTTCTTTTTCCACTGGAAATATGCTCAATGTTTTGTCCGAAACGCCTCATCAGGATATACGCAGCCTGCCTGTGCGAAAGATCGACCCACTGTTTCACGCAACAGTAGAAGCGACAGAAGAAGCAATTCTCAATGCGCTTTGCGCCGCCGACACCACGACAGGTTTCATGAGCCGTACAGTCCACGCCTTGCCACATGAATTAGTACGGCAAGCCGTTTCAAACGACAAAAACCAACCTATTGCGCATTTGAATACTAATTGAAAATACACGTGGGGCTAGAACTGTTGGAAAGCTAATTCAAAAACAGGCTTTGGTGCTCAATCCAATGGATGACTGAACCCACGTTCGTACATGTGTATAAAAATGGTGCACCAGTTCGAATAGTTCTGCGAACGCATATCGTATTGAAATTGCTTTATAAAATATCTAGGGTCAGTGAGAAACACGGGGGCCGCACATTACTCTGTAGGCCTCAGAGCCAAACAGGCGTAAGCGTTTGAGCGCTACTCACGGCCCTTTGCGGACTTTGGAGTTCGTTTGTACTTGTTTGCATAAGCAACAGAAGTTGACATTCGGCTTTTGAGGAGCTCGCAGACCCAATTGCCTCCAATAGAGACGGAACAGCAACGTGTTGCGATAATTGCAACACCGTTCTGAACTTTTAGCAACATACATCAACAGGCGTTGGCGGTAGGTAATTGCTACTGGTTTTTCAATTGAAGTTGTCATCATGAAAACGTTCCCAATGTTTCTTTGCGTTGCTAATCGCCCGATTGTTATTATTGGTGGTGACGAGCAGGCTGCTCAAAAATGTCGTTTAGTTTTGAAAACAGAGGCTGAAATTGTTGTTGCTTGGCATGAGCTTTCACCTGAATTAGTTGAACTTGAGAAACAAGGGCGTATTTCTTGGCATAGGGAGGCAATAAACGCTTCGACGTTCAATAATGCTGCTTTGGTTTTTATCGCCATTGAAAACATGATCCTGATCAAAAAATATCATCAACTTGCTATCGCTGCGGGTGCGGTTGTGAATGTGGTTGATCAGCCAGAACTGTGTACGGGGCTAACTCCTTCAATTGTTGATCGTGACCCTGTCGTGGTCGCCATTGGAACCGAAGGCACGGCGCCAGTTCTCGCGCGAAATATCAAAAGCCAAATCGAAATTGCTCTTGAGCCAGAGCTTGGAAAACTTGCAAAACTTGGGGGGCAATTGCGCGAGGCGGTGGCGAATTCAATTCTTCCTCATAAGCGTCGTTCATTTTGGAAATGGGTGTTTTCGGATGCTCCACGCAGGCTTCATGCGCAAGGCAATGAACAGCAGGCGGCAGCCATCATAACCAACGCTATTAAGGCTGGTGGTGCTCCTGAGAATACGAAACAAGGTGAGATCATCTTGATTGATACAAGCCATGGAACGGCTGATTTACTCACTTTACGCGCGATGAAGCGGCTGCAAGAAGCGGACATTATTTTCTATAGCAAAACAACAGATGCCCCCGCCCTAGAAATTGCCCGCCGTGATGCAGAAAGAGTTTATACTGCGAAACGCTTAACGCAGGAACTCAAGGGCGATATTCTGGTGGCGGCCAATCAGGGAAAAACCGTTGTTTGGCTCAATGGAAGAATCGATAGGTTAGAGCAAGAGCTTATGGCAAAGAAAATCCGCGTGGAAATTGTGCCGAGTGTAACGATCGAAAGAAACAATTATATTCCTACAATAGCTTCTCCAAACATCGTGGGCCCTTACCTAGGAAAGCAACCCGTTGCCGAGGTTCAGCTGAACTGAAATCCCTAGTTTGAAAACTGAATGGAGAGTTCTTTCTTTACTGTTTCAAGGAAACGCGCTGCGGCTACTGGCAAGGTTCGCCCTCTTAGATAACCGGCCACTAGCGTTCCTGCTCTAGCTTTGGGGACATCAAGTGGAACTGAAACGAGGTGGTCTTTTTCCAGTTCGGGCCTGAGGTTTATCGCGAGACAAAAACTTAGAGCCTCACTGTCTTGAGACATCAAACGGAGTAAATCCAGACTGTTGGATTCGAGAATAGGTTGAAGCGAAATGCTTAGCTTCTCTGCAGCAGAATCCAAGACCTGTCGTATCCCTTCTGGTTGCTTGGGCAGCATAAGCGGGTAATCTACACAATCGTAAATCTTTAATTCCTCCCGCTTCGCTAATGGATGGTCTTTTGACATAATGCAGAATATTGGCTGCGAGCCTGTATAGATGACTTCCAATTCTTTCAATCGGATGGGTTCAAACACGACCGCTATGTCATTTGTATTGTCCTGTAACGAAGCCTCAGCTTCCCCGCGTTCGCAAAGATTGACCCGAAAACTAACAGCTGGGAATTCTTCTAAGTGCCTCTTAATGAGAGCGGGTAAAAAGTAGGCAACGGACTCCCGTGTTGTTGCAATATTTATGTGACCAGCCCGTCGTCCCGAAAGATCGGCAATTAATGATTCTACTCGATCCATGTCCGCAATTTGATCGCGGATATGTTTGATTAGAATTTCACCTGCGAGGTTGGGACGTAGCCCTGACGAATGGCGTTCAAATATCTCTACGCCCAACTCTTTTTCAACGCCTAATATCCGGCGATTAAGTGCAGAGGGAGTGATGTTTAATTCCTCAGCAGCGCTGCGTAATGAGCCCGTGCGGGCAATTTTTTCGATGAATTTCAGTACCAAAAGGTGTCGCATGATGTCCTACGTTGGAAAATACTGCGTTGCAGAAATTGCAACAGCTACGTGAATTCTTAGCAACAGACATCAACACACTCAAGCAATATAGAAAAGACCAGAGAATAATCTCCCCTTAGCAAATTCAATTTGGAGCCACATCATGTCGCAAAAACTTGTCATTATTGGCGCTGGCATGGCTTCAGGAAAGCTCATTGAGGAGCTACTTGACCGAGCTCCAGATGCCTATGACATTAAACTTTTTGGAGCTGAACCACGGGGTAATTATAATCGTATTATGCTCTCGCCAGTTTTGGCAGGAGACAAGAGCTTTGATGAAATAGTAACCCATGATGCCGATTGGTATCGCGAGAATGGGATTGAATGTCGGTTCAACGAAGCTGTCGTGAAAGTTGACCGCAAAAGAAAAATTATCGTTAGCGAACGGGGAGAAACCGCCTACGACAAACTAATCGTAGCCACGGGGTCAGCCTCTTTCTTCATTCCTGTTGCGGGTAATGATCTGCCGGGTGTCATTGGCTTCCGTGATTATGATGATGTTGAAACCATGCTGAAAGCGGCAGGAAAACCAAATGGTAAAGCAGTCGTTATTGGCGGGGGATTGCTTGGATTAGAAGCTGCGGCCGCTCTTAGCTACCAAGGAATGGATGTTACCGTTCTCCACCTCATGGGGCATTTGATGGAACGTCAGCTTGACCCTGCTGCTGGATATTTACTCCAAAAAGAATTGGAAGGTCGTGGCATCAATGTTGTTTGCAATGCCCACACAAACGCGATTATTGGGAAAGACCACGTAGAAGCTGTCGTGTTGGAAAATGACGTTACTTTTGGAGCGGGTCTTGTGGTGATGGCAGCTGGTATTCGTCCAGAAGTTCGCCTTGCTACCGATGCCGGAATTCACGTTGAACGCGGCATTGTCGTTGATGATGCCATGCATACGTCCGACCCCGATATTTTTGCGGTGGGTGAATGCGTTGAACACGATAATATAGTCTATGGTTTGGTTGCGCCCCTATACGATATGGCCAAAGTTTTGGCTTCCACCCTCATTGAAGAAGAAGCAAAATTCACGGCTCCCGTCGTTTCGACTAAACTGAAAGTAACGGGCGTAGATCTCTTTTCTGTTGGAGATTTCGCTGAGGCTGAAGACCGCGAAGAAATCGTTTTCCGTGATCCTGCCCGTGGCGTTTATAAGCGTCTCATCATTCAAGAAAACCGTATCATTGGTGTGGTTATGTATGGTGATACAGCAGACAGCAATTGGTTTTTTGCCAAATTGAAATCTGGTGAAGATATTTCTGAAAACCGCGAGACATTGATTTATGGCCCAGCCTTTCAAGGCGGGGAAATTCAAGACCCGTTGGCGTTGATTGCGGCCCTTCCAAACGATGCGGAAATTTGTGGTTGTAATGGTGTTTGCAAAGGAACAATTGTTGATGCAATCAACGAAGGTGCCCATGATCTAGGAGCCATCAAAACATCCACCAAAGCATCTGCCTCATGTGGGACATGCACAGGCTTAGTCGAGCAGCTCTTGGCCGCAACCCTTGGCGACGCATTTGAAGCTCCAACTTCCCAACCCATGTGCAGTTGTACTGATTTCGCTCACGAAGATGTGCGCCGTATCATCAAGAGCCAAGAGTTGAAAACTATGGCGGCGGTGATGCAGGAATGTGGTTGGAAAACCTCCTGCGGCTGCCCGAGCTGTCGACCAGCATTGAACTATTACATGATTGCCGAATGGCCATTGGAATATAAAGACGATGCCCAAAGTCGCTTTGTGAATGAGCGCAACCACGCCAACATTCAAAAAGACGGAACCTATTCTGTCTTGCCCCGCATGTGGGGCGGCATGACCACACCTGATGAATTGCGTGCGATTGCTGATGCAGCGGACAAATACAATGTTCCTGCGGTTAAAGTTACTGGCGGCCAGCGGATTGACCTTCTTGGAGTGCGCAAGGAAGATCTTCCAGATATGTGGGCTGATCTAAATGCGGCAGGTATGGTTTCTGGCCATGCTTATTCCAAAGGTTTGAGAACTGTTAAAACCTGTGTCGGAACGGATTTCTGCCGCTTTGGAACGCAAGACAGCACCGGCCTCGGTATCAAGCTTGAAAAGATACTTTGGGGCAGCTGGACACCTCACAAAGTCAAACTCGGCGTTTCGGGTTGCCCTCGAAACTGTGCAGAGGCCACCTGTAAAGACCTTGGAATTGTTTGTGTTGATAGCGGTTATGAAGTCAGCGTCGCAGGAGCCGCTGGTATGGAGGTCAAGAAAACAGAGTTTTTAGCTAAGGTCGAAACTGAAGATGAAGCCATCAATCTCAGCATCGCATTTATTCAACTCTACCGCGAGCAGGGCCGTTATCTAGATCGAATATGGAAATGGGTTCATAAAGTTGGGCTTGAGTGGATTAAAGAACAGGTCGTTGAAGACCTCAAACAGCGGGCAGAATTAATTGAGCGGTTTGAGATTTCCCAATCTGTTTATCGCAAGGACCCATGGGCTGAACAATCAACCGAGCAGTTCAAGAAAGATAAATGGTCGGCTGTTGCTGATCTGACCCTTGAGGCTGCAGAATGAGCACTTGGATCGACATAGCGGCACTCGATGACATTCAACCACGGGGCGCACGGGTGATAAAAACGCAGCACGGATGTGTTGCGGTCTTTCGTGCCCATGATGATCGCGTCTACGCAATTGATGATGCGTGTCCACATAAAAAAGGCCCCCTCTCAGAAGGGATTGTCCACGGCAACGCGGTCACTTGCCCCTTGCATAATTGGGTCATCAATCTGGAAACTGGCATGGCCCAAGGTGCTGATGATGGGCGTGTGAACACCTACGAAATCAAAGTTGAAGACGGTCGTGTCCTGCTGGACTGCGAGCGCCTCATCACGGCAACAACTGAATAATCTCATCTCTAATAATGAAAACCAATAGACTTAAGGAGTCTCTCCATGGCGTATCTCGCCCCTTCTGAATTTGTCACTAAAATGATTGACGCAGGTGAATCAAAAATATTTATGTCCACCCGCGACACAGTAATCCGCGCTTATATGGCGGGCGCAATTCTTGCCCTCGCTGCTGTATTTGCGATTGCTGTTACGGTGCAAACAGGCTTTCCGATTATCGGAGCGATCTTATTCCCTGTTGGCTTTTGCATGCTTTATTTGTTGGGCTTTGATCTGCTCACAGGCGTGTTCGTGTTGGCGCCGCTTGCGCTCATAGACAAGCGCCCAGGGGTTACAATAGGCGGCGTACTACGCAACTGGGGACTTGTGTTCCTTGGCAACTTCGGCGGTGCTTTTACGGTCGCCGTGCTGATGTCCTACATCTACACGTTCGGTTTCTCTACTGAACCCAATGCCATCGGCCAAAAAATTGCCGCCATTGGCCACTCAAGAACTGTAGGTTATGCCGAATACGGCGCTGCAGGCATGATGACGTTGTTCATTCGTGGCATGCTTTGTAACTGGATGGTTTCAACAGGTGTTGTTGGCGCGATGATTTCAACCACGGTCAGCGGAAAAGTTATCGCGATGTGGATGCCAATTATGTTGTTCTTTGCCATGGCTTTTGAACATTCCGTGGTCAATATGTTCCTGTTCCCATCAGGTATTATTATGGGCGGCGACTTCTCAATAATGGATTACATCATCTGGAATGAAATTCCGACAGTCCTTGGGAACCTCGTTGGTGGTCTCGCGTTCACTGGCCTTACCCTTTACGCTACCCACATTAAAACTGGATCAAAGCGGAACGCAATTTAATCGAGCACCATGCCTCGCCGTTTTCATGGCGGGGCATTTAAGGGAATAATGTGTCACGAAAACTCGACATAACTTTAGGCCAGTATAGTGATAAAGGGCGCAAGGAAATCAACCAAGATTTCCATGGTGCCCTTATTCCTGATGGGCAAATGTTGGCAATGAAGGGGATTTCAATTGCCCTTGCGGATGGGATCAGCAGCAGCGCAGTCAGCCAGTTCGCCGCCCAATCTGCCATCAAAAGTTTCCTGACTGACTATTATTGCACCTCGGATTCATGGACGGTTAAGACTGCCGCACAAAGAGTTTTAAATGCTGCAAATTCTTGGCTTTATGCTGAAACAAAACGCAGCCAACATGCCTATGATATGGACAAGGGCTATGTTTGCACTTTGAGTGCTGTCGTCTTGAAGTCCTCCAGCGCCCATCTTTTCCATGTCGGGGATAGCCGAATTTATCGCCTGAACGGTAATAGCCTAGAACAGCTTACCACCGATCATAGAACTGTCCTGTCTGCCGAACAAAGCCACCTTAACCGCGCCATGGGCATGGCCCAAAACATTGAAATTGATTACCAAAAAATACAACTAAGTATCGGAGATGTTCTGATTCTTATGACTGATGGTGTTTATGAAAACACTGACCACTCTTTCATCAGTAATACTATTGCCGACAAAGAGAGCGACCTTGATGAAGCGGCGCGTCTGATCGTTGAAGATTCCATCACCCGTGGCAGTACAGATAATTTGACCATTCAAATTATACGCATTGAAGATTTACCAGATGCAAACGCCGAAGAGTTCATGTGGGCAAATGAAGAATTGCCACCTCCGCCTTTGTTGGAAGCACGGCAAAAATTTGACGGGTATCGCATATTACGTGAGCTTCACGCCAACCATCGGAGCCACATCTATTTGGCGAAAAACATGACGAGCGGAGAGGAACTTGCCCTTAAAATCCCATCAATAGACCTGCGTGGAAATGCTGATTATTTGAAGCGCTTTATGATGGAGGAGTGGATCGCCCGACGTTTAAACAGTGCCCATGTTCTCAAAGCTTACCCGCAAACCCATAAGAGAAGTTACCTTTATACCACAATGGAATTTATTGAAGGTCAAACGCTTGCCCAATGGATGATCGACAATTCTTCTCCTGATTTAGAAACAATGCGCGGGATCATTGAGCAAATTGCTAAGGGGCTGCGCGCATTCCACCGTAAAGAGATGGTGCATCAAGACCTTCGCCCAGAAAATATTTTGATCGACCAAACAGGAACCGTAAAAATAATTGATTTCGGTTCGACAAAAGTAGCCGGCGTTGTGGAGGCCGCCCCCAATTTCGATAAGGGTGACGTTCTAGGAACCTTGCAATATGCAGCACCAGAATATTTCGTTGGTGAGGAAGGGACAAAGCGATCTGATTTCTTTTCGCTGGCTGTTATTGCCTATCAAATGCTCACAAAAAAACTCCCCTTTGGTACGCAAGTTTCCAAAGCCAGAACCCCAGTGCAACAAAACAAACTTCGATACACCAGCGCAATAAGCTCCCGTCCAGACCTCCCTGAATGGGTTGATGGTGTTCTAAAAAAAGCGCTTCACCCAAACCCATACAAGCGTTACGAGTCTCTTTCAGAATTCACAGCAGACCTAAGAACACCAAATAAAAAATTCATTCAAAATTCCCACACTCCACTAGCTGAACGAAACCCAGTGGCCTTCTGGCAAGCAATTTCCTTATTGCTAGCAATGGCCATAATTTTTCTTTTGACCAAAATATGAGTGCTATACTCAGTGGGTTTTTTTACTGAATTTCACGTCTACTTAAAGCAGAATTGAAAGATGGCTATGGTACTCAGCCCAAACGCACGTTCGTACATGTGTATAAAAATGGTGCACCCGGAGCGATTCGAACGCCCGACCCCCTGATTCGTAGTCAGGTACTCTATCCAGCTGAGCTACGGGTGCGGTGTTGCAGTCGGAATAAACCACTGAACAAGCGTTGTCGTAAAGGCTTGTTGGTATAATTGCAAGTCGCATTTTGCGGCAAATGTTCAGTTTATTCGATTATATTCAAATTCGGATCACCATATGAAAAAGGGGCAAACCTGCTGGTTGCCCACTTTTAAATAACCCGTTGGCTTGGTTGTTAAAGAACCACAACTCTCGCGCCATTTGGAACGCGCTTGTAGAGGTCAATAATATCTTGGTTCATCAAACGAATGCAACCAGATGAGGCGGCAGTACCGATTGAGGCCCATTGAGGTGTGCCGTGCAAACGGTAGAGTGTATCAACACCGCCTTGCATAAGATAAAGCGCGCGGGCACCGAGTGGATTTGCTGGACCGCCTGGCATTCCGCCATTGTCGGCACTGTACTTTTCAAGGTCTGGACGACGCTCGATCATTTCTGCCGGGGGTGTCCATTTTGGCCATTCTTGTTTCCAACCAATATGAGCTTCGCCGCTCCACTCAAAACCTGCTTTACCAACTCCAATACCATAGCGCATTGCTGTGCCACCAGCTTGGATCAGATAAAGATATTTTGCGTTAGGGTCGACAACCAATGTACCAGGCTTATGACGAGATGAGTAACGCACTTCTTGACGGAACAAACGTTTGTTCATTTTGCTTACAGGGATCGCAGCAACAGGAAATGCACCGTCAACACGGGCAGCGTAGTCACTTACATTTTTCAAGGCTGGGTCTGAAAGGGAAAACAATCTGCTGGCTGATGAAGAAACCGGCTTGTCGCGTTTCGCCTCATTTTGGGCGAGCAACTGTTCTTTCTTTTTCTCAGCCGCAGCTTTACGGCGCTCAACTGCAGCAAGGCGACGTTCTGCGTCTGCCTTACGACGTTTCGCAGAAGCTATTGCGCGAGTCGCACGTTTTTCAGCGTTACGGGCGCGTGCCAATCTACGCTTAGCCTTAGAAACCTTACGCTTGGCAGAACGCAACTTGCGTTTATTTGCCTTTACGCGTTTCACCAATTTTTTGCGTAGTTTTTTCGAAATCCGCTTGCGTTTGAGTTTACGCGTATCGCGCGCCATACGGCGGTTAATTTTCTTCAATGCTTTCTTGGAAGCTCTCAGTTCTTTGCGAGCTTTTTTAACATTGGCTCTGGCAGAGGCACGTTTTGCAGTGGCCGAAGAGAGGGAGGAGCCGCCATAGGATGAAGTGCCGCCGCCTGAAGAGACGCAGCCTGTAAGGGCGAGCATTAAGCTGATAAAAGTGGCAACGAATAGGTTTCGGGCTATTCCGGCGGAGGTGAAAACGTTCATCTGTGCAATCCACTTTAAATGTTTGCTCAACTGCATGTGTGAGCAATTTCTCTTTTCTTCCAAACAATCAAATTGGACTGCAACGTTAAAATCGTATGATTAAGAGGTGTCCAGCCAAATCTAATCGTTTCAAAAGGGTGATAGCAGTTGGTTATTCATTGCTCAATGCGGATTCGACTGATTCATGATGCCGTAACGTCATTTTGATCGGGTGAGGCAAAATTGCACCACGGATATGTACAAACAGCGATTATCGGGGCGCGCGCTTGGCCAAGATGCGTTGCAAGGTACGGCGATGCATGTTCAAACGGCGGGCTGTCTCAGAGACATTCCGGTCGCAAAGCTCATATACCCGCTGGATATGCTCCCAACGCACCCGGTCCGCAGACATGGGGTTTTCTGGTGGCGCGGCCTTCTCATCAGGTTTTTGCATCAAAGCGTTATAAATATCATCTGCATCCGCAGGTTTTGCCAAATAATCAATTGCACCACGCTTAACCGCGCTAACGGCAGTCGCAATGTTACCGTAGCCGGTTAGAACAATCACTCGAGTATTTTCATTGTGTTCTTGTAATGCGCTGACCACATCAAGCCCGTTGCCATCTTCAAGGCGCATGTCAATAACGGCGTAGTCTGGGCTGCCATGTTTAGCGACCTTGATACCATCAGCAACAGTTTCAGCCAGCGTTACGGCAAAACCACGTGATTCCATGGCGCGGCCTAAGCGCTGTAGAAATGGACGATCATCATCTACGAGTAAGAGGCTTAATTGCACCCCTTCCATGTCTTTATTCAGCTCTACATCGGTTTCGTCGTTACTCATTATTATCCCCATTGATCACCGCAAATTGATTCAGCGGCGCGTTGTTATCCTATAATAGTCTCTGCGTCGGTAAGCGCAATGGACGGTGCTAGCGCTTCTTTTTCTTTTTCTAGGCGCTCTCTATCCCAAACTATTGAAATAAATGCACCTTTATTATGCAGTGGTAGTTTTGTGCCGTTACTAAAGGTAAGTTCTGCGCCACTCCGTTCCAGCAAGGTTTTTGCGATAAACATGCCCAATCCCATGCCACGCTGTTGGCCGTCTTTGCGGGCGCGGCGGGAAGAGATAAACGGCTCTCCAATCCTGTTCAAGATCGCTACTGGAAAGCCATCACCGTCATCGCTTATTTCCAAACGGACAAATTCATCGTCCCAGATAATGCTTACAACGACATTCGTTTTAGCAAAATCAACCGCATTGTCGATCAAGTTACCAAGACCGTAATGAATGGCTGAAGTCCGCCGGATTTGAGGAGTGGTAGCGAGATCACCGTTGATATGAACATCAATGGTGATGCCGAATGAACGGAGCGGTTCAATTTCTTCTTCGAGCAGTGTGGTCAAGGGCTGCTCCTGGACGATTGAATCCTTATCGTTGGCTAGGGATGAGAGTTTTTGCAAAATTGTACGACAGCGTTCTGCTTGCGAGCGGAGCAAGGCGGCATCTTCTGCCATTTCGCTGTCCTTAGGCAAAGCGTGCTGCATTTCTTTTGAAACAAGAGCGATTGTAGCGAGCGGTGTACCTAATTCATGGGCCGCAGCGGCGGCCAGACCATCAAAGGCCGATAGGTGTTGCTCCTGCTGGAGAACCAACTCGGTGGCGGACAGAGCGTGGGTCAAACGACGGGTTTCTTGCGCCACCCTAAAAACATAGATCGCGGTGAAGGCCAAGGTACAAACAATGGCGGCCCAAATCCCCGCAATAAAAACGAAAGGCATCACCATGGGCTGAGAGGCATCCCACGGCAATGGAAGATGAAAAATAGCTAGAATTGAGATGACCAAAACTGCAAGCCCACCAAGCAAGATCGTAAAAATTTGCTCTAAGGACGTTGCCGATACAACAACAGGTGCAATGAGCAAAATAACAAATGGATTTTGCAAGCCACCCGTTAAGAACAGCAAAGCACCCAACTGTAATGTATCATAAGCCAGCAACAAGAAAGCACCATTGCTGGGCATGCGATAATTGGCTTTGTATTTTTGTTTGAGGATTAAGTTCAACGCAACTGAGAGGGCAACGAGCCCAAGGCAGGCTATCCACGGCAACTGGTATTTGAAACCAAATGCTACCACCAAGACCGCTAGTACCTGGCCGATAATGGCATACCAACGCAGCTGCATAAGTGTATCCAACCGCACGAGGGCACGGTTACGGATGACTTTCTCATATATATCAATCGCCATTCGTTACTTCTTAGCTTTGCGCGGTTTAACCCGCTGGGTAGGTGTTGCACTGAGAGGATCTTCTGGCCACGGATGCTTAGGGTAACGGCCCCGCATATCACTTCGCACATCAGCCCATGTCCCGCGCCAGAACCCTGGCAGGTCTCGTGTGATTTGAATGGCACGGTTGGCTGGAGATAACAATTCAATATCGAGTACCAAGCGGCCATCCATGATGGTTGGGTGAACATCAAGGCCGAATAGCTCCTGTGGGCGTACCCGCAAAATTACCTTGCCATCACCGTATTCCACAGGAAGCCGCGAGCCACTGGGGGTGTCGAAATGTGAAGGGGTAAGGGCGTTGATTTGTTGTCGAGATGGATGTCCAGCCAATAACATTAACCCGTCTGTGAGTGCGCCACCCCCAAGGGATGATAGGCTTTGTTCGCCGCTCAAGAATGGGGCGAGCCAAACATCGAGTGAAGTTAGAAGGGCTTTGATCCCTACATCGGGCCAAGGCGCGCCAATGAATTGGTGCAGTAATTGTAACTGCCCACGCAGCTTCTGATCTTCTTCGCGCCAAGGCAGCAGATCTAAACCGTGATCTTGCACCGCTTGCAACAACGCCTTCAAAGCGACTTCAGAATCTACGGCAACTTTGCTTGGCTTAGTCAAAACCAATGCCCCTAAACGGGTGGCGCTTGTGGCGCTTAAACGCCCTGTTTTGTAGTCAAATTTTGCCTCACGTTCCTGACTAATTTGATTTGAAAAATTTTCGAGTAATTCAGGCTTGGTAAGAGCCGCAGCGGACATAATTCGCGCTGCTCCTGCACGCCCCGCCATATCGACGACAACAAGAAAGTCTTCGCGGGCTAAAACTTCAGTGGCTTCCATTTGTGCCCCGCGGCCATTGGCAAGACGGTATCGCATAGAACCATCGGGAGCCTGCCCCCTGTTTTGGGCAATGCGGTCGGGGAAAGCTAAACCCAAAAGAACGCCATGAGGTAAGGCATCCTTATTGCTTTTTATAGCTCCCAGTTTTTTCGCTATACCGTCTGCCAAACGGACAATATTCTGCGTGCGTTTATCGCGGGCGATTACTGCTTTTTCACACCGTTCTGCTAAATCACTTGAATGACCGCCAGCGCCACGCTCTTGTACCAAAAGCGATAGGAGTGTTGCGCGTTTTACAGAAGCATTTGAATGATTTGCGGCTTTCAATACCATGTGAGAAAATCGCGGAGGCAACCCAATCCGCCTCATAGCTTTACCGTGACTTGTAATCATGCCGCCTTCCATTGCCGCCATTTTCTCAAGTAGGTTTTCAGCTTCTGCAAGCGCAGGCATTGGAGGGCAATCCAACCACTTCAATTGGGTTAAATCCCGCACTCCCCAATCGGCAAGGTCGAGTAAAAGAGCGCTTAAATCGGCATTCAAAATTTCAGGCGTGCTATGGGGTGGCAGCGCCGCAGTTTGTTCTGCTCGCCATAACCTCACAGCCTTTCCGGGCCCCAAGCGCCCCGCCCGACCAGCGCGTTGGGTCACGGAGGCTTGAGATGCCCGAACGGTTTGCAAACGAGTAAGCCCTGTGGCTGGTTCAAAAACTGGTTGGCGCGAAAGCCCGCTATCAACAACCGTATTCACCCCCTCAATGGTAAGCGATGTCTCGGCAATTGCGCTGGCTAACACCACCTTGCGGCTCTCGCCATTTGTCGGTCGAATGGCATCATCCTGTGCCTTTGATGATAACGCGCCATAGAGTCTGTGTAGCTCTACATCCGGTGGCAAATGGCCTTCTAGTCGATCATAAGTACGCTCGATTTCGCGTTGGCCCGGAAGAAAAGCTAGAATGCTTCCGCCAATTCCATTGGCAATTTCTTCACGAACTACTCGCGCCATTACCATTTCTATTTTCTCATTTGGGAGGCGATCTTGATGGGTTATCTCAATAGAGAATCCGCGCCCTTCGCTTTGCACAATTGGGGCATCCATGAGTTTAGCAACACCCGCGCCATCGAGAGTTGCTGACATGGGTAGGAGCCGTAAATCTTCCCGAAGCCCCGCCTGCAAATCGAGGCAAAGAGCTAGAGCCAAATCACCATCCAAACTCCGTTCGTGAAATTCATCAAATAAAACGGCGGCAACATCTTCTAACCCCGGATCATCCGACAACATTCTGGTGAACACCCCTTCGGTTATCACTTCAATGATGGTGTGCTTTGTAACCTTGGTATCAAAGCGAACTCGATAGCCTACCTGCTCACCCACTTTCTCACCTAGTAAAAATGCCATACGGTTGGCAGCGGAACGGGCAGCCAAACGGCGCGGTTCCAATACCAGTATGCGTTTCCCATTCCGCCATTCGGCATCTAACAAAGCAAGCGGCACTAGGGTTGTTTTACCAGCCCCTGGAGGCGCAACAAGAACCAAATTTGAATCCTTGTCCAGCGCAGATAAAATCTGGGGTAGGACTTCGGTGATTGGAAGAGAAGGAAGAGAATTCATAAAAACTGTTTAGGGGACAGGGCCCAATCAGTCGAGGCGAATGATTGGGCCACCCGCGGATTTTGCATCTTCGCCATCATGAGTGACCAAAATTGTTGGTAGGTTTTGCCGTCGCGCCTCATCAAAAACAAGACTACGAATTTGTCCGCGTAACTCTGAATCCAGCTTTGAGAATGGCTCGTCTAACAACAGGGCTGATGGTTTCGAGAGTAAGACGCGCATCAAAGCAACCCGTGCTTTTTGCCCACCAGAAAGTGTTGCAGGGTCTCGGCTTATAAAACCATCAAGCCCCACTTGCTCCAGTGCTGCTTCTACTTGTTGCTTACGCGCCACGCCTTGCACAGAAGGAGGCAAAGCAAACAGTAAGTTTTCACCCACCGACATATGGGGAAATAACAGCGGGTCTTGGAATAAAATCCCGGTACGGCGTTTGGAAGCAGGCAATCGGTTAAGAGGTTGGCCATCCAAGATTATATCTCCAGTGGCGGTGAACACCGGATCAAGAAATCCGCCGATATAGGCCAGTAAAGAAGATTTGCCAGAACCCGACGGGCCCATAAGGGTGAGCGTTTCTCCCGGCTCAACCTGTGTATCAAGGGACAGCAGATGGCGACCCTCAAGAGTAATTGCCACCTCTTTAAACTCAAAACCATTCAAGATGCAGCCCTCATGTCTTTTCGATTGCGGAATAATAATGCCGGAATCAAAGTGGCCAATGCAAAGCCAAGGAAAGGCAATACCATTTGCAAGAAGGCATAAACACCTATGACGCGCCTGTCTCCCCCAGATGCCAAGGCGACGGCCTCGGTAGTGATCGTCGGCCACCGACCTGCGCCAATGAGCAGCGTCGGCAAATACTGACCGATAGAAACTGCGAAGCCAACTGCTGTCGCCGCTAATGCCGGCTTCAATAACATCGGTAATCTTACCCGCCAGAAAACACGGTTAGGAGATGTTCCCAAGCCCTGCGCAACCAGTGCATAACGCCTGTCCCACGCTCGCCACGGATCCGAGAGGGAGAGGAATACGTAAGGCAAAACAAAAATCAGATGAACGAATACAAGCGCTGACCACGTGGCATCCGCACCGATATTCAAAAAGAATAGTTGCAGGCCAAATACGAAACTGACTTGGGGGATGATGAGCGGCAGATAGACAAATAACAAAGCGCGTGACCCACCTGTACGCCCTGTGCGGGCTTCTTGTTCAAGGCAAGCAAGGGTGATGATAACTGCGATAAGTGTCGCAGCTACCCCTGTTAGAAGCGTGGTGTTCAATGGGCTTACAAATGTTGGTAAAGCTCGCTGCCAGTTACCCAAAGTAAAATTACGTGGCAGGGCATCGGGGAAAGCCCAAAAACCCGCGAATGACCAAAGGGCTAAAATCAACAAGCCAGCAAACACAGCTGATGCAGTGAGTGCTATAAGTGACAACCCACCTAGACGTAGGGCACTCTCAGCTTGAAAACGGGCTCCCTTATTACGCCATCGGCTCATCAATTTGCTGATGATTTTTTCCCCAGCAATCCAAATGGCTATTGCACTTACCGTAACCGCTAATTGCAATAGTGCTCCAGCTGAAGCAACAAATCGTAAGGACAAATCAGGATCGCCCATCCATTGAGTTAGGCGTACCGCCAGTGTCGAAGGGGTGGAAGGGCCAAGAATTGCCGCCACATCTACAACCGAGGTGGCGTAGGCAATTACGGCAAAAACTGCGAGCCTAATTTGGCGATATATCAAAGGCCAAGTGACGAATAAAAACCCGCTGATACGCCCATAGCCAAAAGATTGAGCAATATGGCCCGAACGATTGGCAGTGGTTTGCGGTAAAGCAGCAAGGGTCACTAACAGTAGGAACGGAATTTCTTTGAGCACCAGCCCCAGCATCATTGTGAGTCCGAGTGGGTCTTGCAGAATAAGCAAATCTGGCGGCCTCGTGCTTCCAGTTGCCCAAGGAGAGAGCAGGCGGAATATCATGCCCGATGGCGCGATCAAAAAAGCCAGCCCAAAGGCGGCCGCGGCATGGGGAATAGAAAGCAAGGGGGAGATGAGATGCTGCATACGAGCAAAAACATTGGTCCCGTGCCAGCCGCTCACAAACAGGACAACAATACCAAGGGCAAAGATGGTTGTGATCAAGCCAGAAGCCAGTGAAAGCACTGCCGAACGGCCAATTCCTGCTGTCAGCCAAAGTTTGTAAAAATGGGAAAGTGTAAAGCTATCTCCCCCCAAAGATGGGAGATAGCCAAAAGCAGGCAGCAAGGTTGCTGCCATGCCAAACACTACTGGCCCAAGCAAAATAATAATAGCAAGTGCAGGGGCAAGGCGTAGCATGGGAATTCGCTCTAGGTTCTAGTTTCCGGCACCATAGCGGCGTGTCCACTCTTTCTCAATTTCAACCATCCAAGAAGGATGAGGCTCAGGTAGCATTGGCCCAAGCTCTTCTGGCTTCAAAGTGGCTATACCCAAATCAAGCGCGGCAAATGCGGCCTGCTCGGTGTCGTTTAACTTGCTAACATTCAACACAGTTGGGTCGCCCCAGACTTTTGGGTTTTGCTTGCGGGTCTGCGCTTCAGGCGAGATCAAAAAATTTGCAAGAAGTAACGCGCCAGCTTTCGCATTGGCGTTATAGGGGATCGCTACAAAGTGGGTGTTACCCAATGTGCCTTTTGAAAAAGTGAAGGAGCGAACAGTGTTCGGCAGAATATTTTTTGCAATAGCGCTAGAGGCTTCTGCCGGATTAAACGCGAAAATAATATCTAATTCGCCATCAGCTAACAGTTGACGCATAGCGGGGTAATTTTTCGGGAAAGCCCTTCCACTACGCCACATATTCGGGTGCAGTTTATCAAGGATATCAAACAGTGGTCGGGTGACGGTTAAAAACTCTTCGGCCTTCACTGGTTGCAATAATTTTGCAGGCTCTGCAATCACTTCTGATAGCGCTTGCTTCAGGAAAGAAGACCCCATGAAGTCAGGTGGAGCTGGGTAGGAGAAACGCCCCTTATTCGCCGCTGCCCAAGAGACAATACCTGAAACTGAATCAGGTAATGCGCCCACCTTCTTGCGGGCAGTATCATGGAAGAAAACCATCTTTGCCCCACCCCAAGGCGATTCAAGTCCACCCGTTGGAATGGTGAAATCGACGGTTATGGTCGGTTTGTTTTCCACATCAACATATTTCCAATTTGGCAATTGGTCAGCCCAGCTTGGAGAAAACAACAACCCTTGGCGTTTCATGGCGGCAAAATTTTCGCCGTTGATCCAAATCAGATCAATTCGTCCACCTTCGTTCTTACCAGCTGTTTTTTCAGCAACCACAGTAGCGACTGCGTTAGCGGTGTCATCCAGTTTAACGTGTTCAACGATTACACCGTAGCGGGACTTCAGCTCATCTCCTGCCCACTTAATATAGTCGTTGATATTTTGAGAACCGCCCCATGCATTGAAATAAACTGTTTGTCCTTTTGCAGCGGCTTTAACAGCATCCCAGTTCTTTACATCTGGATTTCCCGCAAAAGCAGTTGTCATTGCGGTGGCGCAAAAAAGTCCGGCTGCTAGTATTTTCAAACTGGTGTTCATCTAACTTTTCTCCAAAATAATATTATACTCAAGTACGTGCAGGCGAGTGCTGATGCAAGGAACATGTCCTCACATTTGTTTGTTTATTTGTGTCTTTTACCGTGGCGCAATGCCGAGGCAGAGCTTTAGGTTAAGGCGGTTTGTGAAGCACAGCCTGCCGTGGGCGATAAACATAAAAACGGGGTGGCTTTCACCACCCCGATCTCAACTCAAGTGTCTCGATTTAACTTGCCGCAGCAACGGCGCGTTTGGCCATGACCATCACGAGGTTTGCGCGGTAAGCGGATGAGCCGTGGATGTCTGAGAGCATATCGTTTGCATCAACCTTACAGCCGTTTAAGGCATCCACTGAGAAAGATTTGGCCAGTGCCTTTTCCATATCCTTCGCACGGTAAACTCCGCCAGATGATGCGCCCGTAACCCCAACGCGAATGTCGCGCTTGGCCTTAGTGCCGCCATGGTCAGCTACAAATACGCCCGCCATTGCATAACGGGATGCTGGGCTGGGGAACTTGGCATAGGCACCTTTCTTGGGGGCGGTAAAGCTGACTGCTTTGACAAATTCGTCTTCAGCAAGTGCTGTTTCGAACAGATCGGTAAAGAACTTGTCGGCCTTGATCTTGCGTTTATTGGTAACAATCGTTGCTCCGAGTGCCAGCATCGCAGAAGGATAATCAGCCGCTGGGTCATTGTTGGCGATTGAGCCGCCAATCGTGCCACGGTTGCGTACATGGGGGTCGCCAATATGGGAAGCCAACTCGCAAAGTGAGGGGCAGACTTTCATAAGCTTAGCATTGGTAGCAACTTCCGCGTGGGTCGCGTTTGCGCCAATAGTGACTTCCTTACGGGAGACTTTAATGTCCCCCATGCCCTTGATGTAGGTCAGATCAATCAGATCGGACGGAGCAGCCAACCGTTGCTTCATCGTTGGTAGCAAGGTCATGCCGCCAGAGATATATTTGCCATCATCAGCGGCACGCAACTGTTTGGCTGCATCGCTTACGTCTTTGGCGCGGGTGTAATTTGTTTCATACATAATTGTGTATCCTTATTCTGCAGCTTGAATTGCTGCCCAAACATTTTGCGGGCTTGCAGGCATGGTGAGGTCATTGTTTCCGATGGCATCGGTTATCGCGTTGATAACCGCAGGCGGTGAGCCAATAGCACCCGCTTCGCCGCAGCCCTTAATTCCCAGCGGATTGCTTGGGGTTAAGGTCTCGGTGGTGGAGATTTTGAAGTTCGGTAAATCGTCCGCACGCGGCATGGTGTAATCCATGTAGCTTGCAGATATGAGCTGGCCTTCGTCGTCGTAAACCACATTCTCCAACAGGGCTTGGCCGATGCCTTGGGCAAGACCGCCGTGGACTTGTCCTTCAACAATCATCGGGTTGATGATCTTGCCGAAGTCGTCTGCGGCAACAAATTGTTCGATGGTGGTCACACCTGTATCAGGATCAACTTCTACTTCGCAAATGTAGCAACCGGCAGGGAATGTGAAGTTTGCTGGGTCGTAAAACGCCCCTTCCTTCAAGCCGGGTTCCATACCTTCTGGCAGGTTGTGGGCCATATAAGCAGCGAGGCAAACCTCGTGCCAAAGCAATTTCTTGTCGGTGCCTTTGACCATAACTTCACCGTCCTTGATTTCGATGTCTCCTTCGGAGGCTTCAAGAACATGGGCTGCAATTTTCTTTGCCTTAACTTCTACCTTATCAAGGGCCTTCTCAATCGCCGACATACCAACCGCACCTGAACGGGAGCCATAGGTTCCCATGCCAAACTGAACCTTGTCGGTGTCGCCGTGGACAACTTGAATATTCTCAGCAGGTAACCCGAAACGATCACTTACCAATTGGGCGAATGTTGTCTCGTGGCCTTGGCCGTGGCTGTGGGAGCCAGTTAAAATTTCAACCGTGCCAACTGGGTTCACACGAACTTCAGCAGATTCCCAAAGACCAACCCCCGCACCAAGTGAACCAACAGCCGCCGAAGGAGCAATGCCGCAGGCTTCAATATAACAGCTCATGCCGATACCGCGTAGCTTGCCTTTGCGCTTCGAACTCTTGCGGCGCTTCTCAAAGTTGGCGTAGTCAGATGCCTTCATCGCGGCATCAAGAGAGACACCAAAATCACCCGCATCATAGCACATGATAACCGGGGTTTGGTGGGGGAAGGATGTGATGAAATTCTTGCGGCGTAACTCAGCTGGGTCAACACCCAACTGTCTAGCCGCTGTCGTCATCATCCGCTCCATAATATAAGTCGCTTCTGGGCGGCCCGCCCCACGATAGGCATCCACGGGCACGGTGTTTGTATAAACAGTGCGCACGTTGGCGTGGACGTTCGGGATATTATACTGACCCGAAAGCAACGTAGCATAGAGGTAGGTTGGGGTGGCAGAAGAAAACAACGACATATAAGCGCCGAGGTTCGCGATCGTATCAACCTTCATGCCGAGAATTTTGTTGTTTTTATCAAAAGCCATTTTCGCCGTTGATACATGGTCGCGGCCATGGGCATCCGTAAGGAATGCTTCACTACGGGTTGAAGTCCATTTAATGGCTTCAACGCCAGCGCGCTTTGCCGCCCAAAGGCAGGCAATTTCCTCGGGGTACACGTAAATCTTTGTACCAAATCCACCGCCAACATCTGGGGCTATTACCCGCAGCTTATGCTCAGGGGCCACTTGATAAAAGGCTGAAAGAAGCAGCCGTGCGACGTGCGGATTTTGAGAGGTCGTGTGTAATGTATAGTGATCTTCTGCTGCATCATATTGCACCAATGCAGAACGGGGCTCCATTGGGTTCGCGACCAAACGGTTGTTGCGAATATCAATCTCAACGATGTTCGCGGCTTTCTTGAAAGCTGCATCTGTTGCCGCCTCCTCACCAATTTCCCAATCGAAAATAAGGTTGTTCTTGGCTTCAGGGTGAAGTTGGGGAGCGCCTTTCTTTAGGGCATCGACGGCACTGACAACTGCTGGAAGAACTTTATAATCGACATCCACGGCTTCAGCGGCAGCTACAGCTTGTTCTTGGGTTTCGGCAACCACCATCGCAACGGCGTCGCCGACATAGCGTACATATTCTGTTGCCATAGCAGACCAAGCTCCCATGTTCATTGGGGAGCCGTCTTTGGAGTGAACCATCCATCCGCAAATGATATTGCCAATGCCGTCACCCGTTAGCTGCTTGCCGTCAAGAACAGCGGCAACACCAGGCATCTTACTGGCGGCTTTGATGTTGATTTTTTTAATTTTCGCGTGGGCGTGGGGGGAGCGCACAAAAGCGGCATAATGCATGCCTGCAATTTTCATGTCATCCGTATATTTACCCTTGCCAGTTAAAAAACGTTTATCTTCCTTGCGCAGTACTGGTGCGCCAATTCCTTGCTTACCCATAATTGTCTCCTCCTGTATGAAGAGCCGAATAAATTTTGTGCTGGAGCTTCTGCTGTCTCAACAATCACTAAACTAAGCCGCTCTTGTTTAAATACTCAAACTATTGAGCGGCTTTTTTCATTCCCTTGCCCATGGCTTTGGCGCCAGCAGCAATAGATTTTACGATATTGTGATAACCAGTACAGCGGCAAATATTGCCTTCGAGTTCCGCACGAATGGTTGTTTCGCTTAGTTTTGGTCCAAGACGGTTGACCATATCAATGCCGGCCATAACCATGCCGGGGGTGCAAAAACCGCATTGAAGACCATGATTTTTGTGGAATGCTTCCTGCATTGGATGCAATTGCCCGTCTCCAGCCACCCCTTCAATGGTTTTCACTTCACTGCCATTGGCTTGGGCCGCCAGCATAGTGCAGCTCTTAACGGCCTTGCCATCAACATGAACAACACAGGCCCCGCATTGAGATGTGTCACAGCCGATGTGGGTTCCCGTTAGATTTCGAGTCTCGCGCAAATAATCAACAAGCAGCATGCGGTCTTCTACCGTTGCGCTCGTTGCCTTGCCATTGATGGTGATTTCAAGGTTAGCCATTCATTCCTCCCAGATTGGCGAAAGTTTTCTTCTGATAGAAGTCTAGGGCGCATTTTATGACTTGCGCAAGGTGCGAACGGGTAAGAATTTGAAAATCTGAGAAAAGGCCCCATATGTAAGGAAAGATATAGGGGTCAGGTTTATGAGCGAGAAAATTACCATCAAAGTACCGCACAAGCTCACAAGAGTTGAAGCTCGCAATCGTATTGATAAGGGGTTTGCCAAGGTTCAAGAACAAGTCGCGGGGAAATCTGTCGATGTTTCTCAAACTTGGAAGGGCGATTGTTTAAGTTTCAAAGCTGGCATGATGGGGCAGGCCGTTAGTGGCAAGCTAAATGTTTTTGATGACCACGTGAAAATTGAAATTGCCTTCCCCTGGTTCCTAGCCAAACTCTCAAGCACCATCAAAGATAAGATGAGAAAAGGCACGCAGTTGCTGCTTGATAAAAAGTAACTGGCCCAGCAGCGATAAACCAGTGAGCGGTAAGATGAGTCCAGATAGGTTGAACTAATAAGCCATTGATTTTACCACTTGCGTAAAGCGCCTTAGCTAAATTAAGTGGCGCAAGTATATCTCATTTCGGAGCCAATCCATGATCCCTACTCCTTATCTCCTATTTCTGGGCGATGCCCCAGATGCACTTGCTGGTAAAGTTGCCCAAGGCATCAAAGATTGGCGGCCTGAACTATGCGTTGGGCAATTTCGTCTCGACGGCTGCAAAGCCGATATGGGGTTAGAAGATTTAACTATTGAGCAGGCCGTCGCCAAGGGTGCTAAAACCATGGTCATTGGCGTGGCCAACCGTGGGGGCTATATCTCGGATAGCTGGCGGGTGGTAATCAAGCAAGCTCTAGAGGCAGGCATGGATGTTGCATCAGGTCTTCATAATTTGTTGCGGGACGATCTTGATATTGTAGAATCTGCCAGTCACCACTGTGTTGATTTGCATGACGTACGTATCCCCTCTGTCGCCTATCCAATTGCCAATGGTGAAAAACGAATAGGCAAGCGTTGCCTCGCGGTGGGAACAGACTGTTCGGTCGGCAAAATGTACACAGCCCTTTGCATGGAAAAAGAAATGCGTGCGCGGGGTATGAAAGCGAGTTTCCGCGCTACGGGTCAAACAGGTATTCTAATCACCGGTGACGGTGTGCCATTGGATGCTGTGATTGCTGATTTCATGGCCGGGTCAATTGAATACATCACTCCTGATAACGATCCCGACCACTGGGATCTAATTGAAGGGCAAGGCTCGCTCTTCCATGCTTCCTATTCAGGTGTAACCATGGCCCTTATCCATGGCGGCCAACCGGACGCCCTTATCTTGTGCCATGAGCCTACTCGCGCCCACATGCGGGGTTTGCCCAGCTATCAACTGCCAAGTTTGGAGGAGTTGCGCGATGTAGCTCTAACCATGGCACAGGTGGTCAACAAGGCCGCAAAAGTTGTTGGCATTGCTATTAACACGGTGGCACTATCTGATGCAGAAGCTGAGGCGCTTTGCGCTGAAACTGAAAAACGCATGGGGCTGCCAACAGTTGATCCTTTCCGCCATGGTGCGGGCCGTTTGGTAGATGCGCTAGAAGCTTAGGAGAACCCATGAGCCTTACTCTTACCGCCGTCGAAACAGTCTTTCCGCTTGCTGAAGTGTTTACCATTTCACGCGGGTCGCGGACTGAAGCGCGGGTGGTCACGGTCAAAATTTCCAACGGTACAAATAGCGGTTGGGGCGAATGCGTTCCCTATGCCCGTTACGATGAAACCGTGGAAGGGGTGATTGAAACCATTATGGGCCTTGAGGCAGATCTTAAGAATGGCCTTGATCGGAAAGCGCTTCAGGAGCGGCTAAAAGGCGGTGCAGCACGGAATGCTCTAGATTGTGCCTTTTGGGACATTGAGGCAAAACGCGCCGGAGAACGCGCTCACACCTTGGCGGGTGTTCCCTTCATGGGGCCAGAAATTACGGCCTATACTCTATCTCTTGCTGATCCAGATACGATGCGCCAAAAAGCCACTCAACATGCTCACCGCCCCTTACTTAAAATCAAACTCGGCGGCGAGGGCGATATGGCGCGGTTAGAGGCGGTGCGTGAAGGTGCGCCGAATACGGATATTATTATTGATGCTAATGAGGGCTGGGATGTTGAAACTTATCAAGAACTCGCTCCCGTACTTGTGCGCCTTGGGGTAAAATTAGTGGAACAACCTTTACCGGCTGGAGACGATGATGCCTTGATGGGGATTGAGCGTGTGTTGCCAGTTTGCGCTGATGAAGCTTGCCACGATCGAGCATCACTTAGCGCCCTCAAGGGCAAATACGATATGATCAACATCAAACTCGATAAAACTGGCGGCCTGACGGAAGCCTTAAAATTACGCACGGAAGCAGAAGCGGCAGGGTTTGATATTATGGTCGGATGCATGGTTGGCTCATCGCTCGGTATGGCTCCCGCAACATTAGTTGCCCAAGGTGTTGCCTACACCGATCTAGATGGGCCACTGTTGCTGGCCAAAGACAGAGAACCACCTCTTCATTACGATGAAAACGGTGTGCACCCACCAGAGCCTGCCCTTTGGGGTTGAATAACTTAGAGAACCACCTTGAAAGAAATACGATGAGAACTGTTTATTTGAACGGCGACTACATTCCAGAAAACGAAGCCAAAGTTTCAATCTTTGATCGCGGTTTTCTCTTCGCCGATGGGGTTTATGAAGTCACCACCGTAGTGAACGGAAAGCTGATAGGCTTTGATGGTCATATCACCCGCCTACAGCGTTCGTTAGACGAGCTGCAAATTAAACATACAGTCAACAAAGACGAGCTACTTGCAGTCCATCATCAACTCATCGCCTTGAATGATATTGATGAAGGGATGATCTATTTACAGATCACCCGTGGCAATCCTGGCGACCGCGATTTCGCCTTTCCGCCAGCCGATACGCCGGTCACAATTGTATTGTTCACTCAAAACAAACAGGTGGTTGGAACCGCAGTTGAATCAACGGGCCTTAAGGTTATCTCGGTAGAAGATTTACGCTGGGGTCGCCGCGATATTAAAACCGTACAGTTGCTCTATCCCTCACTTGCTAAAATGGAAGCCAAGTCTCGCGGTGCGGACGACGCTTGGTTGGTTGAAGATGGCTTCGTTACTGAGGGCACATCCAACAACGCCTATATCGTAAAAGGCGGTAAAATAATCACCCGCGATCTATCCAACGCAATTCTCCATGGCATCACCCGCAAATCAATCCTAGAGTGCGCTGAACTATTACAAATGGAAGTAGAAGAACGTCCCTTCACCATGGCAGAAGCCTATGAAGCAGACGAGGCCTTCGCAACTTCAGCCTCAGGTTTTACGAACCCAATTGTTGAATTAGATGGCCATAAAATTGGCGGCGGAAAACCCGGCCCCGTTACAGCAAGATTACGCGCGCTCTACACCGAAGAAAATATGAAAACCGCGCTTTAGAGATCCAAACGGCCAATCCCGTCAGGCAAATAGCCCATGCCACTGCAGGGGCTACGCACCGCGAAATCAAGAAGGAACGCTTGCCGTTCGATCATATCGTGCCTTGCTCGTTTTCGATTGGGTGCAGCGCGGACAGTTCTCCCAGTGTAATTGGTTTAAGTGGGGAGCGAATTCGGTACGCCCCTGTCTCATCGGGAGTTTGACCAGTTTCCGCAGCCAAAATCTCACTCACTGTTAACCCGCAAAAGCGCCCCTGACATGGGCCCATACCTGCACGACTAAATGCTTTGGTTTGGTTAGGCCCCTTGCTTCCTAAAGCGACACTTTGGCGAATATCTCCTGCCGTTACCTCTTCACATCGACACACAATAGTTGCATCGGCTGGCCGTAAAATTTCACCCGAAGGAGCGTAGGCACGGACCAGAAATGGGCGAATTGCATTCTCGCTGGTGCGGCTTTGTAACAGCGGTGCACAGGCTGCATCACGCTCAACTGTGCTTATTTTACCCATTACCGACAAGGCATTCAACGTGGCAATTCGTCCAGACAATGTTGCGGCCTTTGCCCCGGCAATCCCTGCCCCATCACCGGCAATACTAATCTGGGGAGCCGATGTTTGCCCATAGCTATCGCTCACAGGATGGAAACAACGCTGCGCCGCGTCATAGCGATGATTAAGGCCCAACGCCCGGCTGATTTGGGTGTTGGGAACGACACCTAGATGCAAAAGCACGGTTTCGGTTTCAATGCGTTTTGAGTGTCCGCCAGATGTAAAACTAACGGCTTCCGCCGCAGTGTCTCCTACAATTTTGATGTCAGAAGCACCAGTATAACGTTTAACCCCTGCCCGCCTCAGCGTTGCTATCAGGCCAAGCCCCTTGGTCAATTGCCGCCAGCTCTTTAGTGCTCCGGCCAGATGTGGCAGAGCTGCGCGCAGGTCTGTAAATGACTGTGTTTCAACCATTGCTTTTGGTGGGCTGCCGGCCGCCAGCATCTGGGCTGCGACTAGATACAGTAAGGGGCCTGATCCAACCAGTACAGCTCCATCGGCTATGAGTCCGCTCGTTTTCATTAAAATTTGTGCCGCCCCCGCAGTCATCACCCCCGGTAAAGTCCACCCTGGCAGAGGAACGGGTCGTTCGATCGCCCCTGTGGCCAGCAGGATATGCTTGCCCTGCACCTGTTCGGCGATGCCATTCTTGCTGTAGGCCACGTTGCCATTGGTTCCAACCTGCCAAACAGTAACACCGGCGCGGTAATCGACATCTGACTGTGTCAGCCATTCTGCCAAAGGCCGTCCTTCGGTGAAATCTGCCCCCAGTATCGCCGCCTGCCGCCCTGAAACTCCAAGCACGTTGCGATAAATCTGGCCACCTGCAGTTGGCTGTTCGTCTAGTAAAATGACCTGCACGCCGCGTTGGTTTGCCTCTTTTGCAGCGGCCATGCCTGCGGGGCCAGCACCGATAATAATCAGATCGCTTTGTTCAACGCTCATAACCTATCTCCAGCTTTATTCATCCGCGGAACACGGCTGACTTGGAGCCCAGAACGAACCTGAACCATGCAGGCTTGTACCGTTTCATCGTCAATCAAAACGAGGCAGTCGAAGCATGCCCCCATCATACAAAATGGGCCACGGGCCTGTCCTGAAACGGGAGTTTCACGTAACGACTTATACCCTGATGCAAGGAGAGCAGCTGCCACGGTCATGCCTTCAATCGCAGTGACGGGCTGATTATCAAAGGTGAAAGTGATAGCCGAGGAATTGCTGGTTTCAAGCGGTCTAAACATCAAAACGCCTTTCACTGAATGGGGTTAGATCAACCGCGGTTTTTTCTTTCGCCAGCCAGTCAGGCAGCAATCGGGCGTGCACTGTGGACAACGTGATCCCACTGTGGCAGGTCACGAAGCTGGCTCCTTGATAGGACGGTGAATGTTGATAGATCGGCAGGCCATCTGGCGACATGATCCGAAGTGCCGCCCAACTGCGCACCAACTTAACACGCGCAAGATGCGGGAACACATCCACCGCATGACGGGCAAGGCCTGCTATTGTCGCCATATCTTCTGCATCGTCAAAACCAATTTCGGCCTCAGATGCCCCAATCTGCACGCCGCCTTCATTGACCTGCCGCAGTGTTGCAGAAGCGTAATTCATAAAATGTGGAAGCTTTTCGGTAATCAGAACCTGCCCCTGTTGCGGGCGTATCGGCGTGGTGAAACCAAGTTTCCCGCCCAGTTCCAGCGCACCCAGACCTGCGGACAACACCAGAGCATCCCCAGTGACATGATCACCATTTGCAAGCACAGCGGTGAAATCATGATCGGCCGCCTTAACATCAATAACAGAGTTACCTGTACGCACATCCCCGCCCATTTGGCGCACGGCCAAGCTTAGTGCGCGGAGCAGAAACAGTGGATTCACATGACCATCCATCGGAGAATAAATACCGCCGATGACCTTGGGGCCAATTTCTGGAACCAGCCTTTTCAGCGCGGCATGATCAAGCATCTCAAATGGGTAGTCACCACCCACCGCGCTACGAAGGCTTTCAAGCTTGCTGATCTGGCCTGCCAAATCAGCTTCATTGGTGTAATAGCTTACCCCGCCTTTCTGGCTCAGTGCCAGATCAATACCTGTTTGCTTTTGTAAGTCACTGGCATAGTCAGGCCAGAGCGTTGCAGCTTGGCGTGACCAGTTTGCATAGGGCGGGCAATTGAAGCCTTTGCCTTGAACCCAGATCAATCCAAAATTGCCGCGTGAGGCGCGAAAATCCTCGTCCGTCCCATCCAAAACGATTACCTTGCGGCCCTGTACCAGCAGGCCATAGGCCAATGACAGGCCTACGATACCTCCACCCACCACAATGGTTGTCATTGCTTAGCCTTTCTGAGTTTCCATATTTTTTAGCGTAATTTTGGTTACCCCACCTGAACGCCAACGATAAGTAATCAACAAGCGGACAATTTGAAGTTATGCCCTATCTAACCTTTGCGCAACAATAAGATATTTAGTATCCGATGGCACAATCAAGCGAAGCCGACATAGGTTTCCGGCAGCATTGCGACAACAAGCTAAATGAGGGCAGACACTATCACTCTGGCAACCTGTTGAGATGTTACCCATTCCCGTTGTAGAATTATTTCGAAGCATTTAAACGCATGGCGTTTGATACGACGAGAAGTGAGCTGAGTGACATGCCAATGGCTGCAGCCCATGGGGGGACGTAGCCGAGTGCTGCGGCTGGGACAACTAAGACATTGTACCCTGCTGCCCAAAGAAGGTTTTGAGAGATAATGCGACCTGTTGCTTTCGCCAATCCTATGACCTTTGGAAGGTTGGTAAAATCTGATCCAAGAATAATAAAGTCACTCGATTGTTTTGCAAGCTCGGTCGCATTTGAAAATGAAACTGCTGCGTCCGATGCGGTCATAACGGGGGCATCATTTATCCCATCGCCAACCATCACAATTTGTCTATTCGTCGCCTGCTGTTCTTGAACCCAAGCTAGTTTATCATTGGGTTTAAGTCCGCCCATTGCGGTCTCAATTCCAATTTTTTGAGCGAGGGTATCTACACTTTGTTGATTGTCGCCGCTTATAATTACGAGATCTTTAAACCCTACCGCTCGTAGCTGCTGGATACTCTCAACCACATTATTAACTGGTGCACCAGTTCGAATAGTTCTGCGAACGCCTATTGCATTGAAATTGCTTTGTAAATTTCGTGGTAAAATGAAGAAACAGTCAACAAACGTTGCGACTTCTGTCATCAACAAGTCAGCGATAATAGAATCGGTTGATGATCTGATGCCGCGGTTTGCTGATTGACAGTGCAGGTGATGACGGCTGATTCCAAGTCTTTTGTAAGAAAGAAAAAGTCGCGGCAGTGCGCCCCCTCTGGCCATTGCTGTCGATCGAAAATACCGCATGTGGGTGCATGTGGCGTTTCAGGGTGAGCCAATAACCAGGCATCAAGAAATTTAGCTGGTTGTTTTTTGTTGTCGGTTAACAACCTATAGACGGGATCGTCAGGTAAGGAATTGAAATCACCGCACAGCACAGCCTTCATCGGGCGGGGAATATTGGCATAGGGGCCAGCCGGGGGGGAAACAGTTACAGCGGCAGCATTGCGGGCGCATTCGTTTTGGATTTCACAAAGACGCTCTACTTGGGCCAACCGTTGGTACTCGTCGTGATATTCCAAATGGGAGGTGGTAATGCGCAAAGGTCCGCTTTGCGTTTTCACAACAACTTCCAAAGCTTGGCGTATCATGTTTTTACAAGCAACGGGTGGCACTGGTTGCGGTAGAAGGTGGTTGAATGTTTGGAGTACTGGGATTCTCGACAAAATCATATTACCGAACTGTCTGCGATGCTTATCACCCTTGCGATGGCGGCTTAAAGCCGGGCCAAAAAAACGGTCATACTCAGGGAAAAATTCTCCCAACACTGCCATTTGATCAGCGCCTTCGCCGTCATCAAGTTCTGGATCATAGCGAGCCACTTCTTGCAGACAGATAACATCCACATCGCCAAATTTTTTAATATCTTGAGCAATGCGGTCAAAGTCTATTTGACCATCCGTTCCACGCCCACATTGAATATTCCAACTAACAATATTGATCACTTGATACCTGCATGCATGAAAGATTGAACAAATTGGCGCTGGAACAACAAAAACGCGACCAGCAGCGGGGCGACGGAAATCAATGTACCGGCGGTTATGATAGACCAATCGACGCCTGATTCAGGTGCGCCAAATATCGCCAGACCGACAGTCAATGGGCGGGTGGTAACGGAGTTGGTTACGATCAGCGGCCAAAGGAAATTGTTCCAATGGTAGCTGACAGAAACAAGACCGAAAGCGACATAGGTCGGCTTTGCCAGCGGGATATAAACTTTCCACAGAACCTGCAATTGTGAACAGCCTTCAATTTTTGCAGCGTCTTCAAGTTCCTTGGGGATGGTTTTAAAAGTCTGGCGCAGCAAGAATATTCCAAAAGCACTGGCCATATAAGGCAAGCCAATGCCGACGATCGTATCGATAGCACCCAATTTGCTCATGGTGATGTAGTTTTCGACAATCAGAATTTCTGGCATAATCATCAGTTGCAACAACATCAGAGCAAAGGCGATTGACTTGCCGCGAAATTCAAACCTAGCAAAGGAATAAGCAGCCAGTGTGCACAGAACGAACTGCGCCGCCAAAATGGTGGTTACCAGAATAAAGGTGTTCAGGAAATAACGGGCAAAGGGAGCTTGGGACCAAGCCTCCCGGAAATTGTCGAGGGTTAAAGGTGCAAACAGCTCAAACCGCGTGGCGTATTCCGAAGGGTGAAAGGCAGCCCAAAAAGCATAGATCAGCGGTAACACCCACAAAAAGGCCAAGAGCCAAGCGGCGGTATTTTCCAGCCCTACTGCAGCAGCACTTTTTCTATTCAAGCCGCTCATTGGTAGTGAACCTTCTTTTCGACGAATACAAATTGTGCAATGGCAACCGTGGCAAGCACCGCAAGAAGGATAACTGTCAGGGTTGAGGCATAGGCCTGATCAAGGAAACTAAAGGCGACTTCGTAAATGTAATAAAGCAACAGCGAACTGGCATTGTCTGGACCGCCCTTGGTCAAAATAAACAGATGATCGACAAGCTTGAAAGAATTTATTATCGCGTTGATCAGAACAAACAAGGTTGTTGGCATCAATAATGGGAACATCACGCGGCGGAAATAATACCATCGACTTGCCCCTTCCAGCTTTGCCGCTTCTTCCAATTCCGGCGGTAAGGATTGCAGGGCTGCCAGATAGAAAATCATAAAAAACCCAGATTCTTTCCAGATAGTTATGACGATAATACAAGCCAGCACCGTATCGGGATCACCAAGCCAGTTGTGCCCGCTAAAGCCAAGACCGCGCAAAGTCTGATCTAGCAAACCGATATCCGGGGTGTAAAAAAATAACCAGATATTGGCAACGGCAATCATTGGCAAAATCGTTGGAGTAAAATAGCTCATTCGAACCAGCGATTTCATTGGCAAACGACCATTCACCCAAATCGCCATCAAGAGGGCAAGAGCAATAGAAACTGGAATTGTAACAGCAGCATAAATTACGTTGTTCCAAGCAACCTTCCAAAAAACTTCATCCTCAATCATAAACTGGTAGTTTTCGAGGCCAACAAATTGTGATGGGCGCATGGCTGTGCCTTGAGAAAAGAAGCTTTTGGCCAGCGTTGCAATGGTCGGGTAATAGGTAAATGCAATAAGAAATACCCCAGCGGGCATCAGCAGTAACCAACCATAAATTTGCGATCGGGAAGATGTGTTCATTGTACGCGCACCAAGGAGCAAAAATTACACCCCAAAATGATAATAGAGTTTCATTTTGGGGTGTTGGGAGGTCTACCTAGCGGTAGCGTTTTAACAATCGATCAGCTTGTTTTTGTGCTGCTCCAAGCGCTTCCGTCGGGGTTTTTGCTCCCGTCAGAACCGATTGAATAGCATCGTCCAGCAATTTGCGAACGCGGCCATTTTGGTAAGTTGACAATTCTGCCGTAGCAAATTTTAACTGGTCACGGGCAACTGCTGCCGGTGGGAAGTCCTTGACATACTGGGTCAATTCAGGCGTGGCATAAGCTTCTGGCGTGGTTGCTAAATAGCCAGTTTTCATACTCCATTCAGCCGTGCGTTCTGGGCTGGTAAGAAAGCGAATAAGCTTCAAGGAAGCCTTACGTTCTTCAGGAGAACTTTTCTTGAAAATATAAAAATTGCCACCACCCGTTGGGGTGCCACGACGCTTTTTAGCGGGTAGCATAGCAACACCAAAATCAAATTTGGCTTTCTTCTTTACGACAGTCAAATTGCCCGTGGAATGCCACATCATCGCAGTTTTTCCTTCAAGGAAATTCTGACGAAGCGTTCCCCATTCAATAGTGCCTGAGGGCATGATGGAATGTTTGTTGCCAAGGTCTTTCCAGAACTGCATCGCCTCGATAGTTGCCGGAGCATCAAAATTGGTTTTGTTGCCGTCGCCATTCATCAAGGTTTGATCATTCTGCATAGTTAGCGCGCCAAACATCCAGTAAGGATAACCTGTAGACGGGATCATTGCGCCCCACTGGTCAACATTGTCGCCAGTTTTTTTGGTCAGCTTTTTCCCCATGGAAACAAACTCATCCCACGTTGCAGGTGGTTTTGAAGGGTCAAGTCCGGCAGCTTTGAAAGCATCCTTATTGTAATACATGACAATGGTGGAGCGCTGGAAAGGAATACCCCAGGTCTTACCTTGGGTTTTTCCGTTCTCCATTAAAGCTGGGTAGAAGCTTTTCAGCCAAGCTTTTTCTTCATCAGTTTCCACCACATCGTCAAAGGCGACAATTGCGCCTTGCTCGATCAACTCATAAATATCGATGGAAAACATCACGGCTGTCTGGGCTGGTTTCCCGCTTTTCAAAGCAGTCAAAGATTTGATCCGCGCGTCATTATAATTGCCAGCATAGATCGCTTTAACATTGATGTCGGGGTTTAGTTTTTCAAAGTCAGCAACCATGTCATCGACAATTTTAGTCAACGAGCCACCAACAGCAACGGGATAATACATCGTCAAATCGACAGCTTTTGCCATCGAGGTCATTGAAAAACTAAGCGCCGTAGCCATCGCTAATCTTGAAGCGTTTTTTTTGAAATTCATAGTCATGTTTCTCTCCTGTTTTAGGTACTTTGCGTACTGATTAAGAGGGGTGAACCTTGTTCTTTCCTCTAATTTCCGCGGCAGCCACACCTATCGCGGTAGTCGATAAAGCTCTAAATACTCAGGGCTTTAATATCGTTATTTCGCAGACCAGTTATTGCGTCGAAGATGTGAACGTCTTCTTTTTTCCAACGCAATCGAGCTTGTGAGTTTTCGGTAACAGCAACCCTGCCAGGCGCACGAACCAGTATTTTTTGATCGCCAATCCTTGCTGTCACGATCGTATCCGCGCCCTGATATTCAGCTGTAAGCAACTTAACGCTGATGCCTTTTCGACCAGAACCATCGATTATTTCGATATGTTCAGGACGGATACCCATCAGGACTTCATCATTAGTTGAGGCAAGCACTGGCGTGTTGTTTTCGCCTTTTATGGTCATTCCGCTTTTTAATGTTGCCGTTTGAAGCAAGCTCATTGGCGGGGTGCCGATAAATTCCGCAACAAAGGTCGTGCCCGGGTTGTTATAGAGTTCATCAGGTGTCCCTTCCTGTTCAATAAGCCCCTCACGCATTAAAATTACTTTATCAGACATGCTCATTGCCTCGGCCTGATCATGGGTGACATAAACGACCGTCATTTTCAGACGTTCTTGCAAGGCTCGGATTTCTAAGCGCATGTCCTGTCGCAATTTTGCATCAAGATTGGACAGCGGTTCATCCATCTTTCTTAAAAGATTAAAGTGTTGCGTCGATCAGTTGAAACCAACGCTCAAAGCGGAAATTTAGAGCTCCGCAAATGTGTGCCAGAAATTCAGTACACACGGCCCTTTGCTGCCCTAGGAGCTTAATAAACCACAAAATTAAATGTCTTAGAAAGCTGCCATTCGCCAAGGGGATCACTTTGCAATTGGCGAGCTTGAATATGGTGAACCATGCAGCGAAATAGCGATAATTAGCAATCCAATGTTAGCTGGTGGTATCTGATGATTAGATAATATTATTTAGAAATTAATCGGTCTCATTAGCTTGGAAGCTTCAAGCCAACCATTGGCGAAGTTGCTTTTTCGGTAACGAGGTGACAGGCAACCTTATGACCCTTAGCTACCTGCCGTAGTGGGGGCTGGCTTTGTAGGCATTGGTCTTGGGCTACAGGACAGCGGTTTGCAAAACGGCATCCTTTTGGGAGCGCTAAAGGATCGGGAGGGTCGCCAGGAATCAAGATACGTTTTGTTGCCTTGCGTCGTTTTTTATCGACGGAGGGAACGGCAGAAAGCAGGGCCGTCGTATAGGGATGAAGTGGATTATTAAACAGACTCATTCTATCTGCATGTTCAACTATCTTTCCCATATACATCACGGCAATGCTGTCACACATGTGTTGCACTACCCCTAAATCATGGGAGATAAACAGATAGGTCAGCCCACGATCCGTTTGCAATTTACGCAACAGATTGAGTATTTGCGCCTGCACCGCAACATCTAAGGCAGATACCGGTTCGTCACAAATGATCAGATCAGGCTGGGTCGAGAGGGCGCGGGCAATCCCAATGCGCTGTCTTTGACCACCAGAAAACTGATGGGGAAACAACCGTTGTTGTTCTGGATGAAGCCCTACGGCTTTGAACAAATCATCGACAATTGGTTGCCGCTCTGCTTCTGATACGGTGTTCAAACTATCTAGGGGCTCTTGGACGATCTTTTCAGCCCTCAGTCTTGGATTCAGACTTGAATATGGGTCTTGGAAAATGAATTGAATTTTAGAACGGGTTAGCCGAAGAGCCTCTTCTTCGAGGGATAGGAAATCAACACCATCAAGCGCCACCGTCCCTTGATGTGCCGCTACCAAACGCGCCACCGCTAGGGCTGTAGTGGTTTTACCCGAACCACTTTCGCCAACAATTGCTAGCGTTTCACCCCGTTTAATTTCAAAAGAAATATCATCGACGGCGTACAGGTAGGATTTTTTACCCCAGCCGCCTCGCTTGATTGCAAAGCGAACGGTGAGATTATCGACGTCTAATAGGACATCTGATTTTTCGGCTTTACTCATCACACCTTCTCCGCAAACCAGCAGGCAGAACGATGTCCGCCTTTAAACTCTATTTCCGGTGGTCGCTTCTCTAGGCATTTTTGAGTGACCATATTACAGCGCGATGCAAACAAGCATTTGTCTTGCCCGAATTCTGAAAGGCTCGGGACAATCCCGCCAACTTCCGTCAATTCGTGGCGCTCTTTTGTGAGCTTAGCCATGATATGTGGAACACAAGAAATCAGCCCCTTAGTATAAGGGTGGCGGGGATGGTCGATGATATTTTCGACAGGGCCTTGCTCGGCATTTCGCCCCGCATACATGACAATCATCCGTTCGGCCATTTCCGCAACCGCGCCCATATCGTGGGTTATCATGATAATTGCAGTTCCGCTTTGATTGCTAAGATCACGAAGCAGATCGAAAATTTGCGCCTGTACAGTTACATCAAGGGCGGTGGTTGGTTCGTCCGCGATTAGAATTTTTGGTTCGCAAGCAAGTGCCATTGCGATCATAACCCGCTGCCGTTGCCCCCCAGACATTTGAAACGGATAATCAGAAACACGCCGTTGAGCATTCGGAATACGGACGGCATCGAGAAGTTCAACCGCACTATCCCAAGCCGCTTTTTTACCGAGCCCTTGGTGGGCACGGAGAACTTCAGCGATCTGTTCACCAACTGTATAAACTGGATTGAGCGAGGTCATCGGTTCTTGAAATATCATCGAGATTTCATTGCCACGAATTTCACGCAATCGTTGTTCGCTGGTTGTCGTTAAATCCTCACCGTTGAAGATAATTTTTCCACTAGCAATGCGACCGATCTTGTCTGGTAACAGGCCCATTATTCCAAGGGCGGTCATTGACTTACCGCAACCACTTTCACCTACAAAACTAATTGTTTCACCGGCGTGCAGATCAAATGACAAGTCGTCAATTACGGGCGCAATGCCATCGCGGGTGGTCAGCTCAATCCGCAGATTTTCAACTGTTAACAACGGTTCCATCAACGCTGCCTCAACTTTGGATTAAGCGCATCGTTCAGGCCATCACCAACAAGTGAAATGCACAAGACGGTCACGAATATCGCCAACCCAGGAATGGTCACAGTATAACTCGCATCGAGAATGTATTGTCGATTGGAACCAATAACCTGCCCCCAGCTCACGACATTTGGATCCGTTAAACCAAGGAAACTTAGCCCAGCTTCAAACAGGATAGCCGAACCAACCATAAGGGCTGCCTGCACGATAATCGGCGGTAATGCGTTTGGCAGGATAATCTTGAACATCAACTTTGCGTTGCTGGCGCCAGAAGCTCTGCTTGCCATGACATATTCTAACTCGCGGATACGTAAAAATTCGGAACGGGTAATCCGCGCAACCGCCGTCCAGCTCACAACCCCAATGGCGATGGTAATAATCGGGAGTGATGCTCCAAACAGCGCTACGATCACCATTGAAAACAGGAGGGTTGGAAGAACTTGGAAGAACTCCGTTATCCGCATCAGAACCTCTTCGACCCAACCGCGATAAAAACCTGCAAGCGCACCAACCGTTACGCCGATGAAGACTGACATAAAGGCTGCTGCTAAACCGATGATGATTGAGACCCTCGCCCCATGTAGGAGTGCTGCGACTAAATCTCTGCCGAGGTAATCGGTGCCCAATAAGAACCCACCTTCACCGGGAGGAGAAAACGGAGCCCAGACCATTTCAAAGGGATCCGTGGGGTAAAGAGTAGGACCAAAAATTGCAGCTAGCACAATCAATAGCAGCACGATAAGAGCGGCAACCGCTGCATAATTTTTTGCAAACATTTCGGCTGCTTCCGCCATTGGATGACGGGCTTTTTGAATTTCTTCTTCGGGAATGATTGGCGACTTGCTCATCCTTTTCTCCCTATTCTTGGATCAACGAACCGCAAGGCTAGATCTGTGAGCAGGTTTCCGACGATCACCACCAGCGCCGAGAAAAACAAGATGCCCAAAATCGTTGGCGTGTCCCGCGCAATGATTGATTGAAATGCTAAGGTTCCAAGTCCGGGCCAAGAGAATACGGTCTCGACTAAAACGGCTCCTGAAATCACGGCAGAGAACTGCAAACCCGCTAGGGTGATGACGGGGGAAAGTGAGTTCTTGAGCGCGTGTTTATAAACAATTTCTCGCTCGCTCAATCCTTTTGCTTTCGCGGTTCGGATATAATCGGAACCTAATACTTCCATCATTGTAGCGCGGCAAAGTCTAGAATAGAGCGCAAGGAAGATCGAGGACAGGGTGATGACAGGTAAGACCATGTGGCGAATGAGATCCCACAGTTTTACAAAAAACCCGCCTTCAACGGTGAGATCGTACATGCCTGCAACGGGGAACCAATGCACATTAAGTGAGAAACCGATGAGCAATAAGATACCTGTCCAAAACACAGGCGCTGAATAGCCAAAGAGCGCCAAGATACTAACGAAGTGACTAGATAGACCGTTGGGATTTCGTGCGGAATAAACACCGAGAACAATACCTACAAACAAAGCAAGCACCTGCGCCGTAACAACCAACAAAAGGGTTGCCGGAAGCTTTTGCATGATCAGCCCAGTGACGGACGTATTATAGAAAAAGGAATAGCCTAAATCGAAGTGCAACACCTTGTTAAAATAGCTGCCCAGCTGAACAAGAAAAGGTTGATCGAGACCGTAATCTTTTCGGATTTCTTCAAGAACGGCAGCATCGGCTCCGCCCATGGATTGGGAGATTGTGTCCGCAACATCACCCGGTGCAAGGTGCATCATAGAAAAATTCAACACCAATACCGCAGCAAGAAGCAAGGCGGCGTAGAGTGTACGGGTGATAACGGCTTTCAAAAATGCCAAGTCGAACTCCCCCGCTCATGGCTCGTTACGAAGTGAAGTCTGTGGCGAGATTTCTCTCGCCACAGAGGTTTGTTATTTCAGATAAGTCATGTCGATTGGTGAACTGGTTCCCCAGATACCAAGTGGTGGATTTCCAACCTTGTCTGAATAAATCGTGTGGTAAGGAAGCGCATTGGTCCAATAAACTGGCACTTCTTCCGTAATGATTTTTTGGAACTCAGAATAAAGCGCCTTACGTTTTGCGGGGTCGCTTTCCTTAGCAGCCATTTCCAATATCTCATCTACACGGGCGTTCTTATAGCCTTGCGTATTCGACCAAACACCTTTGCCGATATTGGAAGAGATGTAAGTACGGTGGACACCAATCACTGGGTCACCCCAGTTGAACACTGTATCCCAGCTGAGATCGAAATCCATTGAG
The DNA here is from genome assembly GCA_036478985.1 of Rhizobiaceae bacterium. Taxonomy (GTDB): domain Bacteria; phylum Pseudomonadota; class Alphaproteobacteria; order Rhizobiales; family Rhizobiaceae; genus Pseudahrensia. Next base: position 46,877 of record JAZGEY010000067.1, read on the forward strand.
CCCATCCGCTTTGCCCAGGTTGGGAAATCAGCAGAAGCACGAACAGTGACGGCAATGCCAACTTTTTTCAAAGCGGCTTTGACGTATTCAACCTGCGGCTTAACACCGGGCCAGCCAAAATCGATTGTTAGGCCAAAGCGTGTGCCATCAGCTTTCTTTGGGAAGCCAGCCTCATCCAACAAGGCATTCGATTTATCCAAATCAAGCGCATAGTTGTTAACATCACCTTCATAGAAAGGACTGTCCGGATGAATACCCGTTTTGGCTTCTGTCGCGGTTCCCTGCATCAATGCTTTTAGAATGAAGTTCTTATCGATGGCGTAAGCGATCGCTTGACGCACTTTCACATTACCAGTTGGGCCCTTGCTACCCGCATTCATAGCCAACCAATCAAGCGGGCCAATAGCGCCGTAACCTTCTGGCGTTACATTCAAGCCCTTAACTTTTTTCAAGCGGTTGATGATGCGTGGCAATGATTCAAAACCAGCCATATGCAACTCACCATTTTCCAACGCGATAGCCCGGGCGGTTGGGTCTGTAATAATGCGCATAATAATCTTGTCGAGGTACGGGCGGCCCTTGATAAAGAAATCATCGAAGCGCTCTAGAATGACGTGCTCGCCATTTTTGAACTCAACCAATTTGAAAGGCCCAGAACCAACAACATTTGCATTGTTACGTGGGTGAGATTTTGGCTTTTGTCCGTCACCATAAATGTGCTCAGGAATAATCGCCATCAACTGACCAGACATGGCGAGCATGAGAGCTGGGTGCGGACGGCTGAGATTAATTACAGCCGTATGGTCATCAGGTGTATCCACCGACGTCACTGGAGCAAACATTGATTTGAAGGGGTGGTTTTCTTGAATAACCTTCACTGAAAACTTTACATCACTTGATGTGATTGGGTGACCATCATGGAATGTTGCCCCCTTAACCAAATTCAATGTGACCTTTAAGCCATCATCGGAAACTTTCCAGCTTTCAGCCAAATAGGGTTGTGGAGTCCAATTTTCATCATAGCGCAAGGGTGCAGCAAAGAGCTGCGCACCTGGATAACCGGTAACAATCCCTGATTGAACAGCGGGGTTGAGGTTACGCGGGTTGGAGCCAAGAACGGTTACTAGCGTACCACCCTTTTTGGGCTCTTCCGCCATCAATAATGTCGATGTGAATACCATGGCAAGCGCACTGGCCGCCAAGAAACCTTGAATAAGTTTTTTCAATTTTAGTCCTCCCGATTGAATTTTTGAAATTCTGTCGAAAAGCCTAGTCTAGCCCAAAACCTTGTGAAAATAGATTTAATGTGACGCATTAGAACATTCAGTGTGGGAATGACATTAAATTCAGACTTCCACGATCAACTTACTGAACACGCCAGAATCTCGAAGCATCGAGCAATGATCAATAAATGCTTGAACAATTTTTGGTCGATAGACGGTTGAGAGTGTGCTCAATCCAAAATTTTGAACTTGTAGATTATCGGAAATCGGCAAGATAACGTAACCGCTTTTACCTATCTCATAATCGACAGGCCGGATGTTCAAAATTGAATATCCAAAGCCGCCTGCCACCAACGCACGGGCAATTTCTGCTGATCGCGTTGTGTGGGCAATATTGGGTTGTAGATCGAGTAAATGAAACAGACCCGAATAATAAGCCTTGGCCAACGGCAAATCTAACATCACCATTGGGTTCTTATAAATTTGGGTGAGGCTAACAGTGCCTTGCTTAACGAGTGGGTCATCAACACTCAGCAGAACATATGGTGGAGCCTTAAAGAGTGTGAGGAAAGTTTGGTGCTTGGTGATGGTTTGGTCAAATGTGAAGATCAAATCTGCATCCCCATTATCTAAAAACCCCGTGATGGTTTCCATATTTCCCTCTAGGAGGGTGATAGAGATATTGGGATATTTTTCGGTAAAGCTCTTCAGCACTGGAGGTAAAAAGGCAGGTGCGGCAGTCGCATAACAACCGATACGAAGTGAACCAGTTACTTCGCCGCCCACTGATTTTATTTCCCCCTCAAAGTGCTGTGACTGATCTATGAAAGAACGGATAAGTTGCAAGGTCTCAAGACCAGATGGCGTCGTTTGAAGCCCTTTTGCGGGGGTGCGAATAAACAGCGAATAACCAAGCTCAGATTCCATTGAATCAATCGCCGCCGCAATTGATGATTGAGAGATGTTTTGTTCTTTCGCTGCATGGGTAATGGACCCCAATCGTTCAGCGGAATCGATGTACCGCAATTGCTTAAGGGTAAAATTCAACATGAGCATTCCACTAAAAAATAGAGCTTATTCTATAACAATAACTATTTTTCACGAGAAAACAAAATAGAATAGGCTTTTGAAGCCGCCATTCAAATATTTCAACCTGCTAGAAAGCCAAACCTGTGACCACGATCTACAGCGCAAAAAAAATAATCACAATGAACCCAAGTAATCCAACAGCAACCCATGTTGCAGTACGCGACGGACTGATCTTGGGGGCAGGAAGTTTGGAAGAATTGACCAGTTGGGGGGAGTATCAACTGGATGAGCAATTTGCGGATAAGGTATTGATGCCCGGGCTGGTTGAAGGTCATGCCCACACCATGGAAGGCAGTCTTTGGCAAAAAGTTTATTGCGGTTTTTTTGATCGTATGGACCCAAATGGGAAAGTTTGGGAGGGGCTAAAAACAATTGACGCTATCATCGAGCGTTTACGCGAGGCGGAAGCAAAACTCACAGACCCCGATCAGCCACTTTCTGGTTGGCAGCTTGACCCCATCTATATGAATAATGAACGGGTAACCCGTGGAGATCTAGACAAGGTTTCAAAAACTCGCCCCGTCGCCGTTTTACATGCCTCTGGTCATATTATGAATGTGAACACAAAAGCTCTAGAGCTAGCTGGGTTGTTAAAAACGGGCATCAACCATCCTGGCATCCCTTTAGCTAAGGATGGCTTGCCAACGGGCGAATTAAAGAGCCCTGAAGTTATGACACCCGTTGGCCCCCACGTTGGTTTTGAGCGGGCGATGACAGATTGCGATGAAGCGGGTTTGCGGGATTTTGCCAAACTATGTATTCGTGCTGGCGTAACAACTGTCACTGATCTGGCTTCCCAATTAAACGATGAAGCGCTTGAAATGATGTTGCGGGTAACAGGTGAAAAAAACTTCCCTGCCCGTGTCGTACCTTTCCGCTTCTTCTTAGGTCTCACCCCAAAGGAACTAGTGGCTAATGTTACAAAATTACAAACACACTCCACCGATAGGCTAAGGCTTGGGCAAATTAAGATTGTTGCCGATGGGTCGATCCAGGGGTTCTCAGCGCGAATAAAATGGCCAGGTTATCACAATGGCGCTCCAAACGGCCTTTGGTATGTGACACCAGAACAACTATCAGAGATTTTTGATCTCTCACTGAGTGCAGATATTTTTATTCACATTCATACCAATGGTGATGAGGCCACGGACTTAGTGCTCGATACCCTTGAACAATCCCTCAAAAAACAACCATGCCCAGATCATCGCTTCACCCTACAGCATTGTCAGTTGGCTGATGCCGCACAATTTAGACGGATGCAAAAACTTGGCCTCTGCGTGAACCTTTTTGCAAACCATCATTTCTATTGGGGTGATGAGCATTATAAGTACACCGTTGGGCCTGAAAGAGCCCTGCGTATGAACGCCTGCCGCACAGCTCTGGATACAGGCGTGCCCATGGCGATCCATTCAGACGCCCCTATAACGCCACTTGCCCCGCTGTTCACGGCATGGGCCGCAGTTAATCGCATCACGGCATCTGGTCGAGTACAAGGTGAAGCAGAAAAAATTAGCGTTGATGAAGCGCTTTATGCCATCACCATTGGAGCCGCCTATACATTGAAACTTGACGGTGAAGTTGGCTCTATTGCAGTTGGTAAACGCGCTGACTTTGCAGTGCTTGAGGATGATCCAGAAACCATAGGCGCAAAGAATTTAAAAGATGTCCGCGTATGGGGAACAGTGCAAGGCGGACGAGTTTTTGCCGCAGCTGATTTATGACGCCTAAACTTCCGGTTACAGTAATTGGTGGCTATCTCGGCTCTGGTAAAACAACATTGGTCAACCATTTGTTGCGCAACGCCAATGGTCTTCGGTTAGCGATATTGGTGAATGAATTTGGTGAACTCGCCATTGATGAGGATCTCATCGAAGCCGAAGAGGACGATCTTATCTCCATCGCTGGTGGATGTATTTGCTGTTCGTTTGGCAGCGATCTGACCGCTGCATTAATGGATATGGCGACACTAGACCCAAGACCGGATCACGTGTTGATCGAGAGTTCTGGCGTGGCTATTCCAAGCTCAATTGTGAACACCGTTAGACTATTAGACACATTCTCGACGGATGGAATTGTTGTGCTTGCCGATGCCGAAACGATACAACAGGGCGTCAAACACAAGTACATGGGAGACACTATTGAACGACAATTAAGCGATGCAAATATTATCGTTTTGAACAAAACTGATCTCGTGAATAGCGAAACACGTCAAGCAACCAAAAGCTGGTTGAACACTGAATACGATCAAGCAAGCATCGTAGAAACGACTCAGGGAAAGGCTCCACCCGAAGTCGTGTTGGCCAGTTTCCTTGAGCGAAGTCATGAAGCAAGTTCTCATCTTGAAACCACGCAATTAGACATGTTTACTCTTAGGCCTGCTACGCCAATTGATGTGGAAGTGTTAGCCAAAACACTGGCAGAGGGAAACCTTGGAATCATCAGAGCAAAAGGTTTTGCAACCGCGCTAGATGGCGAAAAGATATTGGTTCAGGTGGTTGGAAAACGATGGGAAATATCCCCGGCAACCGGCAATCCTGAAGTCGGCATTGTCTGCCTCGGCTTCAAAGAAACTTTGAACCGGGAAATTCTAGCTAACATAGCAAACCACATGTAGTACACGGTCACCACACATACTGCCGAAATGAAAGCCCAGGGCATCCGCGATGTGAATCTCGCTGAAAGATTCTGAGCTGATATGAAACTCACTTGAGAAATTGGCCTACATCAATGTACCTGTCGTTCTCACCATGGAGAGCGATGTTAAGCCTGCTTGAATAAGAACGAGATGCGGTGGCGACCATCTTCTTTTTGCTTATAACTGCCGTGCGAGTTTAACCGACACTCACGGCCCTTTGCTGCCGTTGGGGCCCGTTTGCAATTGATCGCATAAACTGCAGAAGCAGACATCGGGCTTTTGTGCGGGTCAATAGACCTCATTGACCCCAACAGAGCCTGAAAACTACGTGTTGCGGTAATTGCAACAGCGTTCTGATTTTTTAGCAACATACATCAACAGGCCTTGACGGTAGGTGGTTGCTACTGGTTTTTTAATTGAAGTTGTTATCATGAAAACGTTCCCGATGTTTCTTTGTGTTGCTAATCGCTCGATTGTTATCATTGGGGGTGACGAGCAGGCTGCTCAAAAATGTCGTTTAGTTTTGAAAACAGACGCTGATATTGTTGTTGCTTGGCATGAGCTTTCGCCTGAATTAGCTGAACTTGAGAAGCAGGGGCGAATTTCTTGGCACAGGGAGGCAGTAAACGCTTCGACATTCGAAAATGCTGCTTTGGTTTTCATCGCTATATGTTTGATCGCACCCAGATTGATAATGCGGGTTGGTCACATTCAATCTATTTTGGAAAAGAAATTATCTGGCATTTTGTGTGCTACTAAATAAACCAGATACCGATCCAATACAGAAGGTAAGCCATGTCGGTGACCTATCGTGATGTCAAAGCAGGCATCTTAACTCAAATCACCAAAGGTGAACTTGCACCGTTGGGCAGACACTTTACACTGGCGCTGCAATCGGCGGCGCGCAAGCGTTAGGCCGCAACTCGGGCGAGATTGCTAAAGGACAGCTTGCAGATCTGGTTGCTATTGATAGCACTGATCCAGCCCTTTACGCCCTAAGTTGCAAACAATTGTTGGACGGGCTGGTCTCCGTTGCCAAAGACAGGATTGCAACCGATTTATGGTCAGCTGCGCGGCATTGCGTTATAGAAGGTAGGCACATTTCTCGCGAAACGATCATAAATCGTTACCGTAAGGCCATCGCAGAATTGCTGGCCTCAATCTAAATTCGGATGGAATTTGGGCAATCCCATTCCTAAGTGCTAGCTTTTTTAGAAAAGAAGTTGGGGCAGTACAGCAAAATATGTATTTGTTGTAATATTTTTTAAAATCACTTGCTGTTGTGCCTCTATTCTGCACAGTAGTTCACAAGGATAGTAAATTACTCAACATATATCGCCATACGGAGGGAATCATGAACCATTTCGAACCCGACAATGGGGAAGAAATTAGCGCTCTTTTCGCCGAACCTCAGATCAATTCACATGTCGATAAAGCGGGCACTATTTACCTCAGCAACCCACTTGATCTACCAATTTTTGCACGATGTGTTGGTGACTGGCTTGTAAAATGGGCGGCAGAAAAACCTGATACAGTGTTTTTGGCTGATAAATTTACACCTGATAATTCATGGCGCAAGATAACCTATCAACAGGCTCTAACGCGTGTTGCTGAGCTTGCCGGTTGGCTATTAGAAACGGGCGCAGACACCGATCGACCAATCGCAATTCTTTCTGATAACGCTATCGACCACGCACTTCTCGCCTTTGCTGGAATGCATGTAGGTATTCCAGTTGCGACGGTTTCTACTGCCTATTCCCTCGCGTCAACGGATTATCAAAAATTGAAGGCAATGATTGAATTATTGGATCCCGGCGTTATTTTTGTATCTGATCTTACAGTTTATGGCGCGGCTATCTCTGCGATTGCAGATATTCATACTGCACAGTTGCTCGCCTCTGCCCTTCCGGAGGAGAACGGTTTTAATGCCACATTATTTACGGAGGCACGAAAACCTGAAAACTCGGCGAAGGTTGCTGGTAAATTTGCCAACATCGGTTTGGATACAACCGCCCGCTTACTCTTTACATCAGGATCTACTGGTGCACCCAAGGCGGTTGTTAATACCCATCGAATGCTGACAAGCAATCAAGAAGCGAATTTGGTTATTTGGCCATTCCTCAAAGATACGCCTCCGGTCATCGTAGATTGGTTGCCATGGAGTCACACATTTGGCTGCAACTTCACCATGAACCTTGTGCTGCGAAATGGTGGAACAATGTATATTGACGATGGCAAGCCGGCTCCCCCATTAATCCATAAAACCATTCAAAATTTTAAAGAGATTCACCCGACGATGTGTTTCAATGTTCCTCGCGGTTATGAAATTTTATTGGATGCATTGGAGAGCGATGCCGAGTTTCGAGACGTTTTTTTTGACATGGATTTAATTTTCTATGCCGCTGCAGCCCTTCCTAAAACAGTTTGGGATCAGTTGATCAAACTGTCGATTGAAACCACTGGGCACATGACCCCTCTTGTTGCGGCATGGGGATCAACTGAAACCGCACCGTTGGCGACAAGTTGCCATTTCCAGGCTGAAACCACAGGCAATATCGGGCTGCCAATCCCAGGAACAGAATTGAAATTAATTCCTAACGGGGACAAACTTGAAGTGCGAGTGAAGGGCCCAAATGTCACACTTGGATACTATAAAAATGATGAGAAAACACTAGAAGCCTTTGATGATGAAGGCTTCTACATCATGGGTGATGCTGTTCGATTTGCAAATGCTGATGCCCCTGAAAAGGGCTTGTTTTTTGATGGAAGAGTAAGTGAAGACTTCAAACTTTCTTCGGGTACATGGGTGAGTGTCGGAGAACTGCGTGTGGCAGGTATTGATGCATTGACACCTATTGCTCAGGACATTGTCGTTACCGGCCATAACCGTAATGAAATTGGTTTTCTAATTTTTCCTAATGAGATTGCATGCCGAAGAATTGCTGAGGCAAAAGATGATGTACTAATTGAAACCGTACTTGCTGATAAGCGCATTCTTGCGATGCTTGATGAGGGTTTAAGGGCATTGCAAACGAGCGGAGGGGGGTCCTCCCGTTATGCCACCCGCGCCCGTTTTCTCACGATTCCTCCCAATCAGGACAAAGGCGAAATAACCGATAAAGCGTACCTCAATCAACGCCAAATTTTGTCTAACCGCGAGGCTGATGTCAACCTGCTGCAGGGGCACGACTCTACCGCTTACACCTCTTTGAAACGCTAACGGAACTCAAAAGAAAGCACTAAACAATATGAATACTTTTATCCCATATGGCGCTTATTGGTCTTCGCCATTTGCGCGCTGGCAGAGCGATTTCTCGCATCTTCATTCAATGGAATTTGCGGCACATGTTGCAAAAAATGCATTGGCCGAGCGTAATATTGACCTGGAGGAATTTGATTTTGCTGCTTATGGCATGACCATTCCACAGAACCACAGTTTCTATGGATTACCTTGGTTCACGGCAATGTTGGGAGCAGAAAGACTTACCGGCCCGACCGTTAATCAGGCATGTGCTACGGGGGCTAGGCTCTTGGCAACAATTGCAGGAGAAATTGCAATTGGTGGGGCAGAAACAGGATTGATTGTTTCAGGTGATAGAACATCAAACGGCCCACATGTATATTATCCAACACCAAGTGCCCCGGGTGGAACTGGCATTTCGGAAGAATGGGTGATGGATAGTTTTAACAAGGATCCTTGGGCTAAGTGCGCCATGGTTGATACCGCTGATAACGTTGCGAGGCGTGTTGGAATAGATACGCAAGAGCAACATGAAGTAGCAATAGTTCGCCATTCGCAATATCAAGATGCCTTAAAGGATAATCGAGCTTTCCAACGACGCTATATGGCTGAGAGTTTTGATGTGCCAGATGCACGTTATAGAAAAACTGTTGCAGTGCTAAATGGCGATAGTGGTGTCTACCCGACAGATTCAGGAAAACTTGCTTCCCTCAAGCCAGTCAAAGAAAATGGAACCGTGACTTTTGGTGCGCAAACCCATCCTGCTGATGGAAATGCAGGTATGGTTGTTGTTTCGACCAAAGAAAGAGCAGCCGAGCTTTCACAGGATAAATCAATAAACATAGAGTTGATTTCTATCGGTCAAGGCAGAGAAGAAAAAGGCTTTATGCCAGCGGCTCCCATTGGTGCCAGCGAGCGAGCGCTCACGGTCGCGAATTTGAAGATTTCTGATATGTCCGTCATTAAATCGCATAATCCATTCGCAGTAAATGATATCGCCTTTGCGCGTGCGGTGGGGATTGATTGGCATAGTATGAATAATTTTGGATGCTCATTGATTTGGGGACATCCTCAGGGGCCGACTGCCCTGAGGGCAATAATCGAGATGATCGAAGAGCTAACAATCAATGGTGGTGGGTACGGATTGTATCAAGGTTGTGCTGCAGGGGATTCTGCACTGGCAGTCATTCTAAAGGTGAGTTAGCCACGCTACATGCAAAAGATGATGGAATATTTGTTGAGGCCATGGTTTCATCGTTACATCGTTACATCGATAAGCACCGGAGCACAGAAACAGCTTCAATAATTTTTCTCAAAACGTAAAACCTATTGGAAGGCCTGAGTTGGCAGAGTGAGCGATAAAAAACCTACAACACGGCTGGATGACGTAAACTATGGTGGCTTGGAAAATTCTTCTGGGTTTTTGATAAGAATCGCACAGGTGCATATATTTGAGCGCTTCTATGAAGCTCTGGGAAAATATCGCCTGCAACTGGGATCCATATCTGTACTAATTCTGATTGAGAGTAATCCAGGTATCCGCCACGGCGTGCTTGCTCGCGCACTCAAAATTAAGCTTGCTCACATGACAAAGATGATCAAAGCATTTGAGGCAAAAGGCTTTGTGACAAGGAGTAATCCAGAATCTGACCGCAGATCTGTCGAGTTGACACTCACGCAATCGGGGCGAGAGTTTGTGGAAGAGATGCGTCCTCTAATGTTTGCCCATGATGCATCACGGCCCGATGGATTAAATAACAAAGAGCGGAGACAGCTAAATCAGCTGTTGCGGAAATTTGTAAAAATCTAAATTGTTGTAATTTGGCGCCATCAAGTTGATCCCAATTTTGCGCAAGCTAATATCGGCCGCTGGATTAACATCCGCACCTTGCTGTGTTGACCTATTCGTAAATACCAAGAGGAAGCTTCACAGGTCGCTGGGCGTACTTATAGCGGCGTGGCTTCGGGTATTCTCGATTCTGCAGAGCCCCAAACGTGATGCAGCTCCGGCGGCACTTGCAAACATGAAAGAACACAAGGCTGTTGCTGAAACCTTGAACCAAGAGCAGATAACTCGTTTTGCTTCTCAGCTTTCAGATCGGTTACAAAAGGGAACAGTGGCTTTCCAAAAGGGGTATTTACGCATATTGCTCGGAAAAATCATCGTCCACAAAGACCGCGTGGAACTATTAGGACGTACAGATAAGCTAGTGGAAGCTTTGGCTCTCAGTACAACTAGCGACGAAACAAAAGTTCGTGCACGTGTACCGAACTGGTGCACCCGGCGCGATTCGAACGCGCGACCTCTGCCTTCGGAGGGCAGCACTCTATCCAGCTGAGCTACGGGTGCTTTGGGGCAATGGGGATACTCTTGTTGCTCCTGTCGGCGGATAGGGCCGACTTTGTAGTTCATAGCGTGGGGCGGCTTTGGCTTCAACTAAATTTCGTGAGGTTCGTGTTTTAATTGTCCATTAGTTTCCAGTAGCCAACACTCGCTTAGGTTGGAATTGACCTTTTTCGATATCACCAATGGCTACTAAATTTCCACGGTAAACGGCGCAAACATCCTGATCTTCAATTGGGGCATCACGGCCCCGCAGAATGATGGGGTTACCAAGGCGTATGCGGCGTGCTTCGTCTTCACTAACGCGAATTTCTGGGAAACCCTGCATGGATTGTAAGGGAGATATCAGGTGTTTATCCAACCCTTCAAGGTCACCTTCCAGCGCTATAAGTTCCTCTAAGGTGATGCTGTCTGCTTCTTCAAACGGTTCAACAAAAGTGCGTCTTAAGGCTGTGATATGGCCGTAACAGCCAAGTTCAATTCCCAAATCCCGTGCAAGTGCCCTCACATAGGTTCCCTTACCGCAGGTGATTTCAAACACTGTGCTGTCAGCATTTGGGCAATCAATTAGCTTAAAGCTATCTATGGTCACTGTTCGCGCTTTGAGCTGAACATCCTTGCCCGCACGGGCTTCGGCATAGGCGCGTTTGCCATCAATCTTTATCGCTGAAAATGCTGGCGGGACCTGTTGAATGTCCCCCGTATATTTTGGTAACAGCGCTTCAATAGCGTCTTTATCTGGCCGTGTATTGCTTTCGGCAACGGCCTTCCCCTCAGCGTCATCTGTATTTGTTTGCATGCCCCATTGGACTGTAAAGCGATAAGCTTTTTCTCCATCTGTCACATAAGGAACGGTCTTGGTGGCTTCACCCAAGGCTATAGGGAGAACACCAGTGGCCAATGGATCAAGGGTTCCTGCGTGTCCAGCTTTCTTGGCGTCAAATAACCAACGGATTTTTCCAACCGCTTGAGTCGAGCCAAAATCATAGGGCTTATCGAGGACAAGCCAACCCGAAATAGGGCGGCCTTTTTTCTTGCGAGCCATCTATTCGGTATCTTGTCGTGTGTCTTGCTGAACAGAATCGCGGCGTAGAATTTCATCAATTTTAGCAAAATTATCGAAACTCGTGTCTTCTAAAAATCGAAAACTAGGAATGGACTTCATCTGCTTTACCAAAGGAGTAATACGGGAGCGGATGAGCTTGGCATTCTTGGCCAACGCCTTGCAGATTGCTTGACTATCAGCATTACCCTTACCATTTTTCTTTCGACCACCAAGCGGCGAAATAAAGCAGGTCGCAATTTTTAGATCGGGTGACATGCGCACTTCGGTGACAGAAATTAACTGTCCTGTAAGTGCTGGGTCAACCAGAGTTTCACGGGTCAGAACTTCTGTAAGTGCATGGCGCACAAGTTCGCCAACTCGTAATTGACGTTGGGATGGGGCTTTAGATTTACTCATTGTCTTTTACCATAAATATTGCCCCCAAACACAGGTTAGGGGCAATTATATATCAATAGGAAGCGCCTTAAAGGGAGCGTTCAATCATCTCAACGGTGAAGCATTCGATGACATCACCCTTTCGCATATCTTGATATTTCTTAAAGGCCATGCCGCACTCGGTTCCAGAATCAACCCGTGCAACTTCGTCTTTGAAGCGTTTAAGGGTCGAAAGCTCACCTTCGTGAACCACAACATCGTCGCGCAACAGACGCACGCCCATGCCCCGCTCCACGTGGCCTTCAGTTACCAAACAACCAGCAATATTGCCGATTTTAGAGTGACGGAAGAGCTCTCTAATATCTGCGTAACCGATGAAGGTTTCACGACGCTCAGGAGCTAACATGCCGGACAAGGTGCCTTTTACGTCATCAATCAAGTTGTAGATGATTGAGTAGTAACGAATTTCTATGCCTTCAGCTTTTGCCAACTGTTGGGCCTGCTTATTCGCCCTAACGTTAAACGCAATGATCGGTGTGCCAGATGCAATAGCGAGTGTGACATCGGATTCTGTAATCCCGCCAACACCTGAATGGACAATTTGAACCTGAACTTCTTCAGTGCCCAAACCGTTAAGTGAAGCAATGATGGCCTCTACGGAACCACGGGTATCACCTTTGATTACCAATGGTGCTTTGGAAGCACCTTGAGCTTGTAGATTACTCATCATTTGCTCGAGTGATCCACGTGCACCAACCTGATTAGCAACCGCGAGTTCCTGTTCCTTACGTTCACGATATTCAACGATATCGCGGGCGCGGCCTTCGTCTTCGACAACGACAATTAAATCGCCAGCGGATGGCGCGCCAGAAAGGCCAAGAATTTCAACAGGAGTTGAAGGCCCTGCTTCTTTCATTTGTTTTCCATGGTCATCAAGCAAAGCACGCACGCGGCCCCATTCTGTGCCTGCAACAATAATATTGCCGACTTTCAGTGTCCCGCGTTGGATGATCGCTGTTGCAACAGAACCACGAGTCTTGTCGAGCTTAGCTTCAATCACAACACCTTCTGCATCCCGGTTAGGGTTAGCTTTTAGCTCCAGCAATTCGGCTTGTAGATTGACAGCATCAAGAAGCGCATCAATACCTTCGCCCGTTTTGGCAGATACTTCTACATCGAGTACCTCGCCGCCCATACCTTCCACGAAAACTTCGTGTTGGAGCAACTCCTGGCGAACCTTCATTGCATCAGCACCGGGGGTATCAATTTTGTTGATTGCAACAATGATGGGAACTTCCGCAGCTTTAGCATGTTTGATGGATTCAATTGTTTGCGGCATAACACTGTCATCTGCCGCAACCACAAGAATGGCAATATCAGTTGCTTGGGCTCCGCGTGCCCGCATGGCTGTGAAAGCCTCGTGGCCAGGGGTATCAAGGAAGGCTATTTTCTTGCCGTCTCTTTCGATTTGGTAAGCACCAATATGTTGAGTAATGCCGCCGGCTTCACCCGCTGCAACCCGCGCTTCGCGAATCTTATCCAGCAGTGAAGTTTTACCATGGTCAACGTGACCCATGATTGTAACAACCGGTGGACGCGGGAGTAAATCTTCAGGTTTATCCTCGACGGTTTTCAGTGTTTCCACATCCGCTTCGGAGACACGTATAACTGTGTGTCCCATCTCTTCGGTAACGAGTTGAGCCAAGTCCGATTCAATAATATCATTAGGGCTCATCATGTGGCCCTGTTCCATTAGGAATTTAACCACATCAACCGACCGTTCTGTCATACGGTTAGCGAGCTCTTGAATCGTAATTGAATCAGGAATGATAACTTCGCGCATTACTTTTTCACGCGGGCCTGTATTCATGCTGCGTTTTTGTTTCTCACGCTTACGGCGCATAGAAGCCAAGGAACGAGAACGCTCCGTGTTGGCATTCAAGGCGTTACCGAGTGTGAGTTTAGTCCGGCGGCGATCATCACCCATCTTGGGGCGTGATGCAGGTTTTGGCGCTTCTTTTGGACGCTCAACTGACCGCATGGGCGCAGATTTTTTAATTGCATCTGGATCTGCAGCGGCAACAGCGGCAGAAGCGTCAGCTGCGGCAATGCGGGCGGCCTCTTCGTCAGCTGCAGCATTGGCTTCTGCATTCTTAGCTTTTTTCTCAGCTTCAACAGCGGCTTCAGCTTCCGCTTTTTCGCGGGCAACACGAGCAGCCGCATCCTCTTTTGAACGGCGCTCGGCCTCTTCAGTCGCTTTTTTAGCGTCCACAACATCCCGTACTTTAGCTTCTTCAAGTGCGCGGGTTCTCGCATCCAATTCTCCACTGGAGAGATTACCAGCTTCCGTAATTGGTGCAGGAGTGGCGGGAGCTGTCGGAGTGGCAGCCGTCTCTTCTTTTGGAGGAGGAGGGGTGACGGATTCTACCTTTGGCGCAAAGACAGACGCGCTCTCATCACCGGGTTTCACGATGCGTCGCTTTTTGGTTTCCACAACAACATTATTGCTGCGGCCATGGGAAAAACTTTGTTTCACGGTTCCGCCACGGGGTCTCAAGGACAATGTGGGGCGGCCGCTTTTGTTGTCATCACCAGAATTCGTATCACTCATGTACGTTCTTTACCTTTTTGACCCCCTTTGGTTATTCGGGGTCGATCTCATTGTTGGTGTCGCATTATAACGACTTTTCTTTTGTGTTTTCGGCATCCATTAGGATGTCTCCATTTCACGGTATTTTGCCAGTAGCATGACCCGTCGCAAACAATTTCGCGACGCGCCACCTTCCATTAATGATGCGTGTATCACATTTGTAGCCCCTAATGCCAAGTTCAATTGTTCACTAGAAAATACACGCCATATATTTATATCACGTCCTCCATCCCGATGCACCGCAAATACGGCTTGGGACAGCTTACGCAACCCGTCTTCTGCGCCATCCATAGCATGTAAAACGGCAATCGCTTTACCTGCACGAATTGACCCCTCCACTTTTCCCGATCCAGTGATACACTCACCAGCTTTTCGGGCAAACCCAAGGGCACCAAGCGCCTGTTGTTCTATTAGGCTTTCCACCAGCATTGCAAGTTCTGGTTCGGCCTTCGCGTTGGTCTTTAACCCCCGCGCGAAAGCGCCTTTCTTGCAAGCTTCTTCCACCAAGCTTTTTTTCGCCGTTACCCAAACGCCACGTCCAGGCAATGTACGCTTTAAATCTGGTATCACCTGCCCATCTGGCCCCGCGACAAAACGGATTAGATGTTTAGGCTTTAACACCTCGCGTGTGACAATACATGTGCGTTCCACCATAGGATCATCCATGTGCTACCACCTTTATCTGTTGTTAAACAGATGTATCCTCAATCACATTGACCACAGCTGCGCGAGTGTCTTCTTCGACCACTTCTTCAACAACTTCTGGTTCAGGTGGGTTTAAGTCTTCTTCTGTCACCCAACCAGCGGCTACGCGGGCAGCCATGATCATTTCATCGGCCATCACACGAGAAATCTCGAAGCCATCCAAAACACCTTTATGGCGGGTAACTTCACCGTCCTTACGCTCATTCCACCCGATAAGGTCATCGGCAATACAGCCAGCAAAATCTTCCAAAGTTTTGATGCCATCTTCAGATTTACCAAGAGTCACCATCATTTTGGTTGTTATGCCCGGCACTTGGCGCATGTCGTCATTGACGCCCAATGTTTTGCGCTCTTCGTCCATCTCGCCTTCTAGTTTTTCAAGGAACTCCTTGGCGCGGGCCTGCAATTCACCGGCAGTTTCATCATCGAAACCTTCGATCATTGCTATTTCGTCAGGGGCAACATAGGCCACCTCTTCAAGATCGCTAAAGCCTTCTGAAGCCAGCAATTGTGCAACCATCTCATCGACATTCAAAGCTTCAACAAAGATTGCCGTGTTAGCGCTGAACTCTGCTTGGCGGCGAGTTGATTCTTCTTCTTCGGTGAGGATGTCGATATCCCAACCTGTAAGCTGAGAAGCAAGGCGCACGTTTTGACCACGACGGCCAATGGCCAAGGACAACTGCTCGTCAGGAACAACAACTTCGATGCGTTCTTTTTCTTCATCCAAAACAACTTTTGCAACTTCAGCAGGCTGAAGCGCGTTGACGATAAAGCTCGCCGCATCTGGCGACCAAGGAATGATGTCGATTTTCTCGCCTTGAAGTTCGCCAACAACAGCTTGAACACGCGAACCGCGCATACCAACACAAGCACCGACTGGATCAATACCGCTGTCATTTGAAATAACGGCGATTTTAGCACGGGAACCTGGATCGCGGGCAACGGAACGAATTTCAATCACGCCATCATAAATTTCTGGCACTTCCATTTGGAAGAGCTTCGCCATGAATTGTGGGTGAGTACGCGATAGGAAAATTTGCGGGCCGCGTTGTTCGCGGCGTACATCGTAGATGTAAGCACGAACGCGGTCGCCGTAGCGGTACATTTCGCGCGGGATCAATTCATCGCGGCGGATAATGGCTTCACCCTTGCCCATATCAACAACCACATTACCGTATTCAACACGTTTAACTGTGCCGTTGATAATTTCACCGACGCGGTCTTTATATTCGTCAAATTGCTGATCACGTTCTGCATCACGTACTTTTTGTACGATCACCTGCTTAGCCGATTGAGCTGCAACACGGCCAAAGTCCATCGGTGGTAATAGCTCACCAATGTGATCGCCAATTTTGGCGTCTTCGTTCTTTTTCAAAGCACCCTTCAAGTCGATCTGGACGTCATAATCTTCAACAGTTTCAACTACCTCCAACAGGCGTTGAAGCCTAATTTCGCCAGTCTTTTCATTGATTTGGGCACGGATGTTTGTCTCCAAACCGTAGCGCGTCTTCGCCGCTTTCTCGATCGCCTCTGCCATTGCGCCAAGCACAATAGATTTGTCGATAGATTTTTCACGAGCAACCGCTTCTGCGATTTGCATTAATTCAAGTCTGTTGGCACTTACCGCCATGGGTCTTCTCCGTGTTGTTTTTTTTGAGCTTGCTCAAAAAATATTCAAATCAATTATCTTCAGTTGGTGTATTGTCATTAGCTTCACGCAAGGCTTTATCGCGCTTCAAAGCTTCTCGTATTAGTTCGTCTGTGAGGACTAGGTTTGCCGAAGCAATTGCGTCTAATGGAACCCGCACGACTTTATCTTCGCCCTTAGAGGCGTTGTCGCGTTTGATAACCACATCAGTTCCATCCACCTCAACAAGGTGGCCACGAAAACGCTTGCGACCTTCAATCAAAAACGCCGTTTCGATTTTTGCCACGTGTCCTGCCCAAGTATCAAAATCGCTACGCCGTACTAGCGGACGGTCGATGCCGGGAGAAGAAAGCTCCAACTGGTAGGCTTGCGCCACAGGGTCTTCCACATCCAACACCGGTGAAAGTGCCTTGGAAATCAATTCGCAATCACCAACTGACATCGTACCATCTGGCCGTTCCGCCATGATCTGCATCGTCAAACCGTTGTGATCGACCATGCGGGCACGAACAAGACGAAAACCCAAATCTTCAATGACAGGCGCAACAACAGCCGCTACCCGTGCGTCCGCACCCTCTTCTTGCACAAGGCGAGAAGCGGCAGAAATATCATCAATTTGGTTTTCGTCGTTCATTTATCATCCTGTGGTTAGTCGAACTCTTTGTCCTCAAGGCATAAAAAAGAGCGGGTTCCCGAGGGACCCACTCTGACAACTGCCTGAGATTTTCTAAACATATAAGCGCGTGACAGGGCTTTGGCAAGGTTTAAGTTTCGATGATGCTAATCATATCACTCATATAATCAAAAACCTCTGCACCAGCATTTTTCAACGCTGCTTTGTTTGTGAAGGGATCGCCGCAGTAACCAAAGGTTCTTGCGCCAGAAGAAACACCCGCGATCACGCCCGACAAAGAATCTTCAATAATGATTGAGGTGTTGATGTCCGCTTTCATTTCTTGTGCCGCATATTCAAACACATCAGGGAACGGTTTTCCCCGTTCAACATCACTCGCGGTAAACAATACTTCTTTTAAAAGATCTAGCAGTTTGGTTTGCCCTAAGGTGGTGTGCATTTTATCTACCGACCCCGAGGAGGCAACACAGATCGGATAGCCTCTCGCCGCTAAATCTAAAACCAATTGCTCCACACCTGCCACAGCTTTGACATTAGATTTGAGCGCGCGGTTGATTTCATTTTGTACAGAAATGGGGTCGATTTTAGTTTTAGTAATTGCGGAAATCTCGCCACAAACATCAGTCATAGATTTACCTTGAAAGCGTGTGCGGCAATCGTGGCCAGAAATTAAAAAACCCAAGCCTGTAAAAATCTCAGCCATGCGATTGTTAGCTAGTCCTTCAGTATCTACTAGGACACCGTCACAATCGAAGATAATTAGCGGTTTGGGCATAAGCAGTGCCTCTAAAATTTCGTTCGTGCGCGCATGGCGGCGGACAGTGTGCCTTCATCTAAATAATCTAGCTCGCCACCAACGGGTACGCCGTGAGCTAGGCGGGAGATTGAAATATCGAGGCCGTGCATTTGATCGGTGATATAGTGGGCCGTGGTTTGGCCTTCGACTGTTGCATTGACCGCGATGATCATTTCTTTCACCTCGCCATTTGTAACCCGATCAACGAGAGCTGCGATGGTGAGATCCTCAGGTCCAACACCATCCAACGGCGAAAGTGTGCCGCCAAGAACATGGTAGGAAGCATTCATTACGCTTGCCCGCTCCAGCGCCCATAGGTCAGATACATCCTCGACAACAATAATTGTTGCCTTGTCGCGTTTTGGATCGGTGCATAAGGAGCAAGGGTCGGAAGTATCTATGTTGCCGCAAGTATCACAAACCACCACCGCTTCCACCGCCTCATTCATGGCATCGGCAAGAGGAACCATCAGCGCCTCTTTCTTCTTGATCAGTTGCAAAGCAGCACGGCGGGCCGAACGGGGGCCAAGGCCGGGCAAGCGGGCGAGTAATTGGATAAGCCGCTCAATTTCTTGACCGGAAATAGAATCAGTTGGTTTTTCCATAAGTCTTTATGGAGCTTTATCAACCGCTTTTGAAGCGGCAGTTTTGCGGCGTTTATCCCGCAGGTTGGTTTGCACAATTTGTAGCTTTTTAACACGGCGCGGGTCAGCATCCATGACCCGGAATTCATAACCCGCCATCCCGCTTACAACTTCGCCCCGCACTGGCACACGCCCAGCCAATGCATTGACCAGCCCGCCCAGTGTATCGACATCTTCGGCCAATTCGCCAGGTTCAAATCCTGCGCCGAGCTCTTGGGTGATTTTTTCTAATTCAATGCGACCATCAACCGTCCAAATTCCGTCTCCATGGTCTTGCATGTGCTGGCCGTCGGCTTCGTCGTCATCGTGTTCATCTTCAATTTCGCCGACAACTTCTTCAACAATATCTTCCAGCGTCACAAGCCCATCAGTGCCACCGTATTCGTCAATGACCAAGGCCATCTGGGTTCGAGTGGCCTGCATCCGCGCCATGAGATCGGAGGCCATCATGGAGGGTGGTACAAACAGCACATTACGCATGACGTTTAGATTTTCCAGTGGTGTAGAAAGATCAACAAGGGACAGATCAAGCCAAGGGACGGTTGGCGTTTTCTTGGCTTTAGTCTTCTTCGCAGGTTTTGTGCTGCCGACTTTGGTAACGTAGAGCAACAAATCTTTAATCAAAACCATCCCACGAGGATCATCAAGTGTGTCGCCATAAACAGGAAGGCGCGAGTGGCCCGTTTCTTCAAATTCGCGCAGAACATCAGCCAAACATGTATTCAGTCCGACCGCATGCACCTCGGCACGGGGAACCATAATATCTTCCACCCGCCGTTCCCGTAGCCGTAGGATATTTTGCAACATGGCCCGTTCTTCAGGCGAAAAAACATCCCCCGCCTCACCCTTACCAGCAAGCGCTTCATTCAAATCATCCCGCAAAGTACCGCCAGAACGGATGCCAAGGCGAATCATAAATCGCGTAAACCAACCGTCGTTTTGTTCACGGTCAATCACCATCAACGCACGGCCATTGGCTTCTAGATTTTCAGGGGGAGTATTAGGCTTGCCTATATCATGTGAAGTTTCATCAGATACAGGCTCGGAAGATCGCTCGTTCATGGTCGTAAATTTGTCTCCAATATAAAGGCTAGTTTACGCGGTTGAAGAAGAATGGGCAAGTGTGGCTCCATTCTCGTAGCGATTTAGATTTTATGCCTATTTGCCGCACCTGCCAAACCTTCCAGTGCCGGAAGGTTTGGATTATAAAAATCTAACTTTTGAGACTAATAACATTTTGGAGAATAAACATGAAAATAATTTTAAAGACATTATTTGCAGCAGTGATTGCAATCCCCACTTTGTTAGCTCCCATGCACTCTGCACAGGCCGATGAGAAAAAAATGGGCTTGTTTGTGAATCTAACAACCGATGATACTTGGGCGGCCGCAAAGGCCATTTCATTCGCACACCATAAAGCTTTGAAGAATGGGTATAAGCCCGTGGCTATTTGGCTGAATGTTCGGGCTGTATATTTAGCTGATAAAAAGCGGGCAAGCCATGTTCATGGATTGATGGCAAAGTCAGGAAAATCCATTCAAAATCTCTTGACGGATTTTATGGCCGACGGCGGCCAAGTGATAATGTGTGGTGTTTGCTCAAAGGCAGCAGGGCTAACCAAAGCGGACTACATTGATGGTGTGGTTATGGGTAAATGGCCCCTCATAGAAAGCCTTTTATTCAATCCCAAGGTTAAAACGCTGGCCTGGTAAAACACCATAGCCTTGTAAGCAATGGCTTGAGTTCGCCTCTTTACAGCGACAGAGGTAACTCGAGCCATTGTTTATATATGAGGTCCCGGTGTTCAAATAATATTGGATGAAATGCGCTTTTAATTTTGGGCGACAAATTTGAGAGTATTTTTCTGGAATGTGCGGACATAGGGCATACTGATTCTGGTAACGGGTCAAATAATGCCATGGCCGTTGCGCTATAAATATCAACTGCAGAAAGCGCCTCACCAAAGTAGAACTGGCTACCAGCACTTTGTTGCTTGAGCAATTGATTTGATAACATTTCTAGTAGTTCCGTTACTCGGCCTTCAGCGTTTTCGCCAGCTTGGGGTGAGTGGCCGTATTTCTTTCCTAAATGCTGAGCATCAGCCTTTTGGAAACCACCTTGGTTATTCAGTCCAGCATGAATCATTTGTAACCGGCGCTCCCAGCCCAAACCACCTTGGCCACAAATCTCGTGCGAGAAACCGAAAACCATTGCCCGCAGCGCTGGATCCGCTGGTAAGAGCGATGGAGAAGGAGAAAGCCGTTCAGCTAACATAAGGATGTCAGCCCAAGCATGGCGCGGCGGTTCATTTTTATAAACAGCCACAGGGCCAGACCTTTGTCCCGACCATGCCTTCAATTCTTGATGTTGATAATCAACACGAGTTGCAAGCCAGTCGAGGTTTTTTATATGAAAGATTCCCTTCGCCGCTTCTCCCCAAGGGCTTGGAAAGTTTCCAACCACAACCATTCGCAGCCCATCAGCCGCAATCAATTCATCTGGGGTTACGTATGAGAACGCCATAAATATTTCCTATTCGTTTAGCTCAAGTAAGGATCACTGATCTCTAACCCCGCCAACAATTTTGTTTCTAGCAGCTCCATCTGTTCCGCTTCATCATCATCAATATGATCGTAGCCAAGTAGGTGCAAAAATCCATGAATGATGAGGTGGGTAAGATGGTGCTCGAAAGGCTTCCTTTGCTCATCAGCTTCGCGTTTCACTGTTTCAAACGCAAGAATAATATCGCCGAGTAAAGGCGTGTCAGGTCCGTCGCCTTCGTTCGCTGCGAAGGATAAAACATTGGTCGGCTTGTCCTGTTCGCGCCAGTCTTTGTTGAGGCTTTGCATTTGAGCATCGTCAGTAAACAGCAAGCTCACCTCTGCCCCGTCAGGTAATTGTTCTTCGAGATGCAAAGTCGCGGCCTCAATGGCATTTTTACTCAGGGCTTGCAGCTCACCTTCACCAGCCCAGTTGCCTTCATTGATGGCAATATCAATCTCAATCATCGCGAACGTAAATCGTCTTCGAGCGCTTCGTCATAGGCTTCCACAATACGTCCCACCAATTTATGGCGCACCACGTCAGCGGCAGTGAATTCTACTGACTCTATTCCCTTAACCTGCGGCAAAATTTCTAACGCCTGCACGAGGCCAGATTTTTGTCCGTTGGGTAAATCAATTTGACTTGGATCGCCGGTGATAATCATTTTTGAACCTTGTCCAAGGCGGGTCAAAAACATTTTCATCTGCATGGTGGTGGTGTTTTGTGCTTCATCCAAAATAACCGCCGCGTGGGCAAGCGTGCGACCACGCATAAATGCCAATGGCGCAATTTCAATAAGTTCGGAACTGATCGCCCGCTCAACCTTATCCGGCGCCATCATATCGTAGAGCGCGTCATAAAGTGGCCGCAGGTAGGGATCGACTTTCTCTTTCATATCACCGGGTAAAAAACCTAACCGCTCGCCTGCTTCCACAGCTGGCCGCGATAGGATAATGCGATCAACCGCACCACGTTCTAATAATGAGGCAGCATAGGCAACAGCCAAATAGGTTTTACCCGTACCCGCTGGCCCTGTTCCAAAAATCATTTCAGCTTTGTCCATGGCGCGAATGTAGGCGTCTTGGGTTGGGGTGCGGGCGTGGATGGTTTTCTTGGCCGTCGAAATAGAGGAGGTTGGCAAGCCAGCTGATTTCGAGGCCGAAACCTTCGGTGCTAATTTTGTTTTAGCCTTGGCGGTGGAAACCTGTGTAACAGCGCCCTCGACATCACCCACCTGCACATCTTCGCCAGCAAGAATTCGCTTATACAGCGCGTCAAGCACAGTACGTGTCTGTTCAATTGCCTCGCGTGAGCCGCTCAAGTGCACCTCATTGCCACGTGAAGCCGCATCCACATGCAGCTCCCGTTCGAGAACCGCAAGATGCTCATCATATTGCCCAAAAAGTGCCTTCACAAAATGATTGTCGTCAAACAC
This sequence comes from Rhizobiaceae bacterium, assembly GCA_036478985.1. Lineage (GTDB taxonomy): Bacteria > Pseudomonadota > Alphaproteobacteria > Rhizobiales > Rhizobiaceae > Pseudahrensia. Next base: position 69,909 of record JAZGEY010000067.1, read on the forward strand.
AACGACGGCCTGTGCTAAATCTGCACTACCATTTTTGGCGCCCTTCGCCCGGCTTGGGGCGGTTACAAATGCGGGAAGGTTTTCAACTGAACTCAAATGAGTGTCCTTTATTTATTACAATTATTGCGCATCTTCAGCGATCAAACTGTTGGTCTGTGCCGCAACAATTTTCACGCTAACGATATCGCCTATCTTACCTGCAGAAGCTGGAACCACAACACTTTGTAACCACGGCGAACGGCCAATCCATTGATGGTCATTGCGGCCAATTTTTTCAAGTAAAACATCAATGGTTTTTCCAACGCAACCGTCATTGAATTCCTGCCGTTGTTCGTTGAGTAAATCTTGCAATCGAGTAAGCCGTTCACTTTTTACGGCCTCATCAACCTGGTTATCCATGTCGGCTCCCGGCGTGCCGGGGCGCATGGAATATTTGAACGAATAGCAAGCCGCATATTTGGTCTGGCGGGCAATTTCCATTGTCGCTTCAAAGTCTTCGTCAGTTTCACCGGGAAAACCAACAATCATATCGCCTGAGATAGCAATATCAGGACGCACTTCGCGCACTTTGCGAATAATGTTGAGATAGTCTTCAGCCGTATGAGAGCGGTTCATCGCCTTTAATATTTTGTCGGAACCCGCCTGCACTGGAAGGTGCAAATAGGGCATCAGGCAATCCAAATCACGGTGAGCATTTATTAAACCCTCGGTCATGTCCTTTGGATGGCTGGTCACATAACGCAGACGATCAATGCCGCCAATATCAGCTAAATTATAGAGCAATTCACCAAGCTCCATTTCGCTGCCCTTAGGTCCAATCCCATGCCAAGCATTGACGTTTTGCCCAAGCAAGGTGATCTCACGAACACCCGCTTCAACCAGTGCTTTTGCCTCAGTCAAAATTTGTGAATGGGAGCGAGATATTTCAGCGCCCCGCGTATAGGGAACCACGCAAAAAGTGCAAAATTTATCGCAGCCCTCTTGCACTGTTAGAAAGGCGGTTGGCCCCCGCATTTGAACTTGTTTTTTGGTGGCGGCTGGTAGCAACTCAAATTTGTCTTCAACATCATAGGTGGTTTCCACCTGCGGCCCGCTTGCTATTGCCTTTGCAACAATTTGCGGAAGGCGGTGGTAGGTTTGCGGCCCAACCACGAGATCAACTGACTTTTCGCGGCGAATAATTTCTTCGCCTTCTGCCTGCGCGACACAACCCGTTACCCCAAGAGTAAGCGGGCGGTCTGTCTTTGCTCGTTGCTGTTTAAGCTTTCGAATCCGCCCAAGGTCAGAATAGACTTTTTCCGCGGCTTTCTCGCGGATGTGACAGGTGTTTAACAACACCAAATCGGCATCTCCCATCCGATCGGTCGTCACATAGCCATCCCCCTCCAATGCATCTTGCATGCGAGTGGAATCATAGACGTTCATCTGGCAGCCCCAAGTTTTGATAAAGACTTTTTTGGTGGGCTTAAGGGGGCTTTGTTTATCTTGCATGGCGGCTGTTTAGACCTCAATTCGGTAAGAGTCGAGACTTACCAAACATCTTCAAAATGGCGTGGCCACTGCCAAGGTAAAACCGCCATCACATCGAACCTCCAGGAGAGCGAACTTGCATCGTTTTGTTGTGATAACCACCATTCACCAGCTGAGGATATTCGTTTCTGTGCAGAAATAGAAATTGAGTTCAAAGCAGCATCTTCTGTTGCTCTGGCTTTTACCTCCACAAAGACAACTAAATCTTTCTTACGAGCAATTAAATCCACCTCACCAACGGGAGTTTTGAAGCGTTTGGCAACCACGCGATAGCCCTTTAATGTGAGGGCTATTGCCGCCAATGTTTCCGCGCAGTGCCCTTTACGATAGGCTTTCAATTTTTTACTAACCGCCATCGGATTAAGCGTCTTTTAAGGCGAGGGCTTGTTTGTATAGCTCCTGTTTAGAAAGCCCCGTCATCTGTGCCACTTCAATGGCTGCTTGCTTAGTTTTCATGGTGAGCAGGGCTTGTTGCAATAATTTAGTTACGTCTTTTTCTTCAACCACCTGCTCGCCCGCACCAGCTACAACAATTACAATCTCTCCACGAATTTTATCCATTGCATCAAATTCACCGACTAATTCTCCTAGTGTTCCACGATGAAAAGTTTCATACATTTTGGTCAGCTCTCGAGCCACTACTGCTTGTCGGTTGTGGCCAAAAGCCTCTATTAAGGCTTTCAAGGTTGCTGTAATGCGGGTTGGGGCTTCAAAAAACATCAATGTGGTTTGCTCGTTTTTCAACCCTTCCAATTGGCGTAATCGTGCCTGCGCTTTGGGTGGCAGGAAACCGCAAAACCGGAAATCTTCCGTGCCCAAGCCACTGCCCACAAGAGCTGTTATTGGAGCGCTGGCCCCAGGAATTGGAGTGACCGTTATTCCATCGGCAATCGCCTGTTCTACCAAACGAAATCCCGGGTCGCTAACCAAGGGTGTCCCCGCATCGCTAATAAGCGCTACGGCTTTGCCTTCTAAAATTTGCCGTAGTAAATCTGGTCCACGGCTATCGGCATTATGTTCGGTATAGGAGACTTTTGGACGATCAATCCCGTAACGCTTTAACAAAACACCACTGGTGCGTGTGTCTTCGCAGGCTATCAGGTCACAACCTGCCATTGTCTCTAAAGCTCGTAGGGTTATATCTCCCAAATTTCCGATCGGGGTGGAAACGAGATAAAGGCCAGCGGGCGCTTGCGGGGCTGAAAGAACGTGGCCCCGGAGAGTAAAACTAGGCAATTGGTTCGTGCTCATGGGTGCTTTTGTTTTTGTTGTAAACTTGCACCACCCTGCGACAGACGGAGCCAAACGTAAACCGTTTGCTTGTTGTTGGGGAACTTCATCTTTAGGATTGAAGATGGGAATCGGCGTAACGGTAGAAGCGAGTTGCGTCACTAGGGGTAAATTTAGTGAAAATTTCTTTGCAAACTATTCGCGCGCGTTTTTTACCAGCGGCAATGTTATGTACCTTGGCTGCGTGCCAACAAGGAGGCGTAGGCCTTCCCACATTGCAAACTGAGTTAAAGCCCCTTCCAAAGCCCACTGCGCCACAACCAGTTGCCGTTAAAAGGCCAACACTTTCTGCCAAGGTAGACGGGCAACAGGTGGGGAATGGTCCCTATCGGATAGCACTTTTGGTTCCAACGTCTGCCCAAGGCAATGCTGGGCGCATTGGCAAAGAACTGGCAAATGCGGCACGTATTGCGGTGCGAGATTTTGGCGCTGGGCGTATTCAACTGGTCGTAAAAGACACCCAAGGCCAGTCGGCCCGCGCGGCTTTGTTGGCTGGGCAAGCCCGAAATGAAGGGGCAAGCTTGGTGCTTGGGCCTTTATTTTCGGCAAATGTGAGTGCCGCTTCCAGCGTTACAAAACCTTCAAACATACCAATGATCGCTTTCTCATCCGATCAGGCTCGTGCGGCACGTGGCGTGTATCTCATGTCTTTCGCCCCAGAGGCTGACATTCGCCGCACCTTGAATTACGGCCTTTCAAATGGGATCAACCGCGTTGTCGCTCTTTTACCGCAAGGTGCTTATGGAGTGTTAGCTGAGCGCGAAATGCGCCGTGTATTTGACAGCACTGGCGGCCAAATAGTCTCCGCCGTACGCTATAGTCGCGATGTAGCTTCTATGACCAAAGCAGCAGGTTCTGCCGCGCATGCCGTCGCCAATGCCAATGGAATCTATATCCCAGATGGTGGGCAGGCTCCGGCAATATTATTGAAAGCTCTTCACCGCTCAGGCGCGAACCTAACAGGAAAACAAATCATGGGGTCGGGCCAGTGGGCCACGTTAAACCTTAATCAAGCTGTCTTGAATGGAGCAATATATGCGGGGCCAGATCGCCGCAACTTTGAAAGCTTTGCCCGCCGCTACAACGCCACCTACGGAAAGCAACCTACTATTAACGCGGCAAACGCCTACGACGCGGTCAGCCTTGCAGCAGAGCTAGTGCGCCGAAACGAACAGGCTCCCTTTACGGCCACTGCTATTCAAAGCTCCGGTGGTTTCAACGGCGTAACCGGCATATTCCGCTTCAAGGCGAGTGGCCGGCTGCAACGCGGTCTCGTGATCAACCGCATAGAACACGGGCGAACGGTTATTGTATCCCCGTCCCCTACAAGTTTTGGGGGCTAGCAAGAACTTAGTCAGCGTAGAAAAGAAAAGGCCGCTGGAGCAATCCAGCGGCCTTTCTGCTTTACTCTAGGGAAGAGAGTAAAATATCTGAATAAATTCTAATTGGCTTTTACGCGAACTTCCTCGACAGGGTAGCCGAGAGAATCTTGGTCTTCATAGCCAGTGTGACAACCGTGACAGAAGCCCTGTTTGATTTTCATTTCTTTACCCTTGGGGGTGAAAGCGGCGTAAACCCAATTACCGAATTTATCAGCTTCGCCACCGGCTGCAACTTTGGTCATAAAGAACAGTGGGCCTTTTTGAACCTTGCCTTTTTTTGAAACATTAAAGCTCTCTTTGGCAACGATCGAGCCAACGGGCATTTTCACATTTTCTTCGGCAAATTTTACATATTCTGCGTAGCCCGTTTCATTGACGAATGTCGTCAAGAAACGTTTGCCGTGAACACCGGGGGCAGCAGGCGCCGTGCCCGCAGCTTTCCAGCTTGTATATTCTTTGGTGTTAGCGCCGCCCATTGCAGCATAACCTTCGCGCAACTCAGATTTAATACAATCGTAAAGGCCAGTCACCTGTTCGGAAGTAAGGTCCGCTTTTTTTACTTCAGTTGTACATTCTGCAAAAGCCGCAGAGGAGGCAAAAAGAGTGGCGACAAATGCGGTTGCTGTAATAATATTTTTCATAGTTTTCATGGGGGGCTCCAATAGTTTTAATTTCAAGGCCAAGTCTATGGCAGGCAATAAATTTAACAAAATCAACAAGCCGCACGGCAGGTGACATTATCGTGAAGTTAAATTTTATTATCCAGCAACAGGCCTAGCCGCTCGCGGTGAACAAACCGATAAGTCAAAGCCACCCCAGCAACCGCAAGGCCGATAACAAGGCCAGCCCATACGCCCGCACCGCCATAGCCAAGTGGAAAGGCAAGCAGGTAGGCCATGCCCATGCCAATTGGCCAATAGCTAATGGTCGCAATTATCATCGGTATTTTTGTATCTTGAAGGCCGCGCAGGTTGCTGCCCGATGCCACCTGCAATGAATCGAATATTTGGAAGGCTGCAGCCATAGCAAACAACGGTACAGCATAGGCTAAAACGGCCGCCGCATCCTTGTTGCCATTATCTAAGAACATGCGGATGAGTGGCTCGGGCATAAGCCAAAACACCAGTGCCGCCGCCGCCGAAAAACAAAGCCCAACCACCATGGCCGCCCAACCAGCTGGGCCAATTGAAACAAAATCTTTACGCCCTGCCGCATTGCCCACGCGGATTGTACCCGCCATGGCAAAGCCCAGCGGTATCATGAAAGAGAGGCTGGCCCATTGCAGTGCAATGCCGTGGGCGGCCAAGGGCACAACCCCGATCCAGCCGATCATAAGTGCTGCCGCCGCAAACATTCCTGCTTCAAAGAAAATACTGATGGCTATTGGCAAACCTATTTTTACGATTGAACGAAAGGCTGGCCATTCAGGACGCCAAAACCGTTGAAATATTGCATAGGGTCGGGCTGTTTCTCCAAAGTGGATATACAATCCCAATGCAATTAGCGGCAATATATTTGCAATGACAGTCGCGATGGCCGCCCCTTCCATCTCCAAGCGAGGCGCACCAAAGTTTCCAAAAATTAGAGCATAGTTCAATATCGCGTTGATAACGGCCATAGCCAGCGCAGACCATAGAACGGCTTTGGTGTGCTCTAGGGAAGTAAGGAAACTGCGTAAGCCAGCATGCAAGAAGGCAGGAATCAATGACCATTTAGCGATTATCAAATAAGCCGTGGCAAGTTTAATAAGCTCTGGGTTTTGACCAAGCGCATGTAAGATTGCCTCCGCAAAAGAGAGGGGAATCATAAACAGCATGACAGTTATGAACAGAACCCAAAGCCCCATGCGGGTTGTCCGCCTAACGCTTTGAGTATCATCACGGCCAGCAGCTGCCGCGACCAACGGGGTGAGAGCAGCGCCAAACCCAAGGCCAAAAATAAAGACCATAAAGATCATTTGAAACGCAAGCGTTCCAGCGGCTAGTTCCTTCACCCCAAGCCACCCAAGCATAAGGGTGTCGGTGACGCCGATAAGCATAAATATCAGCTGCGTGACGACCAGCGGGACCCCTAACTTTAAGGTTGCCTGCAGGTGCTGCAAAAAGGTTTTTGTCGGGTGGATTTGTGTGTCCATATAAGACGGCCTAAGTTTTAGCGTCCTTGATGGCTTTCACGATCAAGCCTTTGGCTTCATCAGCATCGCCCCAGCGATCAATCTTCACCCACTTACCGTCTTCGAGATCTTTGTAATGCTCAAAGAAGTGCGCGATTTGGCGGCGCAAAATATCGGCAAGATCATAGATAGAATTGGTTTTTTCAAACAGCGCCGAAACCTGGCCGCTAGGTACGGCGATGATTTTCTCGTCGCCCCCTGCTTCATCTTCCATAAACAAAACCCCGATGGGTTTGCAGTTGATCACGGCCCCGGGAATAAGCGGGCGTTGGTTGGCAATCAAAACATCAATCGGGTCGCCATCATCTGAAAGCGTGTGGGGCACGAAACCGTAGTTCCCCGGATAGCGCATCGCCGTATACAAAATACGGTCCACCACCATGGCGCCAGATTCCTTATCCATTTCATATTTTATTGGCTCGCCACCTATCGGCACTTCAACAATAACATTGATGTCGTGGGGCGGGTTATTACCAATTTTAATGGCGTCAATTCTCATGGGGATTTCCTGCGTTTATGTGGCGATGTAACGCTTCAATTCTTCCGCGTCCCGCTCTACCTGTTCAATTTTTCGTTTGACCACATCGCCGATAGAAATGATACCCACCAGCTTGCCATTTTTCATAATTGGAAGGTGGCGAAAGCGGCCCTGTGTCATTTTCTCCATGGCTTGGTTGATTGAATCGGATTCATCGCAAGAGATAATGTTTTTGGTCATGCAATCGGATATATTTTTGCCCAAGGCGCTGGCGCCATGTTTGGCAATCAATCGTACAATATCACGTTCGGATGAAATGCCGCAAACATCACCATTGTCTTTGAGCACCATGACAGCGCCAATTTTCTTCTCGGCCAATGTTTTTGAAACGGTCTCCAATGTATCGCTTGCTTTCGCGGTGATGACATCATGGCCCTTATTGGCTAAAATTTCTGCAACAGACATAATAGTTCCTTTCAAAAATAAGATTCACTTCAAACCTTGTTGGCTCCACAATCCCCGTCATACAATTATGATAGTGTGCCCGAACCTTACCGATTAGGGAAGGGTGGAGAGGAAAGAGGTTTGCATGAAAATTGAACGGGTCGAAGAACTGCGATTGTCGAAGAGACAAGAGGTTGAAATTTCTCAAATTATAGCGGCTAATTTCTCAGCCGATTTTGATGGCCGTTCTTTTTTTCAAAACCGTCATCATTGCCGGTTTTTGCATTATCAAAACGGAGAGCTCGTTGGCCATTTAGCCATTTGCTACCGCACAATCCAATTAGGCGAGGAGCGGGTGAATATCATCGGGATTGGCGAAGTGGCCGTCGCAAAACAGGCCCGCCGCAAAGGGCTAGGCGCAGCGTTATTACAAGCGGCAATTGACGAAGGAAAAAGTTCACAAGCCGAATTTGCTGCCCTGTTTGGCGAACAATCAATTTATACAAAGGCAGGTTTTTCTTCCGCCCCCAATAAAATTAAACTTATTGAGATGGAAGGGGCGCGAACCAAGGGAGTGGTTGAAGAAAACAACCCCTACCTCATGGTGTTGCCGTTGAGGGGCAAAAAGTGGAACACAACCTTAGACGTTGATCTCGCGGGCTTCGCTTTTTAAGCAGGCGCTAAAAATTCAAGATAGCAAGGCGGACGGCCTTCGCGGATAGCTTTTGCTTCATAGCGGGTGCGTATCCATCCATCCCATGGGTCATTCCAATCCGCTGCAGTTTCAGCCTGCCACACAAAATCACCTTGGGTATGTACGTGGCCAAGTGTCCAATTGATGTAGGTATCAATGTCGGAGGCAAAACGGAATAGGCCACCGGGTTTCAATACTCGCACAAAGCGAGCGAGATTTACTTGGCTAACAAAGCGGCGCTTCCAGTGGCGTGTTTTAGGCCACGGGTCGGGATATAGAAGGTCAATTTGATCGAGACTGTTTTCCGGCAACCAATCAAGAAGCTGTGTTGCGTCGTCGTCATAGAGGCGGACATTCTCAAGCTTACGATCTTGAATTTCCCCTAGCATTTTCGCCATGCCGTTGATGAAAGGTTCCACGCCAATAAAGGCCACATCACGATGCTTTTCTGCTTGGTGGGCTAAATGCTCGCCGCCACCAAAACCGATTTCAAGTTGATACCGGCTCGCAGGCTTATCAAACAACTCAGCGATAGTTTTTGGCTTTGGTGAACTTGGATCGAGGCGAAGCGTTGGAAGAAACTCCTCCATTGCTTTCGCCTTACGGCCGTATAATTTTTGTCCCTTACGGCGACCGTAAAAAGATTCCGTTGAGCGTGATTTGGTAGGTTCTGCCATTTCATTCACCCAACAAATCCAATCATCTACATGGCCGCTTTAAGCGCATCCACAAGATCAATTTTTTCCCATGAGAAACCACCATCGGCATCAGGTGTACGGCCAAAGTGGCCGTAGGCTGCTGTGCGCGCATAAATTGGACGGTTCAGCTGTAGGTGCTCACGGATACCGCGCGGTGATAGATCCATTGTTGTGGCAATTGCTTTTTCCAATTGCGCTTCATCTGCTTGGCCGCCTGTATCAACGTAAACAGAAAGTGGCTGGGATACGCCAATCGCGTAGGACAACTGAATTGTACACCAATCAGCAAGGCCAGCCGCGACAATGTTCTTCGCCAAATAGCGCGAAGCATAAGCAGCGGAGCGATCGACCTTGGTGGAGTCTTTACCTGAGAACGCGCCGCCACCATGGGGTGCTGCACCGCCATAGGTATCGACAATTATCTTACGGCCCGTAAGACCTGCATCCCCATCAGGGCCGCCAATAACAAACACACCTGTTGGGTTTACGTGCCATTCGGTGTCATTTGTAATCCAGCCATCGGGCAATACATCACGGATGGTTGGTTCAACCATTTCGCGGATAATTGCTGATGTTTGGTCTTCAGACTTGTGCTGCGTTGAAAGCACAATTGAAGTTACGCCAACAGGCTTACCGTCTTTGTATTCAACAGAGATTTGGCTTTTTGCATCAGGCAAGAGTTGATCGAGTTCGCCAGATTTACGCTTAGAAGCCAAGACTTCAAGAATTTTGTGGCTGTAAAAAATTGGTGCTGGCATCAGCGCATCAGTTTCGCGGCATGCATAACCAAACATGATACCCTGGTCACCAGCGCCTTCATCTTTGTTGTCGCCTGAATCGACCCCTTGGGCGATGTGAGCTGATTGGCCGTGGAGCAGAACTTCAACATCAGAGTTTTTCCAATGGAAGCCATCTTGCTCATAGCCGATGTCTTTAACGGCGGCACGGGCAACGGCTTCAATCTCATCATTGGTGATGGATTCTGGTCCGCGTGTTTCGCCAGCAATAATAATGCGGTTGGTTGTGGTCAGCGTTTCAGCTGCAACTCGAACCTGCCACGGATCCATGCCATCCTTTTCAGCACGGGAGAAAAACAGATCCACCACTTCATCAGAAATACGGTCGGAAACTTTATCTGGGTGTCCCTCAGAGACAGATTCAGACGTGAAAACATATTCTTTGCGTGACATAATGAGCCCTAGCTTAGTTGGCGCGGGAAATAATTTCACCGCAGAGGTTGCGAAGGCCCGCAACAAGCAGGGTGCCAAAGACGGGCCTTTATTCACGGGTGCAATAGGGTGCAATAGGGCCTCAAGTCAAGCAAAACTGCAATGATATGCAATTTTCTTTATATCACTTGAGGGTAGAGGCCAGCCTAGCCTTCAGCTGCACCTGTTTCGTCTGCCAAGGTACGCACCATGTCAATAATCTTGCGTCGGATAGCAGGATTGGTAATGCGAACAAAGGCGCGATTAAGCTGAATGCCTTCGGGGCTAGAGAGAAAGTCCACAACATATGATGTCGAGCTTGCTTCGGCCATGCCAGTAACCACAGTGCCAGCTGGCGCAGGTGCATCTTCAAAAAAGAAGGCGACCGGAACTTTAAGCGCCGATGAAATTTGCTGCATGCGACTAGCGCCAATACGATTGGAGCCTTTTTCATATTTTTGAATTTGCTGAAATGTGATGCCCAACGCTTCGCCCAATTTTTCTTGGCTCATTCCCTGCATTGTCCGGCGCAATCGCACACGGCTACCAACATGAATGTCTATTGGGTTTGGTTTTTTCTTAGCTTCCGCCATGGTCGTTATAATCCATTGTTTATCGGTAGTCGCTTGATGGGGCGAATCATTGCTACAACTTTTTGGTGTTAGTAAGGCTCACGCCTACCAAAATGAGAAAGAGGAAGCAAACAAAAATCAAAATAGGCATATTGCCATATCGAGAGAACGGAGTTGCTGGCCCTGCTACGGGTAGAGCCGCATCCACAACCCCCTGCTCCCCCAAAGCTAGGCTTTCTTTGATGCGGCCATAAGCATCGACGACCATAGAAATCCCGCTGTTGGCCGCACGAACAACAGGAAGCCCCTCTTCGACAGCTCGAACCTGCGCTTGATGGGCGTGCTGGTAAGGCCCCGCCGTCATTCCAAACCAAGCATCGTTCGTAATGTTGATAATCCATTGCGGCACTTCGCCCGTGGAGTTTTGGCTCCGAACAGCTCCAGAAAACACAATCTCATAACAGATCAACGGCAAGAAAGGCGGTGCGGTTTTCATGTTCACCACTTGGCGGCGCGTACCTTGCGTAAAGCCTCCCTTTTGCTTCGTAAGCTGTAGGAAACCCATTTTTTCTAAAGTCTTTTGGAAGGGTAAAAATTCACCAAAGGGAAGCAATCTGGTCTTATCCCGCGCTTCAATGATTTCTCCCGCGCCATTGATAACATAAAGCGCATTAAAAACTTTGTGCTCTTTTCCAGGGCTGACAGCCTTTTCTAACCGCATAGCACCAGTGATCAGTGTTGTTGTCGGCGGCAGTAATTTGGCGATAGCGGCCAATTGGTCTTGCCGTTGAGTTAGGATAAATGGAAATGCAGATTCAGGCCAAATCACATGGGAAAAGGCCTCAATAGATGCAGCCTCCGGTCCCTTATTAGTATTGGAAAGATTTAAGTAGCGGCCCATCATTTCAGCTTCATAGGCAGGGTCCCATTTTTTAGATTGATCAATCGCTGGCTGTACAATCCGTAGGTTCACTCCTTCCACCGTATCATCGGTGGCTTTGGAGAGAACAAAGAACCCATACCCAACATGGGCAACACTAAGAAGAATGGGGAGTAGAATAAATTTGCGATTCTCCACTAAGCTCACCCCAAAACTAGCTGCGACGAAAACAGTAAAAAACGTCATGCCATAGAGGCCGACCAGCCCAGAGCTTTGCATTAGTAGAGGGGACGGCATCGCCCCATAGGCAATATTGTTCCACGGCAAGCCAGTTAATACCGTTCCTCGCAGCCATTCAAACAGGGCAAAACAACACGCCAGCGCCATAAGCCGAACCCAACTGCGGCCCTTATCATTATTATGCCAAGCCAAACGAGCCAATGCAGTGGCCCCACCCCAAAACAGAGCCAGCCCCGCAGGTAAGGCAATGACTGCGAGCGGTAATAAATAGATGAATTCATCGGCATCCACCAAAAATGCCTTACCAACCCACCAAAAGCCCGCGAGGAAATACCCAAACCCAAACATCCACCCCGTACGGAAGGAAGGCCAAAAGCGTCGGATAACATTCGCTTTTCCCGCAGGAGCAACCGCGCCATCCAACAGCCATACCAAAATTGGAAATGTAACCAACAGGATGGGCAGGAAATGAAAGGGGGCTAGAGCAAGTGCAGAAAGCGCGCCAGCGGCAATGGCCAGCAAAGAGGCGCGCCAGCCCTCAAGTACAATAACGCGTTCAACAATGTGAGTTTGCAAGTTCTTCAAACGAGTGTCCGAATCAGGGGCTTCATCGTGCAACAGAAATGCGGGATGGAGGCTTTTTCGTCAATGGCAACAGCTATTAGAGACATGAAACAGGCAGTGAATAGGCAAAGAAAAAGCCTGCCCAGCAGGGAAGTGCTGGGCAGGCTCACAAGAAGCAGGATGTTCGTTTAGGGGCGGGACGACCACCTGCAGCTGTTCGTGTTAGAGTTTATTTACGGCACTTACGCTCATAACCATCGTAACCCACGTAGGTGTCGCTGCGCTCATCGTAAGAACGGTATGCACGGTAACAGCGACGTACGTGACGTTCCCAGCGCGATGGGCCGTGAGAGCGGTAGTGACGGCGGTGACGACGATGACGGTCATGCACGATTGCGGTGCCAATGATACCGGCAGCAATACCGCCTGCGATCCAGCGACCACGGTTACCAGCGTTGGCATCTGTGGTGAATGAGGTTGAAACCACTGTGAAAGCCATCAATGTGACTGTAGCGGCAGTTAGAAGTTTAGACTTAGTCTTTGTTGCAGTGTTGAACATAACGCTCTCCTGTAAGTGGCCAGTGAAAATAAGTAGGCAAGTTGGCCGATTAAGTTTCGATCAAGGCGGTGTGCCCTGTTCTTGAAACTAACTTAGAAGATGGAACGTAATATGGATGTGCGAGAATGCACACAGTGATAAGCTGTTGTTATTTATCGAGTTTTCGCTCATCTATCTTGTCCCACAGGGCCAGAGCGCCCGTGATTGCATAGTATGCAGCATCCCCAAACAGGCCGGGGGGCCATGGAATTGCCTTTCGATTGACGAACCAGATACTGGAAAGCTCTGTCTTCTTTTCTAGGATGAGATCAGCAATGGTACGACCATTGAGTTGGGTGATAGCAACCCCATGGCCAATACAGCCATTGGCATAGATTACCCTCTCATCGCCGATAAAGCCGATCTCGGGGGCCATATCCAAATTAACCGAAACCGGTCCGCCCCAACGATATTCAAACTTTAGGTCTTTCAGTTGGGGGAACATCCATTTCGTATGGGCCTCTAATGCTTCCCATGTTTTACGAGTGTCCATTGTCGCCATTTCTTTCCCCTTGGGGTTTGAAACTTTCCCGCCCCCCATAGTAAAGCGACCACAGGCCGTTCGTCTAAAGTAATGAATGAGTTGGCGATTATCCTCAACGGATTGCCGTTCATCCCAGCCAATGTCCTTCCACTGTTGTTTTGATAAAGGCTCGGTCACCACTTGAGATGTCCATATTGGTGTTTGCCGATTGCGGATCCGTGGTAGGCCGACAATTTTCCCTGACCAGGCATTCACGGCGATCACCAACTTATTACAGCTCACTTTTCCCTCAGGAGTATGCAGGGTTATTTTCCCATTACTCCGTTCTATGTTGAGAACTGGAGTGTTTTCATAAACGGTAGCCCCGTATTGTTCGGCGATGCGCTTAAGTTCCCGCACATGTTTATAGGGATTCAAAATGCCACTGTTGGCTTCAAACACCCCGGCTCTATACTGGGGGGAATGAATGCTCGATTGGATTTCATTTTTGTCTTGGAACACATAGTCCGCCCGCGTACCGAGTTTTTCAAACATCTCAAGACTGTGTTCTAGGCGTTTAAGCTGCGAGTCAGAATAGGCCACCCGTACCATGCCTGTATGTTCGTAGTCGCTTTTGATTTTGTACTCGCGCACCAACTCGCGAACATTGTTCACCGCCTGCACCATGTAGTCTTGAGCCGCAATTGAGCGTTCTTTACCCCAGCGCAACATAGTAATGTCTGGCTCAAGACCGAACAGAGTCATGTTAAACCCGCCGTTACGTCCCGATGCTCCATAACCAACTTGATGGGATTCCAGCACCGCAACCTTCATCGTTGGCTCGTCTTTCAATATTTCTCGTGCTGTAGAAAGGCCAGTAAATCCGCCACCAATAATAGCCACATCAACGTCGATGTCTTTTGTGACACGCTTGCCGTCACCAAGCTTCTTTTGTTGGCTCCCCCAAAAAGAAACCGTATTTGCCGTGTTTAACCGTTCGGAATTTGCCATTGTATTCACTCCCATTTAATATACGCGTATATTAAATAATTTGTTGTGCGAGTCAATTTTTGTGGTTAGCGATTGAAGAACGGAGAATCACACGATGACTCAATCCAAGCCCAAAAAACCTGGCAGAAAACCAATCTCAGCCAAACAAAGTGTAGAAATGCGGAGCGCTATTTTAGCGGCTGCAGAACAGCTGTTTATCGAAAAAGGCTATCAGGGTGTTTCAATGCGGGCCTTGGCTGGTGAGTTGGAAATGTCGCCAATGTCTCTCTATCGCTATTTTGATAACAAGCGGTCGATCTTGATCCATCTTTGGGCGAATATATTTTCTACCCTTTTTGAAAAATGTAGAAAAACCGCGGGAACCCAGTCGAATCCAAGAGAAGCAATTGCGGCCTATGGGGCAAGCTTCATTCAATATTGGATTGATAACCGTCAAAACTATTTAATGGTGTATGGAGAAATAGATCGACCAGAAACATCCGAAAGCTTTTTCGCTGATAGCGAGCTTGTACAAAATGAGTTGGAGTATCTGGCGGGCTTATTTGTGCAAGCAGGGGTAGCAGAAGAGAGTTACGAACTCGCCTGCCAGCAATACCTTTGCGCCTTGCATGGTATTTGCCATTCGATAATCACAATACCAGAAATGAATTGGGCAAGCCCAGCGGAGCTTCTATCTGGTCTACTACGCGGAATACTCGCTCAGCAAACCGTCTAGTCACTCATTTTCAGCGCTTCAATGAAGGCCGATTGAGGGATTTCTACTTTACCGAATTGGCGCATCTTTTTCTTACCGGCTTTTTGTTTATCCAACAGTTTACGCTTACGGGAGGCATCGCCGCCATAACACTTAGCCGTCACATCTTTGCGCATGGCAGAAATTGTTTCGCGGGCAATCACATTACCACCGATAGCGGCTTGAATTGGAATTTTGAACAGGTGCTTTGGAATAAGTTCTTTCAACTTTTCGCACATCACCCGTCCCCGCGTTGTGGCAACAGAACGGTGCACCAACATGGAAAGCGCATCAACAGGCTCTGCATTCACCAGCACTGAGAGTTTGACCAAATCACCTTCGCGGTATTCATGCATTTGATAATCAAAGGAGGCATAGCCACGAGAGATGGATTTCAAACGGTCATAAAAATCGAACACCACTTCGTTCAAAGGCAGTTCGTATTCCAACATGGCGCGGGCGCCAACATAAGTCAGATTGGTTTGAACCCCGCGACGGTCTTGGCACAGTTTCAATATTGGTCCGAGATATTCGTCAGGTGTTAAAATCGTTGCTTTAATCCACGGTTCATGAATTTCAATAATTTGCATCACGTCCGGCATGTCAGCAGGGTTGTGTAGGCTCATTACCGTCTCATCCCGCATGTGCAACTCATAAATAACACTTGGTGCGGTTGCGATAAGATCGAGATCAAATTCTCGCTCTAACCGTTCTTGAATAATTTCTAGGTGCAGCAATCCCAAGAACCCGCAGCGGAAACCAAATCCAAGCGCTGCCGATGATTCCATCTCGAAAGAAAAACTTGCGTCATTCAAACGCAGCTTGCCAACGGCGGAGCGCAGGTCTTCAAAATCGGCAGCATCAACGGGAAACAGCCCACAAAACACAACGGGCTGTGCTGGCTTAAAGCCTGGCAGTGCTTTTTCGGTTTGGCGCTTATCTTCGGTAACCGTATCACCAACACGAGTGTCCGCGACTTCTTTAATGGAAGCTGTGAAAAAACCAATCTCGCCAGGCCCAAGGCTGTCCACTTCAACGAGTTTAGGTTCAATAACCCCCACCCGATCAAGTGAGTATTTAGCGTCCGTCCCCATCATGCGGATGATCTGCCCCTTTTTCATTTCTCCATCAATGACGCGGACAAGGACGATGACGCCCAAATAGGTGTCATACCAAGAATCAACCAAGAGAGCTTTTAAGGGGGCTTCTATATCACCTACAGCGGGAGCAGGTAGCTGGGTAACGATGGCCTCAAGCACATCCTCTATACCGAGTCCTGTTTTGGCAGAAATCTCAACCGCTTCTGAAGTGTCTAAACCAATCACATCTTCAATTTGGGCTTTCACCCGTTCAGGTTCCGCAGCGGGTAGGTCGATCTTATTGAGGACGGTGACGATCTCGTGGTTGTTATCTATGGCTTGATAAACATTTGCCAATGTTTGCGCCTCAACCCCTTGGGAAGCATCGACCACCAGCAACGAGCCTTCGCACGCCGATAGGGAGCGAGAAACCTCATAGGCAAAGTCTACATGGCCGGGGGTATCAATAAGATTGAGGATATAGTCTTCCCCATCATTCGCTTTATAATTCAAGCGTACGGTTTGTGCTTTGATAGTAATTCCGCGTTCGCGTTCGATATCCATACTATCGAGAACTTGCTCCGACATCTCTCGCTGGGATAGCCCGCCGCACAATTGAATGAGCCGGTCAGCAAGGGTCGATTTGCCGTGGTCGATGTGGGCAACAATGGAAAAGTTGCGGATATTGGAAAGCTTTGTTGTCATAGGTGCTGTTTAGCACCGTTTAGCCAGTTCGCAAGGGGTCGTCGTCCTTCTTATCACCCCAAGTTAAGGCGCGATAATCAAAGCCTTGCTCCACCGTAGGTTTGATAATTTTGAAATAGGGGGACAGATCGAAATCACGCGGTGCAAAAAGCGAGTGATGCCGAATATGTAGAATTTCGTCGACCGCATAGGTTTCGCAATCATCTTCGATACAATCTTTAAGCTTCTTGATGTCCGGCAAGATCGGATAACGGATAGATTGGAAGGCTTGGGCAATAAGAGTGGAGCAAATGGCGCGGGTTGGGTCGCCCGACCCAAAGGCAATCATTTTTCTGCGCCAGCGGGTTGGCACTGGCGGAGTGGGCAGGAGATAGCGCGCTAGGTCTAATATGTTGCGGGTATCGTAAGCAGTACCGAGATGATCCACCATATATTGAACTAAGACTTTGCGGTCTTTAGCAGTCAGCCCAACGGGGCGGCATATGCGTGTGTTGTAAGATTGGTATTTTTCCAACGGACGGGCAACGCACCCTTCCCCCAAATTCACTTCAATGAAACGCGGTTGCGGTTCACCGTTTTCAAGTTTCGGAAAAATATCGCCCACATAAAGCACTGCATGGGACCATGTCGATTGGGTCAAATATTTAATGGCGGCAGAAACCCGTTGGTTTCCTTCAACAAGCATCACATCGCCCGGCTTAAGGATTTGTAACAAGACTTCCGGCTCAGAGGCGGTGTAGGGTTCATAACCAGATGATTGCTCGGTAATTTTTCCCGCGATCATTTCAGCAATGCGATCAAGAAAAGTCTTTTTAACTTCCACCTTATCCTCGGCCTTTATTTGATGTATTATTAAGAGAATACTCTATTGGCGGTTTACCGCTTTCGTTTCAACCTCCCTCACAAGATTGTGCGGGATATCAGGGCAAATGTAACATGGCATTTTTTCGGTTTCTACCAAACAACAAGCGTGATTTCAAAAGCCTTTCCGAGCAGGAAATTTTAGCTCTAGCCATCAGCTCCGAGGAAGAAGATGCGCGCATATACCAAACCTATGCGGATGGGTTGCGGGAAGACTATCCAGCATCTGCAAATGTGTTTGATGAAATGGCGGCAGAGGAACACGAGCATCGGCGGCTACTATTTACGCTTCACAAAAAGCGTTTTGGCGACACGGTTCCTTTAATTCGCCGCGAGCATGTACGCGGCTTTTATGAACGCTCTCCTGATTGGCTGGTAAAACCTTTCGGGGTGGATGCGGTTCGTAAACAGGCGGTCGCAATGGAAGAGCAGGCGCGGCGATTTTATGCCGAGGCGCAATTGCAAACACGTGACGCAGGTACGCGGTCCTTGCTTGGAGATTTAGAGGCGGCCGAAAGCTCTCATATTTCGTTAGCAAGCCAACTGACGGATGCGCTTGCAGATTCTGGAGCGATTGACGAGGAGGCGGAAACGGAAAAGCGTGAGTTTTTGCTGACCTATGTGCAGCCGGGTCTTGCAGGGTTGATGGATGGTTCAGTCTCCACTCTCGCCCCTGTTTTCGCTGCTGCTTTCGCCACCCAAAACACATGGGATACTTTTTTAATTGGTTTTGCCGCTTCAATTGGGGCGGGTATTTCGATGGGCTTCACCGAGGCGCTTTCAGATGATGGCAAGCTCACCGGACGGGGCTCTCCCATCAAGCGCGGTTTTGCCTCAGGTATCATGACCACCGTCGGCGGTTTGGGTCACGCCTTGCCCTATTTGATTTCAGATTTCTGGACCGCGACTTGGATCGCAGGAGTTGTCGTTGTTATTGAGCTATGGGTCATCGCCTGGATTCAAAACCGTTACATGGGCACACCATTTTTCAGAGCCGCATTGCAAATTGTTCTTGGAGGGGCATTAGTTCTGGCCGCTGGTATCCTAATCGGCAACGCCTAATCAAAACTCAGAAACTCAATCAAAGCGAGCGAAGAGCGAGCTGGCGAGAATCTCGCCGCACCCGCGTAGGTGGTTCGCAACGCGAACCTACCGTGAGCGCTATAACGGACTTGGCCCAAAGCTTTGCCTTACTTGCAGAAGACTTGACGATTGCCCCCGCCCCATCTTGCGATGAGACGAACCGTCAGCTTTGGGCCGGTCCCGTTAAGGACAATCATAACATCCATCAACGCTGAAAAGAGGGATGGTCAGCGGATGAACATTATGACGTTCATGTTAGTTTCAACCGGCCACTTGCAAACGCGGTTTAACAAAACATGGTGTTGGCGAAAAAAGCTGCTCCATTAAACACCCAAGGGTATTTGCAGGAAACATGCCCTGTCTTCTCGCCTACCTGATGAAAGATAGGCACATTGGAATGAAAGTGAAACGTATCTTACTGTTACGTCAAGGTAACATAAAAATTGGCTAATAAATTCAATGTGATAGATTAAGGGTAGAATAGTGTATTTGCTAATTCTGGTTTGCTGCGGCAACAGATTTTTGAACTATTATCATTTTCTCAGATAACAATTGGGCCACATCTGGTGCAAAGCCACGTTTGATAAAATTTGCAATTGGGCTCTTTGAGAAGGCTGGGGCATTTCTCGCTAAGTGCTCAACGGCCCGTTTACGCAATCTTGAGTTACCCGCGCGGTGAGCGCTGATGGCTACACTAAAAGCGGTGAGTGTTGAGCGATTTAAATTCATGTGTGCCGCAATTTCGTCGGCCTGTTTTGGTTGGTTTAATAATTCCAAAGCAATGAATTTATAGGCTTCAAGTTGGGCTGATTGAGCATCCAACAGACCCTCAGCCTTCAACAGCAGGCTTTTTCCCTCTTCTAATTCTCCTAACGAAATTAACCAAGCGGCGTAGTCGCCAATTATCGTAGCATCGTACGGGTTTAGTGAGAGTGCTTTTAGTGCCGCATCTTTTGCTGATTGATGATGGCCTCTTACTTTGTGAACTTTAAATTGCACTTGATGAGCGCGGGCGCTTTGGGGGGAAAGCTGAAGTGCTTTCAAAGCCATCTTGTCTGCGATCTCTAATGGATCAGAAGTTGTTGGTGGAAAATCTTCTAAATACTCATCCAAATAAAGAACGCTTAACGATGCATGGACGGAAGATAAATGAGAACCTCCTTTAACAAGCTGCTCATAACACTTTCGTGCTGCGGTGTGTTTCGCGAGTGTTTTCTCATCCAAATATTTTAGCCCAGCTACTATACAGCCGAATTTATTTTTTCCGATTCCAGTTTGCTTATTTTCCCGCGCATTGGTCTTAAACAGGTCTGAAAAAACTACCCCGTCTGGTGAGAGTAACGGGGAGAAAAACACCCCTGTTAAGCCAGGAACATTCCGATCACTTAAAACCGCAGGTTTTAAAAAGAGCTGCTCAGTCGTCCATATGACAGTCCCATCACTTTCACGTAACAGCTTGCCAAACATCCTGACTGTCTCTGCGCGCCTTCGGGCTGTAATCAGTAAATGGTAATCTGCATTGCGCTGATCGTTCAACGGGAAGGTTGCGGATGTTATGGCCCCGCTAAATTGAAAATCATCAAACCGCGCCATCGTTACTTCAATAGCGTCAGAAACTTCTCCCGCATTATACCATTCAGGGTAAGGCGCATCTGGAAGTAGAAAAGTGCTGGTTATTCGTGGACGTAAATTTGCGTCGGTGAAAGAAGTTTTATTAGAAGCCGTAGGCTTACTCACCTTCTTATCTTCTTTGTTTCCCAATCCATTGATCCATAACAAGGACCCAATCACGAGGGAGAATACTGCTAAAGCGGGAAACAGCCACGAGGGCTTTTTGTGAGAAAGAACTTCGGATTGTGCTGTATCATGAGTTTTACTGGGCGGAATGTTTTTATCGACTGCGACATCCACCACCTCTTCATTCGCAATATCTGTATCAAAAACATAGCTCTCAACGGCTGAGGTCCAGGGATCAATAGCAGGTGTTTGTGGTTCAAATGTTGGGACATAGGAGCCTGGGGCCAACACAATTTTAAGAGGGGCAGATGCCATTGCATCTTGCGCGTTATAAAGCGCTAAGGTTTGACGTAAACGACCTGCCGCCACCCGCACCGCTGCATTCGTCTGCGGATCAAAATCTTCATCGCGACCAAGCGCATCAACAGCAATTGTATAAGCTTTTATTTCAGCGCTTTTTTTGTCGAGGGTTTTAGTGACGATAAATGAGAGAAAATCGCTCAATTGGGCGGAACTAGCGAATTGTTCAGACTTAAGCACGGCCGCAAGGGCGCGTTCTACATCGCGCCGTTTTACGGTCGGTGTTTTGGCAGCAGCCACTTAAATATTCCCTCCAGACGCAAGTTCGAATTATTGAAAAAATGCAAATCCTCCATTCAATGCAAGTTGAAGAACATGACGTATTTTCAATATATTTCAGCGCCCTAAGCTAAGTTAGCTCTATTTTTGGTCGTTGCTCAAGCCATTTCAGTGAAGAAATTTTCCATTGTTCGTTTCAACAGAGCTATATCCTCATCCCGTGAGAGGCGATGATCCCCCTCTTTCACGAGGGTAATGGCCGCATTATCATGGGGTAGTGACTCCATTAACCGCAGGGCGTGGGTATGGGGAACGTCTGGATCCTTCATTCCTTGTAATATGTGAATGGGCACACCAAAAGATAAATTGGAATTGAGAACTAGGTTATTACGCCCGTCCTCTATTAGTGCACGGGTGATAATGTTGGGTTCGTCAGAGTATTCGCTCAACTCCTCAATATAACCTTGCGTTTCCATCAAAGCAGAATGTTCTTTGGTGAACTTTGGTTCCATCAGTTCTGCTGTAAAATCTGGAGCTGGTGCAATTAGCAACAAGCCAGCCAACCGAGCGTTCTCACCAGCACTCACAAGCTCCTGCGCCAAACGAAGGGCTATCCACCCCCCCATTGAAGACCCAACAAGGATTTGTGGCCCGTCGGTTTTCGCCAGAAGCACCTTCATGCTTTCATCGACCCAGCGCGAAATTGTACCTTCTATAAATTTCCCGCCTGATGTTCCATGGCCAGAGTAGTCAAACCGTAAGGACGAGCAATTTAATTGTGCGGCGTGCTCCACCATTGCCTCGGCTTTTGTGCCGCTCATGTCAGATTTGAACCCGCCAAGCCAGACAAACCCCGCTCTTGGTTTTTCCTCAAGGTCGCCAGAAGGCGTAGCGCTTTTGATGGCAATTTTTACTGTTGGCTCGTTTTGCCATTTATGTTCTAAGGTGCTGTTAATTTCCAAGGGGCTGTCTTTCGAGATGGTTCACATACCTGTTCAAACCCAATGGATGAAAAACTTCAAGATGGCCGCCTCAAAACGCCCCCCTATTATTTTGCAGATTTTGCCAGGGTTACAAACGGGCGGCGTGGAAAAAACTACTTTGGATATTGGTCATGCGCTTGTTGCCAAAGGCTGGGTTTCACTTGTCACCAGCGCCGGCGGACGCATGTTGGAAGAGCTCTTAGCAGGGGGAAGCCAACATTTTGAGTTGCCTCTAGATAGTAAAAACCCGCTGACAATTTGGCGCAATGCCGCCCGGCTGGTGAAGTTGATTAAATCAGAAAATGTAGACCTTATTCATGCCCGCTCCCGTGGGCCAGCATGGTCTGCGCTGTTGGCGGCAAAACGCACGGGCATTCCATTCGTCACCACCTATCACGGGGCCTATAGCCAAAATAATGTAATCAAAGCGCGGTATAATTCGGTTATGGCGCGCTCAAATGTTGTGATCGCTAATTCCCAATGGACGGCAAATTTGATTGCTACTCGAAACCCTTGGGCAAAACATCGTATCACAACCATTCATCGCGGGACCGATTTTGATGCGTTTAATAGGGCGGCAATCTCGAAGAATCGGGTCGAAAAGCTGCAAACAAACTGGGGTATCAAACCTGAACATTTCACAGTTGTTCAATTGGCGCGGGTTACAGGGTGGAAAGGGCAAAATGTTGTTATTGATACGGCGGCTCGTCTGGCTAAGGAGTACCCAAACCTGAGGTTTGTTTTGGCGGGGGACGCACAGGGACGATCTGAGTTTTTGGCCCGTTTGAATTCGCAGATAGCCAATCACGACCTGCAAAACCAAGTTATTCTACCTGGCCATTGTACTGATCCAGCTGCCGCTATGGCTGTTGCTGATGCGGTAATTGTTGCCTCTACTGACGCGGAAGCATTTGGACGGGCCGCTGTTGAGGCTAGCGCTTTGGAAAAACCCTTAATTGTCACCCGCATCGGGGCTGTTGGAGAAACCGTGCTGGCAACTCCAGAGGTAACAGCTGAGGAGCGCACAGGATGGAAGGTTGCCCCCGCCGATGCCGAAGAGATGGCGCAAGCCCTACGCCAAGTTTTGCAATTGACCGATAAACAACGCAAAGCAGTTGGTGCTCGCGCTCGAACCCATTGCAAGGCTAATTTTTCGCTTTCCCAAATGTGTGATAAAACCATTGCAGTCTACGAAAGCCAGCTGCCAAAATAATTTAACAACCATCATGATAAAACTACGAAACCAGTGGTGGTTTTCACGATAAACTATGCTATATCAAAAACACGATTGAAGCTTAGATGGATAACCATCAGGCCCCATAACAGGAGAAGAGAGCTATTCGCCGTCCACATAGAGCCGCAGCACCGCAAAAGTCCGGTCCACGCGCCAACCAAGATATTACCGCTTCTGAAGTTCAACTAATTGATGGCGAAGGTGAAAACCACGGCACTGTTCCGTTGGAAAAAGCCCTAGACATGGCGGCAGAAGCTGGCCTCGACCTCGTCGAGATTTCACCAACCAATCGCCCGCCCATTTGTAAAATTCTTGATTTTGGTAAGTATAAATATGCTGCCCAGAAAAAGGCCGCTGAAGCCCGCAAGAAACAAAAGACCGTTGAGGTCAAAGAAATTAAAATGCGCCCTAACATCGACACCCACGATTACGATGTGAAAATGCGCTCTGTTCGACGTTTCTTCGAAGATGGGGACAAGGTGAAAATCACTTTGCGTTTCCGTGGTCGCGAAATGGCCCACATGAATTTGGGTATGGACCTATTGAAAAAGGTTCGCGAAGACACCGATGAAATCGCCAAAGTTGAAGCCGAGCCCAAACTCGAAGGCCGTCAAATGATGATGGTGCTTGCGCCTAAATAGCGCTGCACTTCTCTCTTCCTTTACCATTTGGATAAAATCCTGCACTATCTCGCGATAGGCGGGAAGGGGTAACTAGTATTCTCCCGCTCTATTGGGGGCGGCATGGGTAAAATTGAATTAATTTCTGAATACGATCACTTGCTCGAAAAATTGAGCAATATGCCCGATATTTTGTCTTGCATCGAAGAAATGTGCGGTGTTTTTGAAATAAATTTCATCACTTATCATTTAGCTTTTCATGAGGGAAAGGCTATTGATACCCCCTATGTAAAAACCAATTACCCTGCTAATTGGGTGCGACAATATTTGATCATGAATTATGTCGATGTTGACCCGGTCGCTCAATCTGGCTTTCGGCGAGCATTGCCTTGTCTTTGGTCAGATTTTGACTGGGATAAACCCGATATTATTCCTTTTGCCACTGACGCAGAAAAACATGGAGTTGGCAGTGCTGGCTATATGATACCAATTTCTGACCGCCATCATCGACGTGCAATGGTCAATTTTTCTTCGGCGTTGCCCACTGACATCTGGGCAAAAAAAATTCAACAAATTGCACCAGTATTGGGCGAATGTGCCGAACTTCTACACCGAAAGGCGGTCGTTGACCTCTATGGCAAGGAAGATCCTCATCCACCTCTTTCGCCGCGCGAACTGGAATGTCTTTCTCTGGTAGCAAATGGGGGGAATGCAAAATCAATTGCAAATAAATTAGAAATTTCTGCGCACACTGTTCGCGATTATTGTAAATCAGCTAGGCACAAGCTTGGGTGCGCGACACTTTTTCAAGCAATCCACATGGCCACAATGGAACGGTTAATTAACCCCGTATAATCTGATCTGCTTATATACAGCCTCCCCCCTAATCTTAGGGGATTGCGCGCTACAACCATTTTTTCAACCATAGCTCCGACACATGTAAGGAGTACGGTACTATGTTTTTGATACTAGAGGATTCAAAGAAACACGGAAATAGAGCACTTGTTGAACGGATGTTTAACCTGCGCGCTGAAGTGTTTCACGATAAACTAGGTTGGGATGTAGAAGTGGGGAAGCACGGTGAGGTTGATGTTTATGACGATGCCAATCCAGCTTATCTCATGTGGTGTAACGCAGAACAAACAACTCTATATGGCTGCCTGCGACTTCTGCCCACCACAGGGCCTACTCTCCTTTACGACGTGTTCCGCGAAACCTTCCCAAATAACGTAAGCCTCACCGCGCCGGGTATTTGGGAAGGGACGCGGCTTTGTATAGATGAAGTTGCAATCGCTCGTGACATTCCTGATCTTGATGCAAAGCAGGCATTTTGTTTAATGTTGCTTGCGCTTTGTGAAACGGCCCTAAAATTCAATATTCATACGCTTATTTCGAATTACGAACCAGCAACGAAACGGCTATACAATATGGCCGGTGCGCCACTTACCGAATTGGGACGCGCGGATGGCTTTGGCAAGCGGCCTGTGTGTGCGGGGAGTTTTGAGGTCTCTGAAAAAGTATTATCCAACATGAGAACACGGCTTGGAATAGTTGGATCGCTTTTCACCACCGAGCTTGATCAGTTGATCAAAGATTCCGAACAAAAACAGCGCGCGGAAGCAGCGTAGGTTCTAAGGCAAGCTGACAAGTAGTAATTTGGGGGACTGATATGTTTAACCTGGTGGAGGGGCCAGGTGTTAGGAATGGTATAAATGCCACGGGGCTTTCGTCACCAGATGAAGCCGTGGCGGAAACTATTTTCAACACCTCGCGGTATAGACAGTATCTTGATCATGACATTGATTTTCTACATGCCTTTGGCATTGGCAAGCCAGCGCTTCTACAAGCTCAGGCAAGGGGAGTGCAGTTCCAGGTTACTTCTGCTGAGGCTTTAATCAGCAATGGTGATATATCTGAGGAAGATTATTTTCGGTGCGTTGCTTTTGAGCTGGGCCTTGAGTTTGTTCACAGCACTCCTGCATCAGCAACACCGCTTTACCGTCTTCCCTCTCCCCCAGATTTAGAACGAATGGCGCGGATGGTGCGGGTCAGTGATGTGGATGCGTTTGAAGAAATAGGCCCCATTCACCTAGCGCCCGATTGCCGCGAAATGCCTCGGTTGAAAAAGCTACTGGAACAAAACCCAAGCTTAGCGAAGCGTCTAAAAATAACGACCTTAAGCGCAAACAAAAAAAGTATCGAAAGCCGCAGTGCGCAAAGCCTATTAGCTGTTTCTATAAACGGCTTGCGAGAAGGCTTTCCGTCATTCTCTGCGCGGCGGGTTGTGTCAGTATCGCAAGCACTTGTCCTTGCATTTGGAATTCAGCTTATGCTGTTGCTTAGTTTTGCCAGCACCAGTGGCGTATTGTTAGTGCTTCATCTTATTGCCAGCGCATTTTATCTGGGTTGTATCGGCCTGCGGTTGTTTGCAACCTTGAGTTTTTCTGCCTCAGAACGGCGAATACCAGAAACTTCCCTTGATTATAGTCAAGATGGCGCGCTGCCAATTTATTCGGTTCTTGTGGCTCTTTATCAAGAAGCAGGGCAGGTAGACGATCTTGTTGATAGCCTGCTGAAACTTGATTGGCCAAAAGAAAGGTTGGAGATAAAACTCATTTGCGAGGCCGACGACTTGCCCACAATTGAAGCCGTATGGCGCGCTAAAAGGCGGGTGAAAAGTAGCACCATTGTTCTCGTGGAAGTTCCACCAAGTACACCACGAACAAAACCAAAGGCTCTTAATTACGCCCTGCCCCTTTGCAAGGGGCGCCTCCTCGTGATCTACGATGCAGAAGATAGACCAGACCCGCGCCAATTACGCGAAGCCTATAGTGCTTTCAAAAATGGCCCTCCAGAGCTTGCTTGCCTACAGGCCCCCTTGATCATTCATAACCATGGTGAGAGCTGGTTGTCGAAAATGTTTGCCATCGAATATTCAAGCCTGTTTGATGGTTTGCTACCGATGCTCGCCCGTGCAAATGCGCCGCTGCCTTTGGGGGGAACTTCCAATCATTTCAAACGCACCGTTTTAGAACAGGTCGGTGCATGGGATCCTTATAATGTAACAGAAGATGCCGATCTTGGCATGAGGCTAGCCCGAGTTGGTTATCGCATTGATACCATTCGCCGTCCTACTTATGAGGAAGCGCCAATCAATTTTTCAGTCTGGCTCAAGCAGCGTACCCGTTGGTTCAAAGGTTGGTTTCAAACGTGGCTCGTGCATATGCGCCACCCAATTGCCCTTTCTCGCGACCTTGGATTAAAGGGCACAATTGTATTTCACCTGATGATTTCAGGGATGGTTATCTCGGCACTCGTTCATCCAATTTTGCTTTATTTTATCGCCGTACGCGGGATAGAATTTTACCAACAGGGCGCCATGGCCACAATTGCTCAGCCCTTGTTCTTGCTTGATCTTGCCACCATCACCTTAGGCTATGGAACCTTCGCGGCCCTTGCGTGGCTAACCCTTCCCGTTCGTGGATTGACTAAATTGCGCAGTGCCTTTTGGGGCATCCCGTTCTATTGGATGCTGCTTTCCATCGCGGCTTGGCGTGCCCTATGGCATCTCATACGCCGCCCCCATGAATGGGAGAAAACGCCCCATCGGCTTCGGATTAAAAAAGCTACTTAAAGTGCTTTGAAAGTTTTAGGCCCTGGGCTTGGTAGTTGGATTTTAGATCAACCCCATAGAGCGCCTTTGGCCGTGCTAACATGCGCTCATAAACCAACCGTCCAACGATTTGCCCGTGCTCTAATATGAATGGCACTTCATGGCTGCGAACCTCAAGCACGGCACGCGCGCCTTTCCCGCCTGCTGCTGCATGGCCAAACCCGGGGTCGAAAAAGCCAGCGTAATGCACCCGAAACTCGCCAACCAACGGATCAAATGGCACCATTTCAGCCGCATGAAGTGGCGGCACATGCACGGCCTCACGGGAGACCAAAATATAAAATTCATCGGGGTCTAGGACAAACTCTTTAGAGCCACGGTTATAAATCGGCTCCCAATAATCCAACACTTCACAGGCGGCTTTTTGATCAACATCAACAACGCCAGTATGGCGTTTGCCGCGATACCCAACAAGGCCGTTTTCGTCACCAGTCAAATCAATAGACATGGCAATCCCACCACGGCCATCAATGTTAGGTTCTTCCGCCGCCACCAATGTTTCGGTTTGATGGAGCTCCAATAATTCATCGTGGGTAAGCACTGCTGAACCGGTACGAAAACGAATTTGCGAAAGTCTTGAACCGGTTCGCAAAACAATCGGGAAAGTGCGCGGCGACACTTCAAGATAGAGCGGGCCTTTATAACCCGCCGGAACCATATCAAACTGCTGGGCACGGTCGGCAATAACGCGGGTAAATATATCAAGACGGCCGGTTGAACTTTTTGGGTTGGCCGAGGCCGAAATATGGTCAGGCAGATTGAACGCTTCCAAAAGCGGCACAATGTACACGCATCCAGTTTCTAAAACCGCGCCTTCCGTCAGATCGATTTTATGTAACGCGAAACGATCAAGCTTTTCCTGAACCAGCGAATCTTTACCCGGCAAAAATGAAGCCCGCACACGCCAAGCCGTTTTGCCCAAACGTAAATCAAGGCTGGCTGGTTGAACTTGATCTTCATCTAGTTTGCGTTCAGCCGTAAGCTCCCCCCCCGCAAAGAGGGCGTTGATTTGCTCGTCGTTTAAGATACCAGATTTTTCTACCATAATTTTGTTTAGCGTTGTTTGCGATTGACGCAAGCGTTTGTCTCGTTTATCCCAAACCCATTGTGGTGATTTGGCCGGTCGGCTTGCAGCCACGTTAAATAAATCGCTAAAGGACCGAACTCGAAAATAGGCAAAATATGCCTAATATTCGTTTTGGGAACCGATTTTGCGATTTCAGCAAAGTCGGTTTTTTTATGCCGACATTTGGTGAAATTAAATTAGGAGAGCCGCATGTCTGAGAATGAAAAAAACTGGAAAACCGCCACCAAATTGGTCCACGCGGGAACCGAGCGCTCCCCCTATGGGGAAACATCTGAAACCCTCTATCTCACCCAAGGCTTTGTCTATGACACTGCCGAAGCCGCTGAAGCGCGGTTTTTGGGCGAAGAGCCGGGCTATATTTATTCCCGCTACGGCAACCCGACCGTCACCATGTTCGAACAACGCATGTGCGCCCTAGAAGGCGCTGAAGCAGCCCTCGCCACCGCCACCGGAATGGGAGCCGTATCTGCCGCGCTTATGTGCCAAGTAAAAGCAGGCGACCACGTTGTTGCAGCTCGCGCCTTGTTCAGCTCATGCCGTTGGGTGATCGAAAAGCTAATGCCGCAATACGGGGTGGAAACCACGCTGGTTGATGGCACTGACCTTGGCGCATGGAAGGCCGCCATTCGCCCCAATACAAAAGTGTTGTTTTTGGAATCCCCCACCAACCCAACCTTGGAACTGGTT
>JAZGEY010000068.1:0-12373 GCA_036478985.1 Rhizobiaceae bacterium
ATGGCCAGTAATAATACGCGCGGTGTCATGCGCTCGTGCGCGTACAGAAGCTCTGTGTGATACTCGATGATGTTACGAAAAGCTGGCACTAATATTACAAGCAATAAAAATGAAGCTCCTAAAGTGATGTTATCACCCAACATTTTTGGTGCGATGGAGAGCAAAAGCCACATTATGGCAAGGCCAAATGATGAAATAGTGCCTATCCCCAGGTCCATCAGTAATCCGAATTGTGTGTGTTTACGAGATTGGCGTTGGCGCATAATCCATTGGATCAGCATGGTGTTCAGCGCGCGGAAGGGTATGGCCGTTAAATCGACCAGCCGCATGATAATGGCGTATGTTCCGGCGATGATTTCACCGCCAAGTGCGAGAACAAGAACCTTGTCTAACTCTGATTGAATATAGAATAATGCTTCTGCCGCAGAGACTCCCAAAGCATCTCGGATACGGCCAAACCAAGCTTTTGGTTTCCATCGGAGGCGTTTTTTTGGATAGAAAAATATAATTGCCAACAGAGCTAATATTGCATTTGCAATGCAGTAAATTATTGCCCAAGTGCTAAGGTCAAAATGCCCGTAAATAGAGAAGATAACGGCTGCCAATGCTCTGGTTGCTGAGCCCACAATGGTTAGCCCAGAGGCCGTTGTGAATTTTTGAGTGCCATTGAGGACAATAATTACCGCTTCCAAAGAACGCCAAAAAAGAACCTCAGCTGTGATGATTAAAGCAAATGCTGCGAAAGGCATGATGCTTGAATAAAGGGCCGCGTGAATACCATATGTAAGGGCGATGACGAGTGGTGCCGATAGCAATACAGCCGTTAAATAGCCGGCAGTGTAAACGCCAATTAGTTGAGGTTTTGTTGTTGCAACACGATAGAGGGGAGAGATAAACCCGAAGCCCGAAATGCGTGCAAGCACGACGCCTATTGCCGATGAAGTAGCGTAGAGTCCGAAATCTCCGAGGCTCAAAGAGCTGGCTAGTGTGACAAAAAATAACACTGAGAATATCAGCCTGCCAACTTGCCCTCCGAGCAATGAGGCATAGTCGAGGGCAACTTGTCGTGTCAGGCCTCGACTGCCGAGCACATGCAAAAATGCTTTTGTTTTATCGTGCGCTGACATGAATTGCTTTTCGTTTGGTGCTGCTCAATTGAATCCCTCAATCATGTTCATATTAGCGTAATTGCGTTAACGGCCCGTAATATAATACCTCACTTTTTTGTGCGAAATGGCAGTCAATTCACCCGTAAGTTAATCCTTTGTTATCCATACTCCTTAATAATTCAGTAGTGCGTCCTGATGAGATTCTAAGGGCGATTCTCAAACTCTGCTGGAGCCTCGTTCTTAGTCCATGTTGTCCCGTTTTTTTGATAAGAAAAACACTCCTGCGTCAGATGCAGGGGATGCTTCCAAGGTTGAAAAAGGAACTGCTGTACCTGGAATTCAGGGTTCGCTTTTGGATTTAATGGAAGAGGTTCCTTCGATCTCTCCTAGCCATAAAGGGTTGAAATCACCACATAAATCGCTTCTATCTGCCATGGATATGGCGGATGAAAAGGCCGAACGCGATTTGCAAAACTGGATTGCGGGTCGTGAACAAGAAACGCAGCGTTTGGCTCGATTGAAAATTGAAGAAGAACGATACAGAGCTGAGGCGCGCCTCCAACAATCCCCTCTTCCTTCATCAACAAAGAGTAACGCAAGCTCTTCACAATCCCAGTTGGATCTGTTGGCTAACGAACTAGCCGCCATACGTTCTGATTACCAAGATGCGTTGTCCATGAAGGACACAAATTCTACGACACAAGCTGAGCTTACGCAGCCTGCCGATGGCAGAGCCCCTCAGAACCTGCCGCAGGTTCAATATCAAGTTCAAGCTCCAAGTCCATTTGCCTTCGATAAGTTGATTGCTGCAGTTTTGAAATCTTGGCGGTGGGTTGGCCTTGGTATCATTGCGGGCTCATGCCTTGCAGCTGCGATTGCGTTATCATTACCTAATAAATATGAGTCAGTTGCAGAAATATTGATTGAGCCTCGCGGCTTAAGAGTTTTGGATAATAGTGTTGCACCCAACGAGTTGAACAGCGAGGCGACTGTTGCCTATGCCGAAAGCCAGGTCAGTATTATTCGCTCGCTTAGTGTTATAGATCCCGTGATAAAGGATTTGAAATTAGCAGCTGATCCCGAGTTCAATGGTCAAGCGGCGCCCAGTGGACTTGTTGGTCAGCTTTGGGATTCTCTCATCTCAAATAAATCAAATGCCACCAATACTCTTGAGTTAGCACGGGAGTATCTACAAGAAAATCTCACGGTGTCGAGGGTAAACCAGACCTTTGCAATCAACATAGGTGTGGAAACTGAGAGCCCTGAGAAATCAATGACGGTGGCGAATGCTATCGCCCGTTCATACATTGCTGATGAAAGTGGGGCGCGATCATCTGCGGCTAAAAATGCGAGTGAAGACTTACTTGGCCGTCTGGCTACTCTTCGTGGGCTGGTTCAGGTTTCTGAGGAAGCTGTAGAAAAGTATAAGAATGAAAACGATCTCATTGTTGCGGGTGGGCAATTGGTGAGTGAAGCACAATTGTCTAGATTGAATGATCAACTTGCAATCGCTCAGGTCCAAACGGGTGAAGCAAGAACACGAGCTAAACAAGCGAGAAAAGCCGACCCAAGTGATATCATTTCGGGTTCGCTACCAAGTTCCTTGACAAATTCTGGCATCACTCAACTACGGTCAGAATATGCAAAAATTCAAGCAAAGGCCAGCACACTTGCGGTTAAGTTGGGAGCGCGGCATCCAAAGCGTGTAGCTGCAGCTGTTGAGCTAAACAGTATCCGCACGTCTCTTCGACGTGAAATAAAACGAATGATTGCTTCATCCCAGATAGATTTTAAAACAGCCAAGGCGAGGGAAACAGATTTGATTGCTCAAATAAACCAATTGAAAATGGTTGTTTCTTCTAGTCGAGTAGCGATGGTGAAGTTACGTGAAATGGAACGTGAAGTTGTTGCCAATCGTAAAGTTTATGAGGCATTTCTTGAGCGCTCACGCGAGATCAG
Organism: Rhizobiaceae bacterium; assembly: GCA_036478985.1. Taxonomy (GTDB): domain Bacteria; phylum Pseudomonadota; class Alphaproteobacteria; order Rhizobiales; family Rhizobiaceae; genus Pseudahrensia. The sequence continues at coordinate 3,069 of JAZGEY010000068.1, forward strand.
CGAATTAGAAAATATTCGTTCTGAAAGCGCGCGGCTGATTTCTGTTGCTGCTTTGCCTTTGAAAAAGAAAGGCCCAAATCGTAAGCTGATTGTTGCCGCAGGCGGTGTTTTGGGCGGCGGTCTTGGCGGCCTGTTTGGCTTGATACCATTCTTGATTGGTGGTTTGCGGCAGTTTGCTGGTGGCGCAAAATATGATGTCCAGCCAGAACAATTTGTGGGTGATTTGTATCCAACGAGAGAAACCAAACAGCAAAGCGCAATATATACTCAGTGGTCACCCCAGCCAATTTCCAGAGGCTAGGGTGCTGTTCGATTAGGCTACTTTGCCTGCGATTTTATAAAGTTCGTTACGATCTTGATCACGCCACCTGATAAGATTTTTTCCAATGCAGTAATGAACTGATCAACGTTTTCGCGTGAAGCGATCAATGGCGGTTGAAGGCGCACTACGTTGCGGTTGTATTCTGTAAAGGCGACAAGAACATTGTGATCACGCAATAGGGCAGAACCGATGAATCCCGAGAGGGAGCCTTTGAGTTTCTCGTCAAGTAGAGCAAGCGCGGGGCGAACCGCCATTGGCATGGTCTTGGAGAAATCATGGAATTCAAGTCCCATCATAAATCCGCGTCCGCGAACATCTTTGATCAGCTTCGGAAATTTATCCATCAGCCGTTCAAGTTCTGCCTTCATGTATGCGCCAACATCAGTCGCATTTTCCATCAGGTCTTCATCATAGATGACGTTCAAAGCTTCAATTGCAGTGATGCAAGACTCGCCGATGCCGCCGAAAGTCGCGGGGCCGTGAATAAGGGCGGTTGCTGGTTTGCCGTAGGCTTTCATATAGACTTCACGGCGGGCAATCATTGCGGCCATAGCGGTTTTTCCGCCGCCTAAAGATTTTGCGAGTGCAGTTACATCTGGGATAACGCCATAGTGTTCAAAAGCAAAAAACTTACCTGAACGGCCTGTGCCAGATTGGACTTCATCGGCCACCCACAGCACTTGTTTCTCGTCGCAGAGGGCGCGTAGGCCTTGCCAGAATTCTACCGGTGCTTCGACGATGCCTGCGCCACCTTGAATGGTTTCTAAACACACGATACCAATTTCAGGATTGGCCTCAAGAGCTGCTCGGATGGCTTCTAAATCACCAAAGGGGACTTTTGTAACATCTTTGTTCAGATCGAACTCAGATTGATAGAGAGTAGAGTCTGTAATTGACAGTACGCCCTTGGTTTTGCCGTGGAATGCATTTTCAGCGTAAAGAATTTTCGATTTCTTTGGCCCTTGATAGCGTTCCGCAACTTTTAGGGCAGCTTCCATTGCTTCTGAACCAGAAGACCCCAGAAACACCATATCAAGATCGCCTGGTGCGATTGTTGCAAGGTTATGCGCCAAAGCAGCGGCGTATTGTGAGAGGAAAGCCATCGCTATTTCATGGCGGTTCTCGTCTTGAAACTTTTTGCGGGCAGCGAGAATGCGTGGGTGGTTGTGACCAAGAGACAGCGAGCCGAAGCCGCCAAAAAAGTCAAGAATTTTACGGCCATTTTGGTCCGTATAGAACATGCCTTCGGCACTCTCAATTTTGATTTTATGGAAGCCAAGCAATTTCATGAAATGGAACTGACCTGGGTTCAAATGATCCATGAACAGCTGTGTCATTTGTTTCAGCGGCATGTTTGTCGCTTGCTCAACGCTCAACAGTTTTGGGCTTTCCACGGTGATGTTGATGCTAGGTGCGAGGGCAGGGGTATCCACTGTCATGCGTTTTACTTCTTCCACTTTTTTGTTCTTGCGTTTCAACAACATAATTTTTTCCTTTGTGTAAATGCACATCCGCTCATGCGGCTTGTTGCATACCCTTTTTTTGATTTTTTTCTGCGGCTTCTAGGCCGTCGCGATATTCGCGATAGGCAGCAACCAGCATGTCGTCGTCATTAAATTTGGCTTCCCACCCCAGCTCTCTTTCAAGCTTGGAGCAATCCAATACACACTCCTCATCAGCGATTAGATATTGCTCTGGGTCCATCAATGGCATGTTGATGAGGTCGAGAAAATCAAGGGTGCGCTTTACAGCCCAACCAGGGGTTGGAATGAGAATTGTTTTACTATCGGCCTCTTTGATTAACCGGCCCAATAACTTGCGAACGGAGGGAGGGGTTTTGGAGCCAAGATTATAGGCTTCATTTGGAAATCCTCCTTTCCACGCAAGGTAGGCAGCATCGGCGCAATCGAATACGGATACGAACTGATATGGATTTTTACCCGACCCAATCATTGGCACGGGTAAGTTATTATCTATTAGTTTGAACAGTTTGCTTAAGATGCCTAAGCGTCCAGGACCAATGATGAGACGTGGGCGGAAGAGACTGATGTTGAATCCCTTTTCAGCGCGCCATTTCTCAGCCATGCGTTCGGTTTCAAGCTTGCTTTCTCCATATTCACCAAGTGGTTGAACAGGGTGTGTTTCATACATAGGTACTGTTTTTGTGTGGCCATAAATCATGTCCGTCGTGAAATGGACAAGGTTTTTCGCCCCTGCTTTATCCATCGCATCAAGGATGTTTTGGGTTCCGTGCACATTTACTGGCCAGAAAAAATCGTGGCGTTCAGCGCGGGTAACAATCGGGTCCAACATCACAGCAGAAAGGTTGTAAATGGCATCAGATTTATTGATTTTCAATTGCTTGAAATCTTCTGGCTTAGTCACATCAATGTGCATCCATTCGCACTGGGCGTAATGGGGGCAGTCGCCCTTTTTTATGTCAGCGATGATAACCTTCTCGCCCTCAGCAACAAGTTTTGCGGCAAGAATGCGGCCTACAAAGCCGTCGCCACCAAATATTATGTGTTTCATTATACGTGCCTCTTCGTAGATGTGCCGTCAGTTTTCAGTTCGGCGCTTTTTGTTGAATTATTGGTCCCTTGTTCGCCGCCTTGAGCGATCAACACTGTGCCGATGCAAATCAAGCCAATACCAGCGATGCGCCAGGCGTTCAGATCTTCTTTGAAGAGTAACCATGCGGCCACCGCGACGGCGACATAGGCGAGAGAAAGGAAAGGGTAGGCGAATGATAATTCGACTTTTGACAACACATATAGGTGAGAAGCCATTGAAATAACAAAGGTACTCAATCCAAAGAATACCCACGGATGGAAGATCACTTTGAAGAGCATAGTGATGATTGATAGCGCGGTTGTTGGTCCGTCGCCAGCAACGGGGCCAAGGGTCAACATGCCCTGTTTGAGCATTAATTGCGCTGCGGCGTTGGTGAAAACCGTGAATAATATAAAGGGTAAATAGGCCATTTACTCAGCTTTTCCGGACAATTTGTGGAAGGGATGCACTATCCTTCGGTTCTACAGGGTGTTCCTGAAGAGGGGGTTGAAGGGCTTGGTTAATATTGGAAGTTTCTAGTGATGGCGGTGTAAGGCTTGTGCGAGAAACTGTTTTTGCAGTCACTCTATGCCAGAAATCCGACATCATCATTGGATCGCGCATAGCCTCCAGTTTCTCCCAATTTGAGAATCCTTGCTGGAAGGTTTCGGCGCTCATTCGAGCATCTTTATAGGGATTCACACGGCCGCCAGCTTCCAGAGTTATTGAATCTAACTCATTGAGTAGGGCCCGTGTTTTTTCACCTTTGTTTGGGAAGTCTAGGGTCAATGTGAAACCCAGTTTTGGAAAGGACAGGAGCCCTGGGGAAGTGTGATCCCCAAAGCGTTTTAACACGGTTAGGAATGAACCATGTTTTGCTAATTGGCTGGCGCGAATGAGGGCGTGAAGGGCATCTGGTCCTGTATCAAGTGGTAATGCGCATTGATGTTGAAACAGGCCTTTTGGGCCGTATAATTTGTTCCATCCGCCAATGGCATCAAGGGGAAAAAAGAATGAGTTTGGATGCGTTATGCGTGTTTCTTTTTGCCGAGTGCTTTGGAAGTTATATAGAGCATTAAAAACTCTCAATGGGAGGCCCGAAACAAGCGGAATGGGAGGCGTGAAGGGCACTGTAAATTTCGGTTTACCGTAGTGAACCGATGATGCGCACTTTACATGGTCACCTGCTATGAATATTCCACGGCCAAGCTTTTTGCCGGTGGCTAGGGAATCTATCCATGCCACAGAGTATTCATGTTCTGATTCAGCAGTTTCAGATAACTCAATGAAATCTTTAAGAGAATTGAATGGAGTTTTTTGTTCTTTGATAAAGTGAGACGGGGTGCGGATCAATTCTATCTCAGCTTCTAAGATGAAGCCCGTAAGCCCCATTCCGCCAATTGTTGCGCCGAATAACTTGGTATTTTGAGTTGGGCTACAGGTGCGTGTTTGGCCGTCGGAAGTTGCCACTACGAAATTTTTTACAAAGCAACCGAATGTACCCCGATGCCCATGGTTTTTCCCGTGAATATCGTTAGCAATCGCGCCGCCTAGAGTGATAAATTTTGTTCCTGGAACGACTGGCAAAAACCAATTTGTGTCTTTTAGTGCCGTAAGAATCTCGGACAATAATATGCCTGTTTGGGCGCGCAAAATTCCGTTGGCTCGGTCAATTTTTATGATGGCGTTTTGTGATCTGGAATCTAATAGAACACCACCATCATTATGACAGCTATCACCATAGGATCGTCCGTTGCCGTAGGGCAGACGAGAATTGTTTGGGCCATTTAGATGGGCGCGACGGAATGGTACGATGGGGCGCAGGCCTCCAATCAACCTTCCCCAATTCGGTGCGGTTTTTTGCTCAATCATCTTATCATACCATCTGAGAAATGAGCATGAGTATTGCGCCTGCCGCAATCATGATTTGACTGCGCCAGTCCGTCATCAAAAATACGACAGGGTCGTCGTGCATATGTTTGCGCCGCGCAAGTATCCAAATGCGGATAATAAGATAAAGAACGAGGGGACAAACAAGCCAAATTACTTCGGGATGTTGGTAATTTTCTGCAATTTGTGGGGAATCCACAAAGAGAGCCAAAACAACAACCGCTGCGAATCCTGATGCAATCCCACTTTGCCCGAGTGTTTCTAGATCGACGGCCTGATAACCGCGTCCGGTTTCTTTGCGCCCTGCATCTTCAAGTTGATTGCTGACTTCTACAAAACGTTTCACCAATGCCAAGCTCAAGAAGAAGAACATGGAAAATGCCAACAACCAAGCTGATACTGTTGCAGATATCGCTGTTGCGCCGGCTAATACGCGGATTGTGAATAGACCCGCTAACGTCAATACATCAATCAACAACATTCGTTTTAATGCGAATGAATAGGCGCAGGTGGTTATGTAATACAGAGCGAGAATTCCTGTGAAGGCGAGGGGTAGGAACAGGGATAGGCCAAAAGAAATCGCAAGCAAAAGGATGGAAACTGAGGCCGCTTGGGTAATTGTTATCTGCCCAGATGGGATTGCACGCAATTGTTTGGTTTTGTGTTTGCGGTCAACCTCTATGTCGATGAGATCATTGAGTAAATAAACGCTTGAAGCGCAAAGGCTGAATGAAATAAATGCAAGAATTACAGCCGCCACTGAGGTTGCCGTTAATGTGTTGAAAGCCAATATAACGGGCACAAATAGCAAGGAATTTTTCAGCCATTGATGAACGCGGATTGCTTTTAGCCAAATTCTAATGGTTGATTTTTCTGGCGCGCTTTGTGTGAAGCGTTCTGCGTGCTCCTGTTTGGCATAGACTAAGGCCGCACGCTCATCTCCGACCGTTATTGCCTTTCTGGCCTTATCCCAAACGGCAATATCAGCGTTTCCATTACCAAGATAATCGAAACCATTTTCGCCAAACAGTTCGACAAGCCTATCGGCTTTTGCACCGCTGGAAAGGCTTGTTGTTTCATCGGACGCCTCTACTTTATCAAAAATACCGAGGTGCTCAGCAACTGCATTGGCGTAGTGCACGTGAGTGGCTGTGGCCAGAACCAGTATCCGCCCATTTTTCTTTTGAGTTTTTAGCCATTCTATCAATTCTTTTCGATAGGGGAGGCCTCTTACATCTGGCATGACCCGTTTAGCGATTTCTGCTTTTAGATGTGCTTTGCCTTTTAGCCACCATAGGGGCAGGAGGAAAATGTAGAATAGATTCATTCGCACCAACATGAAGATAGCCTCATGTAGCATGTCGCTTTTGATAAGCGTGCCATCTAGATCCACGCAAATGGGCGTGCTGATAGTTTTATGATCGGTTGCGATGTTCATTACTTCCTCGGTTATGCGAGGGATGATGAAGCAAATAGTTTCAAAATTTATTGAAATTATTGATCAAATTGTTCTAAATAAATTTACGGTTCATGAACCGTAAATATTGTGGAAAACGTCCTTGGTCGCGGGGCTCCTAGCTCATGTCGCAAACAGGGTGGTGATTTAGTGGTAGAAGCGATGTATTGTCCCATAAAAGCGTCGAGATTATGCGACGCTCATTTGATAGCTTTAAGGGATTAGAACGATGCAAAGTAAAGCGCGCGCGGTGGTTATTGGCGGTGGTGTTGTTGGTGTTTCTACGCTGTATCACTTGGCCAAAAAGGGCTGGAGCGACAGCGTTTTACTGGAACGTAAGGAGTTGACCTCTGGCTCCACTTGGCATGCGGCGGGTCTTTTGCCTCTCTTCAATATGTCTTATTCTGTTGGGCAGGTGCATAAATATTCCGTTCGCTTTTACCAGGAACTTGCTGAAGAAACAGGATTGGATACCGGCTTTCGCAAGGTGTCCAACGTGCGATTGGCAATGAGCCAAGACCGTATGGACGAGTATGAATACTACATGGGAGTCGCCGAAACGATTGGCATTGAAACCCTACGCATGTCGCCGGAAGAGATTGCTGAGCGCTGGCCTTACGTAAATACGGAAGGTTTACTTGGCGCAATTCAACATCCTAATGATGGCTATATTCAACCCGCAGATTTGACCCAAGCGCTGGCTAAAGGTGCGCGTGACCGAGGTGCGAAGATACATCGTAATACGGACGTCATTGGTATTGAACAAATGCCCAACGGCAAATGGGTGGTTGAGACCGATAAAGGCACTATAGAGTGCGATCATGTCATTTCCTGTTCGGGCAATTTTGCCCGTAAGACAGGTGCGATGGTTGGTTTGGATGTACCAGTTATTCCTGTGGAGCACCAATACATCGTTACTGAAGCGCACCCTGAGATTGTAAAATTTCGTGAGGGTGGCGGTGATGAGCTTTGCGTTTTGCGTGAGAGCGATAGCGCTTGGTATATGCGTGAAGAAGCCGGAGGACTTATTCTTGGTCCTTACGAAAAAGGTGCACCTTGCTGTTACGTGGATGGGCCAGATAGTGATAGTGAATATGAGTTATTTCAAGAAGATCTTGATCGGCTCATGCCGCATATTGAAGCAGCTGTTGCGCGTGTCCCTTATTTTGGCGAGGCCGGAATTAAGAAGGTCTATAATGGTGCTATTGCCTATACTCCTGATGGAAACCCAATTATTGGGCCAGCCCCAGGGCTGAAAGGTTTTTGGCTTAATGAAGGCCATTCATTTGGTATTACGGCTGCCGGTGGCGCTGGTTGGCAATTGGCAGAATGGATTGTCGATGGAGAACCGACGATTGATATGATGGGAGTCGATCCACGCCGCTACGGTCCTTATGCAACAGAAGGGTATTTGCGCGAGAAGAATGAAGAAGCGTATTCTAATGTGTTTACACTTCACTTCCCTGATGAGGAGCGATCCGCTGCTCGCCCATTGAAGACGACACCATCCTATGAACGCCAAAAGGCGTTGGGCGCTGTGTTCGGTGGGGTTTACGGCTGGGAACGCGCTAACTGGTACGCACCAGAAGGTTATGAATTACCCGAGAGTGAACGGGGTGTTGGGGCTGATGTCTTGATTAATGAAAACCACGCTCCTGCAGACCACACGGGTCGGGTGCGAGAAAAGTGGTCGTTCCGCCGTTCTAATTATTTTGAGCATGTCGGTAATGAAGTGAAGGCTGTAACTGAAAGTTGTGGCCTGCTGGATATGTCTGCATTTGCAAAAATGGAGGTTTCTGGTCCTGGTGCGCGGGAGTGGTTGGAATCCATTCTTGCCAATAAGGTTCCTAAGAAACGGGGTCGCATCGCACTTTGTCATTTGCTCACGAAATATGGTGGGGTGAAGTCAGAATTTACAGTTTACGAATGGAAGGCGGGCAAGTTTTTCCTCGTCTCCGCGGGTGCTTATGAAGCCCATGACCATGACGTGTTAATGCGCCTTCTACCCGAAGATGGTTCGGTGACCTTACGCCCGCTTACTATTCAATATGGGGTGTTGGTTCTTGCTGGACCGAACTCTCGCAAAGTGATGGAGAAGCTTGTTCGTAATAAGTTGGATAATGCAAATTTTGGATGGCTAACAGGGCAGGAGGTTTCTATTGGAACTGCATCTGCTCATGCGCTTCGGGTGAACTTTGTTGGTGAGTTGGGCTGGGAAATTCACCACCCAATTGAACAGCAGAACAAAATTTGGGATGCGGTTATGGAAGCTGGGGAAGAGTTTGGTATCAAGCCATTCGGTATTCGCGCCATGACTTCCATGGCGATTGAGAAATCATATCGCCTAATCCCGCGCGAGTTATCTATTGAGTATTCGGCCTATGAATCTGCACTCGACCGTTTCATTAAACTGGATAAGGATTTCATCGGTAAAGAAGCTCTCGTTAAACGGCACGAAGCTGGTGATGATTGGAAGTTTACGACACTAGAAGTTCATGATGTTGTCGATGCGGATGCCCGTGGCTCTGAAGCAATTTACAAGGATGGTGTTCTTGTTGGTCGTGCAACTCACGGAGGCTTTGGTTATAGAGTTGATAAGTCTTTGGCTTTGGCGATGGTCAAGCCTGAGTACGGTGAGATCGGCAATACATTGGAAATCAAGATACTTGGACAAATGTATAAGGCAACAATTATTGAAGAGACGCCGTTTGATACGAAGAATGAAAGACTACGCGCCGACGCATGAGTGATGGGATGCGGAACATTCTTCGATTATTCTGAGTTTTGTTCTGCTCGTTCTTGCTGGGGTGAACGGCCATAAAGTTCACGGTAGCATTTTGAGAAGTGCGATGCGGAAATAAAGCCGCAAGCAACTGCAACTTCCACCACAGGAAGTGCCGATTGCAAGAGTAAATGACGAGCACGGTCGAGGCGTATTTCAAGATAGTAGCGGGCAGGCGAACGCCCCATATGATGCTTGAATAATCGTTCGATTTGACGGCGCGATAGGCCAGCATTATCGGCAATTTCAAGGAGCGTCAGAGGCTCCGTAAGATTTGCTTCCATCATTTCAATGATAGAAAG
>JAZGEY010000069.1:0-45775 GCA_036478985.1 Rhizobiaceae bacterium
CCTGTTGTTTCCCAAAGGCATAGCATCCAACATCCTTGTGGAGCTAATACAGAAGTTAATCTTGGCCAAGCCGATAGAAGAACCTCACTTTCAAAGAAAATATTTTTATCCAAACTGCGTTTGGAAAGGTCCCGAATATCTTCCACCAATCTGTTTAAACCGATTGGTGGGACTAATTCTAATTCCCATAAATGGGATGTGAGCGACGTGTAAGAGCTGCGAAGTAGTGGCAGGCGTGGTTCACGCCGACGCTCTAATGTGGAGGAAAAGCCTGCAGGTTTCCTGCTGGAATTCGCGAGTGCTTCTTCAAAAATGCCCATTATTATTTTTGCCCTCTTTGCTCAGAGGGAAATTTTGAGCTTCTTGCGAAAACGAACATTCTAATTCCCAAACGACGTTTGGTGATTGAATACAATGCCCCCGCTTCAAAAATCATTGCAATTGTGGTTGCCCAAGCTGCGCCATAAAGCCCATAAATTGGTATGAATGTGAGGTTTAGCATGACGTTTACTAGGAGAGTTACTCCATAAACTGCTGCGCAAATTTTCTGCTGCCCTGCCATGTTCAAGACGCTTTCAGCAGGGCCGATGGCTGCACGAGCGATGATGCCGACGACCAAAATAAACAAAAGCGGATAGCCTGATGCGAAATCCTGACCGAATAGGGACAACAGGAACTTACCCGTGATAAGCAGCAAAACCCCCATTGCTAATGAGGGCCAAAATGTCCACCGGACAGTGTCATGAACAAATGATTCAAACCGTGGTGTATCGCCGCTGGTAAAATATTGTGAATAGCGATGGGCGGCGCCCGCTTTAACGGCGAAATAAACAAAATGAACAAGCGCCAATGTTTTAACTGCGGCGAAATAAACCGCCACTTCTTTTGGCTTTAAGTAGGCACCAGCAATCAATATATCGACATTGGTCAGCAGGGTAAAAAACCCCTCTACCAAGAGTATGGGGAGGGCAACGGCTATCCAAATTTTTGGCTGCATGTTGCGCGGACCTGCAGGGATTTGCTTTTTTAGCCTGTGGTTCATAACGAGCATTTGCCCCACAGAAGTAACCCATGTTGCTGCTATCGAAGCGATGAGTGCCGTAGAGGCGGTGGCTGGTTGTCCTATCGCAAGTGCAAGAGCCATTGCGACTAATATGATTACGGGGCGTATGAGGTAGGTCGGGGAAAGCGCTATATCAATCCAGCTAAAGGCTCGTGCCACACCATCTTGCACCTCTGCTAAGGCTAACATTGGTAGACATATGGCCCCAAGAAAGAGTGGCATGACGTAAGCATTGCCAACCGCCTCTTCGAAGAAATAGGTGCTGGCAATGCCAATTACAGCGATTATTGTTGCCGCCATTACCGCGTACAGACGTGAACCGAAAACTATCCCGCGCAGGGAAGGGTTGTCTTTATCCACTCGATATTGGGGAATGAATTTAACCACAGCTGAGGGGAAGCCTAAGCAAGAAAGGCCGCCAGCAATAACTGCGGCCACCCAAACCCAAACAAAAATTCCATACTCATGGCTACCGAGCCAGCGGGCTATAAGGACTTGGCTAATATAGGCGATGAAGGCACTGATAATACGAATTGAGAAAGCAACGAGTGCAGTGCGTAGCGAGTTTGCTTTTTCATCTTTCCCGGCCATTATTGTATCGGCAATCTCGAAACCAGCATCAATTGGCTTCCCCCATCTGGCACGGGCAAACTTAGGCACAAGTGTACCAAAAATTTGTGAGGGAATGATGCGTTCAAGCATGGATGGCAGGTTCCAATTGTGTGGTGTTCCACACGAGATGTTCTTTTAAGAGTGCAGTGTTGCACTGATGCGAGAACATATTGCGCACAATTCGTTTAAGATTTTATTGGAAATTGCCCCTTTGAATGTCTAATCGAATTATGGTTTTATTAACCAGAGAACCCGCCGCTATCTAGATATGCCTGTTCTGCAACGGTCGTTTTTCTACCTAGCACACTATTTCTATGGGGAAATCGGCCAAATTTTCCGATAATATCAAGGTGTTGCTGAGCGGCTTTAATATAGTCTTTTTGGTCGATACGGCGCATTTCTTGGAGACAGCTTTGTTGGTCTTCTATTGTTTCTGAGTGCATGAGTGGGAGATAGCAGAAAGGGCCTATTTCCGGGTTCATTGAACGATCAAAGCCTTTAAACATAACGGTTTTTACAATTGTTAAGCATGCCGCATCTTGAGCAAAGGCTCGGGTATCATTTCGAAAAAGATTTCGAGAAAATTGGTCTAAGACAAGTATCAGAGCGAGCGCGCTATCTGGTTCATTTATCCAATGGTCAAGCTCGCCGTTAGCCGCGGCCCGGTGTGTGGTGCTAAATTTAGCTGCGATTTCAGAATCAAAAACATCATCTTTCATCCACCATTTCTTGGGGCCCGCTGTTAACCAAAAATCTGCAATGTCCTGATGTTCCACTATGAGTAAGCCTTTTTGTTTGATCGTGTTTTCCACGATAGTGAGCTTGTTCGAAATCACAAGATGCTTGATGTTGAGTGTTGTTAACGGCAATAAGATTGTCACAGTTGGAATGGCTTGAGGTATGACGATGAATGACAAAATAGACGACGGTATACTTGAGTTAGATTTGCGCGGATATCAGTGCCCGCTTCCAGTTTTGAAAACCCGTAATCAACTTCGTAAAATGGATATGGGTCAGCAAGTATGGGTGCTGACTGATGACCCGCTTGCCGCTCTTGACCTCCCGCATTTTTGCAATCAATACGGACAAGAACTCATTGAGCAATCGTCTGGTGAGGGGGATAATAATAAATTCCTTATCGCCAGACGTGGCGAAAAACTCTAGTGGTTAACACTTTGAAGTTAGAGGTTAACACCTGGCACTAGGAGCGGATTGTTATCGAGCGCTTCTTTGTCGGGAGTGTCGATGTTGGGCTTGCCTATAAATGCATCGAATAATTTTTGAACAAAACTTTCTGACAGATCTTTGGTGATCATCACCAAACGGGTGCGGTGATCTTCACTTGGCCAGTTAGGCAAAGTAGCGGGCGGATGAAAAATTTGCTGAACCCCATGAATGACGACTGGTTTGTCTTGGTCTTCAGTAATTTTTACGATCCCTTTCACCCGCAATAAATTTGGCCCATGGGCAGATCGTAGTAGATCAATAAATGTTGCCAACGTCTGGGCATCAATGGCTTGATCCGTGATTAAAGTGAAGGCACGAATGCGCGCATCATGGCGGTTTATATCATGGTGGTGATGATGGAGTGTTTTGCTTGCTTCATTGTTCAGCCAACGGGAAACATCAGCAGTTTTGGTGGTGGGATTATAAAGCCCGCAATTAAAGAGCATGTCGGCAACAGGCTTGTCTTCGATGTTGTCAAAAATTTGAGCTGTGGGATTGAGACGTTTCAGGCGCTCAATTAGCGCTGTATCAATAGGGGTGATATCAGCTTTCGTTAAGACGATGCGGTCTGCAACGGCCACTTGTTTCACGGCTTCTTCGTGTTCATCAAGGGTGGCCATGCCGTTGGCTGAATCTACTAAAGTGATAACCCCATCAAGGCGCAATAAATCTACTAAGACAGGGTGTCCCATAATCGCGTGTAATATAGGGGCTGGGTCAGCAAGGCCAGTTGTCTCTATTATAATACGTGCGGGGGGCGGAGATCTGTTGAGAAGGCGGGTCAACGTATCTATTAGATCGCCCCGTATGGTGCAGCAAAGGCAGCCATCAGATAATTCTATAATGCCCTCGTCTGCTGTTTCTACCAACAGATGATCAATGCCGACATCACCGAACTCATTGATGATGAGAGCTGTTTCTTTTAAGTCTCCGCTGTGGAGTAGGCGATTGAGTAGTGTTGTTTTTCCAGAACCTAAGAATCCTGTGATGAGGGATACGGGAACGGGATGATCGTTATCACTCATAAGGAGTTGGGCCTGAATGTTGGCAATGGGATACGGGCAATCTTCCGAGCTTTTTTGATGAATTTACCGAGCGCTACGGAAATTGGTTTTCGGGTAATTGCGCGCTTTAGCAGCCATGGTGATTTTATGACAGCCAATCCAGCGCCAGGCTCGTAACGTTTCTTGCGCGCCTTTGGAGTGCAAAGGGTGCTGCGCATATTTCTTGGGCCTGCAGGAACCGCTCCATTGGGTTTTAGATTTGAAATTGGAGTGCCCGTTTCGATAGGAAGGCGAAAAGCTTCTGTCAGTAATTTGGCAACGGCGGTAGCGCGGGTTGTTTGGGAGCTACGGCCCAATGCTATAGCGGCAATACGGCGGCCAGAGCGGGTGGCTGAACCGATGAAATTATAACCAGATGCACAAACAAAACCTGTCTTGAAACCATCTGCTCCTCTGAAACGTTCCAGCAGTAAGTTATAGGAATAATAAATTCGCCTAATCATTTTCCCTTTCTTCGTACGCTTGGGAGCAAGCACGGATGGGCTCTTGAAGAGGTTAGCATATTGTGGATATTCGAGGTGGATTGCACGAATGAGAAGCGCCAAATCATGGGCTGTTGTCACTTGGCGTTTGTCATGAAGTCCGTGGGGATTGATGAAGCGGGAGCTGTTCATGCGAAGTCTCGCTGCTTCGCGGTTCATGCGCTGGGCAAATTTTGGAACAGTGCCTGAAATAGATTCTCCAATTGCGACAGCAATATCATTGGCAGATTTCACAACTAATAGTTTTAAAGCATTCTCGATTGTGAGGGTTGTCCCAGTTCTATAACCCATGCGGCTTGGAGGTTGTCGGCGCGCATTTTTGCTGATGCGAACGGGATGCTCTGATGTGATCTCGCCAGTTTGAATGGCCCTGAACGCTACATAGGCTGTCATCAGTTTTGTGAGGGAGGCTGGATGCCAAGGATCAAAAGCATGCTGGTGGGAAATGACTTTGCCAGAATCGAGATCAATGGTGAGATGAGGTGCTGCAGCGAGGGGGGCGCTAAAGGCAATCATGAGAATGAATGGAAGAAGGCGAAATAAAATTGACATGATGCTTTTGCAATTGATGATTTGAAATATGTTTAGCGCGGTTTACGCCATGGGTCACGAGTTATAGAAGACTAATGCGGTGCTAATTTGATGCGAGTAAGTTATTCAGGATCTCTTTCAATTGAGATGATGCAGCTATAAGCGAGTGATGTCGATTAACACTTTCATGCGCCGCCGCCCCTAGCTGTTGTCGTCTGCTTTTATCTGTAATCAGTGTTTCTAGATTTACAGTGAAATGGAGCATGTTATTTTCTTCAGCTAAAAGCCCCGTTCGTTCGTGATATACCGTGAGCGGGACCCCCATTGAATTTAGTGCTGCAACGGGCAGGCCCATCATTTGAGCCTCTAGGTAAACCATGCCGATTGGCTCTTTCCATCCGGGCCAAGTAAAAATATCCGCTGTTTCCATGTGTGCGAGAACTTCGTCGTGGGGAATTGCGCCTGTGAAATTTAACCGTGATTGATCGAAGTGGGCAAAGAATTTTTTAACAGCCGGTTCTTCCGGCCCGCCACCAATAAGAGTGAGATTCCAGTCCAAATCCTGAAGTGGGGTTAGAGCTTCTGCAAGGATCTCAAAATTTTTGACCTTCTTACCGGGGCGCATCATGCCCGTGGTTACGAGAACTGGAGTGATTGGATTCCAATTGGCTGGGCGGCTCGGTGAGGGAAGGTTTATGGGTGGCGTCGTATCAATGAAGGGAGGAATATCTTTGATGGTGTTATCAGTACCCAATAATTCAGTCAGATAAGCACGATCCGTTGATTTGAAGGCCAAATGTAAGGAGGCTGAACGAATGCCCGCTTGCGCCTCCGCGCGCCATTTCGCCCAGCGATCACCACCATCTTCAAAGCCTTGCCCCGTGCGAACAGCTTCAATGGTGACATAGGGAATGCTTAGAGCCTTCGAAACAAGAGGGCCGAGCCAGTCAGGCGCTTTGCAATAGGGGTGATAGGTGATCCAAATGTCGGGTGGGCTATTTTTTAAACTTGCGATAATCTTTTGTGCTTCTACCAGAGCATTAGATTTACGCTGGATGAGAATTTCTTCTGCTTCGCGTTTAGAATAAGCAATAAAGCGGGAGACCAGCTCAACCTCAAACCCAGCTATGGTGAGGGCAGAAATTAGGTTTCTAGCAATGAGCCTGTCGCCAGAAGGAATAGGATGATCCGGTGGTTTTATAGGGGCGTAAAATGCAATTTTTTTCATTGCCGCGTCCCCAATAAATTAAGGATGATTTGGGCAGAGTTATCAACGCCATTGAAATTTATATCATGGTCAACGCTGGGTAGATTCATTGCCTTATCAAGGGCAGAAAGTAAGGCTGGCTTGGTTAGTTTTGATTGGGGAATTGAAACAGCATAACCAGCACTTGCTAACAGTTCTGCGCGGCGCAATTGCTCGCTTTGGCCCTCTGTATCATACGGGACAAATATGGCGCGGCAATCGCTTTCTCGGTGAGCAGTAAGGGCATCCATCGCAGTGTTATAGCCGCATTGAGAAATAGATATTTTTGCCTTTGCCATGTGGGCGGCTAAATTTTCTACGGCGGTAACAACTGTAATATGTGGGGGGGCGCTGGCTCTTAATTCTTGCGATATTTCTGTAGGAGAATTGGGGCCAACTGCAATACACCATCTGAGATCAGGGCGGTTCTTTGCCGCAGTAAATGTGCAACCCATTAGACTACCGCCAAAAGCGCCGCCACCTGCGCTGACGATTACATCGAAGGATTCAACGCTCGCGTTACCTTTGGTTTTTGGTACAACAAATCCCGTATAAGAGAGCTTGTTTTCAATTTCAGTGGTAAGGGGAAATGTCTCGTTGAGCCTGATTATTTTGGGATCAGAATGAACGAGAACACGATCAAAATAATCGTTGATCCAATCACGGGTTTCTTCGACGCGACCCGGCTTCTTGCGCTCTTGTAGTATATCGCGAACTGAGGAAATCATTAGTGGGGGGGATTCTCTTTTTTTGGAAGCATCAAATAAGGCTTTAAGTTCATGGCGCACCATGCGGCGGCCGAAGGGGAAGGCTTCAGTTAGTATTATATCGGGATCAAGTCCTTCAAATATTTTTAGCAATATTTTGGTGCGATGCTGCTGAAATGGGGAGTCTAATATTTGCCCATCGGCATCAAGATAAAAAGAATAGGCGTTATCTCCAGCACGAATGGGGGGGAGGAAGTGCACGCTTTCCGCTTCAAATCGAATGTTGGGTATGGGCTCGCCGCCGTAAATTACATCCACCGCAATTCCCGCTTTTGCAAAACCTTCGATCAAACGTTTGGCACGATAGACATGGCCAACTCCGAGGAGGTGTAGAAAGTAAAATAGTAGGCGGGGTTGTTTAGCCATCATCTTGGCTCAAGAGCTCGAGCAACAATGTAATCTCGTTACGGGCATTGAAATTTTTATGCACCCGCTTCATGCCTTCAGTGCCCATGGCGGCGCGGCGTTTTGGATCACGGGCGAGCATTTCTAAGGCGTTGGCTAATTTCTGGGGGCTGTTTGGTTGGACCAAAAGGCCGTTGGCTTTGTCTTCGATAAGCTCAGGAATCCCTGAAATAGGTGAAGATATAACGGCTAGTTTTTGGCTCTGCGCTTCAACAATAACATTGGGTAAGCCGTCTCTATCGCCATCGGCTGCAATACGGCAGGGTAGGACGAAAAGATCGGAATCACCATAGGCTTGCAGCACCCGAGATTGGGCTTGTGATCCTAAGAAGGTGAGCTTGTTGGAGATACCCAATTTGTCCCCTTGAGCTTTCAATTGGTCAAGTAATGGCCCACCCGCGATATGGGTCCAATGCCAATTGAGATCGTCGGGTAATTTGGCCAGCGCCTCGAGTAGCGTATCCAATCCCTTTTTCTCCACAGCACGACCAACGCTTAAAAATTGGACTGGGTTTTTAGGATCCTTACCGTTTCGGTTTGATGGTTTCCCTTTAGGCTTGGGGAATCGATCTAAGTCTAACCCATGATATACGAGGCGTACGGTATCTTGTTTCTTGGCCAGTGATGCAAGATGATCTGCACCGCCTTTTGTGCACGTGACCGTCCATTTTGCATCATCTAGTTTTTCTGAAAGCTCCCAATTAGGGGAGGTCCAAATATCCTTTGCATGGGCCGATATTGAAAATGGAAGACCGCGCATAATGGCGGCATAACGGGTTACGGATGAAGGGGTGTGGATGAAGTGGCCATAGAACCAACGGGCATCTGCGTCGGCTTCAACAGCTGCAACCAGTGCTTGAACATATCGGCGTATCCGATTGCGAGTTTTATCACGCCATAGATCATGCAGCCAAATTCTTTGTGCTTTTTTGTAGCCAGGTAACTTGCGCGCTAATCGCCAAGCTTTAAAGCAACGGCTCCATTCGTCATGCACATACTCTGGTAGATAGCTAACAGGCGCTGTAATCTCGTGATGAACTGGGTGGCGTTTTGTATCTGTTGGGTGTCGTAGAGATATGAGTTGCAAATCCAAGCCAGCTTTTTGCAGGCTTAGGATTTCTTGAGCGATGAATGTTTCGGAAAGACGCGGGTAGCCTTTTAAAAATATCACAACTTTGCCTTGGGGCTTTTTTTTCATTGCTACTTCATTTCACCGCTTTGACTTTGAGTTGTTGTGCATTTTCACCAAGCAACATTTCAACCCGTTCGCAAACCTTTATGAGACCGTCAATTTCTATTTTCCAATCTGCTTTTGATGGGCGGGGCGAGTGGGGAAGGGCGTGCAACGCGTCTGCCATTTTTGCAGGGTCAATCGCGTTGTCTGTGTCCAGAATTTGAGTAAGCCCTAATTCAGTTGCACGGGTTGCCCGGATTAACTGCTCCTTGCGGGGGTGAGTGCGCGGGACAAAAAGAGTTGGCTTATCGAAGCTGATAATTTCGCAAAATGTGTTGTAACCGCACATGCCAACAACAGCAGTTGCATTGTTCATGATGCTCTCAAGGGCGTTATCGAAATCAATGACAGTGACGCTAGCGAGATTAGCCGCGCGGCGGTGAATATCCTCGCGCAACTCGTTCTTCATGAAGGGGCCAGGAACGAGAACCAAAGGATAGACAAGATTCCGATCATGCTCTCGAGCGGCTAACACCATCGACATAAGATCTGCACCATCGCCACCGCCGCCAGCAGTAACCAATATATAGTCATCAGGAAGTTGGTGCTGATTTGTTGATTCTTGGGAAGGTATTTCTCGCTCAAGAAAGCCAGAATAGAATATTTTTTCTGATACACGATCGGGAACATTAAGCCCTTGAAGTGGGTTCCAAAAGCTTTCTGGCCCATAGATCCAAACATCGTCATAGAGGTTGGCAATTTTTTCAATCACGCCTTTCTTGGTCCATTCTTCCTCAAGGAGCTCAGGAGAATCCATTACATCGCGCAAGCCAAGAACGGTTTTACAACCCTTCATTTGCAAAGCGATTAGTGTTTTTTCTACCTCACCACGTAGGCCCATTGGTTCTTTATCGACAATGAAGATATCGGGGTCGAACAGGACCGCCGTTTCCATAATCAGCCCCTCGCGCATGGCGAGAATTTCGTCGATGTCGATGTGGTCACCGATGGAGGTGTAGTCACCGGAATAGAGTTTGATAACGCTAGGTATTTTGACAAAATCAACACGCGCTTTGAACCCGAATGCACCAGCGATTTGAGAACCGGATATGATAAGAACTGTCAGTCCTTTGAACTCTTCAACCAAGGCATGGGCAATTGCACGACAACGGCGTAAATGGCCAAGGCCAAACGTGTCGTGGCTGTACATAAGGATTCGGGCGTCGTTGAGTCGTTTCATGGCAGTAAACACTTATACTGATGCAACAATTTGAAATACATTATTATGGCTCACAGCTCTCTGCAACGGTTTCTGTCATAGAGTTTATTAAAGTTTATTTATAGGGATCGGCGGCATCGCGTAGGCCGTCGCCGAAGAAATTGAAGGCGATGATGACAAAGATGACTGGAACGACAGGCCACATCAACCAAGGATAAACCGCTACTACGTTGATGGATTGCGCTTCATTGAGCAAAACGCCCCAGGATGTAATGGGTTCACGTAGCCCCAGACCAAGGAAGGAGAGGGCCGTTTCGCCAAGAATCATGGTTGGGATTGTTATTGTGGCTGAGGCTATTAGGTGACTCATGAAACCTGGAATGAGATGACGACCAATAATGCGCGCCGGGCTTGCACCAATCAACTGGGCTGCCAAAACGTAATCTTCCTCACGCAAAGAAAGGAGCTTTGAACGCACGGCGCGGGCAAGCCCCGTCCAATCGAGTAAGCCCAATATGATGGTGATACCAAAATAGACGACAATGGGACTCCATGATGCCGGCATGATTGCTGAAAGGGTAAGCCAAAGCGGAATGGTGGGGATGGATTGCAGCACTTCGATAATGCGTTGAACAATCATATCTACCCAACCGCCGTAATAACCTGCAGCCCCACCAATAGTGATGCCGAGCAGGAAGGAGACTGAAATTCCGATGAGCCCGATGGTCAAGGATATCCGCGCACCTTGGAGTATTCGCGAAAGCATATCACGGCCTAATCGGTCTGTGCCTAATATATAGAAGGGTTTCCCATGGGGTGCGCAAACGAGATGGTTGTTGCCCGGGATTAAGCCAAACCAATTGTAATTTTCGCCATCGCAAAAGAAGGACAGTTTTACCGGTTTTTTTGTATTGGCGGTATATTCCCGTTGCATCGTCTCCATGTTTAATTTGCGTTTTAAATCATAAACGAATGGCCCAACAAATTCTCCCTTATGGAAGAGGTGAATACTTTGCGGCGGCACATAAATATGTTTGCTGTGGCGGGTTTGGTAATTCCACGGGGAAATGAATTCGCTGAACAGGATACTGGCGTAGAGTAGAAGCAGGAAAACACCCGACCATACTGCAACTCGATGTTGCTTAAACTTCCACCACATTAAGGTGAGCTGGGAAGCAAAATATATTTTCTCTTGCTCGGGGGTGAGTTTTTCTATCGAGCGCAGATCAAATTTTGCGTCTGAGACATAGTGCGGAAGATCGCCCGTGCCTTCTGGAGGAAGGCTTGTGCGGTTGGTGATTTTTGAATCGCTCATTTATCTGCCCCCCCTGATAGGCGAATGCGCGGATCAAGGAAACCTAGTGCGATGTCGGATAGCAACACACCAATTACGGTCAGGGTTGCTAGAAACATCAAGAAGGATCCTGCCAGATACATATCTTGGCTTTTAAGGGCAGCGATAAGCATCGGCCCCGTAGTTTGAAGAGAGAGGACTATGGATACAATCTCAGCACCCGAAATAATGGAGGGTAGCAGAGAACCTATATCCGCAACAAAGAAGTTCAAGGACATGCGAAGAGGATATTTTACCAATGCTTTGAATGGTGGCACTCCTTTAGCGCGAGCGGTGACAACATATTGTTTTTGCAATTCATCAAGCAGGTTTGCACGAATACGGCGGATCATAGCCGCCGTGCCAGCTGTGCCGATAACTATTGTTGGAACAATCAAATGTTCGAGGATGGATTTGAATTTTGGCCAATCCAACGGCTGATCAATAAATTCTTTATCCATTAGACCACCAATGGAAACACCGAAGAGCGTTTGAGCAAAATACATCATCACCAATGCAAGAAGAAAGTTTGGTGTTGCAAGCCCCAAGAGACCAAAGAAGGTGAGGCCATAATCACCCCACGAATATTGGTGGGTCGCTGAATAAATGCCGATGGGAAAAGCAATAACCCAAGTCAAAATTATGGTAGCGAAGGAGACCAGTATGGTTAGCCAGAGACGGTTACCAATGACTTCGGAAACAGGGCGCTGATATTCGAAGGAATAACCAAAATCACCAGTTACGAAATTTGTTACCCAAAGAATATAGCGTTGCCACATAGGTTTATCGAGACCGTATTCTTCTCTAAGATATTGTA
Source organism: Rhizobiaceae bacterium (assembly GCA_036478985.1). Lineage (GTDB taxonomy): Bacteria > Pseudomonadota > Alphaproteobacteria > Rhizobiales > Rhizobiaceae > Pseudahrensia. The sequence continues at coordinate 11,941 of JAZGEY010000069.1, forward strand.
CGCGCGCAAGATCAACGCTTTCGCCAGAGGCTAACAATTCACCGATATAGGTTTCAACATAATCGCCCGGCGGTAATTGGATAAGTGTGAAGATGACAATACTGGCGAGTATCAGCGTCGGTATCATCGCTCCAGTGCGGTATATGATGTAATTGAACATCTGTTATTCACTCAACCAAAATGTCTCAGGCTGATAGTGCCCGAAGTAGAGGGTGGGTTCAAAGGCCCAAACAGCCTCCTTGGGAACATTGTGTAGTTTTTTACTGACGATGATCGGTTGTAAGCCACCAGAGACGATGCCGATTGTGAAGACCTGGTCTGTGAAAATACCAAGCATTTTGGACCAGATTTTTTCTTGAGTTTCATAATCCACTGCCTTGCGCCATTGTCGGTAGAGTTTTGCCAGCTCGGCTACCTTCGGCAAGGTTGGCGCTTCACCCGATACACCTTTTGTCTCGTAGTGTTTTCCCCATTTGGGCCATTGGGCTTGTACTGGGGAAATAGGGGCAAGCTCTTCAGGGTTCATTGTTGGCGTTGCAAGCCCACGGTTCAACCCTTGCCAGGTGGACATGAGCGTTTCGCCGTTTGAAACTCGCCCACGCAGTATATCGCGTTGGGAAGGTTTGATGAACAGCTTCACGCCTATGGTTTTCCAGTGATCCGTGATCAATTGCAAAATATCGGTTTCTTGGCTGCTTTCCCCTGCAGTCTCCAAAATTATTTCGAATTTTCGCCCATCAGGCATCAGGCGAAAGCCATCGGAGCCGCGCTTGCTGAATCCAGCGTCATCGAGAAGTTTGTTTGCTGTATCCACATCGTAGTCGATGAAAGCATTGGCGTGATCTTCATCGTATAGTGGGCTTGTAGGCAGTACCGAATTGGCACTTTGGCGGGCCAGGCCGAAGAATATGGCCTCATTTATTTCTTCCCGATCAATGCCAAGCGAAAGAGCACGGCGTACACGAACATCTTGAAATGCTTTGCGAAAGCCCTCATCATTTGTATTCAAATTGGGCAACAGAGTTAGTTCTGATCCGCGACCTGAAGGCCAAAGACGGACATCATAGCCGCCAGCTTTAGCCCCTCGTTTTAGGAAGGTGTAATTGTCGAAACGAAGATAGCGGGCCTGTAGATCGCTTTCGCCCGTTCCAGCTTTCGCGGCAATAATGGCAGCCGAAGCGATGTTGAGAATAACTTCATCAATATAAGGAAGTTGAGTACCAGTGGGATCAACTCGGTGGTAATTTGGATTGCGTTTGAAGATGATGCGCTCTGATGGCAATCGTGAGGTGTTCATCCAAGCTTGCAGGGTTGGCATTGCGGGATATTCGGGGCGGTATTGGCGGCCAAAACGGCGGTGCAATGAAGCCCAGTTTTGTACTTTTTCAGACTCGACAAGAACCGAAATGTTTCCCGCGTCCGCGTATGTTTTATGGAACTGTTTTAGGTAGTGAGCAGGCATATAGATATACATGGGCCGAGCAGAAGCGAGCGCGGTTAAGAATAGAGGGTTCACTTTTTCCCAAGTGTAGCGAATTGTGTGACTGTCGATTATTTCTACTTTTGGTGGTTGACCATCGACGATCATTTGTCTTGGTGGGCCACCTTTGAATAGGCTTTTGTTGTTAGCAACATCTTCCCACCAATAGCGAAAATCTTCGGTAGTAAAGGGAGAGCCGTTAGACCATAAATGGCCTTTTCGCAGGTGTAGAGTGAAGGATTTATTGCCATCGTTATCGACAGATTTTAGAAGGTCGGGGGCAAGCTTAAAGTCTTTATCATAGCTAACAAGTCTGGCTCCAGAATAGACGGTCATCCAGCGCACATCTTTTGATTTTGCCATTAGCATATTCAATGTGCCGCCGCGTTTTCCTACGGTCTTATCAAGGCTATCGAAATCCAATACACGGGGTTCATCGGGCGGGCCTGCTATTGCTGAGCAGATGCTAAACACGAAAGCTGTGAGAACTAACGCGATTTTGTTGAAAGCTCTCATGTAAATTCTTTCAATAGTTCGGTTGGATCAGTTCCGCGAATAACCCGCACCTGATGATTGTCCGTTAAGTTTATCATGTCCATATCCGAACCATCAGAAAGAGTGGAGAAAGGAGCTTGCCAGTTGCGGCCCTCAGAAGCCATGTCCTTGTTTATCCGATCGAAATTTAACGGATGATCGAGGTTCGCATGGGGCACTACATCGAGCAGCGCTTTCGTATAGGGGTGGATGGGGTTTTCAAACAGCTCTTCACGGGTTGCCATTTCTACAATTTGACCATTGAACATCACACCAATGCGATCGGCGATATAGCGGACAACGGCTAGGTTGTGGGATATGAAAATATAGGTAAGTCCTAGCTCAGTTTGCAGTTGCTTGAGCAGGTTTAAAACTTGTGCTTGGACCGATACGTCCAAAGCAGAAACAGGTTCATCGCAAACCAATAGTTCGGGCCGTAGTGCGAGCGCGCGGGCAATGCCGATGCGTTGGCGTTGACCGCCTGAGAAGGAGTGCGGGTAGCGCCCCAGGAAGGTTGGTTGTAGTCCCACCAATTGCATTAACTCGGCCGCGTATTCAGCCTGTTGTTTGTTGTCACCAACCTTGTGAACCTCCATCGGTTCTTTCAATATGTTGAGGACGGTAGAGCGGGGAGAGAGAGAAGAGAAAGGGTCTTGGAATATCATCTGGGTTTTTCGACGAAAACCCTTCATCTCGCTTTTGTCCATAGCAAGCAGGTCTTGCTTATTGTCATCTTCCAGCCATTCAACTGAACCACTATCCGCGGTTAGGGCGCGAACAATTAATTTGAGGGTCGTGGTTTTGCCGCATCCTGATTCACCAACGAGGCCAAAACACTCGCCGCGCTTCACGTCGAAGCTAATATCATCCACGGCTTTTACGACAGTTGACGATTTCCCAAACCAGCCTTTGCTTTTTTTAGCTGTAAAAGTTTTGCGTAGATTGCGAACCCGCAGCAGGGTTTCCTGTGAATGGGCATTGCGTTTTTCACTGTCCCCTTGCATGGATTTTGGGATTTCGTGGTCAATATCCCGCAGGCTTTCCAGCTTTTGGTTAAAGTCCATGTTGATGTTAGGAACGGCATTCAACAGGGCTGTGAGATAGGGGTGTTTGGGATTGCGGAATATATGTTCTTTGGTTCCCGCCTCCATAATTTGCCCGTGGTACATGACCACAACTTCATCGGCCATATTAGCAACGACACCCAAATCATGGGTGATGAGTAGAACGGCCATCCCGAGTTTTTGTTGTAGGCCTTTCATAAGGCTTAGGATTTTTGCTTGCATGGAAACATCAAGAGCGGTCGTTGGCTCGTCCGCGATTAACAGTGCAGGATTGCAAACGAGAGCCATGGCGATCATGGCTCTTTGCCGTAATCCGCCTGAGAGTTCCATAGAGTAATTTGACCAGGCGGCCTCAGGGTTTGGAAAGCCAACGAGCTTTAGCATGTCAACAACAAGAGGTTGTACTTCAGCTTTTGTCACATCGCGGTGGAGCATCAAGGCCTCACCAATTTGGTTGCCAATAGTGTGCAATGGCGAAAGAGCTGTCATTGGCTCTTGGAAGATAATTGATATTATACCACCACGTAGGGCTATACGCTCAGGGGAGTTGTCGGCGAGCGTTGCTAGATCAAGGGGCGTATCGGCGGCATTTTCTTTGAACCAAATGGAGCCTGAAGTAATGCGGGCAACATTGGGTAAGATACCGAGTATGGCTTGGGCAAGGATTGATTTACCAGAGCCGGATTCTCCAACGAGGGCAACCGTTTTTCCCGCTGGAATGCGAAAGGATGCACCGCGAATAACCTCTAGGTCAGTTCCCTTTAGATCAATTGCTAAGTGCAGATCATCAATGCGGATAATATCGTGCGGGCTGTCTAACAACCGGTTTTCCTGCCCCTGCGTTTGCACGTTTACTCCTGTTACTGTCCGACGCTAATGTTTGAAGCGTTCGACCCTGCCCAATTTTTTTCTAAACCGAGATGTTACGCGGTTTTGTTGAGATTACCCTCGCACGAATTATTGCTCACGTTAAGCGCCGATCACTGAATTGTTTCCTGTCTGTGCAATAACGCACCATCCCACAAAATTAGGCCAACATGGGGTATAATAGCTTGAGCAGCCTCTTCCTTTTCTATCCCCCCAAGCATGTGAAGTATTATCCGAAGGACAACCGAATGGGTGATGATGATGCTGTTGGGTTTAAGAGCGCCTAAGGCTGCGCTAATTATATCCGCCCGTTCGGCCATGGATTCACCGCCTTGCGGTTTGAAATTCCAACGATCAAGCTTCCGCGTCTTCCGCTCCTCATAGAATTGTTCTTTCACTTCCTGGCTGTTTAAGCCCTCCCAACGACCAATGGAAAGTTCCCTAAAGGCTGGTTCAACCGTGATATTTTGTTGGTTCTCTAGGGTGCGGGAGATGATATCAGCTGTGGCGCGGGCTCGCTGTAATGGAGAAGTGACAATGGAGAAACTGGCTCCTTCTTGGCGGCTTATTTCTTCCCCGTTCAATTGGGCTTGAGTTTTTCCCTTTGGAGACAGTTGAGTATCGGTTGTGCCTTGATAGCGAGCGATGGCATTCCAATCTGTTTCACCATGGCGAACAAAGATGAGTGGGTGGGCGATAGATGACAAATTTGATCTTCCTATTGGCGTGAACCTATTTCTACCTATAGTTTCTGTTTGTGGAAATAGAATCGAATTATAAAGTTGTTGTTATGAGCGCTCTCTCTTCATTGTCTTTGTTGATTATCCGTACTCTAGCTGTTTTTGGTTTGCTAATTGCAACACCAGCACTTGCTCAAATGAGCTTGCTGACTGGCAGTGAAAAAACTGTTGAACAGTCTGGGTTAGAGCGATTGATGGAGGAAGCCCGCAAGGATGGTTCGACCGTTATTGTGGTGAAGCCCGGCGTTGAGGGTGAAACGGCAAAACCAGCAATGCGGGATATGCGCGCGGCAGATTTTTTGAGGGTGCGCGAGAAGGTAAAAAAAGCTTTTGAAAGTGCCCCCAGCCTTTGGCCAAATATTAAAGCGCTGTTGTTGAAAGTTAGCCCACGTGGCGGGTACGTTTGGGTGTTCTTCTCGCTCGGTGTTGTTGCTGTTGGGTGGGGAATAGCTTGGATAATTACCCGCCCTTTCACCCGATGGACGAGGAAAACCTTTTCGCATATGTGGTCAGAGAACCCAGAGACTACCGCTGATAAGGCCAAGTACTTGTTGGGCAGAGCGCTATATGCGGTTGTCCTAGCGGGCATCTTTTTCTTAATAATGCTGGCGGTTGCGATAGCTCTTCTTCAAGAATCTGAAGCTGCGAAACGGCTTGTATTTGAGTCCATTGTTGCTTTTTCTATTTACCGGGTTCTGCGTTACGGGGTTTCGTGGAATTTGATAGCTGATGATGCGCCAGAACACCGCTTGTTGAATTTGAACGATGACGAGGCCAAGAAAATGCATCGCACTTGGTGGGTGTCCGTTATTATTGGTGTTGCCGTTAATCTTGTTGTTCGGTTTTTAACGTTGACGGAAGAGACGGTTCAAACTGCTATTTTGACCCCTGAGAACATTATGTTGCTCAAGATTATAGGGGCCGCGGTTATTATTCTTTTATTGGTGTTAATGACCATAAGAAATTGGCGCGCAAACCAACACGCCTTTACGCCAAGAGATGAAACCGCGAGTTTTTACAAACTGCGCTCAAGGCTGGCACGGGCAGCCCCCGTTATTGTTCTGCTCTATTGCGGTTTTGCATTTGTCACTTTCGTTTTCAAGCTTGCGCTTGGGGATGTAGATGCGGGAGCCGTGATTGGTGCGCCGTTTGGAATAAGCTATGTCGCGCTGGTGATTTATGGCCTCGTGCTGATCGGGATTCAGGCATATTATAATCGCCGTATTCGCCGTTTTGAAGCACTGGCAAGTGCGGAACGGGAGAATAAAGAAGAAGAGCTTAAAATTGTGGATTTGGAAGACGGGGAAGAGATGATTTTGAAATCTTCTCGGGACATTTTTGAGTATCAGCCAATTTTCAGAAACTTCTTTGAAAATGCAACCCTAGCAGTAGTTTTGACAGTTTCATTAGGGGAGTTGGGGCGTGCTTGGGGTGTACCTGTTGGAGCCAAAGGTAATATTTGGGCATCATTCTTAGATATTATTTTAGCATCTGTGCTGTGTTGGATTGCCTATAGCGCCGTTCGTACTTTTGTCGATTATAAGATGAGGGATGAAGTTGGTTCGCCTGAGGTAGCAGAAGTGGGCGGTGAGGGCGGTGGTGCAGGTTCGACCCGTGCCGCAACACTCTTGCCGATTATGCGTTACGTTATGTTGACCGTACTTTTTTCCATAACTGGGATGATTGTACTTTCGAAACTCGGCGTTGATATTGCTCCCATATTCGCTGGTGCTGGGGTGATTGGTATTGCCGTTGGGTTTGGTGCTCAAACACTTATTCGGGACATTTTTTCCGGAGCATTTTTCTTGATGGACGATGCTTTTCGTAAGGGTGAATATCTGGAAATTGAGGGTATTCGGGGTACGGTTGAAAAAATCTCTGTCCGTTCTTTCCAACTACGCCACCATTTGGGTGGTTTGCATACAATTCCGTTTGGTGAAATTAAACAGCTGACCAATTACTCCCGTGATTGGGTGTTGATGAAATTGCCGCTTCGGGTGACCTATGACACCGATGTTGAGAAGGTGCGTAAGCTGGTTAAGAAGCTTGGTCAGGAATTGTTGGAACACCCCCAAGTTGGCTATACGTTTATGCAACCTTTGAAGAGCCAAGGGGTGTATAAAATGGAAGACAGCGCGATGATTATTCGCGTTAAATTTATGACCAAACCTGGCGAGCAATTTGTTACCCGCAAGGTTGTCTACGAAAGTATTCAAGATTTATTCGCCCGTGAAGGCATTCATTTTGCCCATAAGGAAGTAACTGTTCGTTTGGCGGATGCTCAAGTAGACAATTTGAGTAAAGAAGAAAAAGAGGTTGTTGGAGCCGCTGCAGCTAGAAGTGTTCTCGACGCTGAAGAAGAGGCCGCCCTTGCTGCCGCTGGTGGTAAGAAGGGCGGTGGCGACCGTTGAACATACCACAATGATTGAGCTCGAGGATAAGTCAGATTTTGGTGTGCTGCGGGCCAATTTTTTTCAGCGATTAATTTGGCAGCTTAGTGATTGGCGTGTTTTGCCACAAACTTGGCGGCAGAAATTGCGTAAGCGGTTTGCCCGTAAGGTGGTTGGCCCTTTTGATGTTGATTATGATGGAATGAAGTTTCGGCTTTATCCGGCTGAGAATTATTGTGACCGCATTATATTCGGGCGTAACGATTTGCCGGAACGTGAAGAACATGATGCGCTGTTGCCTCTCATTGCCGCCAATATGGTGTTCGTGGATATTGGGGCGAATGTTGGTTCTTATTCTACTTATGTTGGTACGCGAGCTGGTGCGAGTTCAACGCTCTTTGCCTTGGAACCGCATCCGCGAACCTATCAAAAGCTGCTGTTTAATTTGCGGGCAAATGGGCTTTCTACCGATCACGTGTTGAATTGTGGGGCAGGGCCTGAGCGTTCGGAGTTAGAACTGTGGTCTGATGGCGGGAGTAATATTGGCCACACTTCAATGCTGAAGGCGGGTACGGCGAACCCTAAGGTTTCAGTGAAAGTACCTGTTGTGCCTTTGCTGGAGTTGTTAGATGAGCAGTCCATCAATCGTATTGATATATTGAAGATAGATATTGAGGGCTTTGAGGATCGAGCGCTTGCGCCGTTTTTTGATGGCGCGCCTGCTGGCCTGCTACCCAACCACATTCTAATTGAAGTTGCCCACCAGCATTTGTGGGAACGTGATTTAATGGAGATGATGGAGGCGCGTGAATATTACGAGATTTTCCGCACTGCTGAGAACAGATTGCTTTCGCGCCGACACTAGAAAGACCTAGCTGGCCTTTTGTAATTCGGCAGGATGTTGTCCTTCGATGGCGCGGATTACGGCAGCGCGTATCTGTGCTAGCGAGAATGGTTTTTCTACGACATCAATGACAATTTGATCTAGACCACCAGCACGTTCGCGCTGGTCGGCGTAACCGGTCATCATGAGAATTTTTAACTCTGGATAATGGGAAGCCGCTAGTCTTGAGAGTTCAATACCATCCATAAACGGCATCTTGATGTCAGTGAGCATCAAATCAAACTCACCTTCGTGCTCTATCAACCGGTCATAGCCATCTTCACCGTCTTCGGCGGTCGTGACGGTATGGCCGTCCATTTCCAGGGCGCGGGCGACGAAACTACGAACGGATTCATCATCTTCTGTGAGTAGTATTTTTGCCATTGTACCAGTTTGTACCAATTTGCAATTGAACACGGTTTGTTCTGCACGTTGGGGTGATTCTGGTTAACAAAGTGTTAACGGCAATTGAGTGACGCAGTTACCAACAGGTTATGCGTCACCTTCTACGACACCAACGAAAGGGAGCTCGCGGAAAGCGTAAGCAACATCCATACCGTATCCAACAACGAAGTGGTCAGGACATTCAAAGCCTACATAGTCTGGTTCTACTTGGGCTTTACGCTTGGAATGTTTGTCGAGGAGTACGGCGATTTCGACATTATGAGCGCCGCGCTCTTCCATCAAATCTTTGGCGAATTTTAGCGTGTTTCCAGATTCGAGGATATCGTCGATCAATAGGACATCACGGCCCTTTACGTCGCTGTCGATGTCTTTGGTGATTCGAACTTTGCCGCCTTCAGTTCCCGTTCCATAACTTGATAGAGTAATGAACTCGACCTCTGGTGCGATGCCGCTTGAGTGCATGGCACGGATCAGGTCTGCGGCGAATATGAACGAGCCTTTTAGAATCGCGATGACCAAGAGGTCTTGGTGTACTTTGCCCCGCATTTGTTCGGCCATGGCTAAATTGCGTTCAGCAATTTGTTCTGCGGAATAAAGGGTGGAAATGCGTTTCCCCCGAACTGTAATCATGGTGCTTACTTATTCGTTTGTGTTTTTGCTGGTAAAGCAAATTCCACTTCCACGTTTACAGCGCCTATTGGAAAGTCGTGCGCAACAGCCGTGAAGCGGCTTTTTTCGCCAGCCTTCAAGGAAGTCTTAGCGGTGGTTACCGTCCAAGCAAAGAGGTTAGCATTGCTTTTTCCACGCATGATTAGTTTGAGCGGTGGAACTGGTACGGTATTATCAGCGATATTTAGAACCTCGCCTTTAACAATCAATTGGCTAATACCGTCGTTGATGGATTTTGTTGTCACCACATTTGCAATTTCTAGGGCAGGGTTTTTAGAAGTTAGACCTGCGGCTTGATAAAGCGATGTGGTTTTAGGTAGTTCTGCCATGATTGCATCTTTGAAGATGATGCTGCCTGAGAATACTGCAAGACAAGCCATTGCAACCATTGGAGCTGCCATCTTAACGAGAGCGCTAATTGAGGTTTTATGTATTTGTTCTGGGGCGCGATCAACAAAGATCGGTTTCGGAGAATGGTTCTTAAGGTCCTTCGGCATAACCACAGGCAATGCCGTCTTTATTGCGTTTTGCCCATCCACAAGGTCTGCCATATCGGGTGCTATACTGGGTGCATCCATTTTAATACGGGTGCTGAGCGGTAACCATTCATGGTCGCATTTTCCGCATTGCACGGGGCGGGACATAGGGATGTCAGCTGGTGGATTACGAAAATGCGCATCACAGGCAGGGCAAATAATTGTCATTGGTCTCAATCCGGGCGTAAATTTGCGCAAACCTATGGTTTACGAATTGTTACTGAACCTAACGGAAAAATGGTTAATGCTTTCCTTATTTATAGAAGAATTGATTTCTCTATTGGGTTAAAAATGAGGGCTGTTAAGGTAGTGTTAACCATAGAGGCCCGAAACCATGCTTAGAAACTTTTACCTTTAACAGCACGCAGTGAGCTTATGATCCGTTTTGACAATGTTGGCGTTCGTTATGGGATGGGGGATGAGGTTCTCAAAGATCTATCGTTTTCTATTAAACCTGGCTCCTTTCAATTTTTAACCGGCCCTTCAGGGGCAGGGAAGACTTCTTTGTTACGGCTACTGTTTTTATCACTTAAGCCAACACGGGGGATAATAAATGTCTTCGGCCAAGATGCCTCGACATTGACCCCACAAGACTTGCCTGGAATTCGCCGTCGTATTGGAATTGTCTTCCAAGATTTTCGATTGCTTGATCATTTGACCCTTTATGAAAATGTGGCTCTGCCTTTGCGGGTTCGCGGGCATGATGAATCCTCCTATCGCCGTGATGTGATTGATCTTCTTAAGTGGGTTGGATTGAGCGATCGCATTGATGCTTTCCCCTCAGTTCTTTCTGGAGGGGAACAGCAACGGGCGGCTGTGGCGCGGGCACTGATTGATCAGCCAGAATTGCTTTTAGCTGATGAGCCGACGGGAAACTTGGATCCCACTTTAGCAAAACGTTTATTGCGGCTGTTTATTGAATTAAACCGTTCTGGGACCTCGGTTGTTATTGCGACCCACGATTTACATCTTATGGATCAATATGAAGCACGGCGACTGGTTTTGAATGAGGGGCGAATTCAAATTTATGACTGAGAGTTTCCCAACCCATTATACCGAAGCAACGAAGGTGGAAGAACCTAGTGATCCGCTGCTGCGTGATCGGAAGTTTCACTCCATTGTACCTCGAGCGTCTGTTTCTGGTCATGCGTTGGTTTTGGTTATTAGTATTATGGCATTTCTTGCGAGTTTAACTCTTGGGGCTGTGTCGTTGGTCAATGACACAGCGAGAGGGTGGCAAAGTGATATCTCCCGAGAGGTGACGATACAATTGAGAGATGTTGAAGGACAAGATATTGAGGCGGCTTTGATTAAGGTGCGTCAAATTGTTGGCGAAGTTTCTGGTGTTACTTCTGTATCTGTTCTTGATGAAGATGCGATGGGGCGTTTGCTGGAGCCGTGGCTTGGATCGGGTTTGAACCTGGATGAATTGCCAGTTCCACGATTGGTAACCGTGACGATAAATGAGAATTCTCCGCCAGATTTAGAAGCGCTACGTAATTTGGTGGTGGAGGCTGTTCCTGGTACGAGCCTTGATGACCATCGGGCGTGGGTGGATCGGCTGACAACCATGGCGCGAGCAACAATACTTGGTGGTTTGTTGGTGTTCTTGCTGATGATGGCGGCAACAGTTCTAACGGTCATTTTTGCAACCCGTGGGGCAATGTCTGGAAACCGCCATGTTATTGAGGTGCTGCATTTTGTTGGGGCGGAGCAATCTTATATTGCCAGTCAATTTCAGAAGCACTTTTTATTGCTGGGGTTGAAGGGCGCACTTATTGGCGGGCTTGCGGCCATCGTTTGTTTTTTTCTCATCGGATTTTGGGCGCAAAGTAATGTTGCAGACCCGACAACTGAACAGGCTGCCGCATTGTTTGGTAGATTTTCCGTTGGGCTAAGTGGATATGTTGGGACGCTGATTTTAATAGTCATAATTGCTGTCCTAACGGCGCTGACATCACGGCTGACCGTTTTTCGTCATGTTGGAACTTTAGATAAGAGCGGTGGCGACGAATAAATTTCCACAAGCAAAGACCCTCCCCACGATTCTCGCTAGAGTGAACATCAGTTGTTGCCCCGATTTTAGGGGCTTTAATTTTGTCCTCAAAGAGGACGGCGGAACATTTGGCTTTCGCCGATAAAAGCTTTTACAAAGCTTTTGGTATTGGTGGCTCGAGCAAAACGCTCCGCCTCGGCATTATTTATCGCTACCATATACCGCCTGTACGCCACTGACTGACTGAGTTCCTTTTACAAAACCCCACAAACACGGCCAAGCCGTTGTGGTCTTCCAACACACGCGCTTGATCCTTTAGGGCGTTTGTTATGAATCACTTACCAAGCAAAAAAGAACAAAGCCGAACCTAAATGAAATGACGGTTGGTGATCGGCCACGTCCTCGTTCCATTAGGCTCGAGCATTATGCGGGAGGTTATTGGCGTGGGGATAAGTTTCTTTATTATTATTTTACAGGGTCCAAGAACAGGGGTGCGGCGAAAAAGCGTGTTGTATTGACGTAACTGTTACGTAACCTTAATTCGCTTGCCCTTTTTTCTTCTCAAAGGAATAGTGGTATCGTTCTTACGACACATTTATCAGTACGGTGGATACCGTGCGGCAAGGTACGTTTATGATTGGCGTTGCAATGCAGAGTTCAAAACAAAAATCAAATAGGCTTGGCAGGAAAGCTGCTTCAAGCACAGGCCGTTTTATATACGGACTGTTTCGTTTGCTGATGAAGCTTACGTTAGTTGTAGTATTTTTAGCAGTCGGCCTATTCGTAGGTGGATTCTTTCAATTTGCGAATAAGGTAAGCAGCTATACTGTTCCCGGAACAATTCGCTCTGCCCAAGGCATCGTGGCCTTAACAGGCGGGTCAGCGCGTATTTCCGATGCACTGAAGCTGATTAGCGAGAAAAAAGGTGAACGGCTGCTGATTTCTGGCGTGAACGTCGGAACGACAATGGCTGATATTCTAAAGATAAATTCTGATCATGAGGCGGCCACCAAATGCTGCGTTGATTTAGAACGCAAGGCGCAAGATACCATTGGCAATGCGGTGGAAACACAAAAATGGATGCAAATGAAGGGGTATAAATCTCTCATTCTTGTAACCAGTGACTACCACATGCCGCGTAGCCTTTTGGAGTTTAGACGGGTTATGCCGAAGGTCACAATTACCCCCTACCCAGTGAAGCTAGATAGCCTTACTAAAGAGGGGTGGTGGAAAAATTCTAAAACTTTGCGCTTTATGATGTCTGAGTATTTGAAATATGTTGGTGCTTGGTCGCGCGATTACCTGTCGCCAAAAGCGCTTAGTGCATTGCGTGCTACCCTGTTTGGCGGTTAGAGCATCTCTATCCGTTTCACTGGCTTATAATTAAATGATTTATCTGCGCTCAATTGCCTTTAATCTTTCATGGTACGTCAATATCATTTTGCAATTGCTGTTGCAGTCGCCGTGGTATTTTTTCCTTTCCCATGAGAATGCAACGAAAGTGCCAAAGCGCTGGGCTGCAAGTTCTGATTGGTTGATGCGAGTTTTGGCTGGCATTCAGGTTGAGGTCATCGACAAGGATAAATACCTACTTGAAGATGGTTGTATTGTGGCCTGTAAGCACCAGTCTATTTGGGAGTTTGGGGCTGTGAACGCCATGCTTCGGGATGGGTCTTTTGTCCTGAAATCCGAGTTGATGAAAATTCCGTTTTTTGGTTGGTATATTGCTAAGCTCAATCACATTCCGATTCGCCGGGGTGATAAGGGTAGTGCCATGCGGCGTATGATTGCTGAGGCGAAAATTCGCATTGCTGACAACCGCCAAATTTTGATTTTCCCTGAAGGAACGCGAATGGCTCCGGGGGCAGAACCAAATTACCGCTATGGGGTGACGCGGCTCTACCTTGATTTGAATTGCCCGGTTGTGCCTGTTGCTCTTAGTTCTGGTTTGCATTGGCCGCGGCGTAAATTTTTGCGGTATCCAGGCACGCTTCGAGCAAAGTTCATGGAACCGATTATGCCGGGGCTGAGTGCAGAAGAATTTTCGAGCGAATTAGAACGCCGCATAGAAGAGGCCTGTGATGAGCTTTATTGGTTGGCTTCCCACGATAAAGTGCATCCGCCATTGAGTGATGCGGTGAAGAAACGGATCATGGTTCATGCTGAACGGTTGAAAAATCGCGCTGATGGTTAATTTTGTTCTTGTAATGTTCTGTTAATATGTTCTAGTTATGTTCTCATTCAAGGAGAGCGAATATGTACGTATCAACAGCCCAGCTAAATTTCGACCAGCCTCTATTCAACCCTTTGGCGACCACTGCCGGTTTTAAAGAGCCAGCAAGCGCCTATGAAGTGGTTGCATCCCGGATGATCCGCTCGGTTGTTGAGGAAGCAGGGCTTGGCGGTTTTGTGTATTTGCAAGGGTTTTCTGGGAAACGCTATGTGTTCTCGGCCATCCGCCCAGAACAGGTAGCCCTATACGATAACGCTTTATTTGCGGTGAGTGAGCCGGGGGGAGAATGCGTGCGGGTTGGACAAGAGTTGAACAACCTGAACCATCGGGCTTGCCTGCTTTATGTGCATTTATTGGATGATGATGTTTCCAACGGTAAGGAAGTGTTGGCTGATCTGAGCGGGGCGCACTAGCCTAAGACTTCAAGTCTTTGGCGATTCTCTCCATCAGTGGATCGGCGATAGCAACTTCTTGTAGATGTTCAGCCGTACTTAAAAAGTAGTCTTCGTTCGGGCCTGAGCGGCCAACGGCCCCTCTTATTTGAGCCATGAGTTTCACATGTGGCAACACCCCCGCATATTGTTCGTGGGTTTGATCAACAACATAGGTAATGGTAGAAACGGTTTCTCCACTATCAAGCATCACATTATGAGTGGCTTCTTGGTAGACGTTGGTAGTCATTTCGCGGATGCGTAGATAGCTGATCACTTGATCAAAAATTGCGCTTTTGACCTTGAAAGCTTTGCCCGTACAGCGCCCCCCCTTGTCTAAGCCTAAAACAATGCCGGGGCGTTCTTGGGTCCCGCGATGAACCCATGAATATATACAGGGCGCGCGGTGCATGCCGATAAGTTCGGCGCGGTGGGATTCGATATACACAAAACCCGGATTCCACATCAAGGAGCCGTAGCCAAATATCCAAAAATGATCATCAAGTGGTGAGTTGCTCATAAATATGCCGAAAAGGGATGTGAATTTTGCGTCCATCCCCGTAACAAGGGTAAAAGAAAATCGCAAATAATTTGGATATAAAATTCGATGGCTCAAAAAGAAAAATCCTTCTTCGCTCACTCCATGGCTAAGTGGGGGCTGTTTTTGGTTTTTCTCTTTGGCCTGTGGTTTGCAGGCTGGTTTATGTTTGCGCGTTTCGCTGATGGAAAAATTGGAGAAACGCTTGCCATGCTAGAATCCCGTGGTGTGAATGTGGATTGTGACAAACGGGCGATAAAGGGCTTTCCTTTCCGCATTGGTGTTCATTGCGATGGGGTGCGGGTGAGCGATCCAAATAATAATTTGAACTTTGAAAGTGGGGCGTTACGCACGACTGCCATTCTTTACGCGCCCGGGGAAATGATTGCTGAATTAGATAGCCCGATGAAATTCTCACCTGGCGGACAGGAAACAACGGCCACTTGGAAAACCATGCGAGTGTTTGCTGATGCAACATTTTCAGGTGGATTTGATCTTATCTCTTTCACTTATTCCGATCTTGATCTTCAATCCTTCATGACGAAACTAACGGTAGGCGAGGGGGGATTGCATTTGCGGCCTTCCGTAAAAAATGCTGCTGATTTGGATATTGCTGGCAATGCTAACGATACGCAGTTGGTGGCCGGAACAAAATTGAATACTCCGCCAGCTTCATTCAACTTCGATGCGGTTGTTGATGAGGGGTATTCGAAGTTTATCACCGAACGCCGTTCGCTTGGGCAGGTTTTAATTGAAGGGCTCAGCGTCACTCTTCGATCTGGTGTATTAAAGGTAGCCGATGGAGGCCAGCTCGCTCTTGCTGGGCCGTTGGAATTGCACAGGGACGGAACGGTGAGTGGCAATATAAGAATTGGGATTACCAAACCGGAAGCGGTCGCTGCGTGGGCTGGAAAAGTGAACCCTCAATTGCAACAAATCATTGCAGGCGTTGGGCAGGCCATTGCGGGCATGGGTAAAAAGAGCAAGTTTAGCGGTCAAGAAATGCCATCCATCACGGTGAAGATAAAACACGGTGTTGCTCGTTTGGGATTTATTCAGTTGGGAAAAATTCCATCGCTGAAAATAAACTAGCTCTCTTCGGTATCATCAATGTAACGGCCAAAGTTCGGCTGATCGACTTCTTGGCCAGCATCAATAATGCCACGACGAATGGCGCGGGTTTTGGTAAAATGGTCGAACAATAAATCACCGTCGCCGTTGCGAACGGCTTTTTGTAGTTGGGCGAGATCTTCGGAGAAGCGACCGAGCATTTCAAGCACCGCAGTTTTGTTGTGCAAGAATACGTCTCGCCACATGACAGGGTCGGACGCGGCGATACGGGTAAAATCACGGAAGCCTGAAGCTGAGTATTTGATAACTTCTGATTGCGTCGTTTCTTCTAAATCCGAAACTGTGCCCACGATGTTGTAGGCAATTAGGTGAGGTAGGTGAGATGTAATCGCCAATACGCGGTCGTGGTGGTCTGGGTCCATGATGTCGATGTTTGATCCGAGGCCCTGCCAAAATTGTTGTAGTTTGTCAGTCGCCTCTTTGCTTGTTCCTGCCTCTGGAGTGAGCAGACACCAGCGGTCGTCAAAGAGCGTAGTGAAACCGGCATCGGGGCCAGAGTATTCCGTACCCGCTAGCGGATGGCCAGGGACGAGATGAACGCCATCCGGTATGTGAGGCTTTAGTTGATCAATAACAGAGCGTTTGACCGAACCAACATCCGTAACAATACAGCCATTGGCGAGATGAGGCCCCATTCGTTCTCCCATCGCGGCAAAAGCACCAACAGGGATACAAAGAATAACGCAATCCGCATCTTTTACGGCTTCGTTTACGGAGTCTGTATAGACATCACCAAGGTTCAATTCGCGGGCACGATCTAGGGTTTCTTTGCGGCGGGTGCAAACAACAATGGTTTCAGCCAAGCCGTCCTTACGGGCGCGGAGCGCGATAGATGAACCAATAAGACCAATGCCGATGAGGCAAAGCCGTTTGAAAATAGGGGCGGGGGTTTGGGTCACGATTAGGCTTTCAAAAATTCAGTAAGGGCAGCAACAACACCACGGCAGGCTTCTTCCGTGCCGATAGTCATTCGGATTGCGTTGTCAAAACCATAGGGCACAACGCGGCGGAGCACATAGCCTCGTTCGGTAAGGTAAGTATCAGCTTCGGCGGCAGATTTCCCAGCCTTATCGGTGAAGTGAATGAGAATGAAGTTACCCACACTTGGGGTAATTCTCAGGCCAAGCTTGGTGAGTTCTTCGCTGGTCCAAGCCAACCATTTATTGTTGTGGGCAATTGCCGTCTCGACCATCGAGCGGTCTTCGATGGCAGCTTTTGCAGCTGCAAGGGCTGCGGCATTTGCATTAAACGGGCCGCGCACCCGGTTCAAAACATCAATGATATGCTCAGGGCCATAGAGCCAGCCAATGCGCAGTCCCGCAAGGCCATGGATTTTCGAGAAGGTACGGGTCATGACAACATTTTGCGCGCCTGCGACAAGCTCAATGCCAGACTCGTAGTCGTTTCGTTGCACATATTCTGCGTAGGCGGCATCGAGAACCAACAGCACGTTTGAAGGCAAACCCGCATGGAGGCGGCGTACTTCGCTCATTGCTAAGTAAGTACCCGTTGGATTGTTTGGATTGGCTAAAAACACAATGCGAGTTTTGTCGCTGACACAGGCCAGCATTGCATCAACATCGGCGGTGGCTTCAGTTTCATTGGCAACCACGGGTGTTGCACCTGCGGCTAAGATTCCGATGCGGTAAACAAGAAAGCCATGCTCGGTGTAAATGGCTTCATCGCCAGGATTCAAATAACATTGGCATAGGAGAGAGAGGCATTCGTCTGAACCATTGCCGCATAGAATGTTGTCGGCGTTAATGCCGTGGGTTTTGGCTATAGCGTTACGTAAATCTGATGCGCTGCCATCGGGATAATCTTCTAACTGTTTGGCCAGATCACTGAAAGCAGCTTTGGCTTTTGGGCTTGGACCAAGGGGCGTTTCATTGGCGGAAAGTTTATGAAGTTTTACCCCTGCTGGTGCGGCAGATTTTCCCGGCACGTAGGCGTTGATATCCATGATACCAAAATTGGGGGTGGGTTTTGTCATAGCAATGATCGCACTTTTATTTACAAAAATATTCGCCAGAATTGTTTAGAAGGAGTTGAGACGGTTTGAAAGCATTTTTCTGCTAAGTAATTAGTCCTTGGTTTGTTTTACGCGCCGAGTTGTTCCTTGGGGGGCGAGGGTTGGGATAAACACGCGCCGCGATTGGCGCTCTTTTATCGGCAAACCTTGGTAAAGAAGTTTTGTTGCCTCGACCACGACAACACCGGCAAAGGCAGGGGTGAAGCGTCTCCCAAAACGCTCAAAAGCTGCGGCGATGCGCAGGATTAGTTTTTTATTTGTAGGCGGGAAATGCAGGGCATCCGACCAAGCAGTTGGAGTGAACATGGTTTCGCGCAACAATCGAGAAAGCTGTCCGCCCGTATAGGGCCGTCCTGCCCCAAAAGGGGTATGTTCAACCCGCGCCCAAATACCGCGTCGGTTCGGAATTACAATTACCAATTTCCCACCTGGAGCTAATACGCGCCAAATTTCGCTTAAGGTTTCGTGGGCATTCTCGCAGTGTTCCAAGGCATGAACTAAAAGAATGCGGTCAATGCTGGCATCTGGAAGCGGCAAGTCTTCGTCAAACACTAAGGCCGTGGCACAGGGTTCACCGGGCGGCCAAGAAATAGCTCCTTGGCGGGCCGGCATGAGGGCAATCGTGCGCTCGGTATCGGGGCGGAAACGGTCAAGATAGGGAGTGGCATAGCCAAGACCAACCAGCCGTTCATCGCTGATTGGGTTCCATAGGGTTTGTAAGGCTTGCTCGATTGAACGGCGAGCAAGCTTTCCTTCTGGGGTGGCGTAAAACTGCCTAAGATCGACAATATCCATATGCATGATATGAGGTTAACAGAGAATGGCTCAAGCCAACACCTGCATTTGAGAATTTGGAGCATATGATGAACGTCAATAAATTGAAGGTTTTTCAGTTTCCCTGCCGCGATGATAACTACGGGGTGATTTTACATGACCCAAGTAACGGACTGACCGTTAGTATTGATGCCCCCGAGTTGGAGGCCATTGAGGATGTGTTGGAATCGAAGCGTTTGAAGCTCACCCATATTCTCACTACCCACCATCACTATGACCATGTGGAGGGGAATGAAAAACTAAAGGCGGATAGCGGCTGTACAATCATCGGGCCAGTGAATGAAACCATCCCAGGTGTTGATAAATCTGTGGGCCATGGGGATAGTTTTGAGATTGATGGGCATCGGGTGGAGGTGATTGGTACACCTGGCCATACGCTTGGGCAGATAGCCTACTATTTTCCTGACCACAGCATGGTGTTTGCGGGGGATGCTCTTTTTGCTTTGGGCTGTGGGAGAATTTTTGAAGGAACGCCCGCGATGATGCACGAGGCCATGCAACGGTTTGCAGCGCTTCCTGATGATACGAAAGTATACGCGGGGCACGAATATACATTATCAAATGCGAAGTTCGCAGTGACCGTTGATCCTGATAACGAGGCATTGGCGATACGGGCGCGGGAAATTGAAGTGATGCGCGATAATGGCAAACCAACCTTGCCGACAACGATTGCGCTTGAGAAACAAACCAACCCGTTTTTGCGAACTGCTGATGCGGCCATTCGCGAGCATTTGGGAATGGAAGAAGCAACTGATCTTGAGGTTTTTACTGAAATTCGTGCCCGTAAAGACCGGTCTTAAGAGCTTTGTTTTTGGGGCTCATTTGGTGCTTCTGCGATGGGCCAAGGCAATTCCTTTTGAGGTTTGCCAAAGGCGAAACCTTGTAGGTAATCTACGCCCCATGAGTTTAATAATTGAGCCGTTTTCTCATCCTCCACCCATTCAACGACTGTTTCCACATTGAACAGTCGCGCGAGGCCAACCAGAGCTTTTATAAAGCTTTGGTTTTCGTGGCTACTGGTTAAATTGTTAACGAATTGGCCATCAACTTTGATGATGTCGAAGGGCAGGCTTTTTAGATTTCTAAAAGAGGTGAAGCCTGCGCCAAAATCATCCAATGCAACTTTACAACCAAGATCTTTCACGCTGTTGATGAATCCTAACGCCTCCTCCATAGATTCTGCGGCATGGGATTCTGTAATTTCAATAATCAATCGCCCCGCAATACTCGGGGTCCGATGAATTGCGATTGCGAGCTTCGATAACCATTCTGGATCGCAGGCTGTTTCATTGGAAACATTGAGGGAGAAATGGGCGGTGGGAGAACTAATAAGGACATCAATGGCTAGATCAAGAGCATGGTGGTCAACCAAGCGAATGAGGCCAAGTCGCTGGGCTATACCAACAAAATCTTCTGCAATGAGGGTGTCACCATCTGGAGAATGAAGGCGAACCAATGCTTCATGGTAGGAAACTTTTGATGTTTTTGCATCAACAATAGGTTGAAAAGCCAGGTGGATA
Source organism: Rhizobiaceae bacterium (assembly GCA_036478985.1). GTDB lineage: Bacteria > Pseudomonadota > Alphaproteobacteria > Rhizobiales > Rhizobiaceae > Pseudahrensia. The sequence goes on from JAZGEY010000069.1 coordinate 32,224, forward strand.
TGGCCTTCCTTTAGCGCAGTAATTATGCGTTTAGCGATCAATGCATCTTGGCGGCGCTTTGCATCTTTCCCCGGGTTATGACGGTAAGTGACGATAGAGGACTCTCGTGCTCGACGGCTTTCTAGCAAGGCCTGTTGTGCGGCAACAAAAACCTGACGGCTATCACGGGCTTGCTGGGGCATGACCACGCCACCAATGGAAATGGAAATGGCGATGGGGCCTTGGCTGGTGACGATGATGTTCTCGCGTAATAAGTTGAGAATCCGATAGCCAGCTATGAGCATATCCCGCTCACCACATTCGGGTAGAATAATGCCAATTTTTGCTCCAGAAAAACGACCCACGATATCGTTGTCCCGAAGGTTTTCGTTCAAACGTTTTGCAACCTCAGTAATGACCGCATCTCCGCCTTCATAGCCATAGACCGAATTGATGAGATCAAAATGTTCTAAGCCAACCACAATAAAGGAGGCTGGTTCGCCGGAGCGGTTTATTTCTTCAAATGTATTCTCAAGGCAGAGGTTCAAATGGGGGCGGTTGAAAATACCTGTGAGAGGATCAAATTTTGAAAGGCGGTCGATACGTTCTTCCATGTTCCGCCGCTCATTGATAATGCGAATTACCCCATGGGCACGCACTGGAATTCCGTTTTCGCCCACAAACCAACGACCTGTATCCTCAATCCAAATATCGCTGGCAGTATTCAACATTTTTGCAGAAAGGGCATATTGCACGCGGTAGGCTACACCTCGGCCATCATCAACTTCTTTAGAGGACATAATGGTGTTGTTGCGTGTGGATTCTGTCGTTGCCAGCAAGAGGCTATTGAAGGTACGGCTGGTGGCGATGCGTGATGTGTCCTCAAGACAAAAGAGCGTTTCAGCGCCGTCACTCCAGGTTATTGCGTCAGATTTGATATCCCACTCATAAACGCACTCACCAACCGAATTTAGAATGTCACTCGTGAGACTACGACGTTCTTTTATTGGGTTTGCTGCTACTGTTCCCGATTTACGGGCATCCGTTGGATTTATCACGAGTGTTGATTGGGACATTGGACTGTAGCCTGATTCTTTATAATGATCAGCATGGCAGAATAAGTGTTAAGGAATTGGTAACTAAAATGTTTATTTCGTTAATTTTTACAAAGCGATCTCAACGCTTGATCCCAGTCTTTGTTCTCCCCTTTCCAATCGCTGGTTTCTGCGGAGAGGATATAGGTGTTGGCCTGATCGAGCAGAGCCTTATCCGCACGATGTTCTCGAGTGATAATTTTCAAATTTATTGGCGTACCAAAATAGCGATCGAGAGAAGATTGTAGTTTATTGATGTGATCATTGGTGAAGTGAAACAGGCTCTCTTCCCCTTCCTTAAACACCTCTCCAAGGAGGTTGTTTTGGGTGTTGGAGATAATAAAAATTGTATTTTGCGGGTCGAGGTTTTGAAACTGCGCCCGTTGGTAGGCTAGCTTTTCCTGTTCACGAGGGGTGTTTTGGTAAATTTTTAGCTTCCGCTCAGTGTCTGATTTTGTATAGAAACCATGCCAGAACCAAAAACCAAATTTTGGCCAATAGGCGTGGTTACGGGCAATGGTGATCTCGTTTTGCGTAAAATCAATGAGACCATTATCAAGCCATTCAGCGGCACTGAGGACGGGACAAATTAGCCAATCGAAAGGGCCTTTTTGAAAGCTTGCGGGGTCGGAGTGTTCATTGGTAAAACGGGCAAGCTGGTGGGCGGTTTGGCAAGATATTCCAAGACTCACGAGGGTTCGTTTTTTCATGGGTTATCATAGGCGTGCTTGTTGTTTATATGCAATCTGGATTAAATAATGCTCGAAGAACACTTGGATGCAATAATGACCCCTTCAAAAGCTTTTACCACTCTTATGGAGCACGTTCGCCAGACCTACGCATTATCGCAGATATCTGGGTTATTGGAGTGGGATCAAGAAGTCATGATGCCACCAGACGGGGCTAGGGCGCGGGCAGAACAAGCGGCAGCGTTAGAGCTCGTAATCCATGAGCGGCGAACAGATCCACGCATTGGCGATTGGCTGTCAAAGCTTGAGGGACTAGAGCTGGATGATGCCGCGATGGCAAATGTGCGGCTCACAAAACGGAATTATGAGCGGTCTGTAAAAATACCTGCCAAGCTTGCCGAAGAATTGGCGCGTTTAACATCACTCGCACAGGGAATATGGGCGCAGGCGAGAAGTGAAAATAAGTTTGCAAATTTTGCCCCAACACTTGAGCAGGTTATCAAATTAAAACGCGAAGAGGCGTCCTGCTTGGCTGAGGATGGGCAGCTAAATTACGATGCATTACTAAATGATTATGAGCCTGGTATGACTGTAGCAGTGCTTCAGCCACTGTTGGAAAATATGCGCCCGCGTCTTTCAAAGCTTCGAAAAAATATTGCTGAAAGCGGTGTGAATCTAAAAGCGTTAAAGGGACCTTTTGATACAAAACTGCAAATGGCGTTGGCGCATAAGCTTGGGGATGTTGTGGGGTATAATTGGAATGGTGGTCGGTTGGATTTATCAACCCATCCATTTTCATCTGGTACGGGAGGCGATGCCCGTATCACGACGCGGGTAGATGAAGCCGAACCCTTTGGTTGCCTGTATTCAACAATTCATGAATTAGGCCACGCGCTTTACGAACAAGGCGTGCCGAAAGCCCATGCGCTCACTCCGGCTGGTCAACATGTTTCGATGGGGGTTCACGAGAGCCAGTCGCGTATTTTGGAAAACCAAATTGGCCGTAGCCGTGCATTTTGCGAATGGTTTTTCCCGCACTTTAATCGCGCCTTCCCAGATTGCGGTGTGATGAGTAGCGAAGATTTGTATAGGGCCGCGAACCGTGTTGAGACAGGTTTCATTCGTACCGAGGCTGATGAGGTGCATTATAATTTGCATGTTCTCTTGCGGTTTGAGCTGGAGCGAGATTTGATTTCTGGAGCGCTTAATGTGGGGGATTTGGAGGCTGAATGGAACGCGCGTTTTGAACGAGATTTTGGGGTTGCCGTTCCCGATGCCGCCCATGGTGTTTTGCAAGATGTGCATTGGTCTGTAGGGTTGTTTGGTTATTTCCCAACCTACTCGTTGGGGAACATTTATGCGGGCCAATTGAATCAGAAAATGCGATCTGAAATTCATGATTTGGATAGTGATATTTCTCATGGGAAAACTGGGGAAGTGCTTACTTGGATGAGAAAAAACATTCACGAAGAAGGAAGTATTCTTACCCCCGAAGCGCTGGTTGAAAAAGCTGTTGGGGAGAGTGTAACGGCCGATCCATTGCTCGATTATTTAGAAAATAAATTTGGTCAGATTTATGGATTTTAATATGTCTCGTTTTGTTTTTGTGCTGATAGGCTTTGTATTTTTCGGTAGTACTGCGGCACACTCAGAGTCTCCTTACATCAAGACCTCTCTTGTTAAAGGCGTGCTTAATGTTGTGGTGCTGGGGGACTCCTTGGCTAACGGTTTGCATCAGGGTTTAACCCAGCTCAATAAGGACCGTGATGATATTAAAACCATCCGTAAATCAAAGGTGAATACGGGGCTCGTGCGCCGTGATCGCTATGATTGGAATAAGGCCGCAAAGCAATTCGCGCATTCAGGAAAATACCAAGCGGCGGTGGTGCTGTTGGGGTTGAATGATATGCAGACCATTCGAGAAAAAGGAAAGGCGCATCATTTTAAGACTGATGGCTGGCGAAGTCGTTATATGGCCCGCGCTGAAGCAATGATGCGTGATCTCAAAAGCGGCGGTCTTGCAGTTTACTGGGTGAGCAATCCGATTGTGACGGAGAAGCATCACCAGGAAGAAATATTCTATTTGAATGGCATTTATAGTGAAGTGGCGGCGAAGGTCGGGGTTCGTTTCATTGATACTTGGAAACCATTAGGAACCGAGGACGGAAAATACACCCCCTTTTACACAGGCGCAGACGGCAAGAAGCAACAAATTCGACATCGAGATGGCGTCCACTTTACCTCAGATGGTTACCTGATTTTCGCCAATTTTGTGAACCATATTATGCTTCAAGACCTACAAAGAGCACATCCAAAAGAGAAAACTAAAGAAAAAACTGAAGAGCTTGGAACACCATAAAGTTTTAATTTCTTGATAGTTTTTTAACGCTGTTTGCATAGGTTTTGTTAACAATCTAGCTCCATTTCGGGAGCTGTCCTTAGAGCAAAACATGGCCATTTTGACGATAACACAATTAAAACCTGCACGTTTTGCCGTGTTGCTGGCTTTGGGTGCTTGCACGTTGGGCGGCGGTGGGTTGAATGGGCTTGTCTCGAATCAAGATCCTGTAGGCCCTGCGCAAAATGACCCAGCCCGTCTTGCCGCGATAGAGCGTCTTGGGATGAAGTTAAAAAAGCAAAAAACTGCGATCCAGCAAAACGAAGCGAATAAGAAAAATACGGCTGTTCAGATCGCAAATTTACGGCCAGAAAAACAACCTGATACGGCACGCTTGATTACAAAATCTACGGTTGGGAAGCCGTCAGATTTCGTAGCAAAGAGTACCGTTCGGGAAGTGGCGATTATTCCACCGATACAGCCAGCTGGCGGTAAAGGCGGGCCCCTTGGCAGGTTCCATGCAAAACTTGCAGCTTTGAAAGCTGGCGCTCGTAGTAAGCCGATTACTATTCTTCACATCGGCGACAGCCATATTGCCTCAGATAGTTTTTCTCGTGGTATCCGCACGGCCCTGCAGGCGCAGTATGGAGACGCGGGTCGCGGCATGGTTATTCCTGCTAAGGCTTTCAAATATGGTGTTGCGGATCAGGTAAAACTTTCAGCCTTGGGTCGATGGCGGGGGCAAACTGCTTCAAAACAAAAGCGCGGGCGCTACGGCATTTCTGGTGTTAGCGTATCGTCGCGCTCGTCGCGTTCATCAATGACGTTGCAAAGTAAAAATGGCCGCTTTGATTGGGCCGGTGTTACCGTTGCCACGGGGCCATCCCAAGGGGCTTTTACCATGAAAGTGGGCAAAGTTTCTAAACGATTTGATGCCTATTCTAAACGGAAGGGCTCAAAACAATTCCATGTTACTGCGAAGGGGCGAACCTTAGTTGTTGTACCTGGTGGTGGTGCGCAAACGACCCTGTTGAATTGGTCAACGGGTAAGAACAGGCCTGGGATACGTTACGTAAATTTCGGTCTAATTGGCGCAACGTTGAATATCACCAAACGTTTTAATACGCAGCTGGTGGCAAACGATGTGCGCCGCCTTGACCCAGATCTAATTATTTATGGTTATGGAACAAACGAGGGTTTCAATGATGGTTTGAAACTATCTTCTTACCGCAAACGAGCCTCTCGTTATGTCGCTCGATTAAAGAAAAATGCCCCAAATGCTGATGTTATTTATCTTGGGGCTGCTTCTGGTTTGCGTCGTAGGGGGAACGGGGTTTGCGGAGGCTGGTCAACACCGCCGAAACTTGGGCCATTGCGCACGGCCGTTCGTAAACTAGCCTCTTCTCAAGGGGCGGCCTATTGGGACTGGTCACGATCAATGGGCGGTGTCTGCGCGGTGAATAAATGGGCTGGCCAAGGGCTCGCGGCGAAGGATCGGGTGCATCTAACTTCTAAGGGCTATCGGCGAAGTGCTGCCGCATTTACAAAATGGCTTATAAGCCCAAGTGCCAGCAATGTGGCAGTCGCGCTCAACAAATAGCTGAATAAGGTAAATTATTATGGGCGCTTTCCCGTCGCTCTGAAAAGCTTTAGAGTAAGCTATATTTTCCCTAACTCAGTTTATTCCTTTGCTCTTTCCGACCATCACATTTGCACTATTTTTTACGGTTGTATTTGCCCTTGGGTGGATGATTAAAGATCGCGGGCTAGCGAGAAAATTCTTGCTGCTCGGTGCAAGCTATTTGTTTTATGGCTGGTGGGATTGGCGGTTTTGTTTCCTTCTTTTAGTGGCTTCGTTGGTGGCTTGGTCTTCAGGCGTTCTTCTCGACAACGCCAGTGGAGAACGGCAACCAAAAACAATCGTCGGAATAGCGATTACCTTGCTATTCAGTGTTTTGGCTCTCTTCAAATATTATGGGTTCTTTCTTTCCTCCTTGCAGGATCTTTTGTTCTCTATTGGCTGGCAAAGAGACTTACCATTCTTACAAATTGTGTTGCCCGTGGGCATCTCGTTTTTTACCTTTCAGGCGATTTCCTATGTGGTCGACGTTTATCGCGATGAGGTGAGCGCGCGAAAGAGATCAGTGGAGGGGTTAGTTGATGTGCTGCTCTATATTTCGCTGTTTCCGCAATTGGTGGCGGGACCAATTGTGCGGGCGGCTGATTTTTTGCCTCAGTTGGAGAGAGTGCCGGTTCTCACAAAACTTGCGGTGAGCAGTGGGTTGACCCTTTGCCTGTTTGGTCTGTTCAAAAAAATGGTGGTGGCGAATTATTTAGCAACCGATATTGTCGACCCTGTTTTTCTGGACCCCAGTTCCTATTCCAGCCTCATGATTTTGTTGGCGGTCTATGGGTATGCGGTGCAAATTTATTGTGACTTTTCTGGCTATAGTGATATCGCAATCGGCACGGCGCTGTTGTTGGGTTTCCAGTTCAAGCAGAACTTTAATCAGCCTTATAGGGCGCAATCGCTGCAGGATTTCTGGCGGCGGTGGCACATGAGCTTATCGCAATGGTTGAGGGATTATCTGTATATTCCGCTTGGCGGCTCACGGTTTGGGGCATGGAAAACCTACCGGAATTTATTTATCACGATGTTTCTTGGCGGGCTTTGGCATGGGGCGGCGTGGAAATTTATTGTTTGGGGTTCGCTTCACGGGGCGTGGCTTGGGGCGGAACGGGCGCTTGGCATACGCGCTCAAAAAACCAGTGGGGCAGGGCGCTTTTTTGGTTGGCTGATTACTTTCAATGTTGTGTGTGCTGCATGGATATTTTTTCGAGCGGCGAATATGGAATCGGCTCTCGATATGTTCGAAGGCTTGGGCGCATTGACGGGAGGTATAAACGAGCTGACTTGGTTTACGTTGGCCGTGATATTCGCACCCTTAGCGATGCAGTTTGGACTCCGTGAGTTGATGTCAGATGTTGGCTCTTGGTTTGCGGGCCGCTCATTTTGGCTTCTTGGCTTTGGGTTTATTGTGGGCCTGTTGTTTATCGTGTGGCTCTCGCCGCCAGGTACTGCACCCTTTATTTATTTTCAGTTTTAGGATTGGTTGAATGGAACATATTGAAGACATGAACAAGGTAAAAATTGCTCTTCCCGTGACCATGATATTTGTTTTGGCTTTACTGGCCCTTGCAATTTTTCAATCGAATGCGTTGCTCTCTCTAACCTATGATTTTCCACCAAGCTTTTGGTCGGAAACCCTCGTTGCTATGGCAGAACAATGGCACGGTTGGATGCAGATGATTGGGACGGCGGGCGTAACAGAAGCCATCGCAGAATGGCTAGAAAGTGCCCATGGGCAGGTAGTTATCAATTGATGCTTTCGCAAATGGCCGAAACCATCTATCTCTAAATCAAGGGCCCCATAGCTCAGTAGGATAGAGCGTAGGATTCCTAATCCTGAGGTCAGTGGTTCGAATCCACTTGGGGTCACCATTCTACTGTTTAGAGATGTCCGATAACATCCAGCGCTCCCTCCAAACTCCTTTAACTATAAGCATTTACCGTCCGAGAAGGTATTTTGAGATTTGCTTGCATCCGAATGAATTGGGGGTAGATTTGGGGGTAGATATCTACATACCCCACATAAGGCAGGGCAATGGCTCTTACGGATGTACAGATAAAGAATTCAAAACCCAGCGAACGAGCGTTCAAGATGTTCGATGCTGCTGGTTTGTTTTTGCATGTGAATCCATCTGGCTCAAAGCTCTGGCGGATGAAGTACCGATATCTGGGTAAAGAAAAGCTTCTATCTTTTGGACGATATCCAATCATCTCATTGCGCGATGCGCGGCTTAAGAGAGATGAGGCAACATCTCAATTACTTGATGGCCGTGATCCAGGGCAATTGAAAAAGGAAACCCAACTTCAAAAAAAGCTGGAAGCTTCGAATAGCTTCAGGGTTATCTCAAACGAGTATTTAGAAAAACTACGCAAAGAGGGCAAAGCTCCACCAACATTGAAGAAGTTCACTTGGCTTATCGATATGGCTCAGGGCGAATTTGGCGACCGCCCGATTACTGAGATATCTGCACGAGAGATTTTGATACTACTGAAAAGGGTCGAAGATCGAGGCAAGCATGAAACGGCTAGGCGGCTGCGGTCAACGATTGGACGGATCTTTCGATATGCAGTTGCTACGGCACGTGCAGAGACAGACCCCACGTTTGCGCTCCAAGGCGCGTTGATTACCCCTAGAGTAAGTCACCATGCTGCTATCATTACAGAACAAGGCTTAGGTCAGTTGCTGCGTGACATAGATGGCTTCAATGGCTATCGAGTAACTGTGTTAGGTTTGAAGCTACTCGCTCTCTTATACACTCGCCCTGGTGAACTGCGCTTAGCACGCTGGGATGAGTTCGACTTTGATAAAGCCATATGGAGCATTCCAGCTGAACGTACCAAAATGCGAAAGAAGCACCAAGTGCCCCTGCCTAAGCAAGCAATTGACCTGCTCAAAGAACTCCAAGGCTATTCTCCGCATAATCAATTGGTCTTGCCCTCAGTATCAAGTTCTCAAAAACCCATATCAGATAACACAATGAACCAAGCACTTCGGAGAATGGGATATACAAAGGAACAAATGACCTCCCACGGGTTCAGAGCAACTTTTGCTACCCTGGCTAACGAAAGCGGTCTTTGGAATCCCGATGCAATTGAACGGGCTCTTGCTCATTTGGATAGCAACAGTGTGAGACGCGTTTACACTCGGGGCTCTTATTGGGATGAACGGGTGCGGATGGCTGACTGGTGGGCCGGAAAACTGGATGAATGGAAAGAAATAAATGACAAATTCTAAAAGTAGTGAGCCAACGGTAAGCCTGAATGAACAAGAAGCAATAAAACGCAGAATTCTCTATTGGTTAAGCAAGCCTGGTTGGAGCTTCAATGAAGCCAAATCAATTCTGTGCGGTGTGTTTCTTCCGTCCCCTGGTGAATTATTTCCAATCTATATTGGTAGGCCTGACAAATGGAAATTTTTACATGGGAAAGAATTAGAGCAGGCTATAAATGCGCGGGGTAAGTATTTCCGAGCTAAAATGGCTGGTGCGGATATGAGCCCTCAATCGCCTCAAGAATGGATTAGTAGAGCTATCCAAATTGGGGAAGAACCAACATGGTTAAAGAGCGCCTATAAAAACGAAGAGTTTTCAAAATTTTTACCTTCAAATATCAAAGGCCAGCAATCTAAAGAAAGCGTTGGCGGTAAGAAGAGACATTCAGGCACCTATTCGGATTTAGTGAAGAAAGCAATCGAACGCGAATATCTCCATAGAGAAATGGGTACGAAACCAGAGGCGTTTGAAGAGTTCCAGTTAACAATGGTCGAAGAGTATTGCGATCCAGAAGGCCCTTTAGGTTCAAACAAACCAACAAATTCTGCAAAGGCAAAGTACCCAACTGTACGGAGAAAAAGATCAATTCAAACGTACTGTGAGCAAACACATAAACAGCAATCTGGCGCTAGCTAGCTTGCGCCAGCACACGTCTAAACGCGCGTTCGAATTCCTTTCCTTTGCACATTTCTAGCTCTACTTGAAAGTTGCCGGACTGCTCCGGTGATTTTTAAAAGGAATTAGTTTTATGCCTACTCATCAAAATAAAATATCAACTAGCTGGCAGGGTATTCCCGCCAGTACACCGTTGTTGAGACCTTCACAGGTTTTAAAAGAAACCGCAATTTCTCGATCAACGATGTACGAGATGATTGCACGAGGAGATTTCCCCAGCTTCATAAAAATCGGACGAAGAAGCACTGCTATGCCGCGTGTTTGGCTAGATGCTTTTGTTGCTTCTTGTTGTGAAACTGACAGCGATATCAACCTGAAAGGAATTAGTCATGTTGGATAATCCTCTTCAAAAGTTAGCTAACGAACGAATTTGGGTTGGATATAAAGGTGCCAACTCCGGCGGGAAAATAGACAAGATTCCCATTGATCCAAATACAGGTAGAAATGCCAAAAACAATGATCAACTTTCTTGGGGCACAAAAGCCCATGTTGTGAACTGGATGAAAAACTTCAAAGCGAAACATCCTGGCTTCTCACCAGGATTTGGAGTGCAACTTACTTCGCATGGAGAAAACAACAGGCTTATTGGTATAGATCTTGATGGTTGTGTAGACACTACAACTGGTGCCGTTGAAATCTGGGCGGAGAAAATCCTAGAGAAAATTTCTTCATATTCAGAAATATCACCTAGTGGATCAGGAATAAAAATATTCTGCTTCATCGGTGTTGATGAATTTTTGTCTTTTAAAAAAAGTACGAGGGTCAAACACAAAGCTGAGTTTAAGATATCATCCCACCACGGGTTTGAAATTCATCTGTCAAATAGCTATTTTACCGTCACGGAGAATCAATTCGTGACACCAAACGGCGAGAATAATAATTCAGGAATCGTCAATATTCGGCGGATAGATCTGGGCGATCTAAACTGGTTGTATAATGTGGCGGGTCCTCGGCTAATAGAGAAGCCCGCAAAAAATAATCCAAGCGATGAAAGCGGGAGCGGCCACGGCTTTCGCTTTGCTCTTGCAGAAGCCAAAAAGAAAGCAAGCTATGCTGAATTTTGTGATCGAATTAGAGAAGATCAGACAGAAGCAGGTGATTGGGCCAACAGATCCGATGAGAGACAACTTCGGAGAGCCTTCAATAATGCACAAAAGCTAATCCAAGAAGAAGGAGAGGCAATACTTGAAGCCTTTCCAAAATGTGTTGATCTTATATCAAATGGTTGGCGACCCGCAGCAAATGAGATTTCAGCCGTTGATGTTTTGGCTAGAGAAGAAGGAAACCAATACAAATATAATGCCACCCAAGGATCGTGGCTACTGTGGAATGGCAGTTATTGGGCTAGCGATGAAAAGGGTGAAATTAATTCAACGATTTCTGATGTTTGTGTCAGGTTAGACGGCTGTATTGTCAAGGGTGCTCGGAACTTATTAAGGAGTACGTCCGTTAACGGGATCCGGCGGTTGGCAGAAAATCGTCCTGAATTTTCAACAGTTGAACGGGACTGGGATAACGAGCCCAATCTTCTTACTACTCCGGGCCAGCTAATTGACCTCAAAAGCGGTAAATCCAAAGACCCTGATTCAACAATTTTAATGAAACAGTGTACCGAGGTTGCTCCACTTGAGCTCGTTGACTTCGATGCAAATGTACATTGCCCGCGTTGGATATCATTTCTCAATGAAGCATTAGAAAGTGATGAAACCGCCATTAATTTTTTGAAAACATGGTTCGGGTACTGCCTGACAGGCAATACTCGCGAGCATAAATTTCTTTTCATCCATGGAACAGGTCGATCGGGGAAATCCACCCTGGTAAATGTCATCCGTAATATTTTGGGTTCTTTTGCTATCCAGATTGAATCGGAAGTGTTGTCTCAACAGACATTTTCTCAGCATACAACCAGCATTGCTAGAATAAATGGAAAACGGTTTGTCGTTGCAAATGAGACCAAAGAAAACCGTAAATGGGACCAGCAGCGTCTAAAACAGCTAACTGGCGGTGACCCCATAATTGCTCGGTATATGCGGCAGGATGATTTTCAGTTTGACCCAAAACTTAAACTTATGGTTGTTGGCAATCACCAACCGTCGGTGTCATCGGTCGAAAAAGCAATGAAGGAGCGGTTACTCGTGTTGGGAATGAATGCTGTTCCTCAAGTGATTGATCGGAACCTCCAAGAAAAACTAATGGATGAAGCCCAGGGAATTTTAACGTGGATGATTCAAGGAAGTATAGATTGGTATGACAAAGGGTTGGTGATCCCGCAGTCCATTAAAACAAAAACTGATGACTATTTTTCTCAACAAGATGTTTTTCAGGAGTGGTTGGATGAAGCATGTGAGGTTTCGCAAAACTATTCTGAGCAAAGTTCGAACTTATGGAGTTCTTGGCAATGCTATGCCCAGAAATCATCAATATCACCTGGAACGAAAACCTCCTCATTTCCAGATGCTATGCGTGAACATGGCTTTCAAGCTTCTAGAAACATAGGCCCAGAAAGAAGCCGTGGATATATCGGGTTAAGGCTTAAGCTGGAAGAATTGGATGATGAAACTTATATTTAACTTTTTGAGACAACTGAGACGGGTAATCCCTTCTTTAGCTTTAGATCGATCCCTTAAATACTGAAGTATAGAAAGAAAAGCCTGTCTCAGCTGTCTCAATCAAAAATGATTGGCTCTGAAAATCTCAAAATATCCTGCCACATGGGGGCTCAGCGCACACCCTGACCTTGGTATAAGCTGGAAAGGACCCAGAGCCAAAATACACCTATAGACCTCACCTGAGAGCCACTGCTCTTGCAGCTCCTTACACATTCAGGTTGCTCGTGTGGGGCTTAAGTAGGGCGAGATCGTCATGTTGATAGGGCGCACACGGCCCTTTGCTGACGTTCAGTTGACCTTGCAAGTAAGAAGAGATTTTCGTGGAAGCGGCCATTCAATCAGGACTTTGTAGACTCACGGAACAAGTGCAACGGTTTCGTTGATTTCTTTGTATGTCCCGCCATATTGTTTTGGAGTTTGGAAGTCGACTACATGCTGAGCATATTCTGGATGATAGTGAAGATGTATTTATGCTTACACTTGCTGATTTGTGGGCATACAGCACCGGTATCTGGGACGGTAAAGGTGCGCGGCAATTGGTTGCTGACCGGCGTCAGCAAATTGAAAACTGGGCAACATCTGATCCCCCACCCGATGTTATTCTGAACAGCGCAGGTCATTTTGAAACAATTACACTGCCAACGAAGCACGAAGGGTCAACTCTTGTTGGGATCGGTGTTTCGCCCGGGCAGGCAAAAGGGCGCGCACGAAAAGTTCATAACCCAACCAAGCCAGAAGCGCTATGCGATGGTGGCATCCTTGTCGCGCGTTGCACAGATCCGAGCTGGACGCCTCTATTTCTAACTGCGCAAGGTATTGTGGTCGAAACGGGAGGTTATCTTTCTCACGGAGCAATTGTAGCAAGAGAATTTGGTCTTCCTGCCGTCGTAAATGCCTCCGGCTGCTTTGATGCGATTCCTGATAGCTGTGATCTATATATCGATGGCGATCAGGGTCGAATAACCATGTTATAACTGCAGTGAATTGATCCAAAGGAAGCCATAATAAATGAATGACCGTTGCACCTCAGCTAACTTAGACAATGTTTTTTTGTCCAAATTTGACAAGCATTATATTAGAAAAGGGCTCCAAGCGGCAGTTTACCACATTCGTTAAACTGCTGGAATATTCAGCATTCACGGCCCATTGCGGACTTTGTAGCTCGTTTGTACTTGTTTGTATAAGCTACAGAAGCTGACATTCGGCTTTTGAGGAACCAGCAGACCTAATTGCCTCCAACAGAGCCGGATATGCATCTGCTATGGC
>JAZGEY010000070.1:0-34485 GCA_036478985.1 Rhizobiaceae bacterium
GTATTCCGGTTGATGACGCGTTACCTCAACGTAAGCCAGGGGTATATGTTATAAGTGCCGCTGCGCAAGTGACCAGCAATGATCGGGTAACGCAATGGTTTGTTATATCTGATATTGGGCTAACCACTTTTAGCGGCAGTTCAAAGCTTCAGGTTTTTACTCGCTCGTTGAGTACGGCAAAACCGATGGCAGATGTTGAGGTGATGCTATTGGCACGCAACAACGAAGTGCTTGGAACAACGAAGACAAACGCATTGGGGCAAGCAGAATTTGATGCGGGTTTAACACGCGGTAAAGGGGGGCTTTCACCGGCGCTCATTTCAGCCAAACGCGGGAAAGATGATTTTGTCTTTCTCGATATAGCAAAACCTGGTTTTGACTTTTCAGATCGTGGCGTAACCGGCCGCGACGTACCTAAGGGTGTCGATGTTTATGCATGGAGTGAGCGAGGAATATATCGAGTGGGCGAGACAGTTCATATTGCCGCCTTGGCGCGTGACCCTCAGGCCAATGCAATACAAGGTTTGCCCTTAACATTTATCTTCAAACGGCCCGACGGTGAGGAGCAACGCAGGATTGTCGATAATGGAAGCCTTGGTGGTTATTCTGTCGATCTTCCCCTCACCAGCAATGTTAAGCGGGGCACTTGGAAAGTGCAGGTTTATACGGACCCTAAAGGTGAGCCCGTTGCCGAACAGCGTTTTCTTGTTGAAGACTTCACACCAGAAAAAACTGACTTTACCTTAACACCTTCTCAGCCGGAAATCGCATTGAACCAAGATTCAGTCGTGGCCGTGAGTGGTCGTTACCTTTATGGCGCGCCGGCAGCGGATCTCTCTCTTGAGGGAGAGGTTATTGTGACTACAAAGCGCGACCGAACTGGATTTAAGGGCTTTCTCTTCGGGTTGGCGGATAACGAAGAGGGGACGACACAGCGCTTTCCTCTTGGATCCATAGCGAACTTAGATGCGGCGGGAGAAAGCAAGTTTACTGTGAGGTTGCAAAACACACGTGCCACCACAAGGCCGCAAACTGCTGAGGTTGTTGTGCGCATGGTGGAAAATAGCGGGCGTGCCGTTGAACGGCGCACCAGCATTGATGTGAAACCAGCTCAAACAATGATTGGCGTACGCCCACAATTTGAGGATGGCCAGATAAGGGAGAACTCGACGGCAACCTTCAAAGTGATAGCTGTTGATACGCAAGGCAAAAAAATTGCTCTCCCTACGGTTTCTTGGAGTTTGGTGAAACTTGAACGTAACTACCAATGGTATCGCACCAATTCGTCGTGGCGTTATGAAGCAATCGTTCAAGAGGTGAAGGTTGCCAATGGGGCATTCGATATTTCTACAGGTGAAAGCTCTGATATTTCCGCCGCTGTGAAATGGGGACGCTATAGGCTGGACATTGAAACTGGCGACATAAATGGGCCGACCACGAGTGTTGAATTTCAAGCTGGCTGGTCTGTGTCCGCAAAATCAACGGATACCCCTGATGGGCTAGAAATTGCGCTTGATAAGGCAAGTTATAAAGCTGGCGAGACCGCACTGCTAAAAGTTTCCCCGCGATTTGAAGGCGAGCTCCTTATAGCCATCGGAACGGATACAATAGTAAGTACACGCTCGATCTCCTTAACGGGGACGGGAGCGACGGTAGAAATCCCAGTGGAGAAAGATTGGGGCGCAGGTGCTTATGTTTTGGCAACGCTTTATCGACCTGGTGATGGGAAAAAATCACGTATGCCGACCCGTGCAGTTGGGGTGAAATGGCTTTCAGTTGATCCAGAGAATCGTAAGCTTGCGGTGTCTCTTGATGTCCCAAAGAAAACTCAACCTAATTTACCGCTAGATATACCTGTGTTGATTTCAAATTTGAAACCTGGTGAGCAGGCGTATGTGTTTGTGGCCGCAGTTGATGTTGGAATATTGAATCTAACCAATTATCAATCGCCTGATCCATCAGATCGTTATTTCGGCCAACGTAAACTTGGGGTGTCCATGCGCGATATGTATGGCCGCTTGATTGATGGATCACTTGGAGCGCTTGGGAGGCTTCGCACTGGCGGCGATTCTGTTGAGAGCGGTATGAGTACGAATGGTAGTGCACCAACTGAGCAGTTGGTTGCATTCTTTTCTGGCCCCGTTCGTGTTGATGAAAATGGAAAAGCACATGTGAGTTTTTCTATTCCACAGTTTGGTGGAAGCGTTCGCGTAATGGCGACGGCATGGAGCGCCACGGGTGTTGGTTCAGCAGAAGCTGAGGTGGTCATTCGTGATCCAGTTGTCATTGTTGCAAACTTACCAAAGTTTATGGCTCCAGGAGATCAGGCTCGACTACTGGTGGAGTTAACGCCAACGGATGCACCTAGCGGGACATATAGCATTGATATTGAGAGCAGCGATAATTTAAGTTTAATTTACGAGAGCGTGGGTAATTCTATTGAATTGGTTCAGGGAAAAAAGATCAATTTATCTATACCTGTCATGGCAAAATCAATTGGGTTAGGTTCGGCAAAAATCAGCCTGTACAATGCATCAGGCATCTCGGTCGACCATGGTATTTCAATGAGGGTTAGACCGTCTCAATTGCCCGTTACGAGCAAAAATGAGATTTCTCTTGCTCCTAGTGGTGGCAGTGTGTTGATCAATAAAAACCTTATTGATGGTTATGCACTGGATGGTGCTAAAATCAATATTTCGGTTGCCCGCCCTGCAACATTCGATGTCGCCTCTTTGCTTTTACGCCTGAACCAATATCCCTATGGTTGCGCGGAACAAACGACAAGTAAGGCATTACCCCTGCTTTATGCGAGTGATTTTTCCAGCGGAATCCCGGGGCTGGATGAGGTCGAGCTTAAAGCTAAAATTCAAAAGGCAATCAATCGGGTGTTGGCCTACCAATCTCAAACAGGCGGCTTTAGTCTATGGGGTACGAGCGCTGATGATTTATGGCTTGGTGCTTATGTGAGTGATTTTCTTACGCGAGCGGTTGAGAAAGGTTTTGTTGTTCCCAGTAAACCGATGCAACAGGCTTTAGACAGTTTGGAAAATACACTCGCCTATAAGAATGATTTAAGTGAAAATGATGAAGCCGTTGCCTATGCACTATACGTTTTGGCGAGAAACCGCCGAGCGTCTGCAGGGGATTTAAGATACTATTCGGATAGTCGCTTACATGACTTTAAGTCACCGATTGCGCGGGCGCATTTAGCGGCAGGCCTTGCACTTTATGGCGATAAAATCCGGTCAGATAAGACCTTCAGTGCTGCGTTGAACTTGGCCGCTGACAAACCATTGATGAATGCCTCTTACAATTATGGTTCGACCCTAAGGGACGCTTCTGCGTTACTGGCGTTGGCGAATGAGAGTCGTACTGAAAGTGCCCTTACAACAGAAATCTCTAGGTTGGTTCGTACAATCAGTACCCAGAGAAATTATACGAGCACGCAAGAACAGGCTTGGATGTTGATGGCTGCCCGTGCTGAAACAACTGCGAACGATCATATTTCACTCAAGGTGAATGAAGAGACGAAGGTGGGCTTGTTTACGCACCGGGTATCTGGCCGTGATTTAGCTGAAGAGCCGGTCGTTATTACCAATCAAGGAGTAGGCCCATTAAGGGCGACAATCACCACTGTTGCTGTGCCCTCTTTGCCGTTGCCAGCGGGAGGGAATGGTTTCACGATTAAGCGGACTTATTATCGCTTAAACGGCGAAGAAGCCAATGTGAGTGAGGTAAAACAGAATGAGCGATTTGTTGTGGTGTTAAAAATAATGCAACTGCACGATGTTCCGTCTCGCTTCATCGTAACGGACTTATTACCTGCTGGATTTGAAATTGATAATCCTCGGTTGGTAGGCAGCTCAAAGTTGAAAAACTTCGAATGGCTACCAGAGGTTTCTTCATCCTATTTCGAATTCCGCGACGATCGTTTTGTTGCTTCTTTTAACCGTGGGCAAGGAAGCTCATCTGAATTTACTGCCGCCTATATGGTGCGGGCCGTAACACCCGGTGTTTACACGCATCCAGCAGCTCAGGTGGACGATATGTATCGCCCTGAAAAATCTGCGCGAACAGCTGCGGGCTGGATGCAAGTAAAAGTACCTTAGGTATGAGCGCGTGGATAATGAAAAACCGAATTTTAAAGTCTTGCGCTTGGCTTGGGCTTGGTGGAGCGCTGATATTCTTATTTGGGTTTTTTAGCTTCTTGGCCTTCGACAGATATTACCCGCCGATACTACCTGAGGAGTTAGCGGTTTCCACGCAGGTTGTTGATCGTGATGGCAGGCTATTGAAGGCATTTGCTACCGAGGAAGGTCGCTGGCGTTTACCTGCTGATTTAGAACGGACCGATGGGCAATATATCAAGCTTTTGTTGGCCTATGAAGATAAGAGATTTTACGCTCATCGTGGGGTGGACCTATTGGCGATGGTGCGTGCCTTTGGGCAGCTTGTAAGCAATGGAAAAATTATCTCCGGCGGCTCAACAATCACCATGCAGTTAGCGCGGTTGTTGGAGCCTCGAAAACAACGTTCATTAAAATCAAAATTAGTGCAGATGGTGAGGGCAATTCAGTTAGAGCTGCGATTGAGTAAGGCCGAAATTCTGCAAAGCTACCTGACGTTGGCCCCTTATGGCGGAAACTTGGAAGGGGTGCGAGCCGCATCCTTGGCCTATTTCGGCAAGGAACCATCGAGGTTATCTCTCTCGCAATCAGCCCTACTGGTGGCCCTGCCACAATCTCCTGAAACGCGCAGGCCGGATCGCTTTAACAGGCGTTCTGAGAGTGCGCGTAATACAGTGTTGAAGAGAATGGCAAAATTGGGAGTAATTGCGCTTGTAGAAGTGGAGCGCGCCTCAAGGTTGAGCGTTTCTAAAAAACGTCGGGCCTTGCCATATTTAGCGGCACATATGGCTCAACGGGCAGTCAGTTTAGATCCTCAGGTGAAGCGTCATCAAGTAACGCTAAGCTGGAATGCTCAGCAAGCATTGGAAAAGGTGGCGCTAGATGCAGCGCGAAAGCTTCCACCAAGAACTTCAATTGCAATGGTGTTTGCGGATGCAATAACAGGCGATGTATTGGTTGAGATTGGGTCGCCAAATTATTTGGATAGTTCCCGAAACGGATGGTTGGATATGACACGGGCAATTCGGTCGCCAGGATCAACCCTAAAACCGTTTATATATGGCTTGGCTTTTGAAGAAGGTGTGGTGTCTCCACAGACTATAATAACGGACGCGCCATCTGATTTTTCAGGCTACAGACCTCAAAATTTTGATATGAATTACCAAGGCGATGTCAGTGTTCGTAAGGCGCTCCAGCTATCGTTAAATGTTCCCGCCGTGCATTTGTTAGAGGCTGTTGGCCCTGCACGTTTGTTGTCGAGATTTAAGCGGGCAGGGGTGACAACAATTATCCCTAAATCTGAAAGACCCGGTTTGGCCATTGGCCTTGGAGGTATGGGAATTTCGCTCAGGAATCTAACGCAACTCTACACAGGGTTGGTGAATGGCGGCCGCGTTACAAAATTGCGAGACGGGCTGGGTGGAAAAACGGAGGGTGAGGGGCTACAAAATGTTCTTTTGCAACCATCGTCTACCTGGCAGGTGGTTGATATATTGGCAGACGTGCGACCTCCTAAAGGCTCACGGGGAAGTGGCATCGCCTATAAAACAGGTACGAGCTACGGATATCGGGATGCTTGGTCGGTGGGGTTTGATGGCAAGTATGTTCTTGGGGTCTGGGTCGGGCGGCCAGATAATGGATCAGTGCCTGGGATTACAGGATACAAAACGGCTGCACCTATATTGTTTGAGGCGTTTAACCGTACTGGCTTGAAGCGCGTGGCATTTGCATCTGCACCCTTGGGAACGGCTCGTGTAGCGCAGATTGATCTGCCCGTAATGATGCGACGTTTTAGAAATGAAATACAAATGGTTGCGGAGGGAGGCGTCCCAGAATCTGGGCCAAAGATTGTCTACCCGCCTGAGGGGGCGACAGTGGAATTGGCGAAGACAATGAGCGGTGAGACAATGCCGGTGATGATTAAAATGCAGGATGGCCGCCCACCATTTAGATGGTTGGCGAACGGAAAATTATTACCATCGCGCTCCCGAAAAAGAACGGCGACGTGGTTACCGGATGGAGGAGGGTTTTCTACTTTGACTGTGATTGATGCAGTGGGGCGTGCGGCCAGTGTGAACTTATATTTAAAAACTCAGGTCGAATAAGCTTAAATTGAGGGCACTCTGTAGGTGGGCACAATACCGCTTTTTGCAATAAATGGCTCGACATCATAACCCCGATAAACGCCATGCTTTTCGACTAATACAGTGGACCATCCGCGCGTTGCACCGCCTAAAATATCGGTATGGAGGGTGTCACCTACCATAGCGATGCGAGAGTTAGGCTGGGAACGACTTAGGCGAGCTTCGATTAGTTCAAATACTGCGGGGAAAGGCTTTCCAAAGAAGTCCACATTTTGGTTTTGACGGGCAAGAATACGGTGACCAATGAACCCAGGATTGGTTGAAAAACGATCTTCCAATGGTGCAATTACGTCGGGATTGGCAACGACAACAGGGCGTGGGTTAGCGGCCAAGGAAATATCAAGGAACTGTTGTTTGTGTTCGTTCCACTGGGAGGTGGCGAGGAGTAAGAATCCATCAACGGCATCATAGATTTCTGGGTCATCTCCTATAAGAGTTGTTTCCCCTGTAAACTCGGTTAAATCAGTCCCCTCTCGGCCAATCACTCCCCAATGCTTGAGTTTGTTTTTTGAAATCCAATTTCGTGCGGCAAGGCGGCTGGAAATTATATTCTCTGGTGGAATGTGAAAGCCAAGCTTTGAAAATTTCAAAGCATTATTTTCAGCCGTGGAACTGGCTGAATTTGTAAGAATAAATATTTGTTTGCCCATTGCGCTAAGGGTATTGAAGCATTCTACAGCCCCTTCAATGGGAGCCGCACCGTTGTTCAAGACACCAAAGGCATCGAAAACAAAAACATCAATCTCATCCGAAATCTCCATCAGATTGGAAACTGATCGTGAAGTTTTCGGGAACACCGCACTGGGTAATTGATGGCGAATGGACTCGTAAAACTCAAAAGCTGAATGGGTGTTGAAGCCAGTGTGGTAGGCTCCATATTTTTTAGATAATGGCACCGCGAACTTTCGCAGAAACCCATTCAGAAATGATCACGGTGACAAGAATCACAAGAAGGATCGTTGATACCTGCGTCCAAGCGAGAGTGTCGATTGAGCCGCTTAACTCTAGTCCAATACCGCCAGCCCCAACGAGGCCAAGGATGGTGGATTCACGAATGTTGATGTCCCAGCGGAATACTCCAACACCAGCAAAGGTGGGCAAAACTTGAGGAACAATACCGTAGAGCATTTGTTGTACGCGGCTTGCGCCTGTTGCTTCGATTGCTTCAACTTGGCTGTGGTCTATCTCCTCGATGCTTTCGTAAAGAAGTTTTGAACAAAACCCAACGGAGCGTAGGCCGATTGCTATCGTTCCAGCCAAGACACCGGGGCCTAAAACAAGAACCAAAATTAAGGCCCAAACGAGTGAATTAACCGAGCGCGAGGATACAATAATAAATAATGCAACGGCGCGAACTAATTTGTGTGGCGTTGTGTTGCGCGCGGCTGCGAAGGCAACCGGAATGGCAATTATCATGGCGATAAATGTGCCAAGGGTTGCCATGTTTAAGGTGTCCCAAATGGGCTTCCACAATTTGTGGATGTAACTGAATTTTGGCGGTACCATCCGCGAGCCAATGTCGGCTGCTTGGCGGCCTGCGTCTTGAACGAAGAACCAAATAGTTTTTTCAGAAATCAATGACCAAGCATAATAAACAATGGCGATGGCGATGAGCCATCCGAACCAAATCGACAATTGCTTTTTTGTGGTGCGGCGTTTCCACGTGGGGCCGTCAGCTGTTTCAATTAATGGCATGTTACTGAACCCACTTTCTGAGATAGCCAGAGGTGTATTCCAGCACCATCACAATCGCGATAATTATCAGCAGAATTGCTGCCGCCGTATCGAATTCGTAGCGGTCAAAGGCCGTTAGCAAAGTGGCGCCAATGCCACCGCCGCCAACGATTCCGACAACTGCGGATTCGCGAAAGTTGATGTCGAGACGATAAACGGACAAGCCAATCATGCGTGGCATAACTTGTGGTTGAATGGCGTAGTTAATCCATTGGAACCATGATGCTCCGGTGGCGGTTACTGCTTCTGCTTGTGAGGAGCTCATATTTTCGATGTCCTCAGCCAGTAGTTTTGAAAAGAAACCTATGGTGCCGATAGAAAGGGCAACAAAGCCAGCAAATGGGCCAAACCCGAATAGCTTCACAGCGAAAATTGCGAGAATAATTTCTGGGAATGTTCTTGAGCCGGCAATGATTGAGCGGCAAATTAAATAGACCCATTTTGGTGCGAGGTTGTTTGCAGCACCTAAGCCAATGGGAACAGAAAGGGCAATACCTGCAACGGTAGAGATAATCGCCATCCAGACACTTTCCAAAATCCCATCCCAAACAACATTACGGCTGTCTGAAAAGTCTGGTGGGAAGAATGCCATGATGAAGCGCTTGCCCTTAGGGATGCCTTCCCAAGCCCGTAGCCAATTCACGTCCATCGACCAAAGCGCAACGGCCAAATAGACTATGAAACCGATAATCAAAGACCATCTTAATGTGGGGTTTCTGATAAGCGATGGCTTCTTCCAGCTGCTTGGAAAATTTGTTGGGGAAGTGTTATCGAGAGAACTGCTCATCGTTACGCTTTCCGCTTCCGAGGAGCTGTTTTTGATTTTACCTTGGCTTTGGATTTTGCTTTAGCCTTTGGTTTAGTCTTTGCTGGCTCATCTTCGTCATCATCATCTGAATTCTCGATTGTTGCTTCCCAGTCTTCCTCGCCATAGATGCGGGTGAGAACCTCCGGAACGAGGCCTTCAGGTGGGCCATCGTAAACGATGGAGCCGAGTTCAAGGCCAACGACCCGTTGGGAATACATTTGCGCGAGCAGCACATCGTGAATGTTAATGATCGCAGCGAGGCCGCGCTCTTGGCACAGCTCGTTTATAAGGCGCATAATTTGGCGGGATGTTTTTGGGTCGAGGCTGGCGGTTGGCTCATCAACCAACAATAATTCTGGGTCTTGGATGAGAGCACGGCAAATGCCGACCCGTTGGCGTTGTCCGCCAGAAAGTTCATCAGCGCGTTTGTCAGCCATGTGCATGAGGCCAACACGGTCTAGTAGGCGGTAGGCGTCTTGGATGTCTTTTTTAGGGAACTTACGGGTGAAGCTGGTCCAAAAGCCAACATAACCGAGGCGACCGGATAGGACATTTTCCATCACGGTGAGCCGTTCAACGAGAGCATATTCTTGAAATATCATTCCCATCTTGCGTCGTGCTTTACGAAGCGCACCTGAGGAGAGGCTGGTTAATTCTAAGTCGTTTAGAAAAACTTTCCCTTGGGTTGGTTCTACCAAACGGTTTACGCAACGAATAAGTGTCGACTTACCAGCACCTGAAGGGCCAATGAGCGCGATGACTTGGCCATCGGGAATTTCCAGATTAACATTGTTAAGTGCCAAATCGCCAGTCTTATATCGTTTACTCAATCCCTCGAGACGCAGCATGATGCCTCCAACCCTGAAAGTTATTTCTTTTTATTGTTCTTGAAAAACAGCCAGCCTCAAAAACAAAGAGGCTGGCTGAATGATGTACGGACTGTTCTTATTTACAGTCGTAGCTCACGCCATTGGCTTTATCGATGCCGCGAATAACGGACCAATCGAATTTGTGTGTGATGCCAATAAACTTGTCAGCTTTTTTGAACTCTTTTTTGAAATTTTCATCCCATTTGTAAGTCCAGAAAGCCTGCTTGATTTTGGCAGCCAAGGCAGGGTCGATGTTGTGGGCAATACCATAACCAGTGGTTGGGAAAGTTTGGGACTTGTAGATGGTCTTGATTTTCCCTTCTTCGATAACGCCACGGCGGATCATGCGGGTGAGAACGGAGTTTGCGATAGCCGCTACTTCGTAGTCGCCGTTATAAACGCCCAAAATGGAGTTGTCGTGCTTGCCTGAGAATGTAGGCGTAAAGTCTGCTTCTGCTTTCAAACCAAACTCGCCTTTAAGGATAGCCGATGGCGCCTTGAAACCTGAGTTTGATGTTGGCGAAGTGAATGCCATTGTCTTGCCTTTGATGTCGGCAGGGGACTGCATCTTGGAATCGATTGGAACAATAATTTCCATCTCGTAACCAAAGGAGCCGTCGTTCTTTGCCATCATACCAAAAGGTACGAAGCCTGCACAGCTAACTGCAATTGGGTTTGAACCGGTGTTGAAACCAGCAACGTGCAAACGGCCAGAACGCATAGCTTCTAGCTGCGCAGCGTTGGATTGAACTGGGAAGAACACAACTTTTTTGCCAGTAATTTCTGACATGTGCTTAACAAAACCGTCCCAAATGCTCGCGTAAACTGCAGGGTCTTCAACGGGCGTGTAGGTGAAAATGATTGTACTTGGGCTTATCCATTTTGATGGATCAAGCGGTAGATCAGCGGTTTGGTCCATATTGCGATCGCAATAGGCCTTGTCCAAAGTTCCACGGTGACAGGCTTCTTCCGCACTTGCAGATGATGTGCCAAAGCCTGTTACGCCTGCAACCGAGCCTGCTAAAAACAGGGCAGCAGCAAGAAATGTTTTTTTGAGTTTCATATAATGTTCCTCCCGAACGATAAGCTCAGCATCCCGCTGAGTTGAAGGAGTTTAACAAGCGATTCAGTCGAGTCAACGCGACAAAACATTTTCGTTGTGAATCTAGCTTTTGATTTCTTTTCGTTTCCATTTGGTTTTTGGAACTTCCCCAGAAGCCTTTAACACAGGGTAAGCTATGGCGGTTAGATGGCTGTTTATTCGTTTCAAATCACGCACAACATCCAAGTGCAAACCGCTTGTATCGAGGGAATCTGCATGGCCGACGCCAATTCGTTCAAGGTGGGTTGTTACAGAGTTGCGCTCAATTTTTCTGATATCTGCTTTCGCGGCAAACAGTTGATGTGCGAGCTCGCTTTCGCCAGTGAGGAAGGTACTCACGGCAAGATCGAATGTGTTGCAAACGGCTTCGTGTAGATCTGTAATCTCGGCCAATCCCTCATCGGAAAATTGAATTTGTAACTTGTTCTTTTTGGCTGCCAAATCCATCAGACTGCCATCAACAATGTCACCAATGTGCTCCATATTGGCTGTGAAGCTCAGCAGCTCAAGGGCGCGCTGGCTGTCCTCTTCAGTGAGTTCAAGTTGCATGATTTTTGCAATGTATAGTTTGCATGCATCAAAAAGATGATCGACTGAGTCATCCATATCAATGATTGCGTTAATCGCTTGCTCGTCTCCGTCGCGAATGACAGGAAGAACAGCAGTTACCATTTGTTGGGCGATGTCTGCCATTACTAAGGCTTCACGTTTTGCGCAGGCGAGGGCTTGAGCTGGGGAATTGAGGGAAGTCTCGTCGAGATATTTAGGTTCGATTGCATCGTCCGTTATGACATCCTCTGGCAGCATGTTTAAGGCGAGAGCGAGGAAAGGTTTAGCAAGAATGAGACCGACAAAAGCAACCGCCAGATTGAGCGCCAGATGGAAGATCGCAGGTTGTAGTGAAGGAGATACGAGGGTGCCATAGTTGGCGATAATTTGGCTGACAAAAGGATAGACTAAAACCACCCCAAGAGTACGCACGAGCAAATTAGCCGTAACAGGTTGACGCGCACCCCGTTTGGAATTCCAATTTGAAATAACGGGTAATAGGCCACTGCCGATGTTTGCTCCGAGAATAAGATACAGCCCCGCTTCCAAATTCAGAAATCCAGAGGCCACAAACCCCGTTGTGAGAAGCACGATTGCAAGACTTGAGTGGGCGAGATAGCTCAACACAATTCCGAAAAGCAGCATCAAGAATGGTTGTGATGCAAATACCGTAACAACACTGATGAAGCCTTCAAGCTTGGTTAGTGATGCAGCAGTTTGAGCAATGAGCGATAGGGCAAGAAGGATAAGCCCAAGGCCGAGAAGGGCGCGGCTAATGGCTCTAAACTTACTGCGCTCGGTTGAGAGAAAGCCAAAAACACCAACGGTAATGAGAACTGGAGAGATGACGGTTATTTTTTGCGAGGCGACGAGGACCGCAAGGGCTGTGCCGATGTCTGCACCTAAGATTGTGAGAAAGGCTGTCATCGTACCGATAACACCTTGGGCAGAGAAGGTTGCGGCTATCATCGCGGTTGCGGCGCTGCTTTGCAGGAGGATTGCCACAAACAATCCCGACAGAAACGCAGGAACAACACGCCCCTCTGCCTGGCGCGCCAATTTTTTGAGCGACGAGCCATAGGCTCTCATTATGCCAGTACGCACCATGCGCAGGCCCCAAAGCAAAAGAGCTACTGCTCCGAGGAGTTCAAAAAATATTGTCATACAACTCTAAAAAAAATGCCGATTGATTCGTTATCATAGGCATTTTACCTATTCTTTCAATAAAACGGGGCCTTTTGGTGCGAAGCTTATGCCAACACTGGCACCAACCTTCAGTTTGGTATCAACATCGCTTGAGATTGCGAACAATTCGCCGAGGTCGGTTTGTAAGGTGTATTCAAGGTGATTGC
The DNA here is from genome assembly GCA_036478985.1 of Rhizobiaceae bacterium. Taxonomy (GTDB): domain Bacteria; phylum Pseudomonadota; class Alphaproteobacteria; order Rhizobiales; family Rhizobiaceae; genus Pseudahrensia. The sequence continues at coordinate 12,686 of JAZGEY010000070.1, forward strand.
CCACGTAAGTTAGGCGGGTAATCTTCCCTGCCAATGAATTTTTTGCACCAGCCTTGCCTATAATTAGACGATTAGGGCGAACCCCAAGCCAAGCTTTGCCAGCCGCCATTCCACGAGAGGGCAGGGTGAGGGTGGCTTTGCCAACTTTGACGCTGGCTTTGCCTGCTTTTACGGCGGTAATTTCGCAATCGAGAATGTTAGCTTCGCCAATAAAGTCAGCAACGAATTTACTTGCGGGTTCGTCGTATAGTTCGCGCGGCGTTCCGTCTTGGGCAATCACGGCGTTGTTCATAACAATGATGCGGTCGGAAACGGCCAAGGCTTCTTCTTGGTCGTGGGTGACGTAGACAACTGTAAGGCCAAGGTTTTGTTGTATCTCGCGGATTTCTTCGCGTACTTGGCGGCGTAGTTTAGCATCTAGGTTTGAAAGCGGTTCATCGAACAGAAGAACTTGCGGTTCTAAAACAAGAGCACGGGCAACGGCGACCCGTTGTTGTTGTCCGCCAGAAAGCTCGCTCGGCAGGCGGTCGCCGTAGCCTTTAAGGCCAACCAATTCTAGGCCCGCGATTGCCCGTGATTTTGTTTCAGTTTTGTTGAAGCCCGAGAATTTCAATCCGTAGGAGACGTTCTCTAGAACACTCATGTGCGGAAACAGGGCGTAGGATTGGAACACCATTGAGACATCGCGGTCGGTGGCAGGGAGATTGGTCACGTCTTCATCGCCAATGCGTACGATGCCGTTGGTGGGCATTTCCAGCCCCGCGATCATACGCAGTGTTGTTGTTTTTCCGCAACCTGATGGACCAAGCAATGTGACGAGGGTTCCAGCTTTAATATTGATGTCGACATTATCAACGGCGCGGACATCCGTGCCATAGATTTTGGTGATGCCTTCAAACGAGACGGAGGCGGCTTTGTTATTTTTACTCAGCATAATGGGCCCTATGAACTTGTTTGAGATTTATCGGGAGAGTGATTGCTTCGGCGACCAACATTGGTGCGACCAACAAGGAACTGCAGTAGTCCAACAGCCAGCAGCATGACGACAATCAGCGATGTGGAATAGGCGATGGCGAGGCCGTAGTCGTTGTTTTCAACGCGGCCAATAATATAAGCGGTGGCCATGTTGTACTCTGCACTGACAAGGAAAATAACGGCAGAGATGGCGGTCATGGCGCGCACAAAAGAATAGACGAGTGCGGCGAGGATTGCGGGCTTAAGCAGCGGTAAAATTACATGCAAGAACGTTTGCCACGAGTTTGCACCAAGGGTGAGGGAGGATTCATCGAGACTCTTATCGAGTTGTGACATGGAGGCGATGCCGGCGCGGACACCAACAGGCATGTTGCGGAAAATAAAGCTGACGACAAGGATGATGCCCGTGCCTGTTATTTCAATCGGCGGCACGTTGAATGCTAGAATGTAACTCACGCCGATGACGGTTCCTGGAATGGCGAAGGACAACATAGTGCCAAATTCAAAAGCGTCTTTGCCCGCAAAACTTTGGCGGGTGAGTAGGTAAGCCGTGACCAAACCAACCGCGGCGGTGAGGGGGGCGGAGATGGCGGCGATTTGTAGGGTCGTCCAAAATGAATCCCAAGCGGAGCCTGTCCACCGCACACCTTCTTCTGTGAACTTTAAGGAGAAAGCGGTGAGGTAATGTTTGAATGTAAGGGTGTTGCGAACGCCCCATAACTCAACAAATGAGCCATAGACGATCATTGTGTAAATGGTGACGGTGAAGAATGTCCAAATGCCTGCAACCGCAAACATCGGGTAGGCGAGGGCTTTGGGGAGGTGCGGATGTACACCTGAATCGCCTTTGCCCGTCATGGTGGTGTAGCTCTTTTTTCCGAGCCAAAACCGCTGTGCCCAAAATGCGGCGAGGGTGAAGCCCAAAAGTACGATAGCCAATATAGCGGCACGGCCTTGGTCGTATTGTGCGCCAACGATGGCGAAGAATATATCGGTGGAAAGCACATCGAAGTTGCCACCCAATATCATCGGATTACCAAAGTCGGCCATGCTTTCAATGAAGCCAAGCAAGAATGCGTTGGCGAGGCCGGGGCGCATGAGGGGCAAGGAGACTGTGCGGAAAGTGTGCCACTTGCTGGCGCGCAGGGTTTGTGCTGCTTCTTCCATGGAAGGGCTAACGCCCTCGACAACGCCAATCAAAACAAGAAAAGCGATGGGGGTAAACGCAAGTATTTGCGCGATCATTATTCCGTACATTCCGTAGACCCAACGGGAGGGCTCGATGCCAAAAATGTCTGCAATGATGCGGGTGACGTTTCCTGAAAGACCAAAGAGTAGAATGATTGCGAGGCCAATAACAAAGGGGGGCGTGATGATCGGTAGGACAGTGAGAGCGCGTAGGGCCCGTTTGAAACGAAAGCCGGTGCGGGTAACAACAAGCGCGAAGGCTAAACCGAGGGCTGTTGTCGAAAAACCAACGACAATGGCGAGAGCGAGAGAGTTCCAAGCCGAACCACATTTTCCGCCCGATAGGCAGCCCAAGCCCCAAAGTCTTTTATCAGTTAGCTTCTCAAAAAACGTGCCAAGGGAATATCCACTTTCTTCGCCTATAAAGGCTGAGGAGAGCAAATTAAGAATGGGGTAAAATACAAAGGCGGCGACAATGGCAATAACAAAGCCAATCGCGCCTACCACGAATATATCGCCGTTGACTGCACCACGAGCCGCAATGCCTTGTGTGAGAATAAACAAGAATGCGCTGGCCACTAGCATTGCGCCAGTGCCCATGCCGTATTGCTTTTCGCCCAAGGGACCAAAGGCGTTGGCCATCCAGGCAAAGTTCCAGCCTCTAATACCGATAGAGAAGCCTTGAAGCAGGAGATAGCCAAAGCCCAGTGCGCCACAAATGATGAGGATTTTGGCGTGGGATGGGTCGGACCTCGGTCGCGTGAGTGCTAACAGCGGTCCGAGTAAAAATAGAATGATCGGCATCAGCCATAGCTTTTCACCAGCTAACCCATGGAAAAATGCGGGGGCTACATCGGTGTTGAAGGGCCAGCCTTCGAACAGCCATGAGAATGTAAAAACGCTTTCCTCAACCCCGTACCAGGGGAGGACAAAGTAGCCCACCCACCCGACAATGAGCCAGAAGACCAATGTCGGGGAGGCGGTTGTTGTTGGGTGTTTTGTTGACACCGTTTAGCTCAGGTCTAGCTTACTGAGGAAGTACTGATACTTCTTCGTCCCACTTTTTCAGCAGGCGCTTACGCTCGGCACTAGAGCCATACTTTTTGAAATCGTAGTCGATCAATTTGATGGAAGCTAAGTCTGGAGCGGAAGGTGAGCTTTTTGCTTTTTTGTTCGACATCACTTGGAAGGCTTTCACTTCCAAAGCGCGAGATTGAACTTCGGCAGTCAAAGCCCAGTCATAGAACTTCTTCGCTGCGTCTTCGTTCCGCGCGCCTTTGATGATGGACATGGATCCAATTTCATAACCCGTGCCTTCGCATGGAGCGACAACCTTGATTGGGAAACCAGAAACAGCTTGTTTCACTGCATCATGCATAAAGACGATACCAATCGTATTCTCACCACGGGCTGCCGCTTTAATTGGAGCAGAGCCAGATTTTGTATATTGGTTGATGTTCTTGTGCAGGCCTTTCATAAATTCAAAGCCGTCTTTTTCACCAAACAATTGAACGATGGTAGCAAGCGTTGTGTAGGCTGTACCAGATGAGTTCGGGTTCGCCATTTGCACATGGCCTTTGTATTCTGACTTGAGCAAATCTTTCCAGCATTTTGGTTCTGCAAGGCCCGCTTTTTTCAAAAGGTCTGCGTTGTAGCCGTAGCCCAATGCGCCTGAATAAATGCCGATGGTCTTGTCGCTTGCGGACGTTGATTGGCTAACAGCCCAAGCGTTTAGTTCTCCGCGCATTGGCGTTACATATGGAGAAGTTAAATCTTCTTCAGCAGCTTGGAGGTGTGGATCACCAGTTCCGCCCCACCAAATGTCGCCTTTTGGATTTGACGATTCCGCTTTGATTTGAGCGAAAGTTTCGCCGGAGCTTTTGCGGGTCATGTTGACTTTGATGCTTGTCGCTTCTTCGAAACCACGGGCCATCAACTGACACCAGTCTTCTTGGGCGCTGCAATAAAGTGTGAGTTTTGCTGCGCTGGCGTAGGATGCAGATGCAGCCAGAACAGCCGCTGTTGCGAGTAGTGTTTTTCTGAATTTATTCATAATAATCTCCCTTTTACCAGTTGGACAAAAAACTGGCCTGACAATTTATAGCGTTGAAACCGATAGGTTTGTCAATGGCTTCGTGTGCTCACTCCAGTGGTTGCGGAACAATGTCGCAGGTCTTACGGAGACAATTACGTTAGTCTCACGGAGACACGGGCGTTGGTTTTGGGAGCTTCATGTTCATTTTTTTCATCTCGGCACGGAGCTTGTCTGGGTAATCAGAAATGATCCCATCAACACCAGCTTTGATAAGTGAGGCCATCATAGTTTCGTTGTTCACCGTCCATGGGATAACTTTTAATCCCAACTCATGGGCTTCCTGAATAAGCTCTTCGGTTAGGTCGCCATAGAAGGGCGACCAGACCCTGCCATTAGCAGCTTTTACGAGGCGAACCACATTGTTATCATAGTCAGCGATGTTAAATCCCGCTGTCCACTTCGAGGCTTTAGCGCCGTCGGAACGAACATTATCAGTCCAGCTTTGTTGAGCCGTTAGATAGACCGTTTCGATACTAGGGTTTAATTTCTGCACGACCTGCAGAGTGCGCCAATCAAAGGACTGAATGCTTACACGGCTGGTCATTTTGTGTTTAGAGATAACTGCAAGAAGGGCGGTTACAAACTCCTTCGGAGGAAGTGTTTCGTCTGGTTTCAACGGGCTCATCTTGGTTTCGATATTAAAGCGTACGTTTGTATTTTTTGCCTTGTTGACCAGTTCAAACACCTCTGAGAGAGAAGGGATGCGAGTCCCATCGACAGGCTGTTGCTCATTGAACCTTTGCTGATGGCGGGTGTCTGGTTTTAGACGGCCAACATCGTAGGTTTGTAACTGGGTGAAAGTTAGAGAATTGATTGACGGCTCGTTTTCTAGCCATTCGCCAGCTTTGTTGCGGGTGATGTTTTTATCGAGCGTCGGGTTGTGAGAAATTATTACTACGCCGTCTTTGGTAATACCTGTATCAAACTCGAGGGTTGTCACGCCGATCGACAAGGCTTTTGCAAATGCCGGAAGGGTGTTTTCTGGCAGTAGCCCACGTGCACCACGGTGGCCCTGCAGATCAAATGCGTTGGCAGAAGAGACCATGAAAAAAGCACCCGCGATAAGAATGGCCCGTTTTACAAACATAAACAATGACTCCGTGATGGGGCAACTTTTCTAGTCTCAACAGATTTTAAGAGTTCCGCAAGCCCTTCCAATACATTCACAATTTGCAATGTTAGATATTTGTTGTGGGTGCTTGCCAAAGGTAAAAAAATTCACCTACACTTTCACCATGGGAAGAATGACAGACGTGTCAGTCTGTCACGTTGGTGCTGCGCAAAAGTGATTTAGCATGTGCGACGAACACCAACTCCTTGAAAGGGAGACTATTATGAAAATTAAAAACCTTGTTATGGCAGGTGTGTTTAGCACGGCCTCATTGATGACGAGCGCAGCATGGTCCGCGACTGATATCCAGTGGTGGCACGCAATGGGTGGTCGTCTTGGCGAAGTGGTCAATGAGATCGCTGAAAAATACAATGCCAGCCAAACTACTTACAATCTCGTGCCGACCTATAAAGGTGGTTACGAAGATACAATGACAGCAGGTATTGCTGCCTTCCGCGCCAAGAAACAACCAAACATCTTGCAAGTGTTTGATGCGGGTGCTGCTACCATCATCAACGCTAAAGGCGCGACTGTGCCAGTGGCTGAACTGATGGAAAAATATGCGGGTGGTTTCGACATCAAAGATTACATCTCAGGTGTTCGTTATTTCTACGCAGATTCCTCTGGAAAAATGATCGGTATGCCGTTCAACTCTTCAACTCCTTTGCTTTATTGGAACAAAGATGCCTTTGCGAAAGCTGGCGTTGCTGGCCCACCAAAGACTTGGGAAGAGTTTGAAGCCATGGCTCCAAAGCTTGCCGCTGCAGGTTATAAAGCCTTAGCGCAAAGCCACAGCCCTTGGATTTTTTCAGAGAACTTCCACAGCCGCCACAACCTACAAATGGCGACTGGTAACAACGGTTATGATTCAACTGATGTTAAAATCCTTTACAACAATCCGCACATGAAAATGCACTGGACCAAGGTCAAAGAATGGCTCGATAAAGGTTGGTACGGGTTTTATGGTCGTGCTTGGGGTGATAACCAAGATGCGTTTGTTCAGAAAAAAGTGGCTATGTGGCTCGGTTCTTCCGGCTCCTTTGGTGGCCTCACAAAAAGCGCTGATTTCAAATTTGGCGCTTCCTTCTTGCCATACTGGAAAAGCGTGATTGCTGAACCTAAAGGAACATTTATTGGTGGTGCGGCTCTGTTCGCGATGTCTGGTAAACCAGAAGAGGAAAACAAAGGCGTAGCCGATTTCCTTAAGTTCCTAACCTCTCCAGACATGCAATATTTCTGGCATAAGCAAACTGGTTATGTACCGATCACTAACGCTGCTTACGATAAGGCGAAGGCTGACGGTTACTACAAAACAACGCCAGATGCCGAAGTTGGTATTCAGCAGTTGAACCAGCCAGGTGGTGAATGGACTAAAGGCTATCGCCTTGGTTACTACGTTCAAATCCGCGAAGTGATGTACAAAAACTACGAGAACATTTTCTCCGGTAAATCAACGGTGGACGAAGCGTTCAAAGCAATGGAAACTGAATCCAATGCTTTGCTTGAGCGTTTCCACGCTACCTATAAGTAAACAAGACTGGTGGCGGGTCGTTTGGCCCGCCATCATTTTCTAATTAAAAGCCAAATTCAGGGGAGAGCATAAGATGAAGCGGGTTCAATTTGAACACAGCACGATTCCTTATATGTTCGTTGCACCCCAGATTTTAATTATTGCAGTTTTCTTTTTATGGCCTGCGGGTCAGGCCGTTTATCAATCGTTCCTGCTTGAGGATGCCTTTGGCCTTTCCTCGCGGTTTGTTTGGTTCAAGAATTATACCGACACAATCTGGAGTCCATCTTGGCTTCAAGCAGCTTGGTTTACCATGATATTTTCAACACTGGTGACATTCCTTTCGCTTGGACTGGCTTTGTTGTTGGCTGTGAAGGCCAATCAAGTTATCCATGCTGCTCGAACTTATAAGACCACACTCATGTGGGCCTATGCTATTGCACCACCTGTTGCAGGGTTGATGGGGAATTTAATGTTCCATCCGCTTATTGGTGACCTGTACAAATTCCTCAATGCAATCGGCTGGAACTTTGATCATAAGTTAGATTCCTTCGATGCGGGGTTTGTGGTGGTGCTGATTTCCGTTTGGAAACAAACCAGCGTGAATTTCATCTTCTTTCTTTCGGGCCTTCAAGGTATCCCGAAATCCGTTATCGAAGCGGCAACATTGGATTGTCGAAATGCCACAAGACGGTTCTGGTCGATTACCTTCCCACTGTTGGCCCCAACGACATTCTTCTTGATGGTGACAAACATCACCTATGCCTTTTTCGAAACTTTCGGAATTATTGACACCACCACACGTGGTGCACCGGGTGGGGCGACTACAACCCTAGTTTTCAAAGTGTTCCAAGATGGTTTCCGTGGCGCAGACCTTGGTGGCTCTTCTGCACAATCAGTTGTTTTGATGATTATCGTTCTGACTTTAACCGTTATCCAATTCCGCTTTATCGAGCGGAAAGTGCACTATTGAGGAGGAGGGGAAAGTGAAAAAAATTGATTGGAACCTCGTCTCTACTCACACGATACTAATTATCGGCGTGATCTTTATGAGTTTGCCCGTATGGGTAGCCTTTGCCACTTCAACCCATGCGCCTGAAACTATCTTGCGCGATGGGTTGCAGTTCTGGCCAGGTGGTCATTTCTTTAAAACTTACAATGAAGTGTTGTTTGTTGAGGGGGGAGTGATGAAAAAAGTCACGGCTATGGCGATGCTCAAGAACAGCCTAATTCTCGGCATTGGGTTTGCCATTGGTAAGGTGATTATCTCCATGCTCGCGGCTTATGCGATCGTGTTCTTCCGTTTTCGCCTAGCGCTACCGTTGTTCTGGATTATCTTTATGACCCTGTTGTTGCCCTTAGAGGTGCGAATAATTCCCTCCTATGAGGTGATGGCTGGTTTGAATCTGCTTGATACCCATACGGGGTTGATTTTGCCGTTAATTGCTTCGGCAACGGGCACATTTTTCTTTCGCCAGTTCTTTATGTCGATACCGGACGAGCTGCTAGAAGCCGCGCGCTTAGATGGCGCGACCCCGTGGCGGTTCTTTGTCGATATTCTAGTGCCGCTTTCTAAAACGATGATCGCGGCAATTTTGATCATCATGTTTGTGGTCGGATGGAACCAATATTTGTGGCCCTTGATTATGACCACGAAAGAAGAAAATTATACGTTGGTGATTGGTATTAAACAAATTTACCAAGTGTTGGCCGATGGCGGTCAATTGCCCCAATATCAAAAAGCCTTTGCCCTTACGATACTAGCGACCCTGCCGCCAGTTTTAGTGGTTTTGGTGTTTCAGAACTGGTTCGTTAAGGGCCTGGTGGAAAGTGAAAAATAATGGCTGGTGTTGAGTTAACAGGCGTTCGCAAAACCTATCCGAATGGCGCGGAAGCCGTGCGCGGTGTCGATATGAAAATCGAACATGGAGAGTTCATCGTTTTCGTTGGACCTTCAGGTTGTGGGAAATCAACATTGCTTCGTATGGTGGCTGGTTTGGAAACGATCACTGGTGGAGAGATCAAGATTGATGATCGGGTTATCAATGACGTTTCCCCATCTGAACGCGATGTGGCGATGGTGTTCCAAAACTATGCGCTTTATCCGCATATGTCCGTGCGTGGGAATATGTCCTACGGATTGAAAAACCGTAACTTACCAAAAGCTGAAATTACCAAGCGGGTTGAGGATGCAGCAAAAATTCTTCGGATTTATGATTTTCTGGAGCGCCAACCCAACGAGCTTTCAGGCGGCCAACGGCAACGTGTTGCAATGGGACGGGCGATTGTTCGTGAGCCAAAAGTATTCCTATTTGACGAACCGCTTTCTAACCTTGATGCAAAATTGCGGGTGCAGATGCGTATCGAGATTAAGCGCCTGCAAAGGCGTATGGACGTGACTAGTATTTATGTGACCCACGATCAAACCGAAGCGATGACATTGGCGGACAGGTTGGCTGTTATCAACGATGGCCGCATTGAACAAATGGGTGCGCCGATGGAGTTGTATAATAATCCAGCAACCCTGTTCGTTGCCTCTTTTATTGGCTCGCCCCAAATGAACTTAATACCAGTTCGCTTCGATGGTAAAAAACTTGTGAGCGATGATGTGTCGCTAACTGGTTTTAAGGGCCTGCCCCAAGATACGGATTTGATTTTGGGTATTCGCCCAGACCACATGGAGCATGGCGGAAAGGGACAAATGAGCATGAGAGTTGATCTAGTGGAGCAACATGGCGCAGATAATCTGGTCTATGGGGCTCTAAAAGGCTCAGGTTCTAGCGGTGGTGAGACGGAGGTTTGTATAAAGGTCGATCAGAAAGTACTGCCGAAAACGGACAGCTCTTTGAAACTGCGATTTGATGCTAAGCGCGCCATGGTTTTCCGTAAGGACACAGGCGAAAGATTGATTTAATGAGCACGTTAGAAATTCAAGCCCGCCTTGAATTCGCCAAGCTGCTTGCCCGCGAAGCAGGCGAAAAAGCGCTTGTATATTTTCGCTCAATTGGTGATCTGGTCATTGAATCCAAGGGCATTCAAGACATGGTTTCTAACGCCGATCTGGAGGTTGAAACTTTTATTCGTGAACGGCTGTTATCGACCTTTCCTGACGACGGTCTTGTTGGCGAAGAACATGGAAAAGTTCCAAGTAAATCTGGTTATACATGGGTGATTGACCCGATAGACGGCACAGCGAATTTCGTCAGTGCAATTCCCGCATGGTGCGTGATTTTGGCTTGTGTCCATGAAGACAAAACTAAAATCGCCGCCATTCATGAGCCTTGCCAGGACGAATTGTTTTGGGGGGCTTTGGGTGAAGGTGCGTTCATGAATGACACACCATTGAATGTTTCCAATACGAGCGGCTTGGATGTTGGCAATCTAGGTGTCGGCATGAACGGGAGAACTGCCACTAACCTGATTACAAAGTTTATTGATATGCTGGTTAATCGAGGCGGGTTGTTTTATCGCAATGCCTCTGGCGGTTTGATGCTTTCCTATGTTGCCGCTGGCCGTTTGATCGGTTACGCCGAACCACATATGAATGCTTGGGATTGTCTGGCTGGACAGCTGTTGATCGCTGAAGCGGGCGGATGTATCGAAACGCAAAGTGCAGATGCGATGCTGGTGGACGGTGGGCGGGTCGTGGCTTCGGGCCCTACGATATTTGATGAGCTTATTACCATGGCTGATGAAGCCTTCACGGGGTGACGTTGCGAGCTATCACAAATCACCTGATATTGATCTTGGGCGTGATATTTTTAGTTGGGCCGCTCGCGCTGACATTACTCTCCTCTACCCACGACACAGCCACTCTTTTGCGCGATGGACTTCAACTTAACTGGGGTGATCACGGCGCGGAAAATTATAGTCGTGTTTGGAATTTTCAAGCGGGGTTCACCGATGGAATTACGCCATTAGCGATGATAAAAAACTCAATGATTGTTGCGTTGGGGGTGGCAGTTCTCACCACTGTATTCTCATTGCTAACAGCCTATGCAGTTGTGTTTTTTAGGTTTCGGTTTTCGGGCTTTATTTTTTGGTTGGTGCTCGTAACCCTATTGTTTCCGTTAGAATCTCGGTTCATCAACACGTTTGAAGTTACCGTATCATTGGGCTTAGTGAATACTCATTTGGGAATTATTTTACCTGTGCTTGCGGCGGCACTTGGCACGTTCTTTTTTCGCCAATATTTTCTGACACTTCCCGATGAACTTTTAGAAGCTGCGCAGCTTGATGGTGCGGGGCCTTTGAAATTTTTGTGGGATATTGTAATCCCGCTTTCGTGGCCGCGGGCGGGGGCAATCTTTGTTATCGCCTTTATGATCGGATGGAACCAATATTTGTGGCCACTGATGGTGAGTACGGATGATAGTCTTTACACACTCGTGCGCGGTATTCGTTTGATAAGGCAGAATTCAGGACCAGGCATGGCGCTGGTGATATTGTCGATATTACCGCCATTCGTTTTGTTATTGATTTTCCAGCGGTGGTTTTTCAACTCACTTCACGCGGAACAAAAATAACTACTATCCGAATGAGCCGTTGCTGCACATTTCATTTAAAACTTTCCGTGTATGATCTTGCAGAACTTGGGCCGATTCATCATTTTCACACTCAGCATAGAAACGTAATTCAGGGGCATTGCCGGAGGGGCGTAGGTGGACAATATCGCCGTTGGGATAAGTCATGCGTAACCCGTCCGTTTCGTCAAGATGAATGGGGGCAACGCCTTCGGGGGTTAGAATTGCAGCATTGTTTAGATCCCTTTTTAGGTGAGCTAAAATTGCTAGCGAAGTTTTCCGCGGGGTGTTTTCAATTCTGTCACTCGCCGTTGCGCGGTTGGGAAATAGGGATGGGAGTTCGGAGAGTTTTAATGAACGCACTTTCGATAGTGCAATGGTTGCGAGTATGGGAAGCAATGCATCGCGGGTGGGAAGCGGTGAGAGCGAATTTTCGTTCATGGGGGATAGAATTGTACTGGCGGTTAAAAAGCCGCCATTTGGTTCAAAGCCAACGACGGTTTCACGGCTGTCTTTAGCCGCTTCTTGCATGGCAATGATTACGGGGGGCGAGCCTATTTTCGTTCGATGTATTTTTGTGAACAGCCCTGATTTTTCAAGCGCGGTGGTGGACGATACGGGTGTAGAAATGACAGTCGCTTTTAGGGAGTGAGCAGCAAAACCACCGAGGGCATCGCCGCGAAAATACGTTCCGTTTTCGTCTGCCAAAAGTGGACGGTCGCCATCGCCATCGGTGGAAATGATGAGATCGAGGCTGTGTTCTTTACTCCAGCTTTTGGCTTGCTGTTTATCGGCGTTGGATACAGCTTCGGTGTCGATGGGGATGAACTCATTGGAACGGCCAAGGGGCACAACGTCTGCACCGAGTTCTTGCAATAGGCTGGCGAGTAAATCTCGACCTGCGGCGCTGTGTTGATAGTGGCCAATGCGCAAACCATTCAACAGCTTTGGAAAGGTGGATAAATAACGTTCGCGCCATTGGGTTATGGCGATGTTATTGATTGGTTTGTTTGGGGAGGTCTTTAAGGTTTTTCCACTGAACAATTCAGTTGGAAACGCGGATACGCTGTTGATGATTGGTGCTTCGTCTTCCTTCATCAATTCCCCATCAGGCCGATAGAACTTCATACCATTTCTATCAAATGGAATATGGCTTCCAGTTATCATGATGGCAGGTTCTTTGTTTCCTAATGCGCAAAAGGCAAGGGCGGGAGTTGGAATCTCGCCGCATAACTCTGCCTTCATGCCTGCGTGTTCTATCGCTGCAATACAGGCGTTGGTGATGCGTGGGGAGGAGGGGCGGAGATCATGGCCAACCCATACGCGTGAGCCGACATTGAGCCCTTTGTTGGTTTTCATGTGATTTAGAAATGCCGTTGTATAGGCAAAGCAAGTTGCGTCATCTAATTCTGTAACCAACCCCCGTACACCAGATGTGCCGAAGGCGGCTTTTGAAGTAGCGATGATTTTGGCACAGGTTGTCATGGTTCATCCACGCCCTACAAAAGGCATATCGTTTGACATGATGGTCATGAATAGCACGTTGGCATCAAGGGGCAGGTTTGCCATATGTACCACTGCATCTCCCACATGTTGAACATTCATGGTCGGTTCTGGTTTCATGGAACCATCAGCCTGCAGAACACCGCCACTCATTTTGGCGGTCATTTCAGAAGCCGCATTGCCAATATCAATTTGCCCACAGGCGATGGAGTGCTGGCGGCCATCAAGGGAGATGGATCGTGTGAGGCCGGTGATTGCGTGTTTGGATGCGGTGTACGGGGCTGATCCTGGGCGAGGGACATGGGCAGAAATGGAGCCGTTGTTTATAATGCGCCCGCCCTGCGGAGACTGATCACGCATCATGCGGTAGGCCATATTGGCGATCAGAAATGCGCCGTTTAGGTTGACGTCGATCACACGGTTCCACTCAGATAATTGGATGTCTCCAAAATTGGTCGCGCCGATATTGTTGCCCGCATTATTGAATACGACATCAAGGCGGCCATGGCTTTTCGTGATAGCAGCAAAGAGGGCATCGACAGAGGCTTCATCAGTTACATCAGCCGCAATGGGGTTTATAACTCCATCGGTGGCCATTGCCGCGGTATCTTGCAAGGCTTCCATACGGCGGCCGGTGGCCACAACGGTGTAGCCTGCTTGCGCCAGCGATAAAGCGGCGTTGCGGCCGATACCCGAACTTGCACCTGTGACTAAAGCAATATTACCCATCGTGTATCCTTCGTTTAGTCTTGGTGCGCATCAATAGAGGCAACGGTGATTTCAGGCGTGTCAATCTCATGAGCTTTTTGAGCAAGTAATTTTCTCTGAAAACGCCCTTGGGCAATGTCGACGACAAGCAGAACGATGAGGACGAAATAGAATGTACTTTTTGCCATAGGCTCAACGGCATAACCAAACAAAGATAGATGAGCGAGATGGCCACCTTCGGATACCAGCATTACACCAACGATGAATAGAACGAAGAGGCCAAGCACCTCGTACATCCGGTTAGCTGCTAGAAAAGCCGACACCCGATCCGCCAATAGCAACATCATTAAACCAGAGATGATGATGGCGATTGCCATGACGATGAAGACATCTGTGAGGGCGAGGGCGGAGAGAATTGAATCAAATGAGAACACGAGGTTCATCAACACGATCCAGAAAATAGCGCTTCCAACAGAACGTTTGGCGCGGTCATGGTTTACGTCTGGGTCATGGACCGCAAGCATGTGCATGATTTCTTTCATGGCCGTATAGATGATGAATGCACCACCGAATAACACAATCAGGGAATGGCCATTGATTTTACCCGCAAGGATGCCCGGAAAATCAAAGTGGAAGAGTGTTTCTTGGAAATAGGAAATTGCTTTAACAATGACGAACAGCAGAATAATGCGAAGGGCGATGGCTACCAAAATACCAATGCGGCGCACTTTCTTTTGTTGCGATTTTTCAACCCGTTTTGACTCGATTGAAATGTAGAGCAAGTTGTCAAAACCCAAAACAGCTTGCAATAAAACAAGCATTACAAGGGTAAAAAGATTTTCAATTGTTAAAACGTCAAGCATGGTAGTCTCCTCCTAGAAAGAAGTTCATAGCCCGTTTTGAAATGAAAAGAAATGAAACAGCGAGGATAATTCCCATGGTTAAACAAGCTCCTTGGAAACACGTATGGATCACTGGTGGCAGCTCGGGTTTAGGGGAGCATACGGCTCGCTTGCTGGCCGCTGAGGGATGTCATGTTTCAATTTCTGCTCGCTCAAAAGACAAGTTGGAGGCGATTGCAAGTTCAAGTAAAAACATCTCTGCCCATGTTGCGGATGTAACTGATCTGTCAAAAACTAAGAAATTGGTAGCTGAGCTGGAGAAGAAATTCGGGCCGATTGATTTGTGTATATTTAACGCTGGGGTTGGCTTCAAAGAAACCTTAAACGAGTTTGATGCCGAGATATTTCGCAAAACTTTCGATATCAATGTACAGGGGGTAGTCAACGCGTTTGATGCGATCCTGCCGCGTATGATTGAACGCAAACAGGGTCATATTTCTTGGGTTGCGTCTGTCGCGGGGTACGGCGGCTTGCCGGGCGGGGTTTCTTATGGCGCATCTAAGGCCGCACTTATTCACATGGCGGAAACAGCAAAGATGGGGCTTGATGATAAGGGTATTGATTTCAGCGTTATCAACCCGGGATTTGTGCGAACTGCAATGACTGCGCCGAACAAACACCCGATGCCCTTTCTAATGGAAGTGGAAGATGCGGCGGAGAAAATTGTAAAGGGTTTGAAAGCCAAGAAGTACGAAATTGCATTCCCGTGGCAATTGGTTTGGGTGCTCAAGATCGTCAACCATCTTCCGCGATGGCTCTATATCAAAGTTATGAAGCGGCTGGCTTGAGTATTTCTTAACCAAGGAAATACACAAAAATTGAAATGTTTAAGTGCCACCCTATTTTATATTCAGCCTATTGTGCGGCTGTAATAGAATTATGAGGGAGTGTTCATGCCAAGCGTATCAAAGGGATATAAGTTAATCCGTCAATCAATGGGTGATTGGTGGAAGGATGATCGTAAAAAATGGTGCGCCTATTGCGGGATTCCTATGAAGTTGCGCTGTGCTTCTGGGGCAACGGTTCCTCCACATAAATCTACGCGGGATCATATCATCCCAAAGAAGTATACAAACAACAGGAAGCTAACTATTCCAGCCTGCCGTTCATGTAATCAAGCGAAGGGGCAGCAGTCTTTGGCGGAATTTATGGCGGGGGAGCATTTTGAGGCAATTCGTAAAATCAAGCACCGTCATAAATGGACGGATGAGTCTTTATGGACTGTTGCTGGCATGGCCGCTTTAGAGAATTCAGTTTTGGCGAGCGGGAAAAAATAGCGTCACTCACTTCAAAGAGAGCATCCAGTTTATTTCTGTCCGCCAATCGACCATGCGCATTGGGGTTCCGTGAACGCCTTTATTGAACATGATAAACCGCGCTGGATAGGCTGGATTAATTTTACGAATTTTATTGAAGAAATTGCGCTGAACCTTAGCCTTGAAAGTTACGTCTTTTGTGCCGTGCCCGAAGTAAATGGGTAGGGTGCGACCACTTTTTTTAATAGTAGAAGATTTAAGAAAATCGTCGTGCCAGTGGGAACCGAGGATAAACATGCCGTTCATCATGGCGGCTGTTGTTGGATCTTCTGCTAATCGCCAGCAGATACCGCCGCCCATAGAACCGCATGCTAAAATTAGGGAGCCTTCTGGTGAGCGACGTTTGTATTCCGTCATCAAGGTTTTAATGTCGGTTGCTCCTTTATCCTTAAAATCTGTAAAGTCTGGCGAGACTAAAATACCTTTGTTCTTGGTCATGAGGTTTTGAAGCCGGTTAAAGTTACCCCCAAAAGTCCAATCACTCACGCCTTGCCTGCGATTGCCGCCTAACCCGTGAATCCAAATAACAGTAACCCGCGCCCCTTTCTTTTTACCCGTCGAGAAGTATTTGAACTTCCCGTTTGGTGATTTGTAGGAGCGGACACGTCGCGACCACCGTACGCCTTCATCAACAAACTGTTGGTGGGTTTTGCGTAAGGGAATTTTATCGCGGGCAATAATGTCTCTTTGTTTGTTGTAATCGAGCAGTCTGTAGGAACCGGATTGTTCGAGCGTTGCAGGGTAGGCGAACAACTTGTCTTTGTAAGGAGCAAGTTGGTAATTGTCCGCACTGGCCAGTTGAAGGCTGACAAAAAATACAAGCAGGGCTGCCGATAGCTGTTTCATTCATTGAGCCTATTGTAACTTCGTGGCGGAAGCAGGAGGGGTGATTGGTGACTTCATTAGTTTGTTCTCGCGATACGATATGAAGCTTGCAGCACTAACAATTATAACGCCACCGAGAATAACAAAGGGATCAACACCTTCATCGAACAAAACCACGCCAACAATTGTTGCCCATACAAGTTGTAAAAAAGTGATGGGTTGGGTGACAGATATTGGGGCGGCTGCCAATGCGCGGGTCATGGCATAGTGGCCGAAGGTGGCGCACATAGCCGTGAGTAATAGCCATCCAAGATCGGTGAATGTTGGTGTTTGCCAATCGAGTAGGGCGAAGGGAAGCAGGAAAAGCGTGCAAAATATTGTCAACAAAACAACGACGTTTTTGGGGCTGGTTTTTCCGGTCATACTTTTTGTCATTAGGTAGGAAATGGCAAAAAGAGGAGCTGCTCCCAGTTGCGCGAATTGGCCGATTGATGTTTCGCTGAAACCAGGGCGCAATATTATTAAAGCCCCGAGCAAGCCAGCCAACACTCCCATAATTCGCCTCGCCCGTAATTTTTCTCCAAGGAATATTGCTGCGCCGATAGTGACGCAAATCGGCGTGACATATCCAATCGCCGTTACCTCAGCCATGGAAATGCGGGCCATTGCAAAGAACCATAGGATAACCCCAAGCGAGTGGGCGAAGCCGCGTATTGCGCCCATGCGTATAAGAGAGGCGGGGAGAGGAGTCTTAACAAGTTGAAAAAGAGCAGGAGATAGAAGCAATAGTCCGAAAAAATATCGAATGAATGCGGACTGAGCGGGAGGGAGTGTGCCGCCTAAATTTCTAATGATCGCAGTGACGGTGACGAACATGAGAGTGGAGACAATCATCCATGCAATACCCTGCAAGGGCATGTTTTTGGCACTTAAAGCTGGGGTTGGGGAAGAGGTGGTCACGGCAAGAATCTCGACTCAAAGAAGTGCCAAGTGTGAGCCTAATTTTCCTATTGGTAAAGTGCGGCGAGTTCAGTCGGGAAAGGCGTTTGCTTTTTCGGTATGGATGAATTCAAGCAACCCCGATTAAGATCACGCCAGAACGGGTTGTTTTGCGCCATAACGCATTTTGCTTCGTAGGAGCGATCGTCAACGGAGAGGCAAATAATGTCTCCGATATCGTGGCGTTTGCCATAGCGATCAGTGCAAAAACATTCAGGCCATTTGGTTTTAGATTGTTTGGCTTGAGCAAGCAAAACTTCACCCGCTAAGGCAGTAAATGAGGCGGACAAAAAGCCGATTGAAACGGCTGCGATGATGGCAAAATGTTTCATGGAAAAATAATAGCATTGTTTGGAGCGTGGAACAATTCAAAATTCCGCGACTATTCGGTATCAGGGATATGTTGGCCTTTGATGGTTCGGGAATGCCCCCTGAACTCAGCGATTACGTCGCCCGTTTGATTGGTAACCTTCACATCGTAAATCCCTGAACGACCAACGTGGCTGGTTTGGGTTGCGATGGCTGTTAATGTGTCACCCAATTTGCCGGGCGCGATGTAGGTGATCGAGCAATGTTGAGCGACAGCAAATTGGTTGCGGCCATTGCAAGCAAATGCAAATGTGCTGTCGGCTAGCGCAAAAATAAATCCACCGTGGACGTTGTCGTGACCGTTGGTCATCTCCTTACGGATGGGCATAGAGAGGCGGGCATAGCCTGTCCGCACGTCTTCGATTTTCATACCCAAGCCCTTGGAAGCATCATCGTTTGCCCACATGGAATCGGCGCAGGCTTTTGCAAGCTGGTCTTCTTTCGTAATCATTTATGTGTCGCTCTCGATTTATGTCTTCCCGCAGGCTTGCACGGCGTTATAGTGATTTCAAATCGAAGTTGGAATTATTCACATGAGCGGACCCTTAAGTGGCCTTCGGGTTATCGACCTATCCCGCATTTTAGCTGGCCCTTCTATGACGCAATTGTTTGCAGATTTGGGTGCGGAAGTTATCAAAATCGAACGGCCCGGGCAGGGGGACGACACCCGCACTTGGGGGCCGCCGTGGTTGCTGGATATGGACGGGAACGAGACACGGGAGGCGGGGTATTACCTTTCTACCAACCGAGGAAAGCACTCAATCACCTTGGATATTGCTTCCAAGGAAGGGGCGAATGTTGTTCGCGACTTAGTACGGGATGCTGATTTTTTTGTGGAGAATTTTAAGGTTGGTGGCCTTGCAAAAATGGGGCTGGATTACGAAAGCCTAAAGGCGGTCAATCCACGCCTGTTGTACTTGTCGATAACGGGATTTGGACAAACGGGGCCAGACGCACCGCAGCCAGGTTATGATTATCTGATACAAGCACGCTCTGGATTGATGAGCGTGACGGGGCCAGAAGATGGTGCGCCGGGGGCGGGGCCTGTGCGAGCGGGTGTAGCTACCTCTGATTTGCAAACAGGACTGATGGGAGCGATCGGCCTACTGGCGGCGCTCTACCATCGTGAGCAAACGGGCGAAGGCCAGCACATTGATTTGGCGCTTTTGGACACTCAAATCGCAGGGCTAGCCAACCAAGGCTACGCACATTTGCTAACGGGTAATATTCCCAAACGCACAGGCAATTGGCATCCCGCCCTTTCGCCCTATCAGCCGTTTGATACGGCTGATGATCCGATCATTATTGCGGTTGGGAACGATAGCCAGTTTGTCGATTTATGCCGCGTTATGGGAGTGCCAAAAATGGCGCAGGATGAGCGGTTTTCTACCAACCCGACGCGGAATAAAAACCGTGCGGTTATGGAGGTGTTGATCAATGAGCAAACGCGCCAACACCCCGCTCAATATTGGCTTTCGGAGTTTGCAAAGAACAATGTTCCCGCCTGCCCAATCAATAACATCGAACAAGCGTTTAACGATCCGCAAGTGGTGGCTCGGGGAATGCGAATTGACCTCGACCATGAGGCCTCTGGTACAGTTCCTGGCGTTAAAACGCCGTTGAATTATTCCAAAACGAAGTTGGAATATTCCAAAGCTCCACCGATGCTAGGGCAGGATACTGATGACGTACTTTCACGGCTACTTGGAAAAAGCGCGGAAGAAATTTCGGCGTTAAAGGCGAAGGGTATCGTCTAGTTAAATCGTTTATCGAGCCAAGCAATAAAGTTAGCTGTAGTTTCACCACGGTTGATGTCGTTGAGGTTTTCATGGCGAGTATCGGGAATGATATTCAGCGTTACGTCGTTCATTCCGCGCCCTTTCATTCGTTCCGCAATATGTTCAACCCCTTTGCCCTTTTCCGAACAAGGATCGACCCCACCCGCTTGTAAATGCACTGGCATAGATGCGGTTATCTTTGTGAGGTTTTTGTCATCGGCGGCGAAATAAACGCCGTCTAATACATCAAGCCAAAGACCGATGCTAACATCAAAACCACAAAGCGGATCGGCACAATATTTATCGACTTCCGCCTCGTCGCGGGACAGCCAGTCGAAGTCGGTACGATTGGGGCCGAACTCTTTGTTCCACGCTTCAAAGGTGAGCTTTTGAGTGATGCCGCTGGGCACATCAGAACCTTTGAACATGCGCTGAATTTTAAGAATGCCCTTGCCAACCGCGCTCAATGCTCCCGTCTCAACGCCTGAGTTCCAAAGGGCCGCCCCCGCCACCATGCTTGGATTTCGCAAAATATAATTGAAGGCAATGATCGAGCCCATGGAATGACCAAAAGCGATGATGGGGGTGTCGGGATGTAGTTTTGCGATGTGGCTGTTAACCGCGGCCACATCTTCCACCACTTTCTCCATGCCGTTTTTTGCCGCGAAAATTCCAAGCGGGGCATCAGCGGCTTTGGTTAAACCATGGCCGCGATGGTCGTGGGCATAGGCGGCGTAACCTGCTTTGTTGAGGGCTTTGGCGAAGCGTTCGTAGCGTTTTGCGTGCTCTGCCATGCCGTGGTTGATTTGGATGGTGGCTTTCGGCTTACCTTTTGGCAGGGCTGAATAGAGGTGTAGCTCTGCGCCTGTTGGTGATTTCACCTTTGATGTTTTCCAAGTCATGCGTCTTTTTCCCAATTGGTTGGCTTCGCGTCTTGTTTTCAAACCGTTCAGCCGTTACATGAAGCCTAACACATCCTAACATTCTGCGCCGACTTTTTGTCGCTCGCTAACTATCGCGGAGACTTGCCCCATGGCACGCCAATTTATTTATCACATGCAAGGCCTAACCAAGACCTATGACGGGGGCAAAAAAGTTCTCGATAATGTGCATTTGCAATTCTACGGTGATGCGAAAATCGGTGTGCTTGGCCCCAACGGTTCTGGTAAATCAACGCTCCTAAAAATCATGGCGGGGCTTGATACCGAATGGGCAGGTGAAGCTTGGGTCGCGGAAGGCGCGAAAATTGGTTATCTCGAACAGGAGCCACAACTCGACGAGAGCAAAACTGTTCGTGAAAACGTCATGGTTGGCCTAGCTGAGAAGACCGCAATTCTTGAACGCTACAACGAATTGATGATGAACTATTCGGACGAGACTGCGGACGAAGGCGCGAAACTTCAAGACCAGATTGATGCTGAGGGCCTTTGGGATTTGGATGCCAAGGTTGAAATGGCGATGGACGCATTGCGCTGTCCGCCGCCCGAAGATTCAGTTGCGAACTTATCTGGTGGTGAAGCCCGCCGTATTGCGCTTTGTCGCTTGTTGCTTTCCGAACCTGATCTTTTGTTGCTCGACGAACCGACCAACCACTTGGATGCGGAAACTGTTTCTTGGCTCGAAAAACACCTGCGCGATTTTAAGGGCGCTGTGATGATCGTGACCCACGACCGTTACTTCCTCGATAATGTAACTGGCTGGATTCTCGAACTCGACCGTGGTCAAGGCATTCCCTATGAGGGCAACTATACCGCCTACCTAGAGAAAAAGAAAAAGCGCATGGTTCAAGAAGGCCGCGAAGACGATGCTCGTACGCGCCAGCTAGACCGTGAACGGGATTGGATGGGTAAATCACCCAAGGCCCGCCAAGCGAAATCTAAGGCACGGATTAACAGCTATCACGAACTTGTTGAGGCCGCTGAAAAACGCAAACCAAGCGATATGCAAATCGTAATTCCTGTGGCCGAGCGGCTTGGCCAATTGGTTATTGAGGCCGAG
>JAZGEY010000071.1:0-2340 GCA_036478985.1 Rhizobiaceae bacterium
CAATCCGCCATTTCGCGCCAAATCTCCAACCTTGAGCAAAATCTTGGTGTGCCGCTTTTCCACCGCCATGCCCGCGGCCTGATCATGACAGAACAGGGCGAAACGCTTTACCTCACGGCTCATGATGTGTTGTTGAAACTCGATGCTGTGCAGGCACAGTTGAAAGAATCCACCAAGCACCCCAAAGGGCCGCTGGTGGTAACCACAACGGTCGGCCTTGGCAGCACTTGGCTCAGTTCACGCATTCACGAATTCATCGAGATGTTTCCCGATGTGCAGCTTGAATTGCTTCTCACCAATGAAGAAGTTGATCTCGCCATGCGCAAAGCCGATTGCGCCATTCGCCTGCGCCAACCCCAACAATCAGACCTCATCCAGCGCCGCTTGTTTACCGTCCATTTTCACATCTATGCCTCCCCTTCATACGTCCATCGCAATGGCCAACCCAAAGATATTGAAGATCTCGACAACCACTCAATCATAACGTTCGGCAAAGACGCACCACCTTATTTGTCAGCAATGAATTGGTTGGCGAAGGTCGGTCGCAAAGACAAAGACCCCCGCCAATCCACCTTCCAGGTGAACAACCTCATCGCCATGCGCTCCGTCGTTGAAGCAGGTGCCGGCATCGCCCTCTTCCCCGACTATCTAATCGAAGACAACACAGGCCTGATGCAACTCATGCAAAACGCGGAAGTCCCCAGCATAGACACCTACTTCGTCTACCCCGAAGAAATGCGTAACTCCGCAAGGCTGAAAGCGTTTAGGGATTTTCTGGTGTTGAAGGCGCGGAGTTGGCGGTTTTAGAGGGGGGCTGAGGAAAACATATTTTTAGAATGATGAAATATTTTTCTAAGGCTGAACGGCCGCTTTGAGCCCTTAGAGACTAATATAGTCAGCAGTCGAATCCTCTTGTGGGCAACTCGGTGATGTTTATTATTCAGGAAAAGGGAAGTAACTCATGGCCTTGCTACATCAAATCCAAGAAACGTTGCTCGATGAAGAAAAGGGTATCGCCCCCGCCTTGCTGAAATTCAAATTCCTTGCGGCGAAATTAGGAAGCGAGCCGCTTGAGGATTGGGTTGCGCATGAAATGAAAGGTTATCCGAGAGAAATTGAGGTGCCAGATTACCGTCTAGCACATCTAACGTATACCGGAAACTTCGCCAACAGTGCGTATCAATACACAAATCATCCAATACCAACCTCCTTAATTCTCGAACATACTAGTGAAGAATGGGTCGTCCATAAAATTCGTGAAGGAATGTCTGCTATAGACCACATAGCCAATGGAGCCACCTCATCTGGAAAGCTAACCATCGACACATCGGACATGGTGTTACTCCTACAAGGCAAGATTTATGAACGTATGGTGGTTCAATCCATAACCGCTACCTTTCCTGTTACAGCACTACTGAGTATACAATCCACCGTTCGTGCCAAATTGCTTGATTTGACACTTGAGCTAGAAAAAAGAGTACCAGCATCAGCTGAGATACTTGTAGGTACTAAAGAAAGAACATCTGAGAGGGAGCAAGGCAAAGTGACTCAAATATTTCATCAAACCGTACATGGCGATATGACTAACATCGCTAACTCAGGGAGTGACGCTACTGTTACTGTCAATGTTACGAAAAACGATATTGATAGTCTCAAGGCTGCATTGAATAAGATTGGCTTTGAGGCGAGTGAAGCTGATGAGCTGGCAAAGATCGCCGTTGATGAACAACCTGATAAACTGGGCCAACCGTTTGGTATCAAGGCCCGGAAGTGGATAGCTTCTAAGCTAGAAAAAGGGGTCGACGGCGTCATTTCTGTTGGCGGAAAAGTAGCAAAAAAGGAATTAACTGAGGCGTTTCAACAGTACTACGATAGTTTCAGCTAAGGCCTTTAGCTTTAATCGCACTAAAGGCCGTTTGTGCTCCTTTTGACATCTCAACGAACGGCAGCAATGTCCGCACAGCGGACATCACATACCTGCCCCACCCCCCAAACAAGAAAAAAGCCAGGCTTGGGAGAAGCCTGGCTTTAAAAGTTTGAAAGGTACTTAAACATTACCCTTCAAGGGAACAGCTAAGGGCGCAGGTCATAGGGAGGAGGAAAATAACCCGGCTGCTTAACTTGACCCTGATATAGGGCTTTAAGATATAATTTCAATATAAGTTTTTGCAACTCAGCTATGCGGCGATTGCATAGTTGGTGGTTTTGTGGGAACGGCGCACCTGATCGCTATTTTGAATTCAACAAACTCTCCACCAACCCACCAGTAAGCGCATGTGCGTCTTTCCAATTTAATTCAGGAATGGTGACGAGCGAATGACAGACGCCCTGCATGATGCA